>JAFEFO010000041.1 GCA_018240565.1 Pseudomonadota bacterium | reverse complement strand
AGGTTCGGGTAGAACCTGAAATCGAGGCTTGAAGACGCTCTTGTCTCGATGGACTCTCATCCATCCCAAGGCGCCCACACAAGTCACCTGCGCACACTGTCAAAGATCAAACCCGGCGAAGCTTTCCGCCCCGCCACCGAACCTTTCGTCCGGCGAGCCGCACATTATACATTCCTTTCCGGGACGGTCAACATCCCATCGCATGAAATTTCATCCACCCGCGACCAGCCGCACGCGCGCGAACCCGCGCTTGCCCAGTTGCAGCAGGTGTTCGCCACCCGCCGCCAGAGTCAACTCGCGGTCTTCGACCACCGCGCCGTCCACGCGCACGGCGCGTTCGTTCAACTTGCGCATCGCCTCGGACGTACTCGGCGCCAGTCCTGCCGCCTTGAGCAAGGCGCCCAGGCGGATGCCGGTCGCGGGAACCGGAATGTCCTGAAGCTTGATGTCCTGTGGTACGCCGCCGCCCTGCACCACCTCGTTCCAATGCGTGATCGCACCTTGCGCCGCTGCCTTGTCGTGGAAGCGCGCCGTCAACTCGACGGCCAATTCCATCTTGAAGTCCCGCGGGTTCTTGCCGACCGCGACTTCTTCGCGCATGCGCTTGATGTCGACGAGCGATTTGTCGAACGACAGCAGTTCGAAATAGCGCCACATCATGTCGTCGGACAGGCGCATGACCTTGCCGAAAATCTCGTTCGGCACCTCGTTGATGCCGATGTAGTTGCCGAGGGATTTCGACATCTTGTTGACGCCGTCGGTACCCTCGAGCAGCGGCATGGTCAGGACGATCTGCGGCGGCTGGCCGCTTTCTTCCTGCAACTGGCGGCCGACCAGCAGGTTGAATTTCTGGTCGGTACCGCCGAGTTCGACGTCAGCCTTGAGCGCGACCGAATCGTAGCCCTGCACCAGCGGATACAAAAATTCGTGGATCGCGATCGGTTGTCCACTTTTATACCGCTTCTCGAAATCGTCGCGCTCGAGCATGCGCGCGACCGTGTGCTTGGCCGCGAGCTTGATCATGTCGGCGGCATCCATCTTGCCGAACCATTCCGAGTTGAAGCGCAGCTCGGTCTTCTCGCGATCGAGAACCTTGTACACCTGCGCGGCGTAGGTTTCCGCATTCGCCAACACATCCTCGCGCGTGAGCGGCTTGCGCGTCGCATTCTTGCCGGACGGGTCGCCGATCATGCCGGTGAAGTCGCCGATCAGGAAAATGACCTGATGCCCCAGATCCTGGAACTGGCGCATCTTGTTGAGCAGCACCGTATGCCCGAGATGCAGATCCGGCGCGGTCGGGTCGAAACCCGCCTTCACGCGCAGCGGGCGTCCGAGTTTCAGCCGCGCCTGCAGGTCCTCGCGCTTGATGATTTCCTCGGCGCCACGAGCGATCTGCTCCAGGGCCGTTGCCACATCGTTCATGTCACGCCTCGCTTGCCGCGCACCGGAAAACGGGCAGGCGGCGTTAATTAATCGTTAACCATCAAACCATCGCAAAGCCTTGTGCTGCTTGGCGTTGACGGGGTCCGATACAGGGGCTAAGGTACGGCGCGTTTGCAGGACCCGATCACGTGCCCCAGACCAACCGCGTTGCGCATTTTATCCGACTCACTGCACACCGCGCAGCGCGTGGTCGCCATTTGCCGCGTCGGCATTTCCATTTCTACAAATCGCACGTCGTGCATTCGTGGTTGCGCAAGGCCACGGCGGCGCCGTTGAGTTGGCGCCATCGCCACTGGCTGCTCGCCGCCATCCTGTTCGCTGCGGTCGCCGTCATCGGCCTGCTCGCACCGCGCGGCGCGAACGCCACGCGCGATCCGATCGCCAGCGATTTCATAACCCTCGATCTGCCGGTGCCGCCGCTGCCGGTACAAACGCAAGACACCGCCCCGCCCGACGCCGACATCGACTGGCGAACCGTGAGCGTGCAGCCGGGGCAGACCGTCGGCGCGATTTTCCACGCACAAGGCGTGTCGGGAAACGACCTGCATACCTTGCTGCTGGATTCGGCGAACAAGGATGCGCTGGTGCGCATTCATCCGGGCGAGGAATTCGCTTTCGCCCACGCCACCGATGGCCACCTGACCGCATTGCGTTTCGACCGCGACGAGAAGACCCAGGTCACGGTCACGTTCGACGCGAAGGGCATGCACCAGAGCACCGCCGCGCGCGACGTCGAACGCCGCAGCGAGGTCGCGCACGGCATCATCACGGACTCGCTGTTCGACGCCGCCAACCGCGCGGGAATGGATGATGCGATGGTCATCAAGCTCGCCGACGCCTTCGGCTACGACATCGATTTCGCCCAGGACCTGCGTCCGGGCGACAGTTTCACCGTGATCTACGACAGTGTCTGGCGCGAAGGCGAAAAGCTGCGCGATGGCGACATCCTGGCTGCGTATTTCGTAAACCGCGGCAAGCGGTTTTCCGCAATCCGCTACACCGACAGCCGTGGCGGCACGATGTTCTACAGCGCCGACGGCCGGCCCTTGCGCAAGTCCTTCCTGCGCACGCCGGTCGCATTCACGCGCATCTCGTCATTCTTCAGCCTTGCGCGCCTGCATCCGATCCTGGGCTACACACGTGCGCACCAGGGCGTGGACTATGCCGCGCCGACCGGCACGCCCGTGCATGCCGCGGGCGACGGCCGCATCGTCTTCCGCGGCTGGCAGCACGGTTACGGCAACGTCGTCATCATCGACCACGGTCGCCACTTCAGCACCCTGTACGGGCACATGTCGCGCTTTGCGAACGAGCGGGTCGGGCAGCACGTAAGCCAGGGCCAGACGATCGGCTTTGTCGGCATGACGGGCCTGGCCACCGGCCCGCACCTGCACTACGAGTTCCGCGTCGATGGCGTGCACCGCAATCCGCTCACGGTCACGCTGCCCAAGCCCGAGCCGCTGCCGGCGGCGGAGTTCGCACGCTTCAAGCGCGAGTCCTCGCCGATGCTGGCCAAGCTCGACAAACTCGACAGCTTGCAACTGGCGTCGGCAAAGTAGTCTTCCGTGGCGCAACCCGCCGCGCTCTTTCTCGGGCTCATGTCCGGCACCAGTGCCGATGGCATTGACGTCGCGCTCGCCGGCTTCGATCCTGCGCCGCGCCTGCACGCGGCGCTGACGCAAGCGTATCCCAACGATCTGCGTCAGCGCATTCTCGATCTGGCGCAAGGCGATGGCTGCGTCGCACTGGACGACCTGGCCGCACTGGATGTGGAAATCGCACGCAACTTCGCCGCTGCGGCCCATGCATTGTTGCAACGCGAGGGCATCGATGCCCGTGTCGTCGCGGCGATCGGTTCGCACGGCCAGACCGTGCGCCACCGTCCACGCAACGCGATTCCCTACAGCCTGCAACTGGGCGATGCGAACGTCATCGCGGAAAACACCGGCATCACGACCGTGGCGGATTTCCGCCGCCGCGACATCGCCGCAGGCGGCCTTGGCGCGCCACTGGCGCCGGCGTTCCACGCCGCAATTCTGCCTCGCGATGGCATCGACCGCGTCGTGCTCAACCTTGGCGGCATCGCCAACATCACCATCCTCGACGGCAAGCCGCTGCGCGGATTCGACACAGGTCCCGCAAGCTGCCTGCTCGATGCCTGGACGCAACAGCACCTGGGCGAGGCATTCGACCGCGACGGCGCCTTCGCTGCGCGCGGCAAGGCCGACGCATCGCTTCTTCAACGTTTGCTCAGCGAGCCGTATTTCGCCGCGCCGCCGCCGAAAAGTACGGGACGCGAGGTGTTTCACCTGAATTGGCTGTCCGCGCATTTGCGCGAGACAAGCGCGACACCGGCGAACGTACAGGCCACGCTCGTGGCATTGACCGCGCGCAGTGTCGCCGACGCCGTGCGTTCACACGCGCCATCCGCACGCGAAGTGCTGGTGTGCGGTGGCGGGGTGCACAATCGCGAGCTGATGCGCGCGATTGGCGTGCAACTGGCACCCTTGCCGGTGGTCAGCAGCGCGCAGGTCGGGATCGATCCGGACTACGTCGAAGCGATGGCGTTTGCATGGTTGGCGCATGAGCGTCTCGCCGGGCGCGCAATCGAAGGCCTCGGTTCGGTGACCGGCGCGCGCGGCGCACGCGTGCTCGGCGGAATCTATTTCGGCGCCTGATCGGCCGGTTTGTCCGCATCCACGAACAGCGGCGTGCCTTCGACCTGCTCGAATGCCTCCAGCGCCTTGCGGAAGGCGGCCGATTCGTTGGGATTCCAGGTTCCACGCATTTCGGCGACGTCGTGGATTTCACGCCGTGCCACGTCTTCGCCGCCGAAACCAAGGCTGTGGCGCAACACATGGACGATCACTTCGTTGATCGACCAGTTGCGTTCGCGCGCGATCGTCTTGATGCGCTCGGCCAGCGCGTCGTCGATATTGCGTACGAGTATGTCCGGCACCGCGGGTTCCTTGGCTGTGCCCCTGCGGGTGGGATTCTGGCAGCAATCGGCGCGAATTTCACGCGTCGCCGCGCGCCTTTTCCAGCTGCCGGAAACGCGGCCACAACCAAAGGCACAACACCACCGCCGGCAGGATTGCCAGCACGGTGATCACGAAAAACGCCGCGTAGCCTGACGCGGCGACGATGGCGCCGGCGAAGAATCCCAATACCTTGCCCGGCAGGTTCACCAGCGACGCAAGCAAGGCGTATTGCGTCGCGGTGTGATCGCGGTTGACCAGCGAGGACAGGAACGCGACCGTCGGCGGACCGAGGAATCCCAAGGTGAAGTTCTCGCCCGAGATCACCGCGGTCAACATCCACAAATCGCCCTGATGCGACATCAGCAAGAGATAGAGCAGGTTGCTGCAGCCACACACGACGATGCCCGTGAGCAGGCTTGGCCATACGCCGAAGCGTGCGACCGCCGCACCGCCGACGAAAACGCCGGCGATGCCGATGGCGACACCATAGATCTTCGTGATCGAGCCGATCGCGGTGAGCGAGAAACCCATGTCGCGGTAGAAAGGGCTCATGATGCCGCCGATCGTCGCCTGCTCGGGAATCTTGAACACGAGGATGAAGGCCAGTGTCGCCAGCGCGAGCGGCAGGCGATAGCGGCGGAAGAAATCGGCAAACGGTTCGATCACGCCCACGCGCATCGCCTCGCGCCAGCGCAACGGCGCCTGGGCGATTGCATCCGGTTCGCGTGCACGCAGGTTGGCCACGATCGGCAGCAGCATCGTCGCCGCCATCAGCCCATAGACGCTGCGCCACGGCCAGTGGTCGGCGAGGATCAAGGCCAGCGCGCCGGCCACGAGCAGGCCCAGGCGATAGCCCAGCGCATAAGTCGCCACCAGCGCGCCCTGGTCCCGGATTGGCGCGATCTCGATGCGATAGGCATCCACGGCGATGTCCTGCGTCGCCCCGAGCAAGGCCACGACCAGCGCGGCGACGACGAACGCGGAAAGGTGTTCCGGCGTGATCGCCGCCATCGCCAGCAAGCCGGCGGTCACGCCCAGTTGGGCGAACAGCAGCCATCCGCGGCGGCGTCCCAGGCGCCGGAACAGCGGCAGATGCCAATGGTCGAGCAGTGGCGCCCACAGGAATTTCAGCGCGTAGGCCATGCCGGCGCTGGCGATCATGGTGATGTCGGCGATGGCGATGCCGCGCTGCTTGAGCCAGTAGGCCAGCGTGCCGGCCACGAGCAGGAACGGCAGGCCGGACGAAAAACCGAAGAACAGCATCGTCCATGCCGCGGGGGTCGCGAAGGCACGCCACAACGACGGCTTGTTCGCCGTGGCCACGGCCTCAGTCTGCATAATCGACCGTGTACGGCGCGTGATCGGAAAACTTCGGCGTGCTTGCGATCGAACAGGACTTCAGCCTGTCGCGCAGGCCCGGCGTGACGATCTGGTAGTCGATGCGCCAACCGACATTGTTCGCGCGCGCCGCACCGCGCGCCGACCACCAAGTGTAGTCCTCGCCATCCGGCTTCAGCGCGCGATACGAATCGATCCAGCCGTGTTTGCCGACCAGCGCATTGAGCCAGGCACGTTCGTCAGGCAGGCACCCGGAGTTCTTCTGGTTCGACTTCCAGTTGCGGATATCGAGCTCGCTGCGCACGATGTTCCAGTCGCCGCACAAGACATACTCGCGTTTGGACTTGCGCCAGTCCGCGAATATTCCGTCGAGCCACGCCATGACCTTGAATTTGAATTGCTGGCGTTCATCACCCGATGAGCCGGATGGAATGTAAAACGACACCACGCTCAATTTCCCGTAACGCGCCTCGATGTAGCGGCCTTCGTCATCGAACGGCGCCCAGCCCAGCTTCGTCAACATGTCGTCGGGCTCGCGCCTGGAATAAATCGCCACGCCCGAGTAGCCCTTTTTGGTCGTCGCATCGCGATAAAAGCAATGGTGGCCATCCGGGCGGAACATCGGATCGGTCAATTGATCTTCCTGTGCCTTGGTTTCCTGCAGGCATACGACATCGGCGCCGTGCTTCTCCAGCCACTGGAAAAACCCCTTGCTCGCGGCCGAGCGAATGCCGTTGGCGTTGAAACTGACGATTCTCACGACAGGCGCGACTCCAACCGCAGGGACTCGTGGATAATAGCCGGAATCCCGAGACCGCGAACGCGATAACCATGCTCGCCCACCAGCGCGAATTCCTCGACTTGGCACTGCAAAAGAACGCGTTGCGCTTTGGCGAATACACGCTCAAGTCCGGGCGCTCGAGTCCCTATTTTTTCAATGCCGGCCTGTTCGATTCCGGCGCGGCACTGGCTGCGCTCGGCAACGCCTATGCGCAAACCATCATCACGGCCAAGGTCGGCTTCGACATGCTGTTCGGCCCGGCCTACAAGGGCATCGCGCTGGCGACGGCGACCGCGATTGCCCTGGCCAACGCACACGGCCGCGACATTCCAGTCGCCTTCAACCGCAAGGAAGCCAAGGATCACGGCGAAGGCGGCGTACTGATCGGCGCGCCGCTCAAGGGTCGCGTGCTGATCGTGGACGACGTGATCAGCGCCGGCACCGCCACGCGCGAATCCATCGCCCTGATCCGCGCCAACGGCGCCACGCCTGCTGGCGTTGCGATCGCACTGGATCGCCAGGAGCGCGGACAAGGCACGCAGTCGGCCGCGCAGGAAATCCTCGCGCAATTCGGCATCCCGGTCATCGCCATCGCGCGACTTGATGATTTGCTGGTGCTCGCCGCCGAGCGCGCGGAGCTCGCCCCGCATCGCCCGCGCCTGGATGCCTACCGCGCCGAATACGGCGTGTAGCCGGCGCCCGGCGCTATACTCGCGCATCGGAGGATTCTTCCATGCGCCGCATCACTTGGCTGTTGGCACTACTTCTGCTCACGCTCGCCGCCGCGAATGCGCTGGCCGCCGACAAGACCCGCGACCGCTACCGGTGGACGGACGCACAGGGCGTCGTGCATTTCGACGACGTGCTGTCCGATGCGGCCATCCAGGCCGGATACGACGTCGTCAACGGCAACGGCATGCGTTTGCGCCACGTGGCGCGACCGATGACGGCTGAAGAGGCGAAGGCCGAGGAAAAAATCCAGGCGCAGAAGAAGGCGGCGGACAAAGTGGCAGCCGACCAGGCCCGCGACGACGCACAGTTGCTCGCGGCGTATCCGACCGAACAGATGCTGAGCGAGGCGCACCAGGCGCAACTGGCCATGATCGACCAGTACATCCAGGCCACGCAGATCAGCCTGCAAAGCCAGGAAAAAAGCCTGACCGACAACCTCACGCATGCCGCGGACCTGGAGCGCACCGGCAAACCGGTACCGGCCAACTTGCGCGCGCAGATCGAGTCGCTGCGCGCGAACATCGAAAAGCAAAAGGCCTACATTGTCGCGAAGCAGCAGGAAAAGGTCGACAACGCCGCGAAGTTCGATGCGGAGCTGGCGCATTACCGGCAGATTAGCGACAAACCCGCGACAAAACCGTAACGCGAAATCAGAACGGCAGCTTCAGCGCGACGTCCAGCGCCAGCAGTTGCTTGCGGAAGGTGTCCTGGATGCGGGCCAGCGCCTCGGGCGTATCGGCATCGAAGCGCAACACCAGCACCGGCGTGGTGTTGGATGCGCGCACCAGGCCCCAGCCATCGGGCCAGTCCGCGCGCACGCCGTCGATCGTGGTCACGCGCGCACCGTCGAAGCTGGCGTTCTCCTTGAATTGCTCGATGAAGCGATAGTGCTCGCCCTCAGTCATCTCGATCTTCAATTCCGGCGTGGACACGCCCTTGGGCAGGCTGTCGAAAATCTCCTGCGGCGCACGCCCTTCCGGATCGGCGGCGAGGATTTCCATCAGCCGCGCCGCGGCGTAGATGCCATCGTCGAAACCGTACCAGCGTTCGCGGAAGAAGAAGTGCCCGCTCATCTCGCCGGCCAGTTCCGCCTCGGTCTCGCGCATCTTCGACTTGATCAGCGAATGCCCGGTCTTCCACATGATCGGGCTGCCGCCGGCCTGCAGGATCCACGGTTGCAGCTTGCCGGTGCATTTGACGTCGTAGATGATCGTTGCACCCGGATTGCGCGTGAGTACATCGCGCGCGAACAGCATCAGGGTGCGGTCGGGGAAGATCACCTCGCCATTGGCCGTGACCACGCCCAGACGATCACCGTCGCCGTCGAACGCCAGGCCCACGTCGGCGTGCATCTGCTTCACCGACAGGATCAGGTCCTGCAGATTGTGCGGATCGGACGGATCCGGATGGTGGTTCGGGAAATTGCCATCGACCTCGCAATACAAGGGCTGGACTTCGCAGCCGATGCCTTCGAGCACGGCCGGTGCGACCGCGCCGGGCACGCCGTTGCCGCAATCGACCACGGCCTTGAGCTTGCGCTCGATCAGCACGTCGCCGGTGATGCGGTCGATGTAGTCCGGCGTCACGTCCATCGTCTGCAAGCCGCCGCTGCCGCTGGCAAGCCGGTTTTCGCTGATGCGCGTGTACAGATCCACGATCGCCTGCTCGGCCAGCGTCTGCCCGCCGAGCACGATCTTGAAGCCGTTGTAGTCGGGCGGATTGTGGCTGCCGGTAACCATCACGCCAGAACCCGCATTGAGGTGGTAGGTGGCGAAATACAGCACCGGTGTCGGCACCATGCCGATGTCGATCACATTGCAACCGGTCGCGCGCAAACCTTCGATCAGCGCCGCGGAAAGCTCTGGCCCGGACAGGCGGCCGTCGCGGCCAACCACGATCTCCTTCAATCCCTGCTGCTGCGCTTCGCTGCCGATCGCGCGGCCGATCTGGCGGGCCACGCCGGCGGTAAGCGTCTTGCCGAGCACGCCGCGGATGTCATAGGCGCGGAAGATGCTGCGATCAACCGCCACTTCGGCAGGCGCTGCCGCCACGGGCTTGGGCTTGGCCACAGGTGTCGGCTTGGCGATCGCCTGCGCCAGGGTTTGTTCCGGCCCGGCCGGCGCCACGCGCCGGCGCAGGAACCGATCCCACGCCTCGCCCAGGCCGATGTTGCGTGCCTGCATCAGGAACATGCCGAGCCCCAACAAGACGAGCGTCAATGGAATCGCGAGCCACAGGTTGTCCGGCAATACGATCGAGAATTCCTCGCGCGCACTGCCGATGCGGAACAGGCTGCCGCCGACGCCGATGCCGGGATCGGTCAGCGAATCGCGCACCGCGTGGTTGCCGATGCTGGCGATCACCAGGTCGCCGCGACCGTCGCCCTGGCGCAAATCGATGCGCGCATTCGACAGGCTTTGCTCCTCGAAGACCTTGAGCAGCGGCGCAAACGGCAATTCGACATAGGCGTAGGCCAGCGTCTGCTTGTCGTGGGTGACCGGCAGCGCAAATGAAAGAACGCGCTCGCGGTTTGCCACCAGGTGGGTTTGCAGGGGCGCGCCCATCTGCGACTGGTGCGCCTGCACCAGCATCGCTGCCTTGGCATAGCCGAACTTTGCGAAATCGGTGCCGAGCACGTCGCTCAGGTCGGCGCGGTAGAAATTGGCGGCGACGAGATCGGGCAACGCCTGCTTCAGGGCGGCGATGGCACCGGCATGATCGGCGTCGTCGCCCGGCGCCAGTGCCGCGGCGATGGCGTCGCCATCCACGGCCTGGATCACGCGCCGGCGCGTTTCGGCGACGGCCTGGTTCAAGGCCGTCACTTCCGCACGGGAGACCGAGTCCGCCTGGCGCGCACCGCTGATCCGGCTCCACATCAGCCACGACTGCCAGGCGCAAAACGCGCAGGCGACGAATACGAGGCAAGCGCCGAGGAACAGCGCATTGCGCGGATCCAGCACGCGCGCCAGCGCACCCGGTTTGCGCGCCTGCTCGAACGCGCGTTGTAGTGCGGAAGGTTTGTCGCCGGACTTGTTCGCCATGCCGATCTGCCGTTTGCGTCCTGGGTCGTTCAGCGCACGCCGGTGTGGCCGAATCCGCCCGAGCCGCGCTGGCTCGCCGCGAATTCATCCACCACCCGGAACCGCGCGTGCGCCACCGGCAGGAACACCAGTTGCGCGATGCGCTCTCCCGGAGCAATGGTATAGGGCACGCCTGCGCGGTTCCAGCACGAAATCATCAGCGGGCCCTGGTAGTCCGCATCGATCAGGCCGGTGAGATTGCCAAGCACGATGCCATGCTTGTGGCCCAGGCCCGAGCGCGGCAGGATCACCGCGCAATAGTCCGGATCGCCGATGTGGATGGCGAGGCCGGCGGGAACGAGTGCCGTTGCGCCGGCTTGCAGCGTCAGCGGCGCATCCAGCACCGCGCGCAAATCCATCCCGGCCGAACCCGGCGTCGCCGGCGCGGGCAGCGGGATCTCGCCACCCAGGCGCGGATCGAGGATTTTCAGTTCCACATCGATGTTCATCGCCGTCGCTTCGCCGATTTCGCACGCAAGGCGCCGATGCGCGCGAGCAAGGCATGTGCAAGTTGCAATTTGTCCGCACGCGGCAGGTGTTCTTCGCCCCCCGGCCAAATCAAGGTCAGTTCGTTGTCGTCCGCATCGAACCCGACGCCATTGCCGACGCGATTGGCGGCGATCAAATCCAGGCCCTTGCGCACGAGCTTGGTGCGCGCGTGCTTCTCCACATTTTGCGTTTCCGCGGCGAAGCCGGCCACGAATGGCCGCTTCTTCAACGCCGCGACTTGCGCCACGATGTCCGGGTTCTCGGTCAGTTCAAGTACCAGCGCCTTGCCGGATTTCTTGAGCTTGTGCGCGGCGATTTCGGTCGGGCGATAGTCACCAACCGCGGCGGCGGCAATGAAAATGTCGCATTGTGGAATTTGTCGCATCACGGCATCGCGCATCGCTCGCGCGCTGCGCACGTCCTCGCGCGCGACGCCGGCGGGCGTCGGCAGATGCACGGGACCGGCGACGAGGTGCACCGTCGCGCCTTGTTCGACCGCAGCCCGCGCGATGGCAAAACCCATGCGCCCGGAACTGCGGTTGCCGATGAAGCGCACCGGATCGATGTCCTCGCAGGTCGGCCCGGCGCTGACCAGCACGCGCCGCCCCGCCAGCGGTTTCGGGCCATGCAATGCCGCCAGCGCGGCCACGATCCGCTCGGGCTCGAGCAGGCGGCCGGGACCGGACTCGGGCTCCGCCATCGGACCGTCGGCAGGTCCGAGGATGGCGACGCCGCGGCTGCGCAGGGTCTCGACATTGGCTTGCGTGGCCGCATGCGCCCACATGCGCAGGTTCATCGCCGGGGCGATGGCGAGCGGCGCCGTGCTGGCCAGGCACACGGTCGCCAGCAGGTCATCGGCCATGCCATGCGCCAGGCGCGCGAGGGTATTTGCGCTGGCCGGCGCAACGAGGATGCGCTGCGCCCAGCGCGCCAGCTCGATGTGTCCCAGCGCCGCTTCCGCGGACTCGTCCCACAATCCGCTACGCACCGGTTGGCCCGACAGCGCCTGGAACGTCAGCGGCGTGACGAAACGCGCGGCATTGGCGGTCAGCACGACCCGCACCACTGCACCCGCATCGCGCAGGCGCCGTACCAGCTCGGCGGCCTTGTACGCGGCGATGCCACCCGAGACACCGAGCAGGATGCGCAGCTTGGCCAGCGGCGGCGATGGCATGCAGGAAAATTCCGACACAGACAAAGGTCGATAGCTTACCGGAATTGACCGGCCTGCCGCCTGTCGCCTGCCACGCGCCGACGCCATGCTGCGCGCATGCTCACGATCCGCGACTGGCCCGAATCCGAACGTCCGCGCGAAAAGCTGCTCGCGCGCGGCGTGACCGCCTTGTCCGATGCCGAACTGCTGGCCCTGTTCATCGGCACCGGTCGGCGCGGCATGACCGCGGTGGACATCGGCCGCACGCTGCTTGCCCGCCATGGCGGACTCAAGCCGCTGCTCGAGCGCGATGCGGCTACGCTCGCCGCCGAACCGGGCCTGGGCACGGCGATTTCGTGCCGGTTGCACGCCGCCATGGAACTGGGCCGGCGTTACCTCGCCTGCGAGATGCAGCAACCACAGGCCCTGGCCCATCCTTCGGCCTGCGCGGACTATCTGCGCGCCCGCCTCGGCGCCTATCCGTACGAAGTCTTTGCCTGCCTGTTCCTGGACAATCGCCATCGCGTCCTGGGCTTCGAGGAATTGTTCCGCGGCAGCATCGACGGCGCCAGCGTACATCCACGCGAAGTGGTGCGCCGCTGCCTCGCGCACAACGCCGCCGCCGTGATCCTTGCGCATAACCACCCCTCCGGCGTGGCCGAGCCCAGCCAGGCCGACCGCGCCATCACCACCGAGCTCAAGCGCGCGCTGGAATTGATCCAGGTCCGCGTCGTCGATCACTTCATCATCGGCAGCGGCGCGCCGACCTCGCTGGCGGCGCGCGGCTTGCTCTGACGCGGTTCGGGCTATACTCCGGCGCAGGAGGACATGCGCGCCGTGATATTCCGCTATCCCACGGAGTTTCCCGCGGACGACATCGAGCGCCGCGTGCCCGATGCCGCCACGGCCCGCGAGCTCGTGCGCGAGCGCAATCCGCAACTGCTCGAACTGCTCGCGCACCGGCGCGAACGCTTTGCGCCGCTCATCGCCGCGCGCACCGACCATCCGCCGGTCGCCGGTGCCGAGGATGCGGTGCTGATGGCGTTTTGCCGGCTCGCTTTCCGGCATGGCAGCTGGGGCGACGATTTCCACGCCTACCACAACGAAGGCCATATCTTCGAAATCCTCGGTCCGCGCCTGGAACGCCTGATCGCCGCGATCGGCATCACATCGCTGAGCCTGCGCGACTGGTTCCTGCTCGCGCTGTTCGCGGCCGCGCACGACCTGCGCCAACGGGAAGTGCCGCAGTTCGCCGCCGGCACCGGCAGCAACGAACGCGCCAGCATCGAGGAAACCTTCCGCATCCTGCACGCCTGCGGCTTCTCCCGCGAACGCAACGCCGAGGTGTTCACCAGCATCGAACTGATGATCGCCGGCAGCACGTTCGATGCGCGTCCGGCGATGCCGGCGGCGGAGTTCAATTCCGCCGAACTCGTGGTCGAATCCGGCGGCGCCCTGGCGCAGAAACTCGATACCAAACTCGACAAGCATGCGCCCGGCTGGCGCGCCGACACGAATGTCGTGCATGCGCTTGAACTGGCCCTGGTCGCGGCGGACCTGGACACGGCCAATGTCGCCGAGGACTTCCCGCTGCTCATGGCCAGCGCCGAGCGCCTGTGCCTGGAGCGCGAAATGCGCAGCCACCGCGATCCGGCGAGCGCGGCTTCAGCGCAGCCGATGCTCGACTTCCTCACCACCGGCCAGGAACACTACTTTTTCGACCTGCACCGGTTCAGCTCGGCACAGGGTCGCGCCGCGTTCGCCGCGGCCAAGCTCGCCAATGTCCAGCCGATGCGTGCGCTGGTCCGCGACCTGCGCGCGGCTTTGCCCGCGCCGCGCACCGGCAACGAGGTGCTGGCGGCGTTCCACGCACTGGCGAACAAGGCACGCTGAGCGCCCTGCGCGGGGCCTGAAATGGCGTCACAGTGCGCTTTACCGCGTGGATTTATACACAATGCTGCATTCGTCGCATTTTGCCCATTTGTCCAAAAATTGCACGGCGTTGCAGCACTATTTCATCAACATTATCAAATAGATAGACGAACGCTGGCGGTGCGGAGCCGTACCTGCGCCATGGCGCCAGCCATCGCGCACGCGCCTGAATTGCGCGATACGCACAGACTTATCCACAGGCTGCAAACCGCGCCGCTGTGCGGTTTTCGGGGCATCGTCGTGAAACTGCCCTTGGCGCGCGCGCCGCGCCGACTACAATAGGCCGAAGTTTCCGGAAATTCCCGCGTGAAAGACTCCTTGCACCAACTCGTCCTGCAGGCCATCGCCAGCTTGCGGGAGCAGGCCCTGTTGCCCGCCGACGCCGAGGCGCCGTTCGTCATCGAGCGCACGCGCAGCGCCGAGCACGGCGATTTCGCCACCAATGCCGCGCTGTTGCTGGCCAAAGCCGCGCGCACCAATCCACGCGCACTGGCGCAGGCGTTGGTCGCGGCGTTGCCGCAAAATCCACAAATTGCAAAAGTGGAAATTGCCGGTCCGGGGTTCATCAACTTCTTCCTCGCGCCCGCCGCCGACCACGCGCTGGTGCGGCGCATCCATGCGCAGGGCGACGCCTTCGGCCGCAATGCCTCTGGCGGCGGCAAGACCGCCGGCGTGGAGTTCGTGTCGGCCAATCCGACCGGCCCGCTGCACGTCGGCCACGGCCGCGCCGCGGCGATCGGCGATTGCATCGCGCGCGTGCTCGACGCCAACGGCTGGAACGTCAAGCGCGAGTTCTACTACAACGATGCCGGCGTGCAGATCGGCAATCTTGCGCTGTCGGTGCAGGCGCGTGCACGGGGCCTGAAGCCCGGCGACGCACAATGGCCGGCGGATGCCTACAACGGCGACTACATCGCCGATGTCGCGCAGGCCTATCGGGACGGCGCGCACGTCGAAGCCGACGGCACGGTCATCGTCGCCGCGCGCGATACAGACGACCTCGATGCCATCCGCCGGTTTGCGGTGGCATTCCTGCGCCGCGAGCAGAATGCGGACCTGGCCGCGTTCGGCGTGCGCTTCGACGTGTATTTCCTCGAGTCGTCCCTGTACGCCGAAGGCAAGGTGGACGATACGGTGCGCGAGCTCGTCGGCCACGGCCACACCTACGAGGAAGGCGGCGCGCTATGGCTCAGGACCACCGACTTCGGCGACGACAAGGATCGCGTCATGCGCAAGTCGGACGGCACCTACACGTACTTCGTGCCGGACGTCGCTTATCACTACAGCAAGTGGACCCGCGGCTACCTGCGCGCCATCACCGAACTGGGCTCGGACCACCACGGTTCGCTGGCGCGCGTGAAAGCCGGCCTGCAGGCGCTGGATTGCGGCATTCCGAACGACTGGCCCGAATACGTGCTGCACCAGATGGTCACGGTGATGCGCGGCGGCGAGGAAGTGAAGCTGTCCAAGCGCGCCGGCAGTTACGTCACCCTGCGCGATCTCGTCGATGAAGTCGGCCGCGACGCGACGCGCTATTTCCTGATCGCGCGCAAGGCCGATTCGCAACTGGTGTTCGACATCGATCTGGCGCGTTCGCAATCCAACGACAACCCGGTGTACTACATCCAGTACGCGCACGCCCGCGTGTGCAGCGTGCTGCGTCAGCTCGACGAGCGCGGCCTGCAATGGGATCGCGACGATGGCCTGGCGCAGCTGGCGCGCCTGGACAACGAACACGAGGCGGCGCTGATGACGGAACTGGCGCGCTATCCGGAAATCGTGGACAGTGCGGCGCGCACCCTGGAGCCGCACCTCATTGCGCAATACCTGCGTGAACTGGCGAACGCGCTGCACGCGTACTATCACGCCCATCCCTTCATCGTCGACGACGCCGCGTTGCGCAACGCGCGCCTGGCGCTGATCGTGGCCGCACGCCAGGTGCTGCGCAACGGTCTGGATCTGCTCGGCGTGTCGGCACCGGAGAGCATGTAATGGCAAGCAGGCAACAGGCGTATCGCGGCAACGAAAAGCAGGGTTGGCCGGCGTGGGCGTGGCTGGGCATCGGCGTCGTGCTGGGCATCGTGCTCGCCCTGCTCGCACTGGCACGCGACTGGGTGCCGCTACTGCACAAGTCCAACCTGCCACAGCCGAACGCGCAGGCGGTTGCGCCCAAGGCCAGCGAGCCGGCCGTCGCCGAAGCGGCCAAGCCGCCGCCGAAGAAGACGTTCGACTTCTACTCCGTGCTTCCGGAAATGGAAGTGGTGATCCCGGATGCGGAGCTGTCCGCCAAGGCCCGCGCCGAACAGGCGCGCCAGGCATTGGCCGCCGCGCAGGCACAGGCGCAACCTGCCACCGCTCCAGGCACCGCGCCCACGCCAATGCCTGCCGCTCCCGCGCCGACGTCGGAAGCCAACGGCGGCTACATGTTGTTGGCCGGTTCTTACGCTGACGCGCATGCAGCCGACGAAACCAAGGCCAGGCTCGCCATGCTCGGCGTCATCGCGCGCGTGCAGCCGGTCACGATCAATGGCAAGACCTGGAATCGCGTGATGCTCGGTCCCTATGCCGACGCCAGCGCCACCGAAACGGCGAAGAAGACCCTCGCCGACAACGGCATCAAGGCGATTCCGATTTCGCGCAAGCCCGGGCAATAGGTGGACTATTTGTAGCCGTTGGCGGCAGCGCCGAAACCGTTGCGGAAGATGCCATCCAGCGCGTAAACCAAGAGCTTGGAATTGCCATCGACAAGGTATAGACGGCCGTTGGCCACGATCGGGCTTTGCCAATGGATGTTCTGCGGCGAACTTTCCGACCACAGCAGCGCGCCGGTCGTCGCACTCACGGCACTGACCGTGTACGGGGACTGGTTGCTGACGTAGTAGACGACGCCATTGGCAACCACCGGCGACGTACCTCCCGGCAAATTCGAAAGCGCCGCCGCCAGCGGCTGCTTGAGGGTTGGAATGCCCGTCCCGACGACGGACAGCTGGTAGGCAAACAAACCACCGTCCGTGGTGATGAAGAACCACGTCGTCGCGTCAGCCGGGTTGACCCACACGGCAGGCTGGGTCCTTACTTGACCGCCAACCGCGTCGCCAGTACAACTGGTCGCGGCATTGAGCTCGCCGCCGATGTGTCCCGGACCGCCGGCTCCGCTCATGTTGTCGAGATTGATCAGGCGCACGCAGCCGTCCTTGCCGCTCTGGATCGCCAAGTGCGGATAGGTCGTGCTGGTCGAGGGCAGGATCGCCGGCGAGGTCGATCCCAAATCATCATCGGCGCTGTAGAGGGCCGCGTAGGTCGATGGCGTGAAGCTGTCCACGGGCATGCCTGAATTGCTGGTGCCGTCGTGCTTGAGTGCCAGCAGGCTGTCGCCCCACTCGTAGTCGCCGTGGGTATTGGCATTGAACAGGCCGTTGCCGGTGGCGATGTACACGCGATCCATCGCCGGATCGTAGACCGCTCCCGGCCGACCCCAGATGCCGCTCATCTGGCCATCCTGATAGCTTTGGTTGGCACTCCCAAAATTGCAATCGTCCACGCCCGCATGTCCGTTTTTGACAAAGTGCAAAAACAGGTTGCTGCATTGCGAGTTGAAGACGTTCTGCACGCCCGTAGACAGATTGATCGTCGTGAGGTGTCCCTGGTAGTCGCCGGCATCGCCGATGTAACCGTTGGTCGCGCTGTACAGGAACGTGCCGCCCGACGTGACATTGATCGACAGGCCCGCCGCACCTTTTTCGACATCGGGTTTCAAGGTGGAAAGCTCGGGCCACCCGCCGCCGGTGACTTCGGTGCCATTGCCGACCTGGTATTTGTGCACATAGCCGTCCAGGCCGTAGGCGTAGACGTACTGCTTGCCGGGATCGACTGCCGGCGAACCGGTGGTCAGCGTCCCGGCGCCCGTGGGCTTTTTCGACCACAACACGCTCAAGGTCTTCGCGTCGGCATCCAGCGCAAGCAGGGTCCCGTTCTTGGTGACGACGAACAGTACGTTCTTCGTGGCGGACCCCACGGCCACGTTGCCCAGATAGATCGGTGCGCTGTCGGCGGCTGTCGGCAGGGCGTACTTGTAGAGCAGTGTATTGCCCGGGGTCGAATAGCCGGGTTCGGCACTGTTGAAGCCGCTGTGGGTCGGGTCATAGCCGAACTGCAACCAGTCGGTGGCTTGCGCCGACGACCAGCAGCACCCTGCCGCAAGAATCGCTGCAACGATTGGGATCAATGGTTTTGCGCGCATGGCATGCCTCGGCCCGATAAGCTGCGAAACCCCTGTGTGGCGTAAGCTACTACCGAAGTTGTTGCGATTCCATGAATTGCAGCACGTTGCCCATACCTGCGCTCAAACCAGGTTTTCCGTTATCGTTGCGTTTTGCCGCGAGAACAAGCGATGACGTCCAAAACCATCCTCGTCACCGGCGCCAGCGCCGGCTTCGGTGCTGCCACGGCGCGGTGCTTCGCCCAAGCGGGCTGGCGCGTGATCGCGTTTGCGCGCCGGGCAGACCGATTGCAACAGTTGGCGGAGGAATTCGGCGCCAACATCCACACCGCCGCATTCGATATCCGCGATGAAGGTGCGATGCAGATCGCGCTGGATGCCTTGCCCGCGGAATTCCGCGCCATCGACGTGCTGGTCAACAACGCCGGCCTGGCGCTCGGCACCGCAAAGGCGCCGCATTGCGATCTGGCGCAGTGGCGGCAGATGATCGACACCAATATCACGGCGCTGGCAACGCTCACGCACCACCTGCTGCCGACGCTGATCGAACGCCGCGGCGCCATCGTCAACATCAGTTCGGTCGCGGGAACCTACCCCTACACCGGCGGCAATGTCTACGGCGCGAGCAAGGCCTTCGTCACCCAGTTCTCGCTCGACCTGCGCTGCGATCTGCACGGCACGGGCGTGCGCGTGACCAGCGTGGAACCGGGCATGGCGCAAACCGAATTCACCCTGGTGCGCACCGGCGGCGACCAGGCCGCGTCGGACAAGCTCTACCAAGGCGCGATGCCGATCACCGGCCACGATATCGCCGAAACGATCTGGTGGCTCGCCAACCTGCCGCCGCACCTGAACATCAACCGCATCGAAGTGATGCCGGTGACGCAGTCGTTCGCGGGATTCCAGGTGGCGCGGGCGGGATGAATCCGACCCGCTTCCGGCAGTGCGATCGACTACACTGCCCACGTTTGGAAGCCGGCTCGCGGCCCGGCGAGGTTTGAGCGTGGCACCCGAAAGTCCCGGTTTTTTCGCGCAACTCAAGCGACGCAACGTCCTGCGCGCCGCGGCGCTGTACGCCGGTGCCGCCTGGGCGCTGGCGCAGGGCATCTCGCAACTTTCTCCCGCGTTCGGCCTGCCCGACTGGGCGACACGGTGGTTCGTGATCGCCTGCACGATCGGGTTCCCTTTCTGGATCGCGTTCGCGTGGCTTTACCGATTCACGCCGCACGGACTCCAGCGCGAGACCGATACGCAGGTCGCCACGGATGCGTCGTTCCGCCACTCCCGCGCGCGCCGGCTGGATTTCGCGATCATCGGCGTGATGGCGATCGCCATCGTCCTGCTCGCGTCCGGCTACTTCATCCGGCGCGATGCACCCGTGACCGCGACGAGCGACGTTGCGGAAACTACGGTTTCCCCCAAGCACGACACGGCGACCGTTTCCGCCAAATCCATCGCGGTGCTGCCGTTCGAGAACCTGTCGAACGACAAGGACAATGAGTATTTCGTGGCGGGCATGCAGGACCTGATCCTGACGAAGTTGAGCGGCATCGGCGATCTGAAAGTCATTTCGCGAACATCCACCGCAAGATACGCCGTGCATCCGGATGACCTGAAGACCATCGGCGAGCAACTCGGCGTCACGACCCTGCTCGAAGGCAGCGTGCAGAAGCAGGGCAATCAGGTCATGGTCAACGTGCAATTGATCGATGCGCGCAGCAACACGCACCTGTGGGCGCAGTCGTACACACGTACGCTCGAAAATGTCTTCGGCGTGGAAGGCGAAGTGGCGACGCAGATCGCGACCGCACTGCAGGCGCGGCTCTCGCCAGCGCAAACCACGCAACTGGCGGCGCCACCGACCACGAATCCGGCGGCCTATGATGCGTTCCTGCGTGCCGAATACCTGCTCAATGAGGTCGATGTCAGCGGCTCCTTCGCGCAATTCAAGCCCGCGCTGGCGTTGTATCGTCGCGCGGTGGAAAAGGATCAGGATTTCGCGCTCGCCTGGGCGCGTTTGTCCTATGCCGAGGGCTGGCTGGCGTTCAGCGGCGCCGAGGGCGTGGACATCGCCGAACTCAACCGGCAGGCGCTGGCGGACGCCCAGCAAGCGCTGAAACTGCAACCGGATTTGCCCGCCGCGCAGCTCGCGCTCGGCTACTGTTATTACTACGGGCGCGCGGACTACGCCGCGGCGCAGAAAACCTTTGCCGCGGCGCTGGCGCAACGTCCCAACGATGCCGACGCGCTGGCCGCGCAAGGCTATGTCGAACGCCGCATGGGCCGTTTCGGCGACGCCGTCGCCTCGCTCGGCCGTGCGGCGATACTCGATCCGCGCAATTTCTCCCTGGCGTACGACCTGGGCCTAACCTACGACTACATGGGCCGCTACGCCGAAGGCGAAACCTGGTTGCAGCGCGCACTGGCGCTGGAACCGGACAGCTTCGCGGCGAAGCTGGAATACTCCCAGGCCATCCTGTTCCGCAGCGGCGACGCGGCGCAAGCGCTGGCCGCACTGGGCGGCGACGATCCGAGGTTGCGATTCCAGCGTTCGAATTTCCTGGCGGTGCAGCGCAAGTTTCCGGAAGCGATCGCGCTGGTGCAGAGCATTCCCGACACGCCCGATGATTTTTCGCCGGGATACTCCAAGGAAGGCTGGCTGGGCACGTTGTGTTGGCAGGCGGGCGACAAGGCGCGCGCACGATCGTATTTCGCGCAGGCCCTGCCGAAGGATCGCGCCGCGCTCGACACGGTGCAGGGTTTCGCGCTCGCCGGCATCTGGACGAACGTGGGCCGGGACGAAATCGGCGTGGGCAACCTCGAACAGGGCCTGGCCGCAATCGCCAAGTCGCAAGCCATCCTCACCCGGACGCCGGATCCGTTTTCCAGTGCCGACATCATCGTCGGCAACGCTTTTGCCTATGCCATGGCCGGCCGCGCCGATCTCGCCGTTCCGCTGCTGGCCGGGATTGCGCCGCCCGGCAGCGGCGTGCGCCTGCCATACCAGTTGTTGCGACTTTATCCGGGCTGGGATCCGATCCGCCAGGCCCCGGCCTTTCAGGCACTCATGCAGGCGGCGGCACTCGATCCGGCCGACCACGCCCCGATGCGGCCGCGCACGGGCTCCGGATCAGCTTTCCCGTAAATACGTGTAGCCGGTCAATCCGACCTCGAGCGCATCCAAGAACCGGCGTGCTTCATCGTTTGCGATTCCCGCGCGCTCGACCTTGGCGCGATACGCCGCACGCAAGTCGTCCAGCTTGTAGCCGACGTAATCAAGCATCACGTCGGTGGTGTCGCCGCGCTTGACGTGCGAGAACGCATAGCCGGAATCGCTCAGGCGTACATTGACCGCATCGGTATCGCCGAACAGGTTGTGGATGTCGCCGAGGGCCTCTTGATACGCACCGACGAGGAAGATGCCGAGCCGGTACGGTTTGTCCGCTTCCGGCGCGTGCAGCGGCAGGCTCACGTCGACACCATCGGCATCGACGTAGGCATCGAGTCGGCCATCGGAATCGCAAGTCAGGTCGGCGATCACGGCGCGGCGGTCCGGCGTGCGATCCAACCCTGCGATCGGCACGATCGGGAAAATCTGGTCGATCGCCCAGGCGTCGGGAATCGACTCGAAGATCGAGAAATTGACGAAGTACTTGTCGACGAGTTTCTCGTTCAGCTCGTCCAGCGCCTGCCGGTGCGCGCGCTCTTCCGGTTTCAGGCGCGTGCGCAAGGTGTTGACGATGGCGTAATACAAATCATCCAGCCGCGCACGCTGGCGCAGGGTGAGCGCGCCCTGCGCGAATTGCGTTTGGCCTTCGGCGCGCTGTTGCTGGGCCTCGTGATACAGCTCGATCACCGAGCGCGTGGCCAGCTCCGCATGGATTTCGCGCAGGCGCCGCAACACGATCGGTTCGTCCGCATCGGCCGGGGGCACGCGACCTTCGGGTGCGCGTTCGATGTCGCTGACGTTGACCACCAGCACGGCGTGATGCGCGACCATGGCGCGGCCGGTCTCGCTGATCACATGCGGCGCCTTCAAGCCATGCGCGGCGCAGGCTTCGGCCAAGGGCTGCACCACGGTGGCGGCGTATTGATCCAGCCCGTAGTTGATCGAACACGCCGAGCGCGAGCGCGTGCCTTCGTAATCCACGCCGAGACCACCGCCGACATCGACATAGCCGATCGGCAAGCCCATTTTGCACAATTCCACAAAGTAGCATGACGCCTCGCGCATGCCGGCGGCGATGTCGCGCACGTTGGAAATCTGCGAGCCCATGAACACGTGCAACAATTGCAGTGACTGCGTGAGGTTCGCGGATTTCAGTTCATCGATGAGCGTGAGCAACTGGCGCGGGGTCAGGCCAAACTTGGATTTTTCCCCGCCGGTGTTCTGCCATTTGCCGGCGCCCAGGCTGGTCAGGCGCATGCGCACGCCGAACAGCGGTTCGACTCCGATTGCTTTGGCTTCCTCCAGCGCCGGCGCAAGCTCCGCAGGCTTTTCGATGACGATGAACACGCGCAGGCCGAGCTTGCGCCCGATCAGGGCCAGGCGCAGGTACTCGCGGTCCTTGTAACCGTTGCAGATGATGATGCTGTTCGGCTTGGCCATGGCCAGCACGGCCATCAGTTCCGGCTTGGAGCCGGCTTCCATACCAAAGCCCTCGTTGCCGGCACGCACCAGCGCGCTGACCACGCCGTGCTGCTGGTTGACCTTGACCGGATACACCGCGCTGTAACCGCCGGCGTAGTCCAACTCGCGCATCGCTTGCGCGAACGCGCCCTGCAGGCGGCCGAGGCGATGGCCGAGGATGTCGGCGAAACGCACCAGCAGCGGCAGGCGCGAACCCTGCGCACAGGCGGCATCGACGATTTCGGGCAGCGCGAGCGCCGGACCGTCCGCGCCGCGCGGACGCACGAGCAAGCGACCCGCGTCGTCGACATCGAAATAGTTCTCGCCCCAATTCGCGATCGCGTATTGCGCGCGGGCGGCGTCGGCGTTCCAGCTCACGTGTGTTGCTCCGGCAAGATGCGAGATGACGCTTATTGTAGCGATGTGGGCAGGTCAAGTTCGCAACCTCGGACCGCAAACATGCCATCGTCCGAGCAGGGTTCGGGTGGCCGTCTGAAGTAGAATCCATCGTTTCGCATCCTGGCGGCCCCGCTTGTGAAACTGCAATTTCCGTTCATCCAGCTGCCGATCAGATTTGATGCGGCGGCGCTGGCCGCCGAAGTCGCGACGGTCGACGAGGCGGAGTGGATCGCGCATCCGCAGGGGTTCCATGGCAATTCGGCGCTGCCCTTGATCGCGCTCAACGGCGACCCGGACAATGAAGGACTCGAAGGGCCGATGCGGCCGACACCGCTGCTCGAACGCCTGCCGTATCTGCGTCAGACACTCGGCGCACTCGGCGCCGTGCTGGGACGCACGCGCCTGATGCGCCTGTCCGGGCATGCCGAGGTATCGCCGCACATCGATCAGGCCTATTATTGGGTCGAACGCCTGCGCGTGCACGTGCCGATCGCGACCCGGCCGACGGTGATGTTCCATTGCGGCGATGCCGTCGTGCACATGGCCGCTGGCGAGTGCTGGATCTTCGATACCTGGCGCATGCACAAGGTCGTCAACGACGCAGAGGATTCGCGCATCCATCTGGTCGTCGATACGGTCGGCGGCGACGGTTTCTGGGAGATGGTCGGGCGCGGTCGTCCCCACGACGCGCGTACCGAGGGCTGGAACGCGTCGCTGCTGCCGCCCGATGCGTCGGCGCAGCCTGCGCTTGCCTGCGAATCGTTCAACTTGCCCGGCGTAATGAGCCCGTGGGAGGCGCGCACGCACATCGCCTTCCTGCTGGCCGAGGCAAAACCGCATCCTGACCTGCCGCTGATGCAGCAGGCCTCGATGCATTTCCTGCACCGCTGGCAGGCGCTGTGGGCGCAGCATGGCGATGCGGTGGCGGCGCGGCCGTTGTACGAGCCCGTGCTGGCCGAATACCGGGGCGCGATCCGGCGCTACGCGCAGGACGTTGCGCTGCGCAACTCGCTCAACCTGGCGGCGCCGCTCGAGACCATCGTGGTGCGCGCCGGGCTGTCCAACGGCGTGGCGTCGATGCGCCCGGCCACGCGCGCGCGGCCGCAGGCGCAGGGGGCCGGTTCCGATGCGGAATTCCGGCGCCCGGTGTTCATCGTCTCCGCGCCTCGTTCCGGCTCCACGCTGTGGTTCGAGACGCTCGCGCGCGCCGCCAATGTCTTCACGATCGGCGACGAAAGCCACCGTTTGATCGAGGGCATGGCCGCGCTCAATCCGGCGCAGACGGGATTCGCCTCCAATCGGCTCGACGCCGCCGCGGCGACGCCCGAGGTGAGCGCGGCCCTGCGCGCGCGTTTCCGTGCCGAACTGGTCGATCGCGACGGCAATCCCCCATATGGCCTGCCGCTGCGCCTGCTCGAAAAGACGCCCAAGAACACGCTGCGTATCGCCTTTTTGGCGCGCGTGTTTCCCGAAGCGGAATTCGTCTTTCTGTATCGCGACGTCCGCGAGACGCTGGCGAGCATGATCGAGGCCTGGCAATCCGGCCGCTTCCGCACGTATCCGCAATTGCCCGGCTGGCCGGGGCCGCCGTGGTCCCTGCTGCTCGTGCCCGGCTGGCGCGACCTGGCCGACAAACCCTTGCCCGAGATCGTTGCCGCGCAGTGGCAGGCGACCATGCGCTGCATGCTCGACGATCTCGCCGAACTGCCGCCGGGGCGCGTGCACGTGGCGCGTTACGATGCACTGCTCGCCGACCCGGCCGGCGAGATCGCGCGCCTGTGCGCGGCGCTGGATTTTGTCTGGGATCGCGCTTTCGACGCCGATCTGCCGCTATCTCGCTACACGCTTTCGCCGCCGCGGGCAGACAAGTGGCGCAAGCACGAGGCGGCCATCCAGTCGGTGCTGCCGGGGCTGGCCGAGACGATCGCACGCGTCAACGCAGGGCTGATCAATCGTTAACTCCTACACCCCATAGCCGAGCCGTTCGAGCATCGGCTGCAAGATCGGCAATACGGGTTCGAAGGCTTCGCGGTAGGCATGCCAGCGACCGACCGACTTGCGGCTGATGCCCTGGGTGACCTGCGCATAGCTCGGCGTGCTGATGTAACCCTTGTTCCTGGCGTGTTCGGCATAGCGCTTCAGCGGCTCGGTGTCGGCGATGCCGAGAAAGTGGCCGAGATGCAGCAGGTGCTCGTCGAAGCGCTCGACCACCGATTCGTAGCGCCATTCGAGCACGCGCGGCGCGAACACCTCGGTGTGCGCGAACCACTGCTCGAACGCCGCCACGTAGCCGCGCGCCAGCCGCGGCAGCGAGGAACACAACGCCGCGAACGGCGGCGAACGAAACGGCAGCATGTAGCAGGACAGGATCACGTCGCAGGGATGGCGCAGGCACAGGATGATGCGCGCCTCGGGATACAGGCGCAGGATCATCGGCAGGGCCAGCATGTTGAGCGGATTCTTGTCCACCAGCCTGCGCGCGCCGAGATCGGGCACCACCTGCGCCACCAGGCCATCGTAGACCTGGCGCAGCATGCGCGCTTCCTCGGCCGTGAGGGTGGCCAGTCCCGCGGGATAGGGCTGCCCGGCCTGTTCCATGCGTTCGATCAGGTCGTAGACGAAGGCGCGCTCATCCATCGAGCGGAAATCGGGATGGGCGTCGATCATCTGCTCGAGCAAGGTGGTGCCCGAGCGCGGGAAGCCGACGACAAAGATCGGGCTTTGCCCGGCGTGTGGCGGCGGCAGTCTGCTCCAGGCGTCATGCTCGCGGTGGGTCACGCGCCGCGCGGCCATCGGCAGCGAGCGGCTTTCGTCTTCGATCACGCTCGGCGCGATATGGCGCAGGGTTTCGAGCTGCGCGGCATGGGCCACGCGAATCGCCGCCAAGGCTTCGTTCGCACGCCCGAGCTTGTCGAGCGCGGCGGCGAGGCCGAACGCGGCGCCGGTTCGCGCCTGCGGCGTTTGCGCGCGATCGAGCATCGCCTGCCACAACGCGGCGGCGCCGGCATGGTCGCCTTGACGCGCCTGCAACTGGGCATGCGCCCGCATGATTTCACCGGTCGTGTCGGAATCCGCGCCCGGCAACGCGTCCGGCGGAATCCTTGCCAATTCAGCCTGCGCTTCGGCAAGCCGGTTGCTGCGTTCGAACAGCCGGCTGCGCTGCGCGGCGAAGCGCTGTGCCATGCGCGCCGTGCCCTCGGCATCCGTCGGCAAGACGGCTTTGTCGAGCACATCGAGCGCCATGGTGGCCTCGCCGCGCTCGGTCAGGATGTCGGCGAGCATCAACGCCTGTTCCGCCGGCTGCGGCGGCCACTGCGCGACGCCTTGCAGCATTGCATCCTCGCCCGGTACGTCGCCGCAGATATGGCAGGCCAGCGCCCCTTGAAGGCGAGCTTCGATGAAGGCCGGCGCCAAGCGCACCGCTTCAAACTGGCTGGTGCGCGCATCCGGCCAGCGTTGTTGCTGTGCGTACAGCAGACCCAGGTTGCAGTGGAATTGCGCATCGTGCGGCGCCAATTGGATGGCGCGGCGGCAGGCCTGCTCGGCTTCGGCGAAGGCACCATCCTCGCGCGCCACGACGCCTAGGTTGTTCCAGTATTCGGGCACGCCGGGTCTGACTTGCACCAGGCGGCGCAGCATGACGGCAGCTTCGTGGTTGCGCTGCAAGGCGTGCAAGGCCAGAGCGTGCATGAGCAGGACAGTTTCGTTGCGCTCGCGCGCCACCATCCCGGCCAGTGCGACGACCTGGCCCATGTCGCCCGCATGGAAGGCCGCGGCGATACGGGCCGTGGTCGGATCCGGTTGCTGTGTTCGGGAAACCATTCTTGCATCATGCAACAAAAAAGCGGGGGCATGCCCCCGCTTTTTCGTCCGCTTTCCAGGAAGGCTGCGCCGATTTAGAACTTCACCGTGGCGCGGGCCCAGACATAGCGGCCCATGGCGTCATAGGTTGCCGTGTCCACGTTGAAGTTCATGCCGTTGTAGATCAGCGGAGGCGCGCGATTGAACAGATTGTCCACGCCCACGTCGAACGAGGTGTGCCAAGCCGGAACGGTATAGCCCACCTTGACCGAATTGTAGGTGATCGACGGCTTCGGATCGGTGCCGGTGCCGGTATCGACATAGGCGTTGAGCACGGTCACGTTGTTGATATAGCGCGTCTGCCACTGCACCGACCAGTCGCCGTACTTCCAGTTCAACGTCGCCGTAGCACGCAGGCGCGAGAGGTTGCCGAACTGCGAGGTATAGGTGCCCGCATAGTCCGCGTTCGAGGCGTTGGGGATGGTCACCTTGTAGGTGTTCGTGTAGGTGCTTTCAAATCCCACCTTGAAGCGGCCCGGCACAGCGAATTCCGGCAACACGTAGTTCACGTTGAAGTCGACGCCGCTGGTGCTGAGGTTGCCCAGGTTGACTTCCGAGGTGGCAACGTAATAGATGCCGCCCTTGTCGGCACCGCTCGGATTGCGATGGATCAAACCGCAGTAGGGGCTGGAATCATCCTGTTCGCAGGCCGTGAACACCGTCTGCGTCGACAGCGGCGTGAGCAGGTCGTTGAGCGTGATGCGCCAGAAATCGAGCGTGGTGGACAACCCCTCCGCCCAGCTCGGCGAGTAGACGAATCCCAGGTCGAACGACTTGCCGTGTTCGGGCTTGAGCTTCAGGCCCGCCACCGCGCCGCCTTCGTACAGGGCGTTGATCTGGCCGCCGCCACCGGACGGCGTATAGCCCACCGGCACGTATTGGCAGCCGTTCGTATGCGCGGCGAGGAAGGCCGCCGTCTGGTTCTGGCAGAAATCGGTGTTGGTCGGGTTGGTGAGCGTCGGGCCATCGTACAGTTCGTCGGTGTTGGGCGAACGGAACACCTGGGTGATGGTGCCTCGCACCAGCAGATCCTCCACCGGCTTGTATTCGAGCGCGGCCTTCCAGTTGGTGGTGGAGCCGGTGACGTCGTAGTCCGAATAACGCACGCCGATATCGACGTTCAGCGACTTGGCCAGCGGCGCATCCGCGAGCAGCGGGAACAGCGCCTCGCCGTACAGCTCCTTCACGTCGAAGCTGCCGTTGCCCGGCGAGCCGCAGGCCTCGGCGGAGACAGCGCAACTCATGGTTGACAGGTCCAGGATCGCATCGCTGGTCACCCGGTAGTCCATCGCCTGCTTGCGATACAGTACACCGGCCGACATCTGCGCAGGGCCGGCGGCCATCTGGAACAGATCGCCGAAGATGTTGAACGAGGCTTCCTTGTTGTCAAGCGTCTTGTTGTACTGCGGGTTGTTGGTTATGGAAACTGGCAGTGTGGTCTGATCGAATGGATTTCCACCATCGTCGATGACCTTCTGGAAGGCGGCGATGTTTGGTTCGTGGTAGTCCGTCTGGTTGCGGGTCGCGCGACCGTAGTTGATGTCGAAGTCCCAGGACCAACCAGTATTGCCGATCGCTCCCTTCAGGCCGGTAATCAAGGTGACGTTGTCGGAGCCGAAAGTGTGCAGGCGCGTTCCCGCGCCGGTCAGGCGCATGGACAACTTGTAAGTCGTGACATTCTGCGGACAGCTGGGGAACGTGGTGGAACAGAACTCCACGCCGAACGGATTGAACGGGTTGTTGGCGGGCACGCTCCAACCGTCATCTGTATTGGTCAGCGGCGGAGCGTCCTGACCGGCCGATGAGGTGTGGTTGTAGAAGAAATCGGCGTAGTAGGTCAGCGAATCGGTGAGCTTGTAATTTCCGAGCAGGAACACATTCGTTCGCTCCTGTTCGGTCTGGATGTAGTTGAATGCGGCGTAGTTGAACTTGTCACTGGAGACCAGACAGCGGTAGTCGCCGATCGACGTGCCATCGCCAGAACCGCGCGTGAGCGTCGTGCAACCGAACTGGGCGTACAGCGGATCGGTCTTGGGGATGGTGATCTTGCCGGTCGGGATATTGGAGGAACCAACCGGTCCTTGCAGACCCGAGCTGTACAGGTAGTACTGAAAGGCGGAGTATTTGCGCGCCGGGGCGAGCATTGGGTTGTACTTGTTGTAACTAAGGCCGCCGACGATGTTGCCCTGGTCGCCCGTGGTACCCACCGTCAGGTCGATGCCGCGGCGCGAGCCATTGCCGTCGGGCGGATAGGCAATGCCATATCGATCCTTGATGTATTGCCGGCCTTCATTCGACTGGGACCAGTCGCTGTTCGGGGAATAGCCGCTGTTGACGCTGACTTCGAGTCCGCTGAAATCCTTGCGCAGGATGAAGTTCGCAACGCCGCCGATCGCGTCGGAGCCATAGGCTGTGGTGGCGCCGGAGGCGAGCACGTCAACCTGCTGGATCATGTTCGCGGGCAGCATGTTGATGTCGGCATTGGCCAGGCGATGGCCATCGATCAGCATCAAGGTGCGTTGATCGCCCAGTCCGCGCAGCGAGATGCGCGAAGCGCCGTCGCCGCCTTCCAGCGTGGGGCTGGCGACGCCGCCGCCGTTGCTGTTGTTCTGCGGATTGGTGGCGAAGCCGCCGAAGCTCGGCAGGGCCTGCAGTATGTTGCCGAGAGTTGGATTGCCGTTGTTGATCAACGCTTCGCGGCTCAGCGTGACCACCGGGCTCGCCGTTTCGGTATCGACGCGACGGATCATTGAACCCGTCACTTCGATGGCCTGAAGGGTCTTGGCTTCTTTCGGCGGCGCGGCTTTGTTGTCCTGGTTCGCGTCCTGTGCGTAGATGATAGTCGCACTCGACACAAGTCCGATGGACAGCGCCAACCGCACTGCCCGCGACAAGGATTTCTGTTTCGTATGCATGATCGCTCCCTAAAGTGGTGGCGCAATGGCAACAGATAGTTCACGTGCGGGAATCACGGACAAGCCCCGTGATTCCTGTGGTCCTTTCCCCGATTCATATCCTCGCAGGAAATCACCTTTAACGCCAGCGTAACAAATGAAATCCTGCACTATGCTGTTTCACGACTTCCGGCTGACCGCTACAATCGCGCCCTTTCCGCCCACCGAGCCACGCACAACATGTCTAACGAACACACCTTCTGGATCAACGAAGAGCACGCTTATTCCGGCTCATCGATTGGTTTTCGCGTGGCGAAAAAACTACACGAGGAAAGGACGCCATTCCAGGCCATCGAGATCTGGGACAGCACCGATTGGGGCAAGCTGATGGTCATTGACGGCTGCATGATGGTGACCACGCGCGACAACTTCTTCTACCACGAGATGATGTCGCACCCGGCGATGTTCACGCATCCGCGTGCCAGGCGCGTCGTGATCATCGGTGGCGGCGACTGCGGCACGCTGCGCGAAGTGCTCAAGCACGATGAAGTGGAAAGCGCCGTGCAGGTCGAGATCGACGAGCGCGTCACGCGCCTGGCCGAAACGTATTTCCCCGAACTGTGCGAATCGAACCACGATCCGCGCGCGCAACTGCTGTTCATCGACGGCATAAAATGGATGGCCGACTGCGAGCCGGAATCGCTCGACATCGTGATCGTGGATTCCACCGATCCGATCGGTCCGGCCGAAGGCCTGTTCAACGAGGCGTTCTACCGTTCGTGCCTGAAGGCGCTGCGCCACGGCGGAATTCTGGTACAGCAAAGCGAATCGCCGCTTGCGCACCTGCCGCTGCTCAAGGACATCCGCAAGGCGATGAAGGGCGCGGGTTTCCAGGCGCTGCGCACGCTGACCTTCCCGCAGCCGTGCTATCCCACCGGCTGGTGGAGCGCCACGCTCGCGCGCAAGGGCGTGGACCTTGAAGACTTCCGCGAACGCGGCGCGGAAATGAAGCAATTCCCCACGCAGTACTACAACGCCGAAGTCCACAAGGCCGCGCTGGCGATGCCGGAATTCCTGCTGCGCGCGTTCGACGAGTAGCGCGCTATTTGCGCCAGCGCCGCCAGCGGCGCGTGGCGAACAAGTCCGCACGATCGAGCAGGCGCGCGACGACCAGCGATTCGCCGGCGATGAGCAAGGCGCCGAGCGCGCCAACCAGCAGGCCCGGCCCGGGCAGCACGAGCAGCACGATGCCCAGCAGCACCAGCGTCACGCCGACGCTGACGACCAACAGGGTGCGAACCAGGTGCGGGCGTTGGCGCATGCGCGCGTGATGCGCGCGAAAACGCGCGCCGCTGCGGGTGCGGACGAAATCGTGGAAGATTTGGCGCAGGCGCTTGAGCATTGGCTGTGACTGATCCCGTCCATCGTGCTTGGTTGTATGCTGCCGCGACAGTCTGGAGGCTTGCACATGAATCGTATCCTGCTGGCCGCATCCTGCGCACTGTTCACCTGCCTCGCCCACGCCGGCGACCGCATCAATGGCCTGCCCTTCGCCACGCGCTCGCCGGTCTTGGCCACGCACGGCATGGTCGCGACGAGCGTGCCGCTGGCCACGCAGATCGGACTGGATGTGCTCAAGAAAGGCGGGACGGCCGTGGATGCCGCGATCGCGGCCAACGCGGCGCTGGGCCTGATGGAGCCGGTGTCGAACGGCGTCGGCGGCGACATCTTCGCCATCGTCTGGGATGCGAAGACGCAAAAACTCTATGGCTACAACGGTTCGGGCCGTTCGCCGAAATCGCTCACGCTCAAATGGTTCCAGGACCACGATTACAAGGCGATTCCGCCGTTGGGCCCCTTGCCGGTCAACGTGCCGGGCTGCGTGGACGGCTGGTTTGCGCTGCACGATCGCTTCGGCAAGCTGCCGATCAAGGACGATCTCGCGCCCGCGATCGCCTATGCGCGCGAAGGGTTTCCGGTGACGCAGCTCATCGCCTACTACTGGAAACTCTCGGTGCCGCGCCTGTCGAAGTTTCCCGGCTTCACCGAACAGATGACTTTGAACGGCCGCGCACCGGCGGAAGGCGAAATCTGGAAGAATCCGAACCTTGCCAACACGCTCGAAGCCATAGCCCACGGCGGTCGCGATGCGTTCTACAAGGGCAAGATTGCGCACACCATCGCCGACTACATCAAGGCGCAGGGCGGGTTCCTGAGCTACGAGGATCTGGCCAGCCACCACGGCGAATGGGTCGAGCCGGTATCGACGAATTACCGCGGTGTGGATGTGTGGGAACTGCCACCGAATGGACAGGGCATCGCGACGTTGCAGATGCTCAACATTCTGGAAGGCTTCGACTTCTCGAAAATTCCGTTCGACAGCGCCGAGCACGTGCATCTGTTCGTCGAGGCGAAGAAACTCGCCTATGAGGACCGCGCGCATTTTTACGCCGATCCGGATTTCTTCAAGGTGCCGGTGTCATGGCTGATCTCGAAAGACTACGCCGCGCAACGGCGCAAATTGATCTCGCCGGACCGTGCACTGCGCTCGGTCGAACCGGGGCAGGAGCCGAAACTGCACGGTGACACGATCTATCTGACCACGGCGGATCGCTGGGGCAATATGGTGTCGCTGATCCAGTCCAACTACCGTGGCATGGGCTCGGGAATGACGCCGCCGGGCCTGGGTTTCGGCCTGCAGGACCGCGGCGAATTGTTCGTATTGCGCGATGGTTTCGCCAACACCTACGCGCCCGGCAAGCGGCCCTTCCACACCATCATCCCGAGCTTCATCACGAAGGATGGAAAACCGTGGATCAGTTTCGGCGTGATGGGCGGCGACATGCAGCCGCAAGGCCATGTGCAGATCGTGCAGAACCTCGTCGATTACCACATGAACCTGCAGGAAGCCGGCGATGCGCCGCGCATCCAGCACGAAGGCTCGACTTCACCCGAGGGCCAGGAAACGGAAATGACCGACGGCGGCTGGGTGGATCTGGAGTCCGGATTTTCCTATTCGACCGTGCGCGGACTGATGGAAATGGGCCACAGCGTGCGCTTTGCCCACGGCCCCTACGGCGGCTACCAGGCGATCGAATGGGACGCGAAAAACGGCGTGTACATCGGTGCGTCGGAAGGGCGCAAGGATGGGCAGGCGGCGGGATATTAAGCGCGCGCTCAAGCACCTTCGCTACACTGCCCGCCTGTTTGCCCAGGACTCGCCGCCATGTTGCGCATCGTGTTTTTTGCCGCCATCGCATTCGCCGCACCGGCGTTTGCCCAACCTTTCGCCCCGGATGCCACGCCGGCGCCGAGCCCGGAGATGCCGCCGGCGCAGGTGTTGGCGCAGTTCCATCACGATGAAGTCAACCTGCTCGCACTGCGCGGGGATGCCCATTCCCTGCTCGCCGCGGCGCTGATGGCGCAGGCCGATGCGGGCGATCCGGCGCGGCCCAAGGTGCTGCAAACCCCGGCCCTGCTCGCGCGCGCGCAGAAAGCCGCCGATGCGGATGCCCTGGTGTGGTGGGCGAGTGCCGCGCTGGAATGCCGTGGCAAGGCCAAGGCCTGCCCGAACGAACAAACCCTGGCACAACTGGAAAAGGCCGATCCGGGCAATGCGGCGGCGTGGCTGTTGGCGTTGGCACGCGCGCAGCAGGCCGGTGACGCGGCAACGGCACGCGCGGCACTGACCAGCGCCGCGCAGGCGATGCGCTTCGACGACAACTTCGGCGCATTGGTCGCGCTGCTGTACAACGCCGCCGGCATCCTGCCGGTGGACGAGCGCATCCTGCGAGCGAGCGACCAGCCCGGCGTCAATCCATCGGGTTTCAAGCTCACTTATGTCGCCGGCATCGCCGTCGCCTTGCCGCATCCTTATCTGAACGCGTTGACCCTGGCATGCAAGGACACCGCGACCGATGCGAGCCTGGCGGCCGACTGCGTCGCCGTGGCGCAAAAAATGGCCGATGGCGGCAGCCTGTTCGCGCGCGACTTCGGCTTGCGCCTGTTGTTGCAGCTCGTTCCGGACGGCGCCGTGCACGACGCCAACCTGGCGCGGGCGCGCACCGCCGCCTGGCGCATGCAGCGCATTGGCGAACTCGGCGCGCGCCTGGCCGACGACAGCCGCGTGACCGGCATTTACACGCAAACGCTCGCCGCCAGTGGCCGCGAAAGCGATGCCGTGGATGCCGTGCTGCACAGCCAGGGCGTGCCGCTGGAACCACCCGCGGACTGGCAGCCACCGACGACGGAGCCCGCCGCGCAACCCTGATCGGCTTCCGCAATCCACGCCGGCGTTGTACGCTTGGCCGACTTCGCTGATCCGGAGACACGCGCATGCGCAAGATTCTGGTGGCCAGCTCCAAGGGCGGTTGCGGCAAGACCACGATAGCAACCAACCTCGCTGCGCATTTCGCGCAGGATGGCAAACGCACCGTGCTGGTGGATGCCGACCGCCAGGGTTCGAGCATGCACTGGGCGGAAAAACGCGCCGGCCTGCCGGCGCCGGTGCTGGCACTGTCCGGACTGCGTGCGGACTGGTCGGCCAAGATCCCGGATGATGCACAGATCGTGGTCATCGATGGTCCCGCCGGCATCCGCAGCGGCGAATTGGCCGAACTCGCCCACGACGCCGATGCGCTGCTGATCCCGATGCTGCCCTCGCGCATCGACCTGGAAGCCAGCGAGCACTTCCTGCAGGAAGTCTCGCGCCTGGGCAGGGTCAAGCGCGAATCCCTTGCCGTGGGACTCGTCGCCAATCGCTTGAAGCCCTGGACCACCGCTTCGCAGGAAGCGGTCGAGGAAATCAAGCGCCTGCCGTTTCCGCTGGTCGCGCAATTGCGCGACACGCAGGGCTACGTGCTGGTCGCGGGCCTGGGCAAGAGCATCTTCGACTACAACTCCGAAATCATCCGCAGCCACCAGGAAGACTGGGCCAAGCTGCTGCGCTGGGTAAAGAAGCAATGAGCCGCGAGATCATCCTGCTGCGCCACGCCCATGCCGAGAACGCCGCGCCGGGCACGACCGATGCCGAGCGCCCGTTGACCCTGCGTGGCGTCGCCGAAGCGCGTGCCGCCGGCCAGTGGTTGCGCGAGCAGGACTTGCACGATCTGACGATCCTGTGTTCGCCGGCGACGCGTGCGCGCCAGACCCTGGAGCACGCGCTCGGCAAGACGCATGCCGCGATCGAACCACGCATTTACGAAGCGACCGCGGGCGAGCTGGATTCGCTGATCGACGAGCACGCCGACGCACGGCGCTTGCTGCTGGTCGGCCACAATCCCGGATTCGAGACGTTCGTGGCCCTGCTTGCCACCGGCCAGTCCGGCGATTTCCGCGGCATGTCGCCCGGCGGTATCGCCTGGTTCGAGGTAGACGGCCAAGCCGAGCCCGGCGCGGGAAGACTCAAGGCCTTCTGGTCGCCGTAAGCGCGCAACGCCATGCCTGATTTCCGGATACGGCTGTTGCTGCTGTATCTGGCCTTGTGCGCCGGCATGGCGAATGCGCAATCACCGCGCCACGAGGTCTTGCCGCTGGATGCCGCGCGCTCGCAGGCGAGTTTCACCGTGAAGGTGTTGTGGTTGCTAGGCCTGGACGGGGATTTCGGCGCGGTGCGCGGCCAGCTCGACATCGATCACTTCCGCGGCACCGGCCGCGTCGACGCCTTCATCGATGTCGACGACCTGCACATGCGCAGCGGCAATTACGAACGCTGGGCGAAGTCCGCGGAATTCTTCGACGCGTCGCGCTATCCGCGGATCCACTTCGTGTCCGGGGACTTCCCGCTCGTGCGTCTGACCCGCGGCGGCGTCCTCGACGGCACGCTGACCCTGCGCGGCATCGACAAACCGGCACGCTTCCACATCCTGCCGTCGGCCTGCGCACGGCCGCTCCAGGGCGGCTGTGCCGTAGAGGCGCAAGGCAGCATCGCGCGCGATGATTTCGGCATGCATTCGCGGCGCGGCACGCTGGCCAACAAGGTCGCCTTGCGCTTGCGCATTGTCGTGGCGGCCGAGCCGGTTCCGTGATGCGTGCGATCGCGCTTGCCGTGGCGTGCGTGGCGCTCGCGCTCGGCGGCTGCGCTGTCGATCCGATCCATGCACGCCGCGCGGCGGCAACTGCGGCGGCCGCGCAGGATCATGCGTTGACGTGCACGGCAACCGATGCCTGCGCCATCGCCTCGCCATACCAGGACCTCGCCGCCACCGCGATGCACGAGTCCCGGCCCGGCGCGCCGGTGCATTACGTCAACCTGCTCGACCAAGGCGCGGATTCGTTGCTGCTGCGCGTGCACCTGATCCGTGCCGCGCGCAAGAGCATCGACATCCAGACCTTCATCTTTGCCGAGGATGATGCCGGCTACCTGATGCTGGACGAGCTCGTGAAGGCCGCGCGCCGCGGCGTCAGGGTGCGCATCATCGTCGACCAGTTGTTCTCGCTCGACGACGTGGAGCTGCTCGCGCAACTGGCGCGCGCGCATGTGAACTTCGAGTTGCGCGTGTACAACCCGACCTTCCACAAGGCGCGCACGCCACCGCTGGAATTCGCCGCCGGCATCGCCTGCTGCTTCTTCCAGTTCAACCAGCGCATGCACAACAAGTTGTTCCTCGTCGACGACGCGATCGGCATCGCCGGCGGGCGCAATTACGAGAACCGCTATTTCGACTGGGACGACGCATTCGACTACCGCGATCGCGACGTGCTCGTCGCCGGTCCCGCCGCGCGGCAGATGGCGGCCTCGTTCGAGCGCTTCTGGGCCAACCGGCGCAGCGTGCCGCTGTCGCGCCTGCGCGACGTCGCATCGCGCATCCTCGCCGACGGCCTCAATGCCCGACCGTATGCGTTGCACGCGTACCGCGACCCCGCACGGGTCGCGGCATTGACCGCTCGGGCGGACGACGCCGGCTACATCCGCGCGCAGTTCGCCGATGCGGCCATGCGCGTGGGCGACGTCGAGTACTTTTCCGATGCGCCGGACAAGTTCGAAGAACCCGACCAGCCGCGCGACGACGAATTGAGCCGGCACATCCTGGAATTGTTCCAGAGCGCGAAGGCGGAAATCGTCATGCAGACGCCGTACCTGGTGCTCAGTCGCACCGCGCGGCGCGTGTTTGCCGAGCAACATCGCGCGCATCCCGGGCTGCGCATCATTGTCTCGACCAATTCGCTGGCGGCGACCGATGCGTTCTATGTCTACGCGCTTTCGTACAAATACAAGAAGCGCTATCTGAAACTCGGATTCGAGATCCACGAATTCAAGCCGTTCCCGGCCGATGCCGACGCGCTGATCGCCGGTTATGCGAACCTGGGCAATGACAGCACCGGCCCACGGCGCTATCGCAAGTACGAGCGTGCACCGCTTACCGAGCATGGCGTGCGCCTCGGCCTGCACGCCAAGTCGATCGTCATCGACGGCAACATCGCCATGATCGGTTCGCACAATTTCGATCCGCGTTCGGACCACTACAACACCGAGTCCGGCTTCATCATCCACGATCGCGCGTTCGCGCAAGTCGTGCGCGCCTCGATCCTGCGCGACTGCGCGCCCGGCAATGCCTGGACCATCGCGCGCCGGCAGGGCACGAACTGGATCAGCCGGCTCAATCGGGCAATCGGCGATTTTTCGGCGCGCCTGCCGATATTCGATATCTGGCCCTATCGCTATGCGTCCAGCTTCGAACTCAAGCCCGGCTGCACCCCGCTGCCGCCCGGGGCCCCCGGTTTCTACGACTGCTACGCGGATGTCGGGGATTTTCCCGAAGTCGACCTGCCGCTCAAGACCATCTACACGCGCATCGTGACCGCATTCGGGGCCGGCCTGCATTCGATTTTGTGATCCGATTGACGTTGTCGCCCGGGCTGGCTAGGCTGCGCATTCCGCCAACCTGTCTGGACTGCCGCCATGGCCCTAGAGTTTTCCATCGAGATCACCGATCAGGATCTGCCGTACTTCATGGACGCGATGAAACGCGCCGAGCAGCGCGCGGCCAGCAAGAGCGCCCAGCAGATCCTCGACGAGGCCGCCAAGACCTTCGCCAGTTCGCAAGGCCAGCAGATGCCGGAGTTCATCCGTTCGCGCCTGGCAAACGTGGAAAACCTCATCGCCATGGCGGCCGACGAAGGCTGGGCGCTTTCGACCGAGGACAAGAGTCGCGTGGTATCGGCGCTGACGTATTTTTCGGACCCGGAAGACATGATTCCGGACAACGTGCCGGTGCTGGGTTACCTCGATGACGCGATCATGATCGAGGTCGTCGAACGCGTGCTGCAACCGGAAATCGAAGCCTATTCGGACTTCTGCGAATACCGCAGCAACGAGGCCAGCGCGCGCGGCGCCGACGCCGCCAAGCTCGGCCGCGAGGAATGGCTGGAAGACCGCCGCGCCGAACTGCAGGCGCGCATGCGCAGCCGTCGCCAATCCTATGCGCCGAGCGGCAGTTTCGCACCGCGGTTCAAATTTTCCTGAGACCGGCGTTCACCGTTCGTCCCGCGCGGAGCCATTGCGCAGGCGCTGCGTGTCGATCCATGCCGCCACCGCGGATGCCTCCGGTGGCGGCTCGCCCATCCATCTGCTGGCGTCTCCATCTTCCAGATAGCTGGCGACATGGTCGTCGTAGTACACATCCACGCGGTTTCGATTGTCGCCGCGCGCCTGCACCACGAACTTTGCAGGTTGCGGTTGCGGATCAAGGAAAATGCCCGTGAACGGCGAACGGCAATAATCCACGCCCAGGATATGCGCCACCGACGCCGGAATATCGGATTGCTGGAACGGCGCGTCCACTACCCTGGGCATGTCCACGGCACCCATCACGATCATCGGGATGCGGGCAAACGAACGCTCGCCGAATTTCGAGTATTCCTCGCGGCTGATCGGCGTCATGCTGTGGTGGTCGCCGGTGACCATCAGGATGCCATTGGCAAGGAACCCGCGCCGTTCCAGCGCATCATGGAAATCGGCGAGTTGGTCATCGACGTATCCGAACGTACCCTGCGCGTCAATCTCGCCGGTGCGCGGGTTGACGAACGGCGGGTGGCTGCTCACGGTCAGCAACACGGCCACGAATGGACGTGGATCACGGCGCTGGTCCAGCCACTGCTCAAAGCGCCCGAACAAGGCCGCATCCTCGGCGGCGCCGAACTGGCCCTTGGGCATGTTCGCGTAGTACGGATTCTCGTTGCCTTCGACGTGATCGAAACCCAGCGCACGCAGCCAGGTGCCCTGATCCAGGAAGTCCAGGCTCTCGGTGGTGAAGTGCGCGGACTCGTAGCCGGCGCGATGGGCAATGCCGGGCAAGGTGTCCGCATCGGGCCCGAACGCTTTCAGCGAATACCAGTTCTGTCCCGGCGGGATCAATGGCGGCCGGCCGGTGATGGCCGCGATCTCGCCGCCGTCGGTGGTGAAGCCATTCGCATAGAAGCGGGTGAAGTAGTGATTCGAACGCGCCAGGGCGTCCAGCCGCGGCAGCCAGTCGCGCGGTCCGCCAAGCAGGGCGCTTTGATAGGCCGATAGCGACTCTGTGATGACGATGACGATGTTGCGCCCGCTGCGCGAACCCGCAGCGCAGGTTTGCGGTTCGCGCTTCGCCGCGAGCAATTGCGCGTGTGCATAGGTCGGCGAAAACAGCCGGGTGCGACCTTGCGGCAGGTTTACTTCGACCACGTTGCCAATGTATTCCGCATGGACATAGCGCAGCGGCATCCACGACACGGCCAGAGCGAACACCGCGCAGGCCGTGGCCAGCACCAACAGGATCCGCGACTGTTTCGGCGAGCCCCGGCCTGAGGCGATCAAGCCTGCAAGCACAACTAGCACAAGCGCCGCGCCGATGGCGTAGCCGATGCCGTTGGCGGAGAAAAACTGTGCGCGCGCGACACTCCATTCCGCGGCCGCGTCACCGGAGAAACGCAGCACGTCGGCGATATACAAGCGCTGCGTAAACAAGCGCATCAGGACCAGATCGGTCGCCTGGGCCGCGATGGCGAGCGCGACCAGCACACGCCCGATTGCTGCCAGCCAGCGCCACGGCGACCACGCCGCGAGAGCGAGCATCACATACATCGCGCACAGCAACCACGCATCGTGGCCGAGCGCCGGAATCAGATAGCAGCCGTGGCAGGACGTGTACTCGCCGGCAACCTTTTCCAGATACAACGCACGCAGCAAACTCAGGCACAGCGCGGTGATGGCGGCGGCCAACAGCCACGAACGCCGCGATTTCGGGTCGCGCCGCACCGGTACGATCATCCCTTACGGCCGTTCGACAATTGCCGTCACGCCCATGCCACCGGCGGTGCAGATCGAAATCAGGCCGCGGCCCGAGCCCTTGTCTGCGAGCAGCTTGGCCATCGTGGCGATCAGGCGCGTGCCGGTCGCGGCGAAGGGATGGCCGAGGGCGAGACTCGAACCGTTGACGTTCAGCTTCGCCGGATCGATGCTGCCCAGCGGCTGGTCGCGGCCGAGGCGGTTCTTGCAGTAGTCCGCACTTTCCCACGCGCGCAACGTGCACAGCACCTGTGCGGCGAAGGCTTCGTGGATTTCATAGTAGTCGAAGTCCTGCAAGGTCAACCCGGCCGCTTCGAGCATGCGCGACACGGCGATGGTCGGCGCCATCAGCAAGCCTTCGCCATGCACGAAATCCACCGCAGCGACCTGCGCATGCGTCAGGTACGCCATCGGATTGAGTCCGCGTTCGGCAGCCCAGGCATCGCTCGCCAGCAGCGCGGCCGAGGCGCCATCGGACAATGCCGTGGAGTTGCCCGCGGTCAGCGTACCCTGCCCCGACGTCTTGTCGAATGCGGGCTTGAGCGTGGCGAGTTTCTCCAGCGAGGCATCAGGGCGCAGGATATTGTCGCGGTCCACGCCGCGGAACGGCACGACGAGGTCGTTGAAGAATCCGCGCGCATAAGCCGCCGCGGCCTTTTGATGGCTGGACAAGGCAAAGGCGTCCTGGTCCGGGCGCGAGATCTTCCATTCCTTGGCCATCAGCTCGCAGTGATCGCCCATCGACAGGCCGGTGCGCGGCTCCATTACGCCGGGAAAACTGGGTTTCAATTCGGACAAGGAAAATCCGCTGATGGCGGTCTTGAATTTATCCCAGCCGCCCTTGGTGCGATTGACGCGCAGAAGTCGCTGCTGCAAGGCGCGGCTGTAGACGATGGGCACGTCGCTGGTCGTGTCCGCGCCGCCGGCGATGCCGGCCTGGATCTGGCCTGCCGCGATCTTGTTGGCGACGACGATGGCGTTGTCGAGCGAGGTGCCGCAGGCGCGTGCGGTGGTGAAACCGGGCGTCGTCGCGGCCAGTCCCGATGACAGCGTCGCTTCGCGCGCGAGGTTCCAGTCCGAGGCGTGCTTGATCACTGCGCCGAACGCGACCTCGCCGAGTTCGACGCCGTGCAGGCCGAATTTTTCGACCGTGGCGCCGAGTACCTTGACGGCCATGCCGAAGTTGCCGACATCCGCATAAGCCGTGTTGTTGCGGCAGAACGGAATACGGACTCCGCCGAGGATGGCGACGCGTTGGGTCGTGTTGGGCATCATGGTCTCTCCGTCAGTTCGCCGGCGCCTTGCCCCAGTTCGTTTCATTGGCGCGCCACATCTCGATGAACCAGGCTCGGAACATCGGCACCTCATCCCCCAACGAGGCATCGTTCATCATCGCCAACGCGTCATGCGGGGACATGCCTTCCGTCGTGACCTTGAGCAAGGTGTCGAAGAGTTCCGTCCAAAGTGGCGTATAGGCAATGCGTTTTGCGAGCGCATTCACGCGCTCGCGTTGCACCGCGACATCGCCCGCGCCGCGACGTTGCGCCACGACCTGCACCCACGGCGAATCCGCAAGGATCAGCAGCACCTCGAAACCTGCGTGTTCGAGGAACGCGCGCACTTCGTCGGGCGTGGAAAACTGGTTGCGTGCCACGTCCTTGCGCACCGAGAAATCCGCCGAACGGTACTGCGCCGCTTCGATCGCAAAGCGCCTCCAGCCGACGCGGCTGACCAGGTTCCAGGTGTCGAAGTACACGAGTCCCCCCGGCTTGACCACGCGCGCGAGTTCCTCGAGGTAAAGGTAGAAATCTTCCTTGTCCATGTGGATGAACACGGCGACGCTGTACGCTTTGTCGAAACCGGCATCCGGCAAGGGGCGCAAACTGGTCCGCACCAGTTCGGTAAAGCCGACGTTGGCCTGCGCGGCCAGTCGTTTGCGCGCGACGCCCAACATGTTGGCGGAGATGTCTGCGCCCTCCCAATGGGCAATGCCTGGCGCCAACAGGCCGCCAATTCGGCCAACGCCACAACCCAATTCCAATACGCGATCGGCGCGCCCCAGATCCAGCGCGGCCGTGATTTGCCTTGCGCTGTACGCGCCCGTCAATGCCAGCACCTGCTCGTTGGCGCTGCCGTCGACGGCGATGAACGCGCCTGTTGTCGTACTGGCCTTGTCGTCCCAGAAGTCTTTGTAGTTCTGCATTGGCGGTGATTCGTTTCAGGGTTGCATAGTATACGGCCCACGCCGGCCTCGCCCTAGGCGGGAGCCGCACGCAGATCAGCGCGCAGCGCCTTGCCGTACATCCGATAGCCTTCCTCGGCCATGCCCAGGGCCGCATAGGTGCGCTGCGCACGCAGGTTGTCGCGCTCGACGTACAGGCGAATGCCGACGACGTCGGCGTTTTCCAACGCACGGCGCTCGATCTGCGCGTACAGCGCACGGAATACGCCACGGCGGCGATGCTCCGGCGCGACATAGACGCTTTGCAGCCACCACCAGTCGCCGTTGCGCCAGTCGCTCCACTCGTAGGTGACCATCAGGCAGCCGGCGACGGCATCCGCGCATTCGGCAATCAGGTAGAAGCCGCGCGCGGGTTCGGCAAGCACCCGCGCAACGCCCAAACGCAAGGTTGCCGCAGCCAATGACTTGCCTTCGGTTTCCATTGCCATCGCCGCATTGAAGGTCGCCAGCGCCTCAACGTCATCCACGCGTGCAGCACGGATGCGGATTTGATCCTCGTGCATCATGATTTTCCCCGCTTGCGTTTGCGCGAACTGCCGAGTTTTCGCGTGAGCGTGTTGCGGCCGAGGCCGAGTTGTTCGGCGGCGCGGCCGCGCTGGTTGCCACTTTCGGCAAGCGCCGCTTCGAGCATGGCTTGATCGAACGCGGCGCGAAGTTGCGGATAGACATTGCGTTCGCCACGCGCGAGGCGCTCGCGCACGGCCTGTTGCAGGATCGCGGGCCAATCGGCGGCGACGGATTTTTCCGATTCCTGTGGCGGCAGGTCCGCGACCCGGATTTCACGACCCGGCGCCATCACCGCCAGGCGCCGGCACAGGTTTTCCAGTTGCCGCACATTGCCCGGCCATGCCATCTGCGCCAGGGCGCCGAGCGCGGCGGGCGAAAAGGATTTCGCCTCCAGGCGCATGTCGCTCGCAGCCCGCGCGAGAAAGCGCGCGGCGAGCAGCGGAATGTCCTCGCGGCGCGCGCCCAGCGGCGGCAGATGCAGGCGCACCACATCGAGCCGATGCAACAGGTCGGCGCGGAATTGCCCGCTTTCGACCTTGGCTTCGAGATCCTGATGCGTCGCCGCGATCACACGCACATCGGCGCGGATCAGTTCGCGTCCGCCGACGCGATAGAACTCGCCTTGCGCCAGCACGCGCAACAGGCGCGTCTGCAGGGCCAGCGGCATGTCGCCGATTTCATCCAGAAACAAGGTGCCGCCTTGCGCCTGCTCGAAGCGGCCGGGATGGCGCTTGAGCGCGCCGGTGAATGCGCCGGCTTCGTGGCCGAACAATTCGGATTCGAGCAGCTCGGCCGGAATCGCCGCCGTGTTCATCGCCACGAACGCGCGGGTCGCACGCGCGCTGTGCCGATGCAAGGCCCGCGCGACCAATTCCTTGCCCGTGCCGGTTTCGCCGGTGACGAGTACGTTCAGGTCCGTGGCGGCGACGCGGCCAATGTTGCGGAACAATTCGCGCATCGCCGGTGCGGCGCCGATCAATTCCTGTTCGGGTTCCGCCACCGGCAGCGGTGCCGGTGGCGGCCGCGATTGCGCCAGCGCGCGCTCGACCGCCGCGCGCATTTGATCCAGGTCGAAGGGCTTGGGCAGATAGTCGAATGCGCCGTTGCGATAGGCCGCGGCGGTGGAGGCGACGTCCGTGAACGCGCTCATCACGATCACCGGAAGATGCAGGCCGCGCGCGGTGATCGCATCGAGCAGCTTCAGGCCACTCGCACCCGGCATGCGCACATCGCTGACGACGACATCGGGGATGCCGCCGTCGAGTGCGGCCAGCAAATCCTCGGCGTTGACGAATTCGCGCACCGTCGCGCCGTCTTCGCGCAGCGCCTCGCCCAGCACGAAGCGGATCGAGGCATCGTCGTCGGCGATCCAGATTTCAGCCATGTCGCGGCTCCGCGGGCAACAACACGCTGAAGACCGTGTGTCCCGGTCGGCTGCGGAAGTCCAGTTGCCCGCCATGTTCGCTGGCGATCTCGCGCGCGAGCGCAAGCCCGAGGCCCGTGCCGTCCACGCGGCCGGACACGAGCGGCGCGAACAACGTTTCGCGCAAGCCGTCCGGCACGCCCCGCCCGTTGTCGATGACGTCCAGGCGCAACGCCAGTCGCGCGGATTGGCCGTCGACCATGGCGCCATGTTCTGCGCGCGTGCGCAGCGAGACCTGCGTCGCGCCGGCCTGCAACGCATTGCGCAAGAGGTTCAGCAGCAGCTGCTGCAGGCGATCAGCATCGCCGCGCAATGCCGGCAGGCTGGGATCGTAGTCGCGCTCGATGCGCACTTCCGGCGTGGCTTCGATGGCGATCACGGCGCGCGCGCGCTCGGCGGCCTCGTGCAGGTTGACCATCGCCAGATGCGGCTTGCCGGACGGATGCAGCAGGCGGTCGGCCAAGGCGCCGAGGCGATCGGCCTCGGTGATGATCAGTTCGGCCAGACGCCGTTGGTCCGGATCGGCGGCGCGCCGCTGCAGCAGTTGCGCCGCGCCGCGCAAGCCAGCAAGCGGGTTCTTCACCTCGTGGGCGAGACCGCGCAGGCTGTGCGAGATCGTCATCGCCGCTGGCGCGGCGTCCTGCGGGTTGTGCGCGTGCAGTTCCAGCAGCATGCCGGCCGTGCATGCAATGGCCGTGGCATCGACACGCACGCGATCCGCGCGTACGCTCAGGTCCAGGCCGCGCAAGGTCGCCGCCGAGCCTGCCGCGAGCGTGCGTTCGATCAACGTCGTCAGCGCAGCGCTGGATTCGCCCAACACCTCCAGTGGACAACCACGCCAGCGCGTCAGGCCCGTCAACTCGACGAACGCAGCATTCGCGTGGACGAAGCGCAATGCGTCGTCGAGCAGCGCCACGCCTGTCGCCATCTGGTCGATCAGGTTCGTGGAAACGCGCGGATTGGCAACGGCGGCATGCATTGCACCATTTTAGTGCATAAATTGTCGCCGTAGCATCGGAACCATGACTTATTTTTGAGTCTCCTGCATTGAGATCGGAGTAGGCTCAACTCCCGGCACGCATCCGCCGGAGTCGTGCCATGAGCCTGCGCAGCCTGTTCGTCGATTTCAATTCCTATTTCGCCTCGGTCGAGCAGCAAGTCGAGCCGGCGTTGCGCGGCCGGCCGGTCGGCGTCGCGCCCGTCATGGCGGAAACGACCTGCTGTATCGCCGCCAGCGTCGAGGCGAAGACCTTTGGCGTGCGCACCGGGACGATGGTGCGTGACGCACGCAAACTCTGCCCGCAGATTGCGATCGTGCCGGCGCAGCCGGCGCTGTATGTCGAATTCCACCACCGCCTGAAAGCAGCAATCGAGACCTGTATCCCGATCGATTACGTCGGCTCGATCGACGAGGTCGGCTGCGAGCTGATCGGGCGCGAGCGTGTGCGCGCGAACGCGATCGCCATTGCCCGCAACATCAAGGCGGCCGTGCACGATGTCGGCGACTGGCTGCGCTGCTCGATCGGCATCGCGCCGAATCATTTTCTGTCCAAGACCGCCACCGACATGCAAAAACCCGACGGCCTGGTCGTGCTGGAACACGGCGATTTGCCGCAGGCGTTATACCGACTGGAATTGTCCGACCTGTGCGGCATCGGCCCGGCGATGGAACAGCGACTGCATGCGTACGGCATCCGCTGCGTCGAGCAGTTGTGTGCACTGGATGTGGTGGCAATGCGCGACGTGTGGGGCAGCACCGAAGGCGAACGCTTTTTCCAGGCACTGCACGGGCAATGGCAGGCGCACCACGAATCCGTGCGCGCCAGCCTCGGACACTCGCACGTGCTCGGTCCGGAGTGGCGTACACCCGCCGGTGCGCGTGCGGTGTTGAAGAAATTGCTGGTCAAGGCTGCGATGCGCCTGCGCAGCGAAGGCTATGTTGCGCAGGCGATGTCGGTACGCGTGCGCCATCTGCGTGCCGATTCCTGGCACGGCGAAATTCGTTTCGACGCCACCGACGACAGCCGCGAGTTCCTGCGCCAGCTTGCGCACGCGTTAGATTTGCGCGATCAGCGCACGCAGCGTTTGCCACTGCGCGGTGGCAGGCCGGAACCCCTGGCGGTGGGCGTGACCCTGCATCGCCTGCAGCGACGCGACGAGAGTACCGGCTCGTTGTTCGCCAACGAAGTGAAGGCCCGCGCCGTAAACGGCGTACTCGATCGCATCAATCGCCGCTATGGCGGCAACACGCTTTATTTCGGCAGCATGCAGGCTGCGCTCGACGCCGCACCAATGCGCATACCGTTCAGCACGATTCCGAATACGCAACTGGAACTCGACATCGAACACGCTCCGCGGTGGCGCAGACACGTTTCCGACATCGCGCACCAACAGCCGTGAATGCGCCAGCCCACGGCAGGCGCACTCGCACGCGCATCAAATGCTGTAGTACATCGAAAACTCCACCGGATGTGCCGCCGCGCGGTAACGCGTGACCTCGACCATCTTGGTTTCGATGTAGGCATCGATGAAGTCGTCGCTGAACACGCCGCCGGCCTTGAGGAAGGCACGATCCTTGTCGAGCGCTTCCAGCGCCTGATCGAGACTGCTGCACACCGTCGGGATGTTCTTTTCCTCTTCCGGCGGCAGGTCGTACAGATCCTTGTCCATCGGCGCGCCGGGATCGATCTTGTTCAGGATGCCGTCCAGTCCCGCCATCATCAGCGCGGTGAAAGCCAGGTACCCGGAGTTCATCGGATCCGGAAAGCGCACTTCGATGCGGCGCGCCTTCGGCGAATGCACGAACGGGATGCGGCAGCTTGCCGAACGGTTGCGCGCCGAATACGCGAGCATCACCGGCGCCTCGTATCCGGGCACCAGGCGCTTGTAGCTGTTGGTCGTGGAATTGGTGAACGCATTGATCGCGCGCGCGTGCTTGAAGATGCCGCCGATGTAATACAGCGCCGTCTGCGACAGGCCGCCGTACAGATCGCCCGCGAACAGGTTCGTGCCGCCCTTGGCGAGGGACTGGTGCACATGCATGCCGGAGCCGTTGTCGCCGACGATGGGTTTGGGCATGAAGGTGACCGTCTTGCCATGCGCATGCGCCACGTTCTTGAGCACGTACTTGAGCGTGAGCAGCTCGTCACCCTTGTGTACGAGCGTGCTGAACTTGGTGCCGATCTCGCACTGGCCGGCGGTGGCGACTTCGTGGTGATGTACTTCGACGGTCTGGCCGAGCTGTTCGAGCACCTTGCACATCTCGCCGCGCAGGTCGTTCAACGAATCCACGGGCGGTACCGGGAAGTAGCCGCCTTTCACGCCCGGACGATGGCCGGAATTGCCGCCTTCGAATTCGCGGTTGGAACTCCACGCGCCTTCCTCGGAATCGATGGTGAATCCGGCGCCGTGCATGTCGTTGTGCCAGCGCACCGAATCGAAGATGAAGAACTCCGGTTCCGGTCCGAAAAACGCGGTGTCGGCGATGCCGGTGGATTTCAGGAACGCCTCGGCGCGGCGCGCGATCGAGCGCGGGCAACGCGAATATGCCTGCATGGTCGAGGGTTCGAGCACGTCACAGACCAGGTTCAGCGTCGGATGCGCGGTGAACGGATCAAGCACGGCGCTGGCGGGGTCCGGCATCAGCACCATGTCCGAATCGTTGATGCCTTTCCAGCCGGTGATCGAAGACCCGTCGAACATCTTGCCGTCTTCGAACGTGCCGGCATCGATCGCATGCGCGGGGAAGGTGACGTGATGTTGCTTGCCGAGCATGTCGGCGAAACGCAGGTCGACGAATTCGACGGCGTGCTGCTTGATCAGATCGAAAACCTTGTCGGCGGACATTGGTGGACTCCGGATGTGATGGGAACCACGGGATACAGCAAGGCCGATGCCAACACGTTTTTCTACATAAAATCAAAGCGTTGTATAGATCAACCTATTTCAAGAAAAGAAATAAGCACCAACATGGTGCTTCATGCGCACAATTTTGCACCAATTCGTCGAATCAATTGCGATCGATGCTCGCGAGCTCGTTGAAGTCGCCGATGCCCTCGATGAGCCCGGTGACGGCCTCGCACTCGACCGGCGTCATGTAGGGATTCCACACATCCATGAGCATGACCACGCGCGTTCGCTGGCTGCGATTCCAGGCCTCATGCTCGTAGGTGTCGTCGAAACTGAAGGCCTCACCTTCGCGCCAGACCTTTTCTTCGCCGCCGACACTGATCGCACAGTTGTCGGGAATGACCAGCGGCAGGTGCGTGACCAGGCGCGTGTTGGTCACGCCGCGGTGCTTGAGGATGTGCGTGCCTGGCGTGAGCACCGAATAGCACACCTCCGGCGCGTGCTCGCGGATGCGCACCAGCGTCGGCAGCGATTCCAGCGCGGCGCTGGTGCGCGGGCAGCGCTGGTGGTGCGCGTCGAAACGCTCGCCATGGCGATAGAAGAAGTACGCGTCCCAGACCGGATTTTCGATGCCGCCAAGGTAGGTCTTCATTGCCTCGGGCGGATGCTCGCCGAGGAACGGCGCCAATGCGTCCGGTTCGCGCATCACCGCGTTCATTTCATCCCGGATCGCGGTCCACTGGCTTTCCAGAATTTCATACCAGGGAAACAGCGCACGATCGAAATAGGTGGCGGCCGGCAAATCCGGGAAATACAGGAACTTCGGAATCTGGCGCGGATCCGGATAGTTCGGCGGTATCTCGCCGAGATAGATCTTCAGGGATTTGGCCACGCGCGCCATAGCGGCCTCGCCATGGCGCTGCACGTGTGGCGCGAGCAATGCCTCGAACAGGCGCTTGCGGCCATCGAACACGACGCGCATCGCGTGTTTGACTTGCGCCTGCAGCATCGGCGCAGTGCTGGCATCACTCAACCAGCGGCCTTGTTGCTGCGCCTTGACGATGGCGCCGAAAAAGTTCGGCAGCGCGGCTTGCGCATCACCGGATTGTTCCAGCGCAATGGCGTACTGCAGGCGCGCGACATAGGCCGACGGCGCGAGCTCGAGGCAGCGCGCCAGCGCCGTACGCGCGTCGTCGAGACGTCGCGCGGCGAGATAGGCACTGCCCAGGCTGAGCTGGATCTGCGCTTGCGCGGGTTCGGATCGCGCCGCGCGTTCCAGAAAGCCGATCGCCGTTTGCGGCCGGCCCAGCACCATCTCGCGCGCACCGAGGAAGGCGAGCGCTTCGGCGTGCTCGGGTTGCGCCGCCAGCACCCGGTTGTATTCGGGCAAGGCGTCCTCGCCGCGGCCCGCGGCGGCAAGCTGCCGCGCGCGTTCGAGTGCGGCGGCGGTGGTGTCGATGTTCGCGTTCATGGTTTCGACCAGGTGATCCGGTAGATGGCGCCAGCCAGGTCGTCGGACACGAGCAAGGCGCCGTCGGGCATGGGCAACACGTCGGCAGGCCGACCCCAGACGCTTTGGTCGGCGCGCAACCAGCCGCTGATGAAGACATCGCTGCCGGTCACCTTCGCGCCATTCACGCGCACGTTGACGAGGCGATAGCCGACCTTGCTCGAACGGTTCCACGAGCCATGCTCGGCGATGAAAATGGAATTCTTGTACTCGGCCGGGAATTGCGTTCCGGCATAAAAGCGCATGCCCAGCGACGCGACATGGGCACCGAGCTTGAGCGCCGGCGCCACATAGTCCTTGCACGGATGGCCCTTGCCGAATTCGGGATCGGCGATATCGCCCTGGTGGCAATACGGATATCCGAAATGCTCGCCGATGCGGCCAAGGCGATCGAGTTCGTCCGCCGGCACATCGTCGCCCAGGCGATCGCGGCCGTTGTCGGTGAACCACAGCGTGCGCGTGCCCGGCTGCCAATCGAAGCCGACCGTGTTGCGGATGCCGAAGGCGATGTCCTGCGCGTCGCTGCCATCGGCATTCATGCGCGTGAGCTTGGCGTAGCCGGGTTTGTCGCAGATGTTGCACGGCGCGCCGATCGGCACGTACAGCTTGCCGTCCGGACCGAAGGCGATGAAACGCCAGCCGTGCGCCGCGTCGGACGGCAGGCGATCGGTGACGACCTGCGGTTTCGGCGGATCCTCCAGATGATCCTCGATCGCATCCAGGCGCAGGATGCGATCCACCGCCGACACGTACAGCGCACCATCCTTGAACGCAACGCCGACCGGCATGCGCAGGTTTTCGGCGATCGTGTGCACGCTCTGCGCGTGCGTGCCATCGGCCGAAGGCGTGATCGCATAGACCTTGCCCGCGCCCATCGAACCGACGAACAGCGTGCCGCGCGCGCCGAGCGTCATCTCGCGCGCATTCGCCACGCGCGCGAACGTCGCGATATGGAAGCCCGGCGGCAGGCGCAATTCGGCCAGGGGCAGTTCATCGGCGCGCGCCACCACGGCCACCACGGCGAAAACACACGCGAGCGCGAAGGTACGCATCAGCCGGCCCGCACGCGCGCGGCTTCTTCGCCGCGGCCCAGGCGATCGAGCAGGCCCGACAGCGGCGTGCGCAACCAGGTGGCATCCGGGGCGCGCTGCAGCGCGCCGGCCAGGTATTCCGCCGCGCCGGCCAGGTCGCCGATCTGTTCCATGCACCAGGCGCAGGCATTCGCGGCGCCGGGATTGTCCGGTTCCAGCGCCAGCGCGCGCCGATAGAACTTGAGTGCACGCAGCACATGGCCGCGATGGCGCGCGCAATCGCCCAATCCGGCCGTCGCGCCGAAAGTCTGTTCATTGCGCGCGAGCAGATCCTCGTAGATCGCCTGTGCATCCGCATAGCGTTTCTCGCGCACGCACACGCGCCCGCGGAACAGGCGCACCTGGCTCATGCCCGGATCCAGACGCAGCGCATTGTCGAACGCCTTGTCGGCGAAGGTGTAATTGCCCTGTTCGAAGAATGCGCGCCCCAGGCTGAACTGGATCGTGGCGTCCTCGGGTTTTTGCTCTGCCGCGCGGGCCAGGAACCTGAGCGCGTTGTCCGGCTGCTCGCGCGCCAGGTAAAGATTGCCCAGGCCCAGCAACAACATCGGGTCGTCCGCCTCGGCGCGACGACCGATGCGGAACCGGTCCTCGGCGGCGGCCAGGTCGCCGGCGCGTGCGTGCACGTAGCCGAGCAACGCGTGCGCTTCCGGCGCATTCGGATCGAGCTCGATCGCACGCTCGAACTCGGCGTGCGCCTCGGCATCGCGACCTTGCTGCATCAGCACGCCGCCCAGCGAAAGATGGAACTGCGCGCATTCCGGATCGAGCATCAGGGCGCTGCGGATCGATTCTTCGGCGTCGAGCGCATTGCCGCGCTTGTGCAGCAGCACGCCGAGCAGGTGCAACGCATCCGCGTCGTCCGCACTGTCGGCCAACAGCGCGCGGTAGGCCGCCTCGGCGCCGTCGAGGTCGCCGGCGCGGTGGAATTCAAGGGCTTTCTGGAGATCGGTCACGGCCAAGTTTGAAGTGGATCGGCGTCCTATTATGCCGCAGCGCGCAAGAACCGGGCGCTGGCGGCGGTGGCGAGCGTCGTGCCTCGGGCTTGATCCAGGTCAATGACGGGCAAAAAATCCGCGCACAGACTGCGGCCGTCAACGGTGACGCAGGCATGGGTCGAGCCATGAAACCCGAAGCGACAGGATCCGGAACGATTGCGGCCCGCCTCGACTTGCAGGACCCCTTGTTCTGGCGCGCGGGCGCGGTCAGCGTCACGCTGGTGATGATCGTCGTGCTTGCCTTCCTGTCGGTGGACAGCATGCGCGTGATCAGCGTCGGCGGACGCAATGTCCCCAACTACGACGTCATCAACTATCGCATCGGCTACCAGTTCGACTGGTCGCGCAAGATGGACGTGCCGGTCATCGGCGGCGCGCAGCCGCTGTTCGGCAAGACCGTCACCGAGGCCGAAGCGACGGCGCTGATGGACAAGGGCAAGCTCGTCATCCAGAGCCGCAATTGCATGAATTGCCACACCATCTTCGGCAATGGCGCGTATTACGGCCCGGACCTGACCAAGTCGTGGCTCGACCCGGCCTGGTCGCAGATCTGGATGCCGATGACCGGCAAGGCAACCCGCGAGGACGCCATGGTCGAGTTCCTGATGCATCCCGACAAATACCCGACGTGGACGCGGCAGATGCCGAACCTGAACATCAGTGAAGACGAGGCGCGCGCCACGGTCGCCTACCTGAAGTGGCTGTCGGCGATCGATACCAACGGCTTCCCGGCCAATTTCGGCAAGGCCAACACGTCCCGCTAGGAGCTTGCGCATGTACCGTTCGCAAAAACTGTCGCTGCGCTATTTCGGTGCCGCCGTCGCGCTGTTCGGCGTGATGATCGTGTTCGGGCTGCTCTCGGCGCTGTACTACCTGCATCCGTCGCTGCTGTTCGACGTGTTCAATTTCAGCACCTCCAAGACCCTGCACATCGACACGCTGGTGATCTGGCTGCTGATGGGATTCCTCGGCGCCGTGTACTGGTACCTGCCCAAGGAACTCGGCCGCGAAGTCGAGGGCATGTGGCTGGCCGAGCTGATGTTCTGGATCTTCTGCATCGCGGTCGCCATCGTCGCCGCGGTCTTCATCTTCGTGCAATACGGCAGCAGCAACGAATTCACGTTGTGGTTCATCAACCAGGGGCGCAAGTACGTCGAGGCACCGCGCTGGGCGACCATCGGCATCGTCGCGGTGATGGCGGTCTTCGCCTACAACGTCGTCGCCACCTGCATCAAGGCGCACAAGATGACCGGCATCATGTGGGTGCTGGTGATCGACCTGGTGCCGCTGCTGGTGGTCTACCTCGACGCGTTTCCCGCGATCACCAACATGTCGGTGGATCTGTACTGGTGGTGGTGGCTGGTGCACATGTGGGTGGAGAGCACCTGGGAAGTGCTGATCGGTTGCGTGATGGCGCTGGTGCTGATGGACGTCATGGGCACCTCGCGGCGCATCGTCGAGGCCTGGCTCTACATCGAGGTGATGCTCGTGCTCGGCGCCGGCATCCTCGGCCTCGGCCACCACTATTTCTGGATCGGTACGCCGGAGTATTGGCTGAGCATCGGCGGCTTCTTCTCTGCGCTCGAACCGCTGCCGCTGCTGGGCATGGTCGTGCATGCGATCTATGACGCCGGCACGCACCGCATGAAGACCACCAACCGCCCGGCGTTCTACTGGATCACCGCCGAGGCCTTCGGCAATTTCATCGGCGCCGGCATCTGGGGCTTCATGATGACGCTGCCGCAGATCAACCTGTTCTCGCACGGCACGCAATGGACGGTTTCGCACGGCCACTTCGCCTTCTGGGGCGCGTATGCCTGCGGCGTCATCGCCGTGCTGTATGTCGCCAAGCAACAGGTCTCGGGCGTCAACTTCCTGGATGGCCGCGCCTGGAAATGGGGCTTCGGCCTGCTCAACCTGGGCATGATCGGCATGGTCATGGGGCTGTTGCTGGCCGGCATGGCGCAGGCCTTCTTCGGGCGCGCGATCGGCGGCTCGACCCTGATGGCCTTCACCACCGCATCCGAGAATCCGTGGTTCGTCTCCGGCATTTATGCACGCTTCTTCTTTGGCGTCATTTTCGCCGCCGGATACGTCGTACTGGTGTACGACCTGTTGACCGCGCCCAAGCACCTGCCGATGCCGCAGGCAACGCCGGAGCCGGCATGACGCCGCAAGCGCTGCTGGAAACGGCCGTGCTGCTGGGCTTTTTTGTCCTGGCCGGCGGCGGCTACGCGGGCCTGTACAGCATCGGCCGGCTGCGCGCGAATATCGGCCTGGTGCGCGCCGGAGCCTTGTGCTGGTTCACCGCATTCGGCATCGCCCTGGTCGTTGCCGCCGCCACGCCGCTGGATGCGGGATGGAAGCTTTTCATCCTCGCCAGTGCCCTCGTCTACGCGGCGATCCCGCCGATGACCTGGCGCTATCTCGAACGCCTGCATGACGACCATTCGCCGGAGGGAGCGGGTCAATGATCCCGAACATCATCAATGCCATCACCGGACTTGCGCTGGTCTACGCGACCGTCCTGCAACCGACCTGGGTCGAACACCGCTATTTTCCGCTCGCCGCGTTCGCCGCGATCATCCTGGTGATGGCGTTGTGGGCCAGGCGCACCGATCCGCATCCGTGGTTCAGCGGCGTCAATATCGTGCTCGCCATCGCGCTCGGGATCATGTCGTTGCTGCCGCTGGCCACCTTGCCGAACCTCACGTTCTGGGGCGGCTTCTGGGTGGGCTCGCTGGCGCCGACGTTTGCACTGTGGGCAGCGCTGTACCGGCCCAGACTCGAACCCGCGCAGTGAACCCCACCTACCCGCCGATACATTCTCGATTCCGGAGCACGACTCCATGACCAAGACCTTGTTGATCCTCGCCACTGGCGCCTTGCTCGCCAGCACTTTCGCGCAGGCAGCCGATCCGGCCGCCGGCAAGCAGAAATACGAAACGACCTGCGTCGCCTGCCATGGCGCCAACGGCATTTCGATTGCCGAAATCTATCCGGACCTGGCGGGCCAGAAGAAGGCCTACCTGATCAGCCAGATGCAGGCGTTCCGCGACGGCACGCGCAAGAATCCGATCATGGAGCCGATGGCCAAGGGCTTGTCCGACATCGACATCGCCAACATGGCCGAGTACCTCTCGGCGATCAAGCCGCACGCGATTCCCTGAGCCGCGCGTTCACGCCGGCGCGGCAGCCGGCAACTCGCCGCGCTTGGTCCACACCCAGATCGCGACGGCAACGCTGGTGATCGCCATGCCGGCGCCGAACTCGTCGATGATCCAGCGTGTCGGCCCGGTGTCGATCGTCATCGGCGTGAAGATCAGTTGCACGAACATGTTGTGCGCGGCGTGGTAGAACACCGCCGGCCACAGGCTGCGCGAGCGCAGTCGGATCCATGCCGCGATGAAACCGCTGGATACGACCATCACCGTGAAGCAGGTCAGCGCATACCATGCCGGCGTGCCCTCGTTGTAGGTGCTGAACACGATGCCGGGAAAATGCCACAGCGCCCACAGCACGCCGCTGATCAGGCCGACGCCGGTGAAGTTCGTCACCTTGGCCAGTTCCGGCACCAGGAATCCGCGCCAGCCGATTTCTTCGCCCAGCGCGCGCCCGGCCTTGTCGATGAAGCCGGCGGTGAGTGCGATGAGGACATAACCCGTCCACGCCAACGGCACCGGCAATCCGGACATGCCGAACGCCTTGGCGGTCTTGGCGACGAACGCGGTCGGATCGAATCCACCCCAACCGCCAAGCCACACGATGAGATACACCGGCAGCGCATAGCACAGCGGGATCAGGTAGGCCCAACGCAGCCAGCGTGCTTCACCCAAACCCCAAGCGAGATCGCGGATGCGTTCGCCGAAAATCCGCAGGGTGGCGAATGTCGCCAACGCCGGCATCCACATGATGCCGGTGAACAGCAGCACGGAAAAACCCGATTTCGCGGCAAGCCAATACCACGGCGCACTGAACAACAGCGTGAGCGCGTAATAGACGACGATCTTGTTGCGACTGCGAGTTGCGGCGGTGTGCATCGGATTCCCCCTGGATGAAAGTCCCGGACCGCATGTTACCAATGGCAGGTTTGCCGCGCCTCCCACGCGACATAGACTCGCGTTTTCCATGGAAACAGGGGAGCGGCATGCGCGCGCATATTCGGATTTCGGCTTTGTGCCTGTTGTTTGGCATGGGCGGCGTACAGGCCGCGCCCTTGCTGCTGCAAACGCCCACGGTGTCATCCACGCGCATCGCCTTCGCGTACGGCGGCGAGATCTGGACCGTGCCGCGCGCCGGCGGCGCGGCGGCGCTCCTGGTTGGCGGCGAAGGTACCGCGATGGCCCCGGTGTTTTCGCCGGATGGCGCCTGGGTCGCCTACACCGACACCGCGAACGGCAATCCCGACGTGTTCGTGGTGCCGACGGCGGGCGGTACGCCGCGTCGCCTGACCTGGCATCCGGCCGCCGACGAGGCGGTCGGTTGGTCGCCGGATGGTGCGTCCGTCCTCATGCGTTCCAATCGCGACGCGAGCAATGATTCATCGATGCTCTACCTGCTGCCCTTGTCCGGCGGCATGCCGCAGGCATTGCCCTTGTCGATGGCCGAGGAAGGATCGCTTTCGCCGGACGGCAAGCAGATTGCCTACAACCCGGTGTTCCAATGGGAGCCGGACTGGCGCGATTACCAGGGCGGACAGACGCCGCGCGTCTGGATCGCACGGTTGTCGGATTCGAGCGTGACCAAGGTCCCGCGCGAGAACTCCAGTGACACGAGCCCGATGTGGCTGGGCAGCCACGTCTACTTTCTTTCCGATCGCAACGGGCCGGCCACGCTGTTCGATTACGACACGACGAGCGGCAAATTGAATCAGCTCGTCGCCAACGACGGCTATCCGATCGATGCGGCGAGCGCCGGCGCCGGCGCGATCGTCTACACGCAGATGGGCGAATTGCATCTCGTCGATCTCACCAGCGGCAAGAACTCCATCGTGCCGGTGAGCGTCGACGGTCCGTTGCCGCAAACGGTTCCGTATTTCAAGAAAGTCGCCAGGGAAATCGAGCACTGGGGCATTTCCGCCACCGGTGCGCGCGCCGTGTTCGAGGCGCACGGCGACATCTTCACCGTGCCCGCCGAGAAAGGCGACGTGCGCGACATCACGCGCACCGAAAACGCCGCCGAGCGCGATCCGGCGTGGTCGCCGGATGGAAAATCCGTCGCGTATTTTTCCGACGCGTCGGGCGAGTACGCGCTTTACATCCGCGATCAGGACGGCTTGAAGGCGCCGCGCAAGATCGATCTTGGCCAGCCGCCGTCGTTCTTCTACTCGCCGCGCTGGTCGCCGGACGGCAAGCGCATCGCCTATTCCGACAAGCGCCTGAACCTGTGGATGGTCGATCTCGCCGACGCCAAGCCGGTCAAGATCGACACCGACCTGTTCGACACGCCGCTGCACGAATTCGACCAGGCCTGGTCGCCGGACAGCCGGTGGGTCACCTACACCAAGCAATTGCCCAATCATCTGCACGCCGTGTTCGTGTATTCGCTGGATTCGCGCAAGGCGACGCAGATCACCGATGGCATGAGCGATTGCCTGTATCCGGTTTTCGATGCGAGCGGCAAATACCTGTACTTCACCGCCAGCACCGATAGCGGCCTCTCGCCGGGTTGGCTGGACATGACCAGCCAAGCGCATCCGGTCACGCGCAGCGTGTACGTGGCGGTGTTGCGCAAGAACCTGCCCTCGCCGCTCGCGCCGGAAAGCGACGAGGACAAGGGTGCGGCGTCGCCCGCCGCGGACAAGTCCGACGACGACAAGAACAAGAAGGGCGAAGGCAAATCCAAATCCGCGGCCGATGCCGTCGCCATCGACTTCGATGGCCTGTTGCAGCGCACGCTGGCCTTGCCCGTCCCGCCCGCCAACTTCGCCGGCATGAGCGCGGGCAAGACCGGCGAGCTGTATCTGCTCGAGGCGCCGCAGGTGGCGCGCGAAGACGATGCCGCCACGCTCAAGCGCTTCGATCTGAAAAAGCGCAAGGTCGAATCGCTTGCCGACGAGGTCACCGCGTTCGCGTTGTCCGCCGATGGCAACAAGATGCTGATCCGCACCGGCAAGGAAAACTGGGCGATCGCCGCCGCCGACAAACCGGCCAAGCCGGGCGAAGGCAAGATCGATGTGGCGGCGATGGAAGTGCATGTGCAGCCGCGCGCAGAATGGACGCAGATGTACAACGAGGTCTGGCGCATCGAGCGCGACTTCTTCTACGACCCGCATTTCCACGGCCTCGACCTCGCCGCCGCCGAGAAGCACTTCCGTCCGTATCTGGCCGGTGTCGGCAGTCGCGCGGATCTGAACTTCCTGTTGCGAAAAATGCTCGCCTACATGTCCGTCGGGCACATGTTCGTGCGCGGCGGCAGCATGCCGGACCTGCCCAAGATCGCGGTCGGCCTGCTCGGCGCCGATTACGACGTCGCCAATGGCCGTTACCGTTTTGCAAAAGTATACGATGGCGAAAACTGGAATCCGCATTTGCAGGCGCCGCTGACCCAACCCGGCGTCAACGTGCGTGCCGGCGAGTACCTGATCGCCGTCAATGGCCGCGACGTGCGGGCGGGTGAGAACCTTTACGGATTCTTCCAGCAGACCGTCGGCAAGCAGACGGTGCTGCGCGTCGCTGCGAATGCGGATGGCAGCGGATCGCGCGAAGTCACCGTGGTACCGGTCGCGAGCGAAAAGGGCTTGCGCCACCTGGCCTGGGTCGAGCACAACCGCCGAGAAGTCGATCGCCTGTCCGGCGGCAAGCTCGCCTACGTGCATCTGCCCGATACGGCCGGCGGCGGCTTCACCAGTTTCAATCGCTATTTCTTCGCGCAAACGGACAAGCAGGGTGCGCTGATCGACGAGCGCTACAACCACGGCGGCCAGCTCGCCGACTACATCGTCGACTATCTGTCGCGCCCGCCGATGACGCGGGTGATGACGCGCGAAGGGCAAACGTATACCGAGCCGACACAGGCGATCTACGGGCCCAAGGCGTTGCTGATCAACCAGTTCTCCGGCTCCGGCGGCGACGCGCTGCCGTGGTATTTCAAGCGCAAGCAGATCGGCCCCTTGATCGGCGAGCGCACCTGGGGCGGCCTCGTCGGCATCGGCTTGTATCCGGTACTGCTCGACGGCGGCACGGTCACCGCACCGCGCTGGGCGCTGTTCGGTTTGCACGGGCAGTGGGAAGTCGAAAACCACGGCATCGCACCGGACATCGAAGTCTGGCAGGACCCGTCGATCACGCGCCAGGGCCGCGATCCGCAGCTCGAACGCGGCGTCGCCGAACTGATGCAAGCGCTGAAGGAACATCCGGCGCCGGTGTATCCGGATCCGCCGTATCCGGACTTCAAACCGGTGTTGCCGCCGAATCCGAATAACAATTGATGTAATAAGGAAAGGGGCAAATTTTTCGCTTGTCATTCCGGCAGGGTCGAGTGTCGGCGACAGCCGACCGAGGGGAATCCAGTTGCCACGGATGGCGTCCATGCGGATTGGATCCCGGCAATCCATGCCGGGATGACGTCGTTGGTTAGCGAAAGTGTCAATAAACCTCGCGCGTCTTGATCGGTGATAATGCGCACCAATGATTCAGACTGAGGTGGCACTATGGAACTTCAAGGCAAACGCATTGCCATCACCGGCGCATTCGGCGCGCTGGGCGCGGGCGTCGTGCAAGGTGCCATCGCCGCCGGCGCGCGCGTGGCGGCGATCGATCGCGCGCCGGCGCCGGCTTCCCTTGCGCCAAACGTGACCGGCATCGGCGGTGTCGATCTGGCCGACGAAGCCGCCGCGAAGTCCGCCATCGATGCCGCCGCAAAAGCGCTCGGCGGACTCGATGGCCTGGTCAACATTGCCGGCGCATTTCGCTGGGAAACGCTCGCCGACGGCAGCCTCGATACCTGGGATTTCCTGTATCGCGTGAATCTGCGCACGGCAGTCGCGGCGAGCAAGGCCGCGATTCCACATCTCGCGGCGGGCGGTGCCGGACGCATCGTCAACATCAGTGCGGCCGGATCGATCAAGGCCGCCGCCGGCATGGGCGCGTATGCGGCGTCCAAATCGGGCGTCGCGCGCCTGACCGAAGCGCTGGCCGAGGAATTGAAAGATCGCGGCATCACCGTGAACGCGATCCTGCCCAGCACCATCGACACCGCGGCTAATCGCGCCGACATGCCCAAGGCCGATTTCTCGCGCTGGGTGACGCCTGCGCAATTGTCCGAGGTGATCGTGTTTTTGCTATCGGATCGCGCCAGCGCAGTGACAGGCGCGTTGTTGCCGGTGATGGGGCGGGTCTAGGACACGTCCGGATTCAGATCTGCAGGCGCCGCTGCATCTGTGCGAGGATGAAATCCTCCGCCCAACTGCGCAGCGAAAAATCGCGGATGAAACCGCAATGGCCGCCGTGCGGCACGATGGTAAGTTCCGTCGCGGGCGCAAGTTTCAGCGCGCGAAAGTTCTCCACCGGAATCACCGGATCATCTTCTGCGGTGAGGATGTTCGCCGGCACGGCGAGCGCGGCAAGCGTGTCGCCGGCGATGGAATAGCCGTCCAAATAATTTTCCAGCGTGCCGAAATTCGAGTGCCGTTCGACCAGAGTGCGCGTCAGGTCACGCAGGCCACCGCGCAGTTGCGAGGACGTGAATAATTCCGGTTCCGGAAACAACGCCTGCTTGCGACGCAGCGATCCACGCCATTTGTGCATGAAGTAGAACTCGTAGAACCACGGCGCATCCTCGATCGCGCGCAAACCTGCCTGTGGACTGATCACCGGGCACACCGCGAACGTCCAGGCCAGCGGGATTCCCGCTGCCGGCGCGCGCAAGGCCACGCGCAGGGCAAAATTTCCACCCAATGAAAATCCGCCGACGATGAGCGGCCGCGCCGGAAAGCGTCGCGCCACTTCCGCGACTGCGCCCACGACTTCGGCGATGCGGCAGGAATTGAACAAACCGCGGTTCAGGTGCTGCGTGCCGCCGTGATCGCGGAAGTTGAGCCGGAACACATCGCAGCCCGCTTCGAGCAGGCGCGCGCCGGTGTGCAGGATGTAATTGGACTGCGCGCTGCCTTCCCAGCCGTGCAGCAACACGGCGAGCGCGCGCGGCGCAGGAAACGTATTTTGCGCGGAAAAAAATCCCTGCAGACGCACGCCGTCGCCGCAATCGAGGATGTGTTCGACAGCCGTGTGCACCAGAGCATTGTCGCGGCGACCGAACGCGATGCGACGCAGGGCGCTCGACGACAGGATCGACTGCACGTGCGCATTGCGCAGCAGGCGCGGCGGATCGAACCCGCTTGCATCAACACGGATCGGATCGCTCATGCTTCGGGATAGTCCAGAGCCCTGGCGATCGCGGCGCGCACGGCTTGCGCGGTTTGCCGCCGGCCCTCGACGGCGAGCGGCACCGGATCGAGGAAGTGCACGCGCGCTTCAACACCTGCATCGCCGACCAGGCGCACCACATTGGCGAAGAAACTTTCGCCCGGCGCGAACGGCACGCGCAAATCCATCTTGCCATTGCGTCCGTAGCTGATCGCCACCGGCTGCACCACGGCCTGCGCATCGACCGCGGTCTGGAAGATACGCGCATGGAAAGTGCGCAGGTGATCGCCGGGACCGGTCCCGCCTTCCGGAAACACGCCCACCGCAATGCCGTCGCGCAGGCGCTCGACGGCCTGCTCAATCACGGCATTGAGCGAATTGCCACTGCCGCGGCGATGGAAAATGGTGTCGGCGCGTGACGCCAGCCAGCCGATCAACGGCCAGCGCGCGATTTCCGCCTTGGCGACAAAGCTCATGACGCGCTGGCTGTGCATCAGTTCGATGTCGAGCCACGACACATGATTGGCCACGAACAACACCGCACCGGGCAGCGGCTCGCCCTCGCGCACGATGCGGAATCCGCAACGCCGCACGATGCCGCCCGACCACCAGCGTTGCAGCCAGTGGTCCAGGCGCTCGCCGCGCACGCGCGCGTGGCGGCCGACCGGACTGAACGCAACCAGTGAGAGCGGGATGGCCACCACGACATGGGCGAAGATCCACGGCGTACGCCACAGGTAGCGCAACGGCCGCCGCCAGTCGCGCGGCATCCGTGGCATTGAATCGATCGTGGAATTCACCCGCCCGATGGTAGCGAGATGCGCATTTCGCCGCAATGCAGCATTGCGACCCTCAAATCATGAAACCTCTACAGAACCGTCGCGAGCGAAGCCAGGTCGCGCGTCGCCAGCGCGCAGGAACCGGAGTTTACGGTCGTGTAAATGAGGATTCCGAGCACTGCCGCCGCGCGAGATGTCGAGCGCAGCAGGTTGTGCAGAGGTTTCCTAGATGGCGCTGCGCGGCACCACCGCCAAGGTCAATCGCGAGATGCAGACCAGGCGTTGGCTCTCGTCTTCGATGCGGATTTCCCAGACCTGCGTGCTGCGGCCGAGATGCAACGGACGTGCCGTGCCGGTGACGGTGCCGGATTTCACGCCGCGCATGTGGTTGGCGTTGATCTCCAGTCCGACGACAACGAACTGTACCGGATCGAGCGTCATCATGCCGCCGGTGCTGCCGAGGGTTTCCGCGAGCGCGACCGAGGCGCCGCCATGCAGCAGACCGAACGGCTGGTGCGTGCGCGCATCCACGGGCATGCTTGCACGCAGGTAGTCGTCGCCGATATCGGTAAAGGAGATGCCAATCGCCGCCATCATCGTGTTGCGATTGAGCGCATTGAGCTGATCGAGGGTGACGGATTGCTTCCAGATCGGCATGGCAAGACTCCAAAACTCGTTCGCACGAGCATAGCAACATCGGCGACAATCGCCGCGTGGAATTCACCGTCACCCTGCAAGGCAGCGGCAAGCAGTTTGCCGTCGCCGAAGACGAAAGCGTGCTCGACGCCGCGCGCCGCGCGGGTTTGGCGTTGCCGTATTCCTGCCTTTCCGGCGTGTGCGGAAGCTGCAAGGCGACGCTGGTTTCCGGCGACTGCCACTACCCGCACAATCCGCCGCGTGCGTTGAATGCGGCGGAAGTCGCGCATCGGCAGGTGTTGTTGTGCCAAGCCGTGCCGCGATCGGATCTCGTCGTCGCCGCGCGTGAAGTGGCCTCCGTGGCGGCGATGCCCAAGCGCATTCTTGACTTGGCAGTGCTCGACAAGCGCCTGCTTGCTCCCGACGTGATGCGCCTGCGCCTGGCGCCGCCGCACGGCGCATCACTCAATCGGCTGCCGGGGCAATACCTCGACGTGTTGTTGCCGGAAGGCAAGCGCCGCGCGTTTTCCATCGCCAATGCGCCGCACACCGGCCGCGAAATCGAACTGCACGTGCGCCACGTCGCCGGCGGGGATTTCACCCGCCACGTCTTCGCCGATCTGGAAGTCGGCGCGACGCTCCGCGTGGAAGGCCCGCTCGGAACCTTCGTACCGCGCGAGGATTCCGAACGCCCGCTGTTGTTCGTCGCCGGAGGCACCGGTTTCGCGCCGGTCAAGGCGTTGATCGAACACTTTTTGCACCTGGGCACGCGCCGCGCGATGACGTTGTACTGGGGAGCTCGCAACGAGGCGGAACTGTATCTGCGCAACCTGCCGGAAATCTGGACCACCGTCGCGCCGAGCCTGCGCTTTGTTCCGGTGATTTCGGAAGACACAACCGACAGTGGCGCGCGCCGCGGCCTCGTTCACGCAGCAGTCCTCGAAGACCACCCGGACTTGTCCACGTTCGATGTCTACATGAGCGGTCCGCCGGCGCTGATCGACGCAGGACGTCGCGCGTTCGTTGCGGCGGGCTTGCCCGAAGACCGGTTGTTCTACGATTCCTTCGACTACGCGCCGGACGTGCTCGCCGCGATCCTGCGCGGCCGCGCGGGAATCGCCGAAGCCTGACGCCAACACAAACTTACGCGCGCTCGGGTATGCTGCGCTCGCATCCTTGCGGGAGGTGCCCATGATCGCTCGCATCTGGCGCGGTATCACGCAGAAAGACAAGGCTGACGATTACCTGGCCTATCTGCAGGAAACCGGCATCAAGGATTACGCCAAGACGCCCGGCAACCGTGGCGTCAACGTGTTGCGCCGCGAACAAGGCGAGCACTGTGAATTCATGCTGATTTCGCTGTGGGATTCGATGGACGCCGTGCGCGCGTTCGCCGGCGAGAATGCCGACAAGTCGGTCTACTATCCCGAAGACGAGAGTTACCTGCTCGACATGGAGCCACTGGTACGGCACTACGAGGTGGCCGAGCAAATTGCGTCGCCGTACGCTGGCGAGGCGGAGCGCGGAAAACCCAACCCGGCATAAAAAAGAGGCGGGGTTTCCCCCGCCTCTGCGACACGCATTCAATCTTGTTCCGTGCTCAGTTGATGAAGTCGCAACGGCCGAACTGCGCGCCGTTGGCGACTTCGGTACGCAACCCGTCGGGGAACGTGGTCGCGATCGAGGCGCCGTTCTTGCACACATACACCTGATGCAGGTCGATCAGCCAGGAGAACTCCAGGCCGGCGATGCCGCCGATGATCGTGTCGCTGTCGCCGCTGATCGCGAACGGGCTGTCGATCGAGAAGTTTGCCGCTTCGATCACACCCTGCTTTTTCAGGAAGTCATTGATCACCATCCAGCCGATGTCCTTGACCCAGATCGCGCCCGCGGTGCCGGTGAAGAAGTCGCCGGCGCGGCCGACCATGACGGTTCCCGCATCGTTGATGCCGAACACATTGACCGGCACCGAGCCCACCTGATCGTAGACTTCCTGCGCCGTCATGGTCAGGCACTGGTTGTCACCGAAAAAATCGTAGTAAGGCATGTCGACGCAGAAGCGCAGGCTGTCGACATTGGTGAACAGACTTGGATCGGTACTACCGGTGCGCGCATCCCACTGCACGACGCCGGTATTCCGATACGTGTTCATGTCCATGCTGTTCATCGCCACCACACTGCCGTTGTAGTTGACGCCATTGACATCCCAGGCGCCCGTGACGGCGCTGAGGTCTATGCGCAAACCTTCGTCCACCCAGGCCCAGGCTTGTTGCAGGTTGGACGTACCCACGACCACGCGACCATTGCCGGATATCGCGTTGGCGCGCGTCCAGTACTGGCCGGGGTCATAGTCGAGCGTGCGCATGCCGCCAGTCTTGTCCCAGATGAACGGCACGACATCACCGGGGCCCTGGCAGGTCCCGTTGTGGTCGTTGTCCCGATACGCCAGGCCCACGACCTTCAACGCCGACTTGTCCATGCCCATCGCCACGGCGCTGTTCTTGCCGGTCTGGCTGTCGCCGCCGCAGGTGTTGCCGTTCAAGTCGCCCAGATAATCCAGGTGCCCGTTCAAGGACCAGATCGCCGGCTCCTTGATGCCATTGCCGTCCGGATCAACCTGCACCGCCATGTGCGCACCGGGTCCGTCGATATTGCCGTTGAACGTACCCAGCCACACCGGCAGCAACTGCGGGCCGGCCACCTTGTCCCAGTAAACGGCGCGGTTGCCGCCAGCGGTCGAGCCACCCGCCTTGGTACCGTCAAAGGACAGCGAGGTCATGTAGGCATTGACCAGGGGCGTGAGCTGCACGCCATCACTGTAGCCGTTGTAGGTGATATCCGCCTGCGCGGCGGTCGCCGCCACGGCCGTGATCGGGGTCACCTTGCAGGCCGAGTCGGAAACCGGATCGGCGCTTTCGCCAACATTCCAGTACTCGCCTTCCGACAACATCATCTGCTGCGCGGTCGGGTAGCCACCCGAAGTGATCGCTTCGATGTAGACCTGATACTGCGCGCCCGGGGTCAAGCCGCGGATGCTGAAGCGACCATCCGGTCCCAGCAGCCCCTGCGTGGCACTGCCGGTCATGTCCGACACCGCATCCAACAGCGGATTGGCGACATTGCGCGCAATCACGTTGATGCCGCTGTACGGCGTCGTGCCGTCCTTCAGATGCAACACGCCATTGATGGTACCGGTGTTCGCCAGGTAGGCCGCCGTCGGATACAGGTTGGAGATGCCGGTGATGTCGTCGGAAACATTCACACTGGACTGCTCCTCGCCGCCCTTGCCGTACGGATCGATGAACGGAAACATCGTTTCGATCGCGGCCGCATCGATCATTTGCGCAGGATCGGCGGAATAATCGTAGTAGCTGAACAGCGGACTCACGCAGCCGGGTACGCCCGGGTACTGCGGATAGAAGGTGTAGCTCTGGTACGCCATCGGGCCGTTGACCTGCGAATGCGACAGGTTGATGGCATGGCCGATCTCGTGGGTGAACACGCCGGCGAATTCCGAACCGCGCCGGTTCTCTTCGAAGCCGTTGCGCAGGATGACATCCGGATCGTCCGAACCGTCACCACCGTTGTCGCTGATGCCTACCGCATAACCGTTCAACACCGTCCACGATTCCGTGATGTGACCATTGCCGTCGCCGAATTCCGGCGAGGAAATACCGAGCACCGAATATTTGTCGACGCCGAAGAAGTTCTCCATGATGCTGCCGTCGGTGTCGTAGATGACCCAGAAGCCCGGGCCATTCTCGACGCCGATGTAGTTGGCCACGTTGTCCGCGGTCACGTCGGCATCGCCGGTTTGCGATTCGATCGTGCCTGCGATGGCGGCACGGAATGTCGAGGTCGGCACCTGGCTCCATTGCGCGAATGCGTTGGCGGTGATCGTGTTGGCGCGATCAATGGTGACGAACGGCGTCACGCCGTCGAAATTGAACGTGAACGCGGGGCCGCCATCGGTGTATACCGGAATCGGGCCATTGCCGGTGTCCCACACCAGCGGTTTGAGGGTACCGGTTTCGTCACTGATGATCAGCGGTCCGGCAGCCTGCGCGGACGCAGCCGCAATCACCAGGCCAAGCAGCAGTGGGAGTTTGATCGTCTTGCTCATTTGATTTTCCCTTTCTCGATCAGTTGCCCCTGCACGACGTGCTTGATCATGCTCAACAGCGTCTGCGCCTCGACCGGGCCGCGCGACTCGAACAACTTCTGCTCGGCCGCGGGCAGTGCGCCAGCGGCAACCTTGACGTTGTCGAACAGACCGGCGTTGTCAAACTGGTTCGACAGCTTGTTGTTGACCATCACCAGCTTGCCTTGCGCCAGGCCCGCCGTCGTCTGCAATCCGGTTTTCGCCGCCGGGTGGTACAGGAAGGCCACGACGTACTCGTTTTCATGCCAGCGCGGGAATTCCGCCGGCGTCACCATCAGCATGCTGTGTCCATTGGCCATCTTGCGCGGCTTGATCAAGCCGAATTGACGGAACGTGTATTCGCCACGTTCGATCCTGCCCTTCGGGCTCATGCCCACGGCAATGGTGACCTCGGTGTATGGCAGGCCATTGGCGTCAACGCCATCGGTGACCTTGCTCACGGTACCGGCAACGATGCTTTGCGAACTTGCGATGAGCTGGACGATGTTCTGGTGTTGCACGCTGGCGCGCGCGTCGTCGACATTGGCGACCGCCAACGTCAGAGCCATGACGGCAGCCACGAGCAGCCGTTTGCACAACTTGGACACATTCATGAGGAATCCCCGCGGATGATGAAAACGGTTGCCGCCACCCCTGCAACGTGCGGCCCGCCAACCGTATTGCGCCATGGCAACGCCCACAATGAGGCGTATCCGCAATTTGAACTAGGGGAAAACCTGAGTTCGCGGCAAGCCGCAGCGCTTCCGCGCCGGATCGATCAGATCAGGTCCGCCGACACCAGGCCGACGCGTATCGCAAATCGCACGAGTCCCGGCACATCGTGGATGTCCAGGCGATCCATCAATTGGCTGCGATGGCTTTCAACCGTCTTGGCGCTCAGCGACAGCCGTGCCGCGATCTCGCGGGTCGCGTGGCCCTCCGCCAGCAATTGCAGTATCTCGCGTTGTCGCGCAGTCAGTTTCTGCAGCTGGCTGTCCGCATCCGGATCTGCCTTGCCGGTGCGCAGGAATTCATGCAGCACGGACTGCGAGATCGCCGGACTCAGATACGCCTTGCCCATGGCCAGCGCATCCAGTGCCTGGTGCAATTCCTCGACGGCCGCGTCCTTGATCAGGTAGCCGGAGACGCCGGCGCGCAAGGCCTGGGTCACGTATTCGGGGCCGACATGCATCGACAACACGAGCACTTTGGTCGAGGGACTTATCGCCGGCACGCGCCGGGCGACCTCCAGTCCATTCAGGCCGGGCATGGTGATGTCGAGCAACAGGACATCCGGTCGCAACTCTTCGACATGCTCCAGTGCTGCATGGCCGTCGCTGCATTCGGCCAGCACCTGCACGTTGGGGAACGACTGCAATAGGCTGCGCAGTCCGGCGCGCACCAATTGATGATCATCGGCCAGGATCACTCGCATCGTCATGGTCTCAACGGTTGACTGCGGCTTGCGCCGGGACAAACGCCGTGACCAGCGTACCGCGTCCAGGACCCGATTCCACCGCCCAGGATCCGCCCAGGTCAAGGGCGCGCTCGCGCATGCCAAACAGGCCCAATCCCGGTCCGCCCGCCGCGAGTGTTGTGCCGGCATCGAATCCCTTGCCATCATCACGCACGCTGATGGCGACGCCGCCATCTCGGGCGATCAGGCTCACGTCGAGTGTGCGCGCTCCGGCGTGGCGCACGGCATTGGTCACGGCTTCCTGGACAATGCGAAACACGGTGATTTCACGATCCAAGGCAACCCATTCGGCCTGCGCATCGAGTCGCTGGCGCAAGACCAGGCCACTGCGCGCGGACACCGCATTCAGATAACCTTCCAGCGCGGGCACCAATCCCATCTCGTCGAGCAAGGGCGGGCGCAAGTCCAGCGACAGGGCGCGCACCTGGCCGAGCAATCCATCGATCACTGCGATGGTGTCGCTGATGCGCGCAGCGCCGTCCGTCGATGGCGGCCTTGCCAGCGCCAGACCGAGATTGATCTTGGCCGACGTCAGCGCCTGACCAAACTCATCGTGCAGCTCACGCGCAAGATGCCGGCGTTCGTCTTCCTTGGCCGCTTCCAGGCGCATGGTCATGTGGCGCAAGGCGCGATTGCGCATGTGCAGTTCGCGCACACGCCAGTAGAAACCGCCAAGCAGGACCATCAACAATAGAGCCGCCGCAGCGATTTGCGTGGCCGGCTTGCGCCACCACGGCGGTACGATGTCGAGCACCAATGGTGGCGCCAGCGTCCAGTCATAACCTGCGCGCCGGCCGCGGACCTCGAGGCGATGCCGACCAGGCTCCAGTGCATGCAGGGTCAGTTGCGCACGATCGCCCAGCTCGGTCCAGGCGTCGGCATGGCGAAGCCGGTACTGGAATCGCGGCGACCCGGCGTCGTAGCCCAACACGGCGAATTCCAGCGAGAACGGCGTGCGCCAAGGCACGCTCAACGATGCCAGTTGCCAGGCAGGTCGCGTGGGCATGTGCACCGCATCCAGGCCGGATACGGCTTCCACCACGGTTGGTGGCGCCGCGCCGCGCCGTGGCACCTGCTGCGGATCGATCGAAACCACGCCCTTGGCCGAACCGAAATACAATCGCCTGCCGTAGACGACCGCCGCCTTGGGATTGAAGATCGCAGTCGGCAAACCGTCGGCGGGTGCCAGGTTCGTCACCTGGTGGGTTGCCAAGTCCAGACGCGAGACGCCGCCATGCGTGGTGAACCAAAGCGCATCATCCGGTCCGTAGACCATGGCCATGACGTTGTCGTCATCCAGGCCTTCATCGTGCGTCCAGCGCTGTACTGATGCCACGTCGTCGGACGCGTCCACGACCAACCGGTCCAGGCCGCCGCCCGCGGTTGCCGCCCAGACCGCATCGTCGCGCGCTTCGAGCAGCGCCGTGACCTGATCGTGGCTGATCTGCTGCGCAGCGTTGCCGGCCACGATGTGCAGGCAATCCAGATCGCCGTCATAGCGGCACACGCCGATGCCACCCGAGCGCGTCGCGACCCATAGCCGGCCACGGCGGTCTTCGATGAGATCGGTCACGAAGTCATCCGGCAGGGAATGCGGTGCCGCTCGCCGGGGACGGAAGTTCCGGAAAGTGTCGCTATCAGGCTGGTACAAATACAGGCCGCCGCCGGCACTGCCGACCCAGATGCGGCCCCGGCGATCCTGCAACAAGGAAAAGCTGTAATCCGGATTGGTGCTGGCGCTGGCGGGTTGGCCGGGCGGATAGTAGTGAAAATATCCGCTGCCGCGATTCCATCGGAACACGCCTTCGTTCGTCGTTGCCCAGATTTCTCCTTCGCGCGTCAACAGCAGATCGGTAATGCCGCCCAGATGCTGGTTCAAGGCCTCGGGGACCGGCAGAGTCGCATGCGTGACGGCACCATCCGCCAAGGCGATTTCGTCGATGCCACCGCCGAAACTACCCACCAGCAGGCGATCCTTGTCGGGAGTTCGGGCAGGTTGGACGCGCAGCGCGTAGACGTCCAGGGCGGCAAGCCCGGGCCGATGACCCTGAGCTGTCTGCCAGGATTGCAAACCAGCAACGCGGGCACCGGTTCGCCACATGCCAGCGCCAAAGGTGCCGACGAAAAGATTGCCGTCGCGATCGAGCGCCATTGCGCCGGAGTCGATCTGTTGTGCTCCCGTTCCATCCGGTCCCAGCATGACGCGAACCGCGCCCGAAGCGTTCGGCTCCAGTCGGTACAGTCCGTTGCCGAACGTGCCGATCCACAACCCGCCGTCATTGCCAGACAGCAATGCCGTGACCATGTTCAATTTGTCCGCTGTTCCGACCGACGCCAGACCGGAAGGCACGATGCCACCGGTTGCCGACTCAACCCGGTACAAACCATCGCGCGCACCGACCCAGATTGTGCCGTCGGCCGCCTGTGCCAACGAGAAAATGTCCAATGGCGCGGCTCTTCCGGTTCCCGGCACGGGATCGAAGCCGCTGCCGTCGACGCGCTGGCGAAACAATCCCTGGCCCAGGGTTGCGGCCCACAGCCGACCGTCACGCGCCTTGAGCAAGGCGATGACAAACTCACCGCCGGTGGCGAGGATCTGGTGTGCGAATTTGCCGGTGTCCGGATCGAACAGATCCAGTCCCGCCTGCGTGCCGACCCATAGCCGGCCGTCGGGCGCGTCCGCCAGGGCGAACACGCCATCGTGTGCGATGCTTTCCGGATCGTTGCGTTGATGTCGCCAGTTGTGGAATCGCCAGGTGGCGCGATCGAGCAGGTTGAGGCCGCCGCTGATGGTGTTGACCCACAAGCGGCCACGGTTGTCTTCGAACACGCCGCGTATGCCATTGCTGGAAAGCGATTCCGGATTCTGCACCTCGTGCTGGAATTTGCGGAAGCGCTGGCCGTCGTAGAGGTAGAGGCCCTCGCGCGTGCCGATCCACATGAAACCGATGCGGTCGAACATCACCTCGGTGATGATTTCCGCCTGGAAGGGCCGGTCGCTGCCGAAGGTGCGGAAGCCGAATTCCGCGGTCGGCGCAGGTCCCGCCATGGTGGCGACGTCCGTTGCGCGCACGACGCCTGGCCAACTCGTGGCCATCAGCAACACCAGCAAGATCGCGCGCACTACTTGCGCTTCGGAATATACAAATCCGTGATCGTGCCTTCGTAGACTTCGGCGGCCATGCCGACGGATTCGGACAGCGTCGGATGCGGATGCACGGTGAGGCCGATGTCGCCGGCTTCGCAGCCCATCTCGATGGCCAGCGCGAGTTCGGAGACCAGCTCGCCCGCATTCGGACAGGTGACGCCGGCGCCGATGATGCGATGCGTGGCCTCGTCGAAAATGAGCTTGGTGAAACCTTCGGTGCGCGCGATGCCAATCGCGCGGCCGGAGGCAGCATGCGGGAATTTGCCGACGCCGTATTTCAGTCCCTGCTGTTTCGCTTCGGTCTCGGTGACGCCGACCCAAGCGATTTCCGGATCGGTATAGGCGACCGATGGAATCACACGCGCGACGAATTCGCTCTTTTTCCCGGCGCACACTTCGGCAGCAACCTTGCCTTCGTGCGTGGCCTTGTGCGCGAGCATCGGGTTGCCGACGATGTCGCCGATGGCGAAGATGTGCGGCACATTGGTGCGCATCTGCTTGTCGACCGGAATGAAGCCGCGCTCGGTGACGTTCACTCCCGCCTTGTCGGCGTCGATTTTCCTTCCGTTCGGTGAACGTCCCACGGCGACGAGCACGCGGTCGTAAACCTGTGGCTCGGGAGCTTTCTCGCCCTCGAACGTGGCCTTGAGCCCCGCTTTGGTCGCTTCGACCTTGGCGACCTTCACTTTCAGATGGATACCGGCGTAGCGTTTGCCCAATCGTGTCGCCAACGGCTTGACCAAGTCGACATCCGCGCCGGGCATGAGCTGATCGAGCAGTTCGACCACGGTGACTTCGCTGCCGAGCGCGTCGTACACACAGGCCATTTCCAGACCAATGATGCCGCCGCCGACCACGAGCAGTTTCTTGGGCACGTCACCGAGCAGCAACGCGTCGGTGGAATCCATCATGCGCGGATCGTCCCAGGGGAATCCGGGCAGCTTCACCGCCTGCGAACCGGCCGCGATGATGGCGTGTTCGAAGCGTACGAGCTTCTTGCCGTCCTTGCTCTCGACTTCGATCTCGTTCGGCGAGGCGAATTTTCCCACGCCTTGCACCGTCGTGACCTTGCGTTGCTTGCTCATGCCGGCAAGGCCGCCGGTGAGCTGCGCGACGACTTTTTCCTTGAAACCGCGCAATTTGCCGATGTCGATCTTCGGCTTGCCGAAGTCGATGCCGATATCCGCCGCGTGCGCAGCCTCGTCGATCACCTTGGCCGCATGCAGCAGCGCCTTGGATGGAATGCACCCGACATTCAGGCACACGCCGCCAAGCGTGGCGTAACGCTCGACCAATACCGTATTCAATCCGAGATCCGCAGCGCGAAATGCCGCGGTGTAACCGCCGGGGCCTGATCCGAGCACGACGACCTGGCATTCGATGTCGGCCTTGCGGCCGGTCGATGCGGCGGCGGCCTGCGGTGCGGCGCTTTGTCCCCCTCTCCCGCTGGCGGGAGAGGGCTGGGGTGAGGGTGGTGCAACAGGTTTGGCTCCACCCTCACCCGCGGCGCTACGCGCCGCGACCTCTCCCGCCAGCGGGAGAGGTGATTTAGCGGCGCCTTGTACCTCGATCACCGCCACCACATGCCCTTCCGACACCTCGTCGCCGAGCTTCACTTTCAACTCACGCACCACACCACCAACGCTCGATGGCACTTCCATCGTCGCCTTGTCCGACTCGAGCGTGACCAGGCCCTGGTCCTTCTTCACCACGTCACCGGGTTTGACCAGGACTTCGATTACGGGAATGTTGCTGTAGTTGCCGATATCCGGAACCTTGACTTCCGTCGTCGCCACGGCGTGCTCCTTTATTTGTTGCGATGAAACGCGGCGCGAAAACGTGCGCGCCAATCGCCACGCCGGGCTTCGAGCACGGTTTCGCGTTCGACATGCAATGGATCGACGACCGCTTGCGGCGGCATCGGATCGGCGTGTTCGAGCGATGCCTGCATCGGTACCGCCGCTTCGGCGATCGGCTCCGGTTCCGGCGCGTCCACCGCCGGCAAATCCGGCGCCGCTTCGCGGGTGTGGCGAATGCCGGCGCGCAATGCCGTGAGCATGTGCTGCTCGGTCCGCGCTTCGCCACGCAGACGCTCGACTTCGGCGTGGCGTTCTTCGACCAGCACGCGCGAACGCGCGTTCGCGTAATCGATCGACTGGCGAATATCAGGCAGATGGTAATCGTCGACGTCGATCAACAGGCAATCGAAGACGATGTAGCCATCCTCGATCCACAGGCCGTGGCGCTTGAGCTCGACGCGCGAATTGCGTTCCTCGAAAAACAAACGCGTCCATTCCGGATTCGGATCGCGGTTGAGCTTCAGGTGCAGGGTGCGCATGGACGAATGCACGCGCGACCAGGTCGTGCGGTTCACGTCCAGATCGACGATGACGATGTCGGTGAACTCGTCCATGCCGGTCGAATCAGAGCAGGCTGCGGCGCATGTCCGCAAGCAACGCCGCCAGATGCGCGGCAAAGCGCGCCGCCGCGGCGCCGTCGATGACGCGATGATCGTAACTCAGCGACAGCGGCAGCATCAGGCGCGGCGCAAACGCCTTGCCGTCCCACACCGGTTTGATCGCGGACTTGGACACGCCCAGGATCGCCACCTCCGGCGCATTGACGATGGGCGTGAACGCCGTGCCGCCGATGCCGCCGAGCGAGGAAATCGAAATGCAGCCGCCGGACATGTCGGCCGGACCGAGCTTGCCGTCGCGCGCTTTCTTTGCCAATTCGCTCGATTCCTGCGCGATCTCGACCAAGCCCTTCTGATCCGCATTCTTGAGCACCGGAACAACCAGACCATTTGGCGTATCGGCGGCGAAGCCGACGTGGAAATATTTCTTCAGGATCAGGTTTTCGCCAGAGGCATCGAGCGAAGCGTTGAAATCCGGATACTTCTTGAGCGCCGCAACCATCGCCTTGATGATGAAGGCGAGCATGGTGAACTTGATTCCCGCCTTCTCATGCTCCTTGTTGAGCGCCACGCGCAACGCTTCCAGGTCGGTGATGTCGGCCTCGTCGTGCTGCGTGACATGCGGGATCATCGCCCAGTTGCGCGCCAGGTTCGCACCGGAAATTTTCTTGATCTTCGACAATGCCCGCGTTTCGATTTCGCCGAATTTGGAGAAATCCACGCTCGGCCACGGCAGCAGGTTCAACCCACCGCCACCGCTGCCGGCAGCTCGCGCCGGACCGCCGCCTTCGAGGATGCGTTTGACGTAAGCGCGCACGTCCTGCTTGGTGATGCGGCCATTGCGTTCGCTGCCGGTGACCTGGGCCAGGTCCACACCCAGCTCGCGCGCGATCAGGCGCACCACGGGACTGGCCAGCGGCACCTTGCCGGGCAGGACGGTGTCAGTACCGAAGGCGATGGGCGGCGATCGCTGAGTCGATGTCGCGTTGCTGGCGGCGGAAACAGGGGGCGCTTTGCTTTCGCTCCCCGCGCTTGCGGAGGGAGCTGCCGCGGCCGCGGCTGCAGGTGGCGCTTTTGCTGGCGCGGTGCCTTGGCCCCCTTCCGCCCCTTTCGGGGCACCTTCCCCCGCGCCGCGCGCAGGGGAAGGAACAGCGGCGGCAGTGCCGTCCTCAATCAGCGCAACCACGCTGCCTTCCGACACCTCGTCGCCGACCTTGACCTTGAGCTCTTTCACTACGCCGGCGAACGGCGCCGGCACTTCCATCGTCGCCTTGTCCGATTCGAGCGTGACCAAGCCCTGGTCCTTGGCGACCGTGTCGCCCGGCTTGACCAGGATTTCGATCACCGGGATGTTGGTGTAGTTGCCGATGTCCGGCACCGTGGCTTGCTTGACCTGCGCCATGCGTCCTCCCGCGTAGAACGCCATGATAATCCAAGCACGGGGCCGGGTGGACCCCAGCCCGGCGGCGCGGGGGCTCCTTTGTCAGCCTGCCGGCGGGGGCAAAGGCGCGTTCGCGGTCGGATTGTCCTGGTTTTCCTTGAGCCAGGTCATCGCCGCGTGGACCCGCGTATATCCGCTTGGATGATCGTAGAAGATGGTCTCCTCGAGCGGGCCGGGATGGATCTTGCGGTAGGTCGACAAGCGCATCGCCACCATGGCGAATCCGTTCGGTTCGCGCGCGGCATTCAGGCCGAAGGCATCGGCTTCGGCTTCCATCTGGCGCACGATCGAATTCGCCACAGGCGTGGCGAGCAACAAGAAGATCGACAGGATCGCGAACGCCAGAGGCAAGGCCGCGGGATCGGCGCGACCTTCCAGCTTCAGGCGCCCGCCCCAGCGCGCAAGCGACCAATCAAACAACCGCTGCGTGAACCAGAACCCGAACACGAGTACAAGGCTGAAATAGATCGTGATGCGCAGGTGGTGGTTGAGCACGTAGTGGCCCATCTCGTGGCCGAGCACGGCCTTGATTTCCGGCAGCGAAGTCTTGTCCAGCAGGTTGTCGTTGAGCGCCACGCGCGTGGTGCCGGCGAAACCGGCGACGTTGGCGCTGATGCGCGTGGTCTGGCGCGAGGCGTCGAACTCGACGACGTGATCGGTAGGAATACCGTTGGCGCGGGCGAGCGACAGCACGGCTTCGCGTGCCGGGCTATCGCGCAGCGGCTTGTAGGTGTTGAACAGCGGCTCGACATACACCGGCGCGAGCATGATCGAGAACACGATGAAGACGAAGGCAATGCCGCCGGCCCAGATCCACCAGCGCGCGCCAGCGCGGCGCACAGCGGCATACACGACGACCAGCACGAGCGGCAACACGATCGCGCTGACCAGCAGGCTCTTCAGCGCATCGCCGAACCAGCCGGAAAAATCCTGCGTGGCCAGGCCATACTGATGCTCGCGGAAGAAATCGGTGTAGATCGACCATGGCAGCGTGAGAACGAAGTACGCGAGCACGAACAAGAGCGCGTAAGCCCATGTGTAGAGCCAGGGCCGCGCACTGAGGCGCCGGGCCAGATCGCGCAGACGCCGCGAAATGCCACCCCACAACAAGATGCCTGCGACGACAAGCCCATAGACGAAATCCCACAGTTGCAGCCAGTAGCCACCCTCGAAATAGGCATCGGAGCGAGCACGCTGTTCCGGCGAGAGCAGGTCCAGATAGGCCTCGGTGGCCTTGTCCACATCGAAAGCGGGGCCCGGCCGCGCCGCCGTGGGAATCTGCAGGCCCGGCGGCAAATCACGCGCATCCGTCGCCCCGCTGGCGGCAACCGCCGGCAATGTGCAAAGGCATAGCAACAAGGTCGTCAGCAAGGCGGCGACAACGGTCTTCATGGCGATTCCCCGAAAATGGACGGATCCGGCAGAGCGTCGCTCGCCGGCAGGGCAGCGAGCATGTGCTTAAAGTAGCGCCAACCCGGGACTGTGTATACTTTGGCCGCCGAACGAGGAAGCCCCCATGCTGCTCATCGTTGCGCTCGTCCTGCTTGCCGCCTGCGCCTGGCTCGGTTTCGAAATGCTGCGCCTGCGTCGCGCGAACCTGGCCCTGCGTGCCGGCAATGCCGAGTCCGAAGCCGAGCTCAAGCGCCTGCAATCGACCCAGTCGCAGGTCATCCACACCACCAAACTGGCTTCGCTCGGGCAGATGGTCGCGGGCGTGGCGCACGAGATCAACACGCCGCTCGGTTTCGTCAAGAGCAATGTGGAAGTCGTCGGCGACCTGCTCGACGACTACCGCAAGCTGGTCAAGCAATACGATGCCGCCGTGCAAGTGTGCCTGCAGCCGGTGGACCTGATCTTCAACGCCGACAAGGCCAGCCTCGACAAGCTGGTCAAGCATGTCGAGGACGCGCGGCGCAAGCTGTTCGAGGCGCGCGCGGCGGTGGAGAAGAGCCCACTGCTCAACGATGCCAAGGAACTGCTCGGCGATGCCAGCGAGGGCCTGACGCAGTTGTCGGGCCTGGTGCAGAACCTCAAGGGCTTTTCGCGCGTGGACCGCGACGGCATGGATTCGATGGATTTGAACGAAGGCATCGAATGCGCGCTGACCATTGCCCAGCACCAGTTGCGCGATCGCGTGAAAGTGGTCAAGCACCTGCAACCGCTGCCCAAGGTGCGTTGCATGCCGTCGCAGATGAACCAGGTTTTCCTGAACCTGATCACCAACGCCGCGCAAGCCATCGACGGCGACGGTACCCTGACCATCGACAGCCGGGTGGAAGGTAGCCAGGTGCTGATGGACTTCACCGACACCGGCAGCGGCATTCCCGACGACGTGCTGCCGAAGATCTTCGATCCGTTCTTCACCACCAAGCCGGTTGGCGAAGGCACCGGACTGGGACTTTCCATCGTGCACAAGATAATCAAGGGCCACGGCGGATCGATCAAAGTGCGAACGACGCCAAGGAAAGGCTCCACGTTCACGGTTAGCCTGCCGGTCAACGGCAGCGGCCCGAGCGCGGCCGATGCCGCCTGACTCCATGACCGACACGCCCGACGCACCGCTGCGCATCCTGATGGTCGACGACGAGTCGCGCATCCTGCGCGCGCTCAAGGCGCTGCTGCGCGACTACACCACGTACCAGACTACCGATCCGCTGGAAGCCGCGGCGTTGGCGAAACAACACGACGTCGATGTCGTCATCTGCGACCAGCGCATGCCGGAAAAAACCGGCGTGGACGTGCTCCGCGAGATCAAGGAAACGCATCCGCGCGCGCTGCGCATCCTGCTCACCGGCTACTCGGACCTCAAGGCCGTGCTCGGCTCGGTGAATGAAGGCGAGGTGTTCCGCTTCGTCAACAAGCCCTGGAACAATGCCGAGCTGAAGACGCTCGTCGCCAACGCCGGTGCGATCGCACGCGAGGCGCCGGTGATCGCGCGCGACGTGCTGCCGCAGGCCGAACACGACCGCGCCCGCACCCAGGTTGGCGTGCTCGTGATCGAGGATGACACCACCGTGCAGCAGCGCCTGCGCGAAATCCTGCAGCCGTATTACAAGGTCAACTTCGCCAACAACGCCGAACGCGCGCTGCAGATCATGGAACAACAGGAAACCGGCGTGGTGATTTCCGAAACCGAAGCCGGGCGGCACGACCTGACCGGCCTGCTCAAAGCGCTGAAACTGCACCATCCGCACATCGCCACCGTGGTCGTCACCGAGCGCGCGAATGCTTCCACCGCGATCGAGCTGATCAACGAAGGCCAGGTCTACCGCATGCTGATCAAACCGGTGCGCATGGGCACTTGCCGGTTGAGCGTGGATTCGGCCATCGGCCGCTATTGGCAACTCAAGCAGAACCCGCAGGCTGCACGGCGTTATGTTGCTGCCGCACCGAACGCCGAAAGCACCACCTCCGCCCTGCGCCTGCCCGCGGCAATACTCAACCGCATCCGCTCGTTGCCGGGACGATTGTTGGGCAACGCAAGGGCCTGAGGTTTCTTCAGCCGCGTTTTTTCGTCGCTTTGGCCAGCTTGCGCTTCATGCTTGGCGGTGGCGGCTCCTGCACCCGATGTCGCTTTGGCATTTCGATATGCGCGCGCAACCATGCAGCGAATTCGCGCTCGGCGAGCTTGCCTTCGGCGAGGGCAAGAAAAAGTACATACAGCTCAGCGTCGCTTGCAGGCAGGCGCGCGCCATTGAGTACGATGAAGGTTTCGCAAGAAACCGCTGCCGTGCGCTTGTTGCCATCGACAAAGGGGTGGTTGCGCGCCAGGCCAAACGCAAGGCTTGCGGCGAGGTCGGCAAGATCCGGTCGCGGATCGCCGTACGCATAGAGCTGTTGCGGTCGACCCAGGGCGGATTCGAGCAGGTTCGCGTCACGTACGCCCGGGCTGCCTCCATACTCGGCAAGTTGCCGATCATGCAGTCCGATAACAACCTGGATATCGATCCAGACGATCATCAGCTATCGGCCAATTTGCGCAGCAACGTACGGCGCTCGCGCATGATGCGCTCGGCCACGGCCATTTGCTGTTCAAACGTGGGATCGTAGGGCATCAGCTTGATGCCGTCCGGCAGTTCGCTGACGAACAACGAGTCACCCTTTTCCAGGCGCAGGCGCGCGAGCAATTCCTTCGGCAGCACGACGCCAGCCGAATTGCCGACTGTTGTGATTTTCAAGCGCATGACGTTACCTCCAGATGTGATTATAACATGCGTAATCACGGAAAAAATCGACGGTGCGTGCGGTGGTTGCTTGCGCAACCTCTTCGGCTTTGAACCTTGGGCAATGCGCAATCGCCATCACATGGCAAAATTCCCGGATGAGCGACTTGTCGATTCCCGTCCTGCTCGCCTGGAGCGGCGGCAAGGACTCCACGCTGGCGCTCGAGCGCCTGCTCGGCGATGCGCATTGGCGCGTGACAGGACTGCTGACCACGGTGACCGCGCAGTACGAGCGCATCGCGATCCACGGCGTGCGCCGCGCGGTTTTGCATGCGCAAGCCGCCGCACTCGGCTTGCCCCTGTTCGAAGCGGAAATCCCGGCGCAGGCCTCCAATGAAATCTACGAGGAAACGTTCGCACGCGCGCTGACGCGGGCACGCGCGCGCGAGCCGGGCCTTGCGCACATCGCGTTCGGCGATCTGTATCTGGCCGATGTGCGCGCGTATCGTGAAGCCATGCTGGGCCGCCTTGGCTGGCACGGTGCATATCCGTTGTGGGGCGAGGACACGGCGAAACTGGCTCGGCATTTCATCGACTGCGGTCATCGCGCGATCCTGACCTGCGTGGATACGCAGCAACTGGATGCCGGATTCTGTGGCCGCGACTATGACACGACACTACTGGCCGATCTACCTGCGTCCTGCGATCCCTGCGGCGAGAACGGCGAGTTCCACACCTGCGTGCACGCCAGTCCGCTGTTTTCCGCGCCGATCGGATTAACGCGCGGCGAGCGCGTGCTGCGCGACGGGCGCTTCCAGTACGTCGATCTGATCCCGGCGTGAGCACGGCCATGCCTTTGGGCACAGGTGCACGGCGGCCGTACTGTTAGAGTAGGCGGGATTTCCCACAGGACACCGCCATGCGCATCTATCCCCTGGTTGCCGTACTCGCGCTTTCGCTGACCGCGGCCGCGGCGTTTGCCGCCGACGCGCCACACAAGCCGGGAGCACCGGCCGACGCCGGCGAGAAATCCGAATTCAATTTGCCGCCGTTGCCGAAGGATGCGCATGTCGCGCAGTCGGTGTCGGTCGACGGCCGCACGCTCAACTACACCGCCACGGTCGGCTCCTTGCCGGTGCGCGATGCCAAGGGCAAGAAGATCGCCGAAGTCGTGTTCACCGCGTACACGATGGCCGGCAAGGATCGCCCGGTCACGTTCGCGCTTAATGGTGGCCCTGGCGCGTCCTCGGTGTACCTGAACTTCGGCGCGATCGGACCGAAGAAAGTGCGCTTCGGCGAAGAAGGCGACAGCCCCTCGGAGCCGGCGACGCTGCATGACAATCCCGGCACCTGGCTTGGCTTTACCGATCTTGTGTTCATCGATCCGGTCGGCACCGGCTTCAGCCGCGCCCTGGTCGACGACAAGCAGGCGACAGCGGATTTCTACAGCACCAATTCCGACATCCACTACCTGTCGCGCATCATCTACGACTGGCTGGTGCAGAACGGCCGCATGCAGGCGCGCAAATACCTGATCGGCGAAAGTTATGGCGGTTTCCGCGGTCCGCGCATCACCGAATATCTGCAAACGCAATTGGGCGTGGCGATGAACGGCGTGGTGCTGCTCTCGCCGTACCTGGACCCGGCCGCATTCGAGGATGGCAATGTCTCGCCGCTGCCATGGATGCTGACCCTGCCCTCGATCGCCGCGGCGAACCTCGAACGCCAGCACAAGCTCGATGCGCAGACCATGGCGTCGGTCATCGACTACACGCGCACGACCTATGCGCAAACCCTGATGAAGGGCCGCAGCGACCCCGCCGCGACCGACGCGATGATCGCCAAGGTTACCGAACTGACCGGCCTTGATCCCGTGTTCGTGAAACGCTCCGGCGGCCGCATCGAAACGCAAGCCTATTTGCGCGAGATCTACCGTGCGCAAGGCAAGCTCGGTAGCCGCTACGATTCCAACGTCACCGCCTGGGATCCGTTCCCGTTCGCGCCGCACCAGATGACTGGCGATCCGATCTTGAACGGCATCATCGCGCCGACCACCACGGCGATGGTCGACTTCGTCACGCGTGTCGTCGGCTGGAAGATCGACGCGCGTTACAACGCGCTGAGCTACCAGGTGAACCGCCTGTGGCACGAGGACGAAGACGCGAACCTGGGTTCGGTCAAGCAACTGCGCGAAGCGGTGGCGAACGATCCGGGCCTGCGCGTGCTGATCGCGCATGGCTGGGACGATCTGTCCTGCCCGTTCATGGCTTCGGTGCTGATCGTCGACCAGATGCCGGCGATGGGCGACGCGACCCGCGTGCAGGTCAAGGAATATGCCGGCGGCCACATGTTCTATGCGCGCCCGGACAGCCAGTCCGAACTGCGCGCGGATGCGATGAGGTTGTACGGGGTGCGTTGATCAAACGATTGGCGCGCAATCTCCCGGGGCTTCAAACACCGTGACGATCGCGCGCACGCGCGATCTCGGCCGCCGCATCGGCCGCGATGGTGCGAAATTCGGTGGAGATACGCGCATCGGCGCCGACCCGCTGCCAGTACTTGAGGGCGGCGTGCGCGGCGTTGCTCCAGTCGGCTCGCTGCTCCGGCAGTGGTAGTGCGATTTCGTAGCGCTGCGCGATAACCTCGCCGCTGGCCAGCGGTCGAAAGCGCATCGGCAACATGTCGTAGGCGGGCGCCAATGGCAGCGGCCCGCGATCGCGCAACTGCACGCTCGCATTGCCCAGATGCATGTCGGCATTCGCGATCAAGGCGCCGAACCAGCCGATCCGGCGCAGGCGCTGCGCATCGTCGACGGACAGCCAGCCGTCGCGTTCGAGCTGAACGGCGAATACGTACCAGTCGATGCGTCCGTGGCCGTAGAACGCGGCATCGAGCGCGGCCAGCGAGACGAGTCCGTGGCGGCCCAGCGTACGCGTGCGATCGAAGCGCGTGGATTGCAGGAATACGCGTCCATCGATTTCGAAAATCTCGCTTTCCGCCGCCGGCAGTCCGCACGCGCTTAACTGTACGCACGCGTGGTGCTCGGCAATCAGAAGATCGGCCCAGCGACGGCCGGCGGGCGAGTCGATGCGATCGCTGAACTTGACGATCACCGGCGTGAAGCTGTCGTCGCAACGCAACGTGATCGCAAACTTCGGCTGTTCGCCCGCGGCCGACGAACCCACCGCCTCGCCAGCCAGCGCGCTCATTGCCAGCAGTGGATAGCGCGTTGCGCGATCGCCGACCGCGAGCGTATCCGCCGGATCGTGGATTTGCCGCATCGCGCGCTGCAAGGCGGCTTCGCCAAGCACCAGATCGCCGGGCTGATCCTCGCCGTAACGCAGCAAGGCCAGCACCACGTCGTCGCTGCGCCACAATGCAATGTCATCGCGCGCCCCGATATCGGCAGCGATGCGCCGTGCAAACGCGCGACCGAGAAAGCCTTGTGGGCGCTGCTCGTCGAGGAACCACGGCAAGCCCGGATACAGTCCCGTCGCGAAATCCCCGTGCGTCAACGCGGGTCGCTCCCCTACGGGAGCAAAGAAAAATCCGTCGCCATGCAGGGCGTGCAAAACGCCAATGCATGCGGATCGCGCTTGCGCATCGATGCGATACACCGGCCAGCGATTGCCCATGCCCGCGACGTCGCGGGCGAGCGCATAGCGTGCTGCGCGTGCTCGTCCGATGCGAACGATTTGCCCACTCGCCTGCGCGAGCAGGCGCGATACGGTTGGCTGGCTGACACCCAACTCAGCCGCGATGGCCGTCGCCGGTAATACCCCACGACGGCGTAGCAGGGCTTCCAATTGATCGCAACGAGCCTCGTTCATGAGGCACATTGAATAGATTCATGAATACATTGTCAATACACAATGTGACATCGAAAATATGTCTAAGTGTGTATTTTCAATAACTTGAATAGGTACCCAGCAAGTGTTCCGGAAGTACCCGGTCAAATATTGAATAGATACATGAACCAATTTCCACTGGCGTAGCAGAAACCGGCATCACGCCGCCGCTTTCGCTGCCTGCGGATTGCGCCACGCGCCGAGTAGTTGTTCGCGCCGCGCCTGCGCCTTTTCCAGATGCGCGTGCTTGATGTGACCGTAGCCGCGGATGTGTTCGGGCACTGAGGCAATATCGACGGCGAGCGCAAGATTTTCGCGATCGAGTTTGGACAACAGTTCTTCGATTGTTGCGAAGTATTCGTCGATCAGGGCGCGTTCGGACCTGCGTTCGGCGGTGTAGCCAAAGATGTCGAACGCGCCACCGCGCAGGCCGCGCAACTTTGCCAGCAACTTGAACGCGCCGAATACCCACGCTCCGTATTCGCCCTTGCGCAACTTGCCCTCGGAGTCGCGGTGCGCGAGCAGCGGCGGGGCGAGGTGGAAATGCAGCTTGAAGTCGCCGTCGAATTGTTCGCGAATGCGTTTTTCGAAATCGCCCGAGGTGTACAGGCGCGCGACTTCGTATTCGTCCTTGTAGGCCATCAGTTTGAACGCATAGCGCGCGACGGCTTCAGTCAATGCGCTCGAACCCGGCACCTTCGCAGCCTCGGCGTTGCGCACCTTGTCCACCAGTGACTTGTATTTCGCGGCGTAAGCGGCGTTCTGGTAGTCGGTGAGGAATGCGACGCGGCGGGCGATACGCTCGTCGAGCGTCGTGCTCAGGCGCGAGTCGTCGAGTGCGATCGGCGCTGTCGCATCGACATTGTTGCCACCGGCCGCCTCGCGCACGCGCGCGATGTCCTGCGCCGCCATGCGCCCCCAGTTGAACGCGGACTTGTTCATTTCGATCGCCGCGCCGTTCAACTCCACCGCGCGCATCAGCGCGTCCTGCGACAACGGTACCCAGCCCTTTTGCCACGCATAACCGAGCATGAAAAGATTGGCGCCGATGGAATCGCCGAGCAGTTTCACCGACAGATCCGTCGCATCGACGATTTCCGGCATCTGCCCGCCGAGCGCGGTTTTCACCGCATCGACGATGCCGTTCGCCGGAAACTGCATGTCCGGCTTCATGGTGAAGCTGCCGGGCATCGCCTCATACGAATTGAGCAGCACGCGCGAACGCCCGGCGCGAATCTTCGACAGCGACCAGTAATCGTTGACCACGACCATGTCGCAGCCGAGCACGGCATCGGCCTCGCCCGCGGCGATGCGCACGGCGTGGATGTCGGCCGGCGTCTTGGCGATGCGCAGATGGCAGGTCACCGCGCCGCCTTTTTGCGCGAGTCCGGTCTGGTCGAGCACGGTACTGCCCTTGCCTTCCAGATGCGCGGCCATGCCGATCAACGCGCCAATGGTGACCACGCCCGTACCGCCTATGCCGGTGACGAGGATGTTCCACGGCTGCGCCAGATCGCTGGCAAACTGCGGTTGCGGCAAGCTGGAAAAATCCACTTTTACGCTGCCGGGTTTGCGCTTCTTCAAGCCGCCGCCATGCACGGTGACGAAGCTCGGGCAGAAGCCCTTGACGCAGGAAAAATCCTTGTTGCAGCTCGATTGGTCGATCTCGCGCTTGCGGCCGAATTCGGTTTCTTTCGGCAGTACGGAAACGCAGAACGATTCCTTGCCGCAGTCGCCGCAGCCTTCGCACACCAGCGAATTGATGAACACGCGCTTTTTCGGGTCTTCCATCTTGCCGCGCTTGCGCCGGCGGCGCTTTTCCGTCGCGCAAGTCTGATCGTAAATCAACACCGACACGCCTTCGACGTCGCGCAGGCGCTTTTGCACGGCATCCAGTTCATCGCGATGGATGAATTCCACATTGCTCGGAAAGATCGAGGCATCCGACCACTTCTCGATATCGTCGCTCATCACGACGATGGTTTGTACGCCCTCGCTGCGCACCTGGTGCGCGATGTCGGGTACCGACAACTTTCCATCCACCGGTTGGCCGCCGGTCATGGCGACCGCGTCGTTGTACAGGATCTTGTAGGTGATGTTGACGCGGGCGGCGACCGCCTGCCGGATCGCGAGCGAGCCGGAATGGAAATACGTGCCGTCGCCGAGATTCTGGAACACATGCTTCGTGTTCGTGAACGGCGCCTGCCCGCACCAGGTTGCGCCTTCGCCGCCCATCTGCGTGAACGTGTCGGTGCGCCGATCCATCCACGTCACCATGTAGTGGCAACCGATGCCACCAAGTGCGCGCGAGTCCTCCGGCACATTGGTCGAGGTGTTGTGCGGGCAGCCGGAACAATAATGCGGCACGCGCGGGAAGTTCGCGCGCGGCAGGGTCAGCTCGTGTTCCTTCTCGGCGATCCACGCCACGCGCGCCGTCATCGCCTCGCTGGTGAAAAAACGCGACAGACGCTTGGCGATCACCAGCGCGATCATCGCCGGCGTGAGTTCGTTCGTCGACGGCAGGATCCAGTTGCCGTCCTCGTCGTACTTGCCGACGATATGCGGACGAGTGTCCCAGTTGAACATGTATTCCTTCATCTGCGATTCGATGAAGGAGCGCTTCTCTTCGACCACGATGATGTCTTCGAGCCCACGCGCGAACTCGCGGATGCCGAGTGGTTCCAGCGGCCAGGTCATGCCGACCTTGTAGACGCGTATTCCTATTTCGCGCGCATCGCGTTCGCTGATGCCGAGGTATTCCAGCGCCTGCAAGACGTCGAGATAACTCTTGCCGGTGGTGACGATGCCGAGCCGCGCCTTGGGCGAATCCAGCACCACGCGATCGATGCCGTTCGCGCGCGCGAACGCACACGCGGCCGCGACGGCGTAGCGGTGCAGGCGCATTTCCTGATCCAGCGGCGGATCGGGCCAACGGATATTCAAACCACCCGGCGGCAGTTCGAAATCGGTTGGAATCACGATGTCGAGCTGATGCGGATTGACGTTGACCGAAGCCGACGACTCCACCGTTTCCGCATTTGTCTTGAAGCCGACCCAGCGTCCGGTAAAGCGACTCATCGCCCAGCCGAGCAGGCCCATGTCGAGGATGTCCTGCACGCCGGCCGGATTGAGGATCGGCATCATCGCCGAGACGAATTCGAGCTCCGATCCGTGCGGCAAGGTGGAAGAGCGACAGGCGTGGTCGTCCGCCGCGAGCGCAAGCACACCGCCATGTTTCGACGTGCCCGCCGCATTGCCATGCTTGAACACGTCGCCACAGCGATCGACCCCGGGGCCCTTGCCGTACCACATCGAAAACACGCCGTCGTATTTGGCGCCGGGGAAAAGATTGGCCTGCTGTGTGCCCCAGACCATGGTCGCGCCGAGGTCTTCGTTCAAGCCGGGCTGAAACTCGATGCTGGACGCGGCGAGATGCTTCTTCGCCTTCCACAATTCCAGGTCGAAGCCGCCGAGCGGCGAGCCGCGATAGCCGGAGATGAATCCCGCCGTCTTCAAGCCCGCCGCGCGATCGCGCATCTGCTGCATCAGCGGCAGTCGCACCAGCGCCTGTACGCCGGAAAGGTAAATACGCCCGGACTCGCGCGTGTACTTGTGTTCCAGGGTGTAGTCGAGATCGAGCTTGGCGGCGGGGACGGACATGGGAGGCCAACCGAATTGCGGTCGCCTATTCTATCAGTCGCTTCATGGCGATCCGGGCACGTGTATGCTGACCCCCCTTTCCGGAGAATCCGCAATGACCCAGCGTGCCACCGGACCCTTCGAGGTCAAACTCAAGCCGCTCGCCGCATACGACGGCGATGCCGCGCTAGCGCGCATGTCGATCGACAAGCGATTTCACGGCGGCCTCGAGGCGACGAGCGTGGGCGAAATGCTCAGCGCCGGTGATCCGAAAGGGTCGGCCGGCTATGTGGCGATGGAGCGCGTGACCGGCGCCCTCGACGGACGCAAAGGCAGCTTCGCGCTGATGCACAACGCCACGATGACCCTTGGCGCGCCGTACATGAATATCGTCGTCGTACCCGGCTCCGGAACCGCGGAACTGACCGGACTGACCGGCAAGATGAATATCGTCATCGCACCGGGAGGCGCGCACAGCTATGAGTTCGACTACGTCTTCGACGCGCCGTAATCGTCAAAGCGCATCCGCGTCCGTCTCGCCGGTGCGGATGCGGATCACCTGATCCAGCGCATAGACGAAAATCTTGCCATCGCCGATCTTGCCGCTGTTGGCGGATTTGGAGATCACCTCGACCACGCGTTCGACAAGGTTGTCCGGCACGGCGATTTCGAGTTTCAATTTCGGCAGGAAGTCGACGACGTACTCCGCGCCGCGATACAGCTCGGTGTGGCCCTTCTGTCGGCCGAAACCTTTCACTTCGGTCACGGTGATGCCCTGTACGCCGGCCTCGGCCAACGCCTCGCGCACGTCGTCGAGCTTGAACGGCTTGATGATGGCCATCACCATTTTCATGGATTGCTCCGTCGCGGGGATTTGCTCGCCACTATAACCGGCTGGTAGGTGAATTCCTACGCATCGCCACGCGCGCTGCCGACAGCGCGGACGTACGCGTTTGGCTACACTGCGCCCACGTTCCGCACTGGATGACCGCCATGTTCAATACCGCCGCGATCGACGATCTGGCCCGACGCCTGGCCGATTTGGTGCCGCCCGGCGCACGCGAGGCGCGCGACGACCTGGCCGCGAATTTCCGCGACGCGCTGCGCGCCGGGTTGCGCAAGCTCGACCTGGTCACGCGCGAGGAGTTCGACGTGCAGCGGGGCGTGCTGCTGCGCACGCGCGAGAAGATCGAGGCACTGCAAGCGCGTCTGGACGAGCTGGAAGGCAACCTCGGCAAGCCGGCACGCTGACTTTCGCTTTACGAATCATTTGCCGCTGCCGCGGCACGGGCGGATTTTGTCTGGAGTTACGCATGAGTCTTGCCATCGTTCACTCGCGCGCGCAGGAAGGTGTCAGCGCGCCGCCCGTCACGGTGGAAGTGCACCTTTCCGGCGGCCTGCCGGGAACCAGCATCGTCGGTCTGCCCGAGGCCGCCGTCAAAGAAGCCCGCGACCGCGTGCGCGTGGCGATCCAGAATGCGCAACTCGAATATCCGGCGCGGCGCGTCACGGTCAGTCTCGCACCGGCGGATTTGCCGAAAGATGGCGGCCGCTTCGACTTGCCGATCGCGCTAGGGATTCTTGCCGCGCAAGGCCATCTGCCGAAGGAAGCGCTCGCGCAGTACGAATTCCTTGGCGAACTCGCGTTGTCGGGCGAATTGCGCCCGGTGACCGGCGTGCTGCCCGCCGCGATCAAGGTGGCCAAGACCGGGCGCACCCTGATCGTGCCGCGCGACAACGGCGCCGAGGCGGCGCTCGTGGGCGAGGTCAGCGCGCACGGTGCCGCATCGCTTCTGGATGTGTGTGCGTTCCTGCGTGGCGCGGCGCAATTGCCTGTCGCGGTGGCGCCCACCCCTGGCGCCGGCGACGCCAGCATCGACGCGTCGCGGCTGGACCTGGATCTGGCCGAGGTGCGCGGCCAACCGCATGCGCGGCGCGCGCTGGAGATCGCCGCCGCCGGCAATCACCATGCACTTTTCGTCGGTCCACCCGGCACCGGCAAGACCATGCTGGCGAGCCGCCTGCCCGGCATCCTGCCGCCGCTGACCGAGGCCGAGGCACTCGAGGCGGCAGCGATACGCTCCGTCGCCGGCTGCGGTATTGATTTCCACACGTGGAAAATGCGCCCTTTCCGCGCGCCGCATCACACCGCGTCCGCGGTCGCCCTCGTCGGTGGCGGCTCGGTGCCTCGACCCGGCGAGATCTCGCTCGCGCATCGCGGCGTACTGTTCCTGGATGAACTGCCCGAGTTCGACCGGCGCGTGCTCGAAGTGCTGCGCGAGCCGCTCGAATCCGGCCATATCGCGATTTCGCGCGCCGCGCGCCAGGCGGAATTTCCCGCCGCATTCCAGCTCGTCGCGGCGATGAATCCCTGCCCGTGCGGCTATGCCGGCGATCCATCCGGGCGTTGCGTCTGCACGCCGGAAGCAATCCGACGCTATCGGGCACGCGTTTCCGGCCCGTTGCTCGATCGCATCGACCTGCAGATCGCCGTGCCGCGCGTACCGCTCGCGGAATTGGGCGATGCCGCGCCGGGCGGTGAAACCAGCGCCGTCGTGCGCGCGCGCGTGGTCGCCGCGCGCGAGCGCCAGTTGCAACGCGCCGGCCGCGCCAATTCGCGCCTGTCCAACCGCGAAATCCAGCGCGACTGCGCACTCACGTCCACTGATCGCAGCCTGCTCGAACGCGCGCTGGACAAACTCGGCCTGTCCGCCCGCGCCTACCATCGCGTGCTGCGCGTGGCGCGCACGATCGCCGATCTGGATGGCGCCGAGCGCGTCGCCACCGCGCATTTGACCGAGGCGATCCAGTACCGGCGAGCGCTTGGCTGTGCTGTGTGCTGAAAGTTTGCTGATCCCGAAAATGCCGCGCCAACAATTCGCCTAACGAATTTCCTTGCAAAGCATGCGCGGCATCGGCACTCTTCGTTCGAATCCCGAATGCGATGGAGTACCAAATGTATCCAACAAGTTATTCACATGGCTGGCAAGTTTGTCGAAATTGCCATGCGCCGAACATGCTCGTTACCAGACATGACAACTGGCATCTTCGCGCCAACCCTGGCTATTGGGGTGATTCAAAGCCTGAAGTGTTGATACTCGGGTTTTCAAAGGGAGCAAACCAACTTCAAGCGTCAGAGTCTGGAACCTTTGATCGCGTTGCCTTTGCGAAGGCTCGCGTTCGCCTAGGTAAGATTCTCGATGTTATGGGCGTGTCTTTGCATGGGCAGACCTTGGATCAGGCGCTAACCGCTTCAGGTAAAGGAATCGGGGTCGCTTCGCTTATCCGGTGCGGTATCTCCCTTGATAAGCACGACAAGCTCATCACCAGTGGGCCGGTTATGGTGAAAGCGATGAGTGACAAATGGAGTCGAGACGTTATGGAACGTTGTGTGCGTTCCCATCTTTTGTCGCACATGCCCAGCAGTGTTCAGCGAATTTTGCTTCTTGGTAATGCAGATGAGTATGTGCTACGTGTAAAGAAATTGATGGCTTCAGTGTTCGTGGACTACCGCGATCTAAACAAGATGTCGTTCACTGCGATCGGGCGTACGTGGATCTTTTCCGCGCATCCAGCTGGCGGAAATGGCCATTTCAACGAGTGGGCAGAAGGTGACGCAAGCACTGGTCAAGGATACAAGCGATGGTTGGCGCAATCTGCTTTCGGAATGGCCGCCTGAGTCGTGCCAAAAACTATCCTCGACCCACGGTCACGAAGCAAGCCACCCAAAATAGCTCTGCAGGCGGAGCGGCCAATTGATCAGACCAATGATCGTTTTGGATACAGCTTCTACCTTGAGCACAGTTCTGGCGCACGCTTGTACCCCGTGCGTATGCGAAATCGGGACACCGGAAAGCTGACTTTCCGCATTTCATCAAGGGGAAACACAAAGGCCGAAGGGCGTGAAATTGAAGACGAGAGCGAACTCTACCGCCTAGTGGCTTCGGGTACTTATTCCGTACGCGTTGCCGCGCTGAATGGCGGGCCCGCCAATTTGCTTAAACCTGGTCGGCAATGCATCAAACGTTTGGTAAAGAATAGCTGGTAGCGCATATGGACAGGCATCGGCAAATATTGACTAAGATGCCGCTGGTATGTCATCACATGCAGCGGAGAACCTTATGCTGATTCGTGTTAGCAATACGATTAACGCCGCTGATCTTTTTAACGAAGCCTCTTCGGTTGACGTCGTGCAATCGGCAGATCGACTTGCTACGCGAACATCTTCAGCGTGGAGTGCTTATCTACAGAAACGCTTTCCGAATGCGCTGGTTGATATCCGAATGAGTGTAAATTTTGGTGTACCCGTATCGAATAATATTGTATTCGTCGAATTCGGTGAGCCGACTTCATATGCAGTAAGGAACGAAATCAACGCGAAACTCGGTGAATTGGCTCTTGGTGAATTTTTTCGTTCCGGCTGGATGGCCTACCATTCAGTCTGATTTCTGGCTTACGCCGAAATCGCCAACCTCTCGCTGCGATAGATCCGCGCCGTGATCGCGCAAGCGATGAACGCCGCGATGGCCGTGCAGACGAAGCTGATCGCCAAGGCGGAATCGGGCACCGCATCGCCGCGCATCAGGCGGATGATCGTCACCTGCTGGCCCATCAGCGGCACCGCATACATCCACAGTTGCGTCTTGATCGGCATGACCGACAACAGCAAGGTCGGGATGATCGGCACGAACATCAGCAGCGACAGGTAGGTCTGCGCCTCGCGGTAGCTCTTGGCGAAGGCGGCAACCAGGGTCTGCAGGGCGGCGAGCAACGCCGCCAACGGCAGCATCACGAACAGCGTTGCGGCGACGAAGCGCGCGCCGAGCGTCAATGTCATGCCGATCTTGGCCGTTGGCATGAACTGGCCGACCACGGCGAACGCAAGGATCGACAGCAGCACGGTGGTGATCGCAAACGCCGTTGTCGCCATCAGCTTGCCGCCGAGAATCTTCCAGCGCGGCACCGGATTGGCAAGCAGGGGTTCCAGCGACTGGCGCTCGCGCTCTCCGGCTGTTGTATCGATAGCCAATGCCATGCCGCCGATGAAGCCACCGAGGATGAAAAAGTACGGCAGCATGGCGAACATGAGTCCAGCGCGACTCTGCGGCGTGGACTGGTCGCGTTCGGCGATGGCCACCGGCTTGAGGATCGACGGCGAGAGTCCGCGCGCGAGCAGGCGCAATGCGCCGGTGCGCTGGGCGTAGGCCTCGATCAATTTCTTCAGGCGTTCGGTCGGCCCGCGCGCGTCCTGCTGCGAGGCGTCGTAGATCATCTCCACCTGCGCCGGTTCGCCCTTGTCCCAGGCCTTGGCGAAGTCCGCACCGATGCGCAGCACGACGTCGGCGTCCTGGTTGCGCACGGCGGCCTCCGGATCGGCCGGCGCCTCCTTGATCTCGACATTGCTCTGCTTGAGCGCGGCGATCAGGTTTGGCGCGTACTGCGCGCCGGCAACCGGCAGCGACAGCGGTTTTTCGGCCTTGGACAATTCGCGCGTCACCAGGGTGTTGATCAACAGCACGAAGATCAGCGGCGCCATCAGCGGGCCGACCAGCAGCGTGTTGATCACGGTGCGGCGGTCGCGGATGTTTTCGCGGACTTCTTTGAGGAAAACGACCAGTGAAGAGTTCATTGCAATGTTTGCTCCGGAAAGTGTTCAAGGAGCCGTGAACAAGCGTCGCGAGCGAAGACAGGTTGCGCGTCGCCGGAGCGCAGGAACCGGAGTGTACGTGCGAGGTACATGAGGATTCCGAGCACCGCCGGCGCGCAAGATGTCGAGCGCTGCAGCTTGTTCAGCGGCTCCTTCATGCGGCGAGTCCTTCATCGGTCCCAATCAATTTCACGAACGCGTCTTCCAGGTTCGCCTCGCCGGTCTGCGCGCGCAGCGCATCGGGCGATTCGTCGGCGACGACGCGGCCGCGCGCGATCACGACGATGCGATCGCACAACGCGGCGACCTCCTGCATGATGTGGCTGGAAAACAAAACGCAGCGGCCTTCCGCCTTCATCGACTTGAGGAAGGCGCGCATCGCGCGCGTGGACATGACATCAAGTCCGTTGGTCGGCTCATCGAGGATCACGTTCTTCGGATCGTGCACCAGTGCGCGCGCGATCGCGGTCTTTACGCGCTGGCCCTGCGAGAAGCCTTCGGTGCGGCGATCCAGGATGTCGCGCATCTCCAGCGCATCGGCCAGTGCTTCGCGGCGCTGATGCATGGTCTGCGATTCGATGCCGTGCAGGCGTGCGAAGTAATCGATGTTCTCGCGCGCAGTCAGGCGCTTGTACAGGCCGCGTGCGTCGGGCAGCACGCCTAGGCGCCGGCGCACCGCGACCGGGTCGACGGCGGCATCGATGCCGTCGACCAGCACCTGGCCGGAATCGGGCTGCATCAATGTATACAAACAGCGCAGTGTCGTCGTCTTGCCGGCGCCGTTCGGTCCGAGCAGGCCGGTGATCTCGCCATCGCGCGCGAGGAAGGACACGCCATCCACCGCGGCGACGCGCTTGGCGCCCTTGCCGAAGGCCTTGTGCAGATTCTTGACTTCAATCACGGGGCAGCTCCATTGAAATTGAGGAACGCCGGCATCGGGCCGAGGCGATCCACGCACTTCGCATCGAGGGTTTTCGGATCGAGCTTGTCGACGAATTCGCCGACCAGCTTCGGCATGCAGCCGCGCCCGATGACGTTGTGGCCCTGGCCCTTGGCGATCAGCAGTCGCGCGTTGCCCAGGCCCTTGAGGATCTGCTCGCCGTAGCGCGGCGGCGTGACCGGATCGAACGCGCCTTCCAGGATCAGGACGGGTATATCGGTTTTCAGCGGCGCGTGGAAATCCGCCGGGCGCGGCTCATGCGGCCACACCTCGCACGCTGCCTTGATGCCATCTACCAGATGATTGCCGAGCAGGGTGTTCGCGTCCTGCGCGCGCGAAGCGAGCAGGTCCGCGTCTTCGCTGCACACCACCGACAACTGCATCGCGTTTTCCGACAGATCGGTCATGTCGCCGGTCAGGACCTTGGTCTGGCCCGCGAGCGGCGCGTAGTCGCCCTTGAGGCCCTCGGCGATCGACAGCGGCAGCAGCGCGGCGGTTTCCGGTGTGTAGGCGAACATGCGCACCAGGCCCACCAGGGAGGCGCCCGTAAGCCGCTTGCGGCTCCCCTCGAACGTGACCGGGTCGCGATAGCTGTAATCCTGCGGATGCGCGCGCAACGCATCTCGCAGCATGTACAGGCTCGCCATGGGATCGCCGAATGCTTTCTTGCAGGCTGGCGTCTGCTCACATTGGGCGAACTGCAGCTTGAGTGCGTTGTCGAGGTTCTCGGCGAAGTCCTGGCCGAGCACCAGCTCGTTCGGCACCGCGCTGTCGAGCACGATGCTGCGCACGCCATCCGGATGGCGCATCGCGTATTGCTGCGCCATGCGCGTGCCGTAGGACACGCCGACGAGGTCGAACGGCGGCGCGCCCAACGCCTGGCGCACGGCCTCCAGGTCGGCGACCGCGTCGGTTGTCGTGTAGAAACGCGGGTCGGCGTGCTTGCCGACATCGGCCAGGCATTGTTGCGTTCGCGCGCGCACCTTGTCGGCGTCGAAACCGGTCGGGCCGTTTGCATCATCCGCATCGTCGCCGCCCATGCACTCCAGCGCATTGGAACCACCGGTGCCGCGCTGGTCGAGCAGCAACACGTGATGGTGTTCGAGCAGATGCGCGAATGCCGGCGCGATCTGCGGCCAGGTGTCGATGGCGGACTGTCCCGGGCCGCCGGCGAGGAACACGACGATGTCGCGGTCGGCCGCAGTGGCGTCGGACTTGATCAGCGCCATGCGCAGGTCGATCTTGCGGCCGTTCGCATCCGAGCGCTGATTCTCGACGCGATTTTCCGGCACCGAGAACGGCGAACAGAAAGCACTGGTCGTCGCACCGGAATGTTTCTGCGCCAATTCACAGGCCGTGAAGTGCAGCGTGCCCAGGTCGAATGCCCTGGCATTCGCGGCAATCGGCGCCGCAAGCGATTCGGGCGCTGCGCCCGCCTTTGGCTTGAACGCGTGCCAGCCAAGATACGCCGCGGCGGCGATGGCGACCGCGATGCGCAAGGCGATTCGTTTGTCCAGTTTCATCTCTTCTCCTCGTCGAACTCGAACAGCGTTTCGATCCTATGTCCGAACAATCTGCCGATCTTGAACGCCAGCGGCAGGCTGGGGTCGTACTTGCCAGTCTCGATCGCATTCACGGTTTGCCGCGATACGCCAAGCTGGTCCGCGAGATCACCCTGCGACCAGCCATGTTTCTCGCGCAATTCGCGTACGTGGTTTTTCATTCGTGCGCCGAGCGCTTGCGCCACCACTTGAGCAACGCGAAAAGGGCGCCGCCAAGCACGACGCCAGTTGCCATGCCCAAGGCTGTGCCGGCGCCCTCCATGTCACCCTTGCGCCAATACAGATACGCGGCGACGGCGGCGCAAATCGCCACCGCATACAAGAAGCGCAACGCCAGCGGCAGGCCTTCCTCGAAACAGATGCTGCTGCCGTAACGTCGCGCCGCGTAGCCCTGCGCGATGCTGTACACCACGATCATCAGCGGAAAGATCCACACCAGCATCGCCGCCGCGCCATCCGGCGGCAGCACGTGCGCGGCGGCCAGAAAACCGCTGACGATGCCGAACACCGAAACCACCGCCGCGGCCACGCCAAGGCCGATCAGGTGCGTGCGTTGTTCGAGTTCATCGCTGGCGAGAACACGTCGCGCCATCAACCAGATCACGTACAGGATCGGTGGCACGGGCGCCAGCGCGTACAGCGCCTTGAGCCACACCTCGACGGTGGATTTTGCCAGCGGCCAAACACTCAGCAGCACGACAACGTAAATCGCCATGGCGAGCAGGATGCGAATCTGATAGCGCTTTTGGGCTTGGTTGGTCATTGGCGTTCGGACTTTCGTTATGTCAAGTATCCTTGACAAGTGCCAATCTACCCGTCGCTTCACGGCATGTCAAGCATCCTTTACAACCGACTAGCGCGACGAGACGTATTTCTCGCGCCGGATGTGCGGCACCGGCAGGCCGGCGTCCTTGAGCAGCGCGAACGCCTGGTCGACCATTTCCGGGTTGCCGCACAGATAGGCGATATCGTGTTCGGCATCCGGCTTGAGTTCGCTCAACGCGACGTGCACGCGACCGGCGCGATCGTGCGCGCGTGGCTGCGCGCGTGCGGCGCGACTGAAACAGGCGTAGAAGCGGAAGTGCGGATGCGTCCGCGCGAAGGCTTCGAACTCCTCGCCGTAGAGCAGCTCGGATTCGTTGCGCGCGCCGTAGACGAGCGCGACTTCGGCACCGCGCTGGCCGAGTTTTTCCAGATGCGGCAGCATGGCGCGATACGGCGTCACGCCGGTGCCGGTGGCAACAAGAAGATAGCGTCGGTTGGCGTCTTTTTCGTCCAGGCAAAAACGCCCGTATGGACCGCTGGCGTCGATCGTGCCGCCTTCGGGCAGGTTGGCGAGCAGGTTGGTCGCCGCGCCGCCTTCGACATAGGACACCGCGATCTCGATGCGCGGCACCGCGCCGCTGCCGTCGCCGATCGTCGCCACCGAATAACTGCGCTTGGTCGGCTTGCCATCCGCATAGGTGAAATGGATCTGCACGAACTGACCGGGAATGAAGGCGAACGGCGCGCCATCGGCGCGTTCAAACTCCATGTGGCGGATGGCGGGCGCCAGCATGCGGCTGGCGGCAAGGCGAAGCGGGAAGTGTTCGGGCACGGCGAAAATCGGACGGACGAAAGGCCCGCTATACTAACCGCCTTGCCCCCGTCATGCAGCTTATGAGCGCCATTCCCGCGTTGGAAGTCAGCGATCTCGTCAAGACCTATTCCAACGGCGTGCAGGCGCTCAAGGGCATTTCGCTCGCCGTCGCGCCCGGCGATTTCTACGCCCTGCTCGGCCCCAACGGTGCCGGCAAGTCCACCCTGATCGGCATCGTGTCTTCGCTGGTGAATGCCAGCACGGGCGACGCGCGGGTGTTCGGTTGCTCCGTGCGCAACCAGCGCAGCCAGGCCATGGCGATGCTCGGGCTGGTGCCGCAGGAAATCAATTTCAACATGTTCGACAACCCGTTCCAGATCTGCATGAACCAGGCGGGTTTCTATGGCGTGCCGCGCACGGTCGCCGCCGAACGCGCGGAAAAATACCTGAAGCAACTCGCGTTGTGGGACAAGGCTTTCGTGGTCTCGCGCACCTTGTCCGGCGGCATGAAGCGGCGCCTGCTGATCGCACGCGCGATGATGAACGAGCCGAAATTGCTGATCCTGGACGAACCCACCGCCGGCGTCGACATCGAAATCCGCCGCTCGATGTGGAAGTTCATCCAGGGCATCAATGCCGCCGGCACCACGGTGATCCTGACCACGCACTACCTGGAAGAAGCCGAGTCCTTGTGCCGCAACATCGCCATCATCGACCACGGCCGCATCATCGAAAACACGGCGATGAAAACGCTGCTGTCGAAACTCGACGTCGAAGCCTTCGTGCTCGATCTGGCGGCGCCCTGCGCGCAACTGCCGGTCGTTGCCGACGTGAAATTGACGCGCATCGACGAGCGCACGCTGGAAGCGGAAATGTCGCGCGCGCACGATCTGAATTCCCTGTTCGCCACGCTGACCGCGCAAGGCATCACCGTGACCTCGATGCGCAACAAGGCCAACCGCCTTGAGGAATTGTTCGTGCGCCTGATCGACGCCAACGACAAGGTGGCCGCATGAACCGCCACGCCGTGCTGATCGCGCTCTACACCATCGTGCGCCGCGAGGTGAACCGCATCCTGCGCATCTGGACGCAGACCCTGCTGCCGCCGGCGATCACGATGACGCTGTACTTCATCATCTTCGGCACCCTGGTCGGCAGCCGCATCGGCACCATCGCGCACGCGCCCGATGGCAGCGCGATCTCGTACATCGAGTACATCGCGCCGGGCCTGGTGATGATGGCGGTGATCCAGAATGCCTACGGCAACATCACCAGTTCCTTCTTCGGCGCCAAGTTTCAGCGTTTCGTCGAGGAAATGCTGGTCTCGCCGATGCCGAGCTGGACCATCCTCACCGGCTACATCGCCGGCGCGGTGTTGCGCGGCTTCATGGTCGGCGTGCTCGTGCTCGGCATCTCGCTGTTCTTCACCAAGATTCACCTGTATCACCCGCTCGTCACGCTCAGCACGTTCGTGCTCGCCGCGACGATCTTCGCCCTGCTCGGTTTCGTCAATGCGATCTTCGCGCGCAAGTTCGACGACATCGCCATCATCCCCACCTTCGTGCTCACCCCACTCACGTATCTCGGCGGCGTGTTCTACAACGTCGCGCAATTGCCGGCGCCATGGAAGGAAATCTCCTACGCCAACCCGATCCTGTACATGGTCAACGCGTTCCGTTACGGCCTGCTCGGCGTGACCGACATCGACCTGCGCTGGGCGTACCTGGTGATGCTCGCCTTCGTCGCCGGCCTCGGCGCGATCTGCCTGACCCTGCTGCACCGCGGCGTGGGGTTGCGCTCCTGATTTGGCGCTGTTTCGCCCGCCCCAAGCATTTCCCAAGCAATCCTAACGCTGCCCTAAAGACCTCGCGCGCGAGCGCGCGCGAGGATCGCCGTGCCGGACTGGCCGGCGCATCCGGGGCAGATCGCCATGAAATCACGTCAGTTTCTTGCCGCGACTCTTCGCGCGGCAGCCTGTTTGTTGCTGTTGATCGGCGTCGCCTCCGCGACCGCGCAAGACGCCAACGACGGCTATGCGCCGTCTGTCTATGGTCCGGTATGGGGACCGTCGATCAATGGCGCGGTATGGGACATGGCCGTGCAGCCAGATGGCAAAGCGGTGATCGGCGGCGACTTCACCACGGTCAACGGCCAGCCTTGCATCCGCGTCTGCCGCCTGCTGGCGGACGGTACGGTGGATTCGACGTTCGCCAATCCGAATATTGACATCATGGTCGAAACGATTGCCGTGCAGTCCGACGGCCGCATTCTGGTCGGCGGCTGGTTCACGCTGATCGGTGGACAGCTCCGCAGCCGGCTGGCGCGCCTGAACGCGGACGGCAGTATCGACATGACGTTCGCCGATCCCGCAGCGGACGCCCAGATCTTCGCATTGGCGGTGCAGGCGGATGGCAAAGTGCTGGTCGGCGGAGCCTTCAACACCATTGGCGGCCAGTCGCGCAAGGGTATCGCACGCCTCAATGCCAATGGCAGCTTCGACGCGGGTTTCGCGGATCCCGGCCTGAACGACTCCGTCCGTTCGCTGGCCGTGCAGGCGGACGGCAAGGTGCTGGTCGGTGGCTGGTTCACTCTGGTCGGCGGGCAGGCGCGCAATCGCATCGTGCGTCTGAACGCCAACGGCAGCGTCGACACGCGCTTCGTGAATGCTGGCGCGAACGACGTGATCATCGCGTTGGCGGTGCAGCCGGATGGCAAGGTGCTGGCGGGTGGCAACTTCACCACGTTCGACGGCCAGACGCGCAAATACGTCGCGCGACTGAACACGAACGGCAGCCTGGATGCTGGATTCGCCGATGCCGGCGCAAACCTGTGGGTCGAAGCGCTGGCCTTGCAGCCGGATGGGAAGGTGCTGATCGGTGGCTGGTTCACCGTGACCGGCGGCCAGTCGCGCAAGGGTGCGGCGCGCCTGAATGCGGACGGTAGCCTCGACACGAGTTTCGCCGATCCGGGCTCGGATGGTTGGGGCGTTTTCGCGTTGGCGGTGCAGCCGGACGGCAGGGTGCTGCTCGGCGGCGTATTCACCACGATTCGCGGGCAGACACGCCACGGCATGGCGCGACTCAACCCAGATGGCAACCTTGATGCGACGCTGGCCGGCTCCGGCGCAAATGGCACGGTTTATGTGTTGGCCGAGCAGCCCGGCGGCAAGGTGCTGGTCGGCGGAAGCTTCAGCATGCTGGGTGGACAGATTCGCCAGAATCTGGGGCGTGTGAACGCGAATGGCGACCTCGACACGGGCTTCGCCAACCCTGCCGCTAACAATGCGATCCATGCACTGGCAGTGCAAGCGGATGGCAAGGTAATGGTCGGTGGCAACTTCAGCGAAATCGGTGGGTTGACGCGTACCCGCGTGGCGCGCCTGAACGCGAACGGCAGTCTCGATACAAGCTTCGTCGATCCCGGTGCCGACGATTTGGTTCGTACCCTGGCCGTGCAGGCGGACGGCAAAGTACTGGTCGGTGGCGCGTTCACCACGATCGGCGGGCAGGCGCGCAGCCGCATCGCGCGCCTGAACCCGGCTGGTGGCCTGGACACGACCTTCGCCAATGCCAGCGCAAACGACGAGGTCTACGCGCTGGCCTTGCAGCCCGACGGCAAGGTGCTGGTGGGCGGCAACTTTACCCAGATTGACGGACAGTCGCGCAACCATGTCGCGCGCCTGAACGCCGATGGCAGCCTGGATACGGGCTTTATCGATCCCGGCGCAAACAGCAGGGTCTACGCGCTGGCGATGCAGCCGGATGGCAAGGTGCTGATCGCCGGCGGCTTCGGTGCAATCGGCATTGAACCGCGCAGTGCCGTGGCGCGTCTGAATGCGGACGGCAGCCTCGATACGAGCTTCGCCGATCCCGGCTCGAACGCTGACATCTTCTCGTTGGCCGTGCAGCCGGACGGCAAAATATTGGTGGGTGGCGCGTTCATCACGATGAGCCATCAAGCGCGCGCGCGCATCGCGCGCCTGAACGCGAATGGCAGCCTCGATTCGACATTTGGCGATCCCGTTGCGGACAACCTGGTATACGCCCTGGCAACGCAGCCCGATGGCAAGGTCATGGTCGGCGGCTGGTTCCTCACGGTCGGTGGAGAGCAACGCGCTGCCTTGGCGCGTCTGTCCACGCCGGACGCGGCCTTGCAGTCGCTGGACGTGCAGGACGGCACGGTGACCTGGCGCCGGGCAGGTGCCGGCCCGGAACTGGCGGCCCAACCGACCTTGTACTACTCCGCCAACGGCGCCAGCTACACCGCACTCGGGCCGATGACGCGCATCGCCGGCGGCTGGCAGCGCAGCAACGTGCCTGCACCGATCGGCCAGTTCTACTGGCTGCGCGCCGAAGGCCGCACCAGTGGCGGCGAAAGCAATGCGTCGCAGGGCATGGTCGAAAGCGTTCGCCGCGTCTGGCGCGACGATCGCATCTTCCGAGACGGTTTCGAATAACCACGCGCCGCCGACGCATCGAAAACGGCGTCGCGGCGGGCTTCCCAAGCCTGCCCCAAGCTTTCCCCAAGCACTTCCCGCGCCTGCCCTAAAGACCTTGGGGCAGGCGCGGGCGAGCCTTGCGCCATCGCATCGCCGATGCGAGCGCGCCCCACGCGGGTGCGACAACAGGTTCGCCACGACGAGGAAAATTCCATGCATCTCGCACTTCGACCCGTTTGCGCCGCCATTGCCGTGTTCACCGCCGGACTGGGCAGCGCCTGTGCCCAGAACTTCGGCCCGTGGAGCGATCCGGTGGCCGTGACCGACATCAATACCGCTGCCGCCGAGGGCTGCCCGATCGAGACGCCGAACGGCCTTGGGCTGTACTTTGCCTCCAGCCGCACGGGCGGACTGGGCAAGCAGGATATCTGGCGCGCGTTCCGTGCCACGACGCAGTCGGCCTGGGGAACCGCGGAAAACCTTGCCGCGCCGGTGAACTCGCCCGAGTTCGACTACTGCCCGACGCCGATTTCCGGCAATCGCTTGTTGTTCGTCAGCTCGCAGCAGACGGGCGACGACTGCTATCCCGGCAACACGCCGCCCACGCCGGCGCCCGGCGCCCCCGCGGATGGCGACATCTTCCTGAGCACGGAAACCGGTTCCAACACCTGGTCGACGCCGACGAACCTCGGCTGCTACCCGAACGGGCCGAATACCGCGGGCGCGGAGTACAGCCCGTCGCTGGTGACCACCGCGCAGGGCACCTTCCTGTTCTTCTCCAGCAATGGCTATCCCGACAGCCAGGGCCAGGACATCTACATGAGCCAGCAGGCCGGCAACGGCACGTTCGGCGCCGGCGTGCGCGTGGCCGAACTGTCCAGCGCCGCGGATGATCGCATGCCGAACGTGCGCAGCGACGGACTGGAGATCGTGTTCAGCTCCAACCGCGGCGGAAACATGGACATCTACAGCGCCACGCGACCGAACACCTCCTCGCCTTGGTCGGCGCCGAAGCCGATTCCGAACGCCAACATCAATACCAGCGGTTCGGAAACACGCTCGTCCCTGTCGGCCGACGGCACGCGCTTGTACTTCGGACGCAAGGTGGACAGCACCGATCCGGGCGATGTCTTCGTCGCCACGCGCGCAGTCGTACAGGCCGCAGGCGGTGTTGCGTCAACGCCCGCGCTCGGCTGGCCCCTGCTCGCCCTGCTTGCCGCATTGCTGGGCACAAGCGCGTGGTTCGGGCGCTGGTGTGCGGCTCGCAAGTCCTGACCGTCACTATCCGGGAGAACACACCATGTCACACACCTACTTGCGTTTCATCGCGCTCGCACTCTTCGGCCTGCTGGCCAATGCAACCCAGGCTGCCATTTTCACAGTCGGCAGCGGCGTCACTTGCACGCATGGCAGCATCCAGGGCGCAATCAATGCCGCCAAAAATTCAGGCACTGACAGCATCATCCGCCTGACCCGCTCGCTCACCTACGAACCGGAAGCGAACACGATCGATACGACGAAGGAGATCACTGTCGAGGGTGGCTATGCCACCTGCGATCAGGCCAGCCCGGACTCCACCAGGACGATCGTCAGCGGTGCCGGCGGCGTACACGCACCGGTATTCACGATCAAAGCGCCGACTGACGTGATAGTGCGCATACGCCGGCTCACGATCAGTGGAGGCGATGTCGATGACACTGGCGCAGGCGGCGGCATCTACTTCAAGGGCGATGGCATCCTCGAAATCGTCGAAAGCACCATCGAGCTGAACAAGGCCGGCGCGGGTGCCGGCATCTATATCGAAGGCACTGGATCACACACGGAACTGATCATCGGCGCAAATACGGCTATCAGCAGAAACACGGCCGCCTATAACGGTGGCGGGGTGATGGCGAAGGGAGTCGAAATGTCGATGCTCGATCTGAACACCGGCATCCTGAACAACAAGGCGCTGGGCAAGGGCGGCAACGGCGGCTACGGTGGCGGCCTGTTCATCTATGCCGAAGATCGACCCAGTTACGGTTACATCGGCAGCGGTGGACTGTTTGGCGCGTTCTATGGCAATACCGCGCTCTATGGCGGTGGCGTGGCAATCTTCAGCACGGGTAGCTACGCAGCGGAATTGCAGCTCTACGCCACCGACGCAGGACTCAAGACTCAAATCATAGGTAATTCGGCGACGAAACAAGGCGGTGGCATATATGCCAGTTCGTCCAGATCGAAGGCGCGACTTTGGAACACCGGGCTCGACAGCAATTTTGCTCCCAACGGCGGCGCCATCTACATGGCAAACAAATCGACGCTGTACATCAATCTCGGCGTCTTGCCTGCGCCGGCCGTGCCTTGCACCGTCGGCAGCGATTGCGGACGCATCACCCACAATACCGCTGATACCGGCAGCAACCCTGGATCCATTGTGTACGGTGAAAGCGATTCCACGATCATGCTCGGATATCAGCCGCTTTTTCCGCCGGATGATGCGCGCGGCGGCGTGTTTGTCCAATACAACACGTCCGGATCGGTCTTTGGCGGTGCGGCAAGCACGATAATCAATCGCTCGGTGATCAGCGACAATACGACCAGTGCCGCCGTGATCCAACAGTCGGGCCAGCCGCTCACGATTGCCGACTCCACCATTGCCGGCAATACGATCGCAGTTGGCAACGCCATCCTGAGCGCAACGAACAGCGCCATCGACCTGCAACGCTCGATACTGTGGCAACCGGGCCGCACGTCGCTTTCGCGCAGCGGCGGCACGCTTTCCGTCTATCGCGTGGATGCTTGGGAAAACACCAGCCTGGGAGGCTCGTTTTTCGCTACTGCCTTGGACCCGCTTTTCATCGACCCCGCACACGGCGACTACGGCTTGCGCGCCGGCTCGCCTGCAATCGACTATGCGCCCGCGATTCCCGGCAACGAACGCGACGCCCTTGGCCGCACGCGCGATATCGACTTGCCCAACTCCAACACGCCGGGTCCGCGCGACATCGGCGCACTCGAACGCCCGGCCCTGCAGCCGCTGGTACTTAATGCCGATTTCGACTATTCCGATCTGCGCCTGTGGACAAAGTTTGACGGCGCTTGGGACGGTACGCAGAACATTGTCGGCGGCAACAATTCGGGCTCGTGGAAGTACAGTATCGGCAGCACCAGCGCGGTTGACGTTGTCGTTGCAGAACAGTGCATTGTCCTACCCGCTCCGGGAAGTTACTCGCTCACGGGTTGGGGCAAGGGCGGCGGCGGTACCGTGCTCACGCGCGACTATGCGATCGTGAAATGGGAAGTTCGAAAAAACACGTTGCCGACCTGTCAGGGCGGTGTGGTGCAGTCCGGGCAATTGACGCTTGGCAGCGGAACTTCGTGGGGCCATCCCGCGCAACCGGCAAGCATCGACCTGCCCCAGGCGCAGTATGGCAACGATTTGTCGATCAAGCTAATGCTCGTCGCTCACTCTGGTGCAGTCTCTAACCCGCACAGCCTAAGCGCCTGGTTCGACGGCATCACACTCGACTACATCGGCGACACGATTTTCAAGGACGGATTCGAGTAGCGATCCTTGCCCGCGCCAGCGTTCTGGCGCGGGCCTCTTTCACTCGCATCCATGCCGGGGAATCTGCCGATGACGATCACGCTCGCCGATGGCGTCGTGCGCCCTGAAGATTTGCTGCGCCAGGCCCAGGAACTGCTCGCCCAAGGCCGCGCGCACGCGGCCATCGGCGAATTCCGGCGCGTGATCGCGTTGGCGCCGACACTCGGTATCGCCGAACTCGGGCTGGCGGTCGCCTGTGGACAATGCGGCGACGATGCGGCCGCCGAACGCGCGGCACGCAAAGCCATCGGCAAAGGCTACGACAACGCCGGCGCGCGCTATGTGCTGGCGCGCAGCCTGTTCGGACAGCGCCGCCACGATGAAGCCGATGCGGCGTTCCGCCATGTCCTGCAACTGGAACCGAGCCACATGCCGGCGCTCGCCGGCCTCGGCGAATCCGTATGGCAACGCACCGGCGACGCCGATCTCGCGGCGACGACCATTGCCACCATCGCGCCGATACACCCACCAGAACTCGTACTGCTTCTGGCCAAGCTGGCGCGGCAGGCGCGCGGACATGCGGGCGAACTTGGCATGCTCGAGCAGGAACTGGAACGGGCACCCGCAAGCCTCGCCTTGCGCCTGGGTGCCGCGCGTGCCGCGATGTTCTGCGCTCCCGCGCGTGCCCTCGATCACGCGCTGACCGCCGTGCGCGCCGCGCCGCGCGACAAGGGTGCGTATGCACTGTACGGCGATGCCTTGCTCGCGAACGGGCGCGCCGCAGACGCTGCCGCCGTGGCGGCGCAGCTGCTGCAAGTCGATGGCCATGATGGCCACGCGCTCGCCCTGCAGGCCAGCGCGTGGCGCCTGTCGGGCGATCCGCGCTATCGTGAACTGTACGATTACACGCGGTTCGTCCACGCGCAGCCCATCGACACGCCTGCCGGATGGGCGGACTTGCCCGCCTATCTGCGCGATCTTTCACGATGCCTGCGCGGCATGCATGGCGCGCGGTTCCATCCGCTCGACCAGACCCTGCAAGGCGGCAGCCAGATCGAGTTGTATCCCGAGCACGCACAAGACCCCGCGCTACGTGCCTTTGCACAAGCCATCGCCGGGCCCATCGACCGCTATCTGCGCATGCTGGGGCCGGGCGCGGATGCCTTGCGTCGCCGCAACCAGGGACGCTGGCGCTGCAATGGCATGTGGTCGGTACTGCTGCGCGCCAACGGCTTCCACTTCAATCACTTTCACGGCCAGGGCTGGATATCCTCGGCGTGCTATATCGATCTTCCCGAATCGATCGGCACCGGCAATGGCGACGGATGGATCAAGTTCGGCGAACCGGTCCTGCCGACGACGGCGCTTGGCGCCGAATACTTCGTCAAACCCGAACCGGGCCTGCTGGTGCTGTTTCCGTCATGGATGTGGCACGGCACCGTGCCGTTTGCCGGCACCGCGCAAGCCACGCGCCTGACCATCGCGTTCGACATCGTGCCGGCCTGAAGTCGCAGGCGGATGCCACGCCACGCCTCCCACTCACGACTTGGCGTCAACCCGGGCGCGGATCTCGTCCAGGCTCAGCGCCTCGCTCGCCGACGGCGGCGGCAGGCCGGCACGCTGGCAATACGCGGCGAAACGCGGATCATTGCGGAAACGCAACAGGAATGGATCGAACAGCACGTAGTGCACGGCTGCAGCGCCGTGCTCCCAGTCGTGTTGCAGCCACTCGAAGGTCTTGTCGGCGTCGCCGCGCAAGGCATGCATGCGGGCGATGAGGTAAGCCTTGCGATTGAAATCCCCCGCAGACACGGTCAAGTTCCGCAGTGCGGCGTCTGCAGCCTTGCGGTCGCGGCCGGCTTGCAAGGCGAGCGCGCGTGTCATGTCGCGCCACTCGCCGGCCGACATGCTCGCCGCCGCCGCCAATGCCTTGTCCGTGTCTGCGCGCAGCAGGGCGATTTCGCTGCGTTTGACGGCATGCCAATCGGTTGCGGAAGGATCGAGCTTTTCGGCGTCGCCCAGACTGGCTTCGGCTTCGTCCAGCCGACCGAGGCTGGCCTGCATGTTGACCAGGTACATGTATCCGTAGGCGGCAAGTGGATCACCATCGATGTACTTGCGCCGCTCGGCGATGGCTTCGTTGACGCGGCCCATCGCGGACAGCAGGATGCTGTAGGCGCCGTGCGAAGGGTCGTTGTCCGGCACCCGTGGCAGAGCGATGCGGAACTCGGCCAGCGCGCCGTTCCAATCGTGGCTGGCGGTTCTCAACCAATTCGCAAGGATGGCGTGCGCCTGGCCGAAGTTCGGCTGCAGACGCAGGGCCGTGTCGATTTCCTCGCGCGCCTGCTGGTACGAGCTGCGTGCCGCATCGCCTTGCAACTCGTCGAGTGTGTATACCGTACGCCGCAGGCCCAGCCACGCCCATGCCTGGGCGTAGGCCGGGTCGATCTGCGTCGCCAGCGTGAATTGTTCCATGGACTTGCGCATGTCCCCGGCGGCCATGAACGACGTACCGCGCAAAAACGCGTTGTACGCATCGAGATTGCCGGTGCTCGGACGGCCGGTGTAGACCGCACCGGGCATGGCGTGAAGCAATTTCACCTGCAGTGCACCGGCCACGGCGAGCGCGATTTCGTCCTGTAACGCGAACAGCTCCTTGTGCGGCCGGTCAAAAACCCGTGTCCACACCGTCGTGCCATCGTTGGTGCGAGTCAGCTCGATGCCGATGCGCACGTCCTCGCCATCGCGTTGCACGCTGCCGTCGATCAGGTGCGTCACCCCGAGTTTCGCGCCAATGGCCTTGGCGCCTTCGCGGCTGTTGCGAAAATGAAATGCCGAACTGCGACCGATGACTTTCAGGCCTTCGTACTGCGACAAGGTGGCGATCAGGTTTTCGGATATGCCGTCCGTGAAAAATTGTTGGCTGGCGTCGCCCGTGGCATTGACCAGCGGCAGCACGGCGACGCTTTGCGCCTCGACCGGCGCGTTTTCGGCGGTGCGCGTGTGCGGCCAGAATTTCCATCCTGTGATTGCAATGGCCACCAGTACGGCCATGGCGACCGCCACATAGGAAAATTTGCGCGGTGCCGTTTGCGCCGGTGCTTGCGTCACGCCCGGCAACGGCACTTGCGCATCGACGGTTGCCGCGGGCGGTGCCGGCGGAGCGATCGCCGGTGCGGCTTCGCCCTCGCGCTGCGCCCGCCATTGCGTGGCTGCATCGAAACGATAACCCACGCCATGCAAGGTGGCGATGTACTGCGCGTGCTGCGCGCCCTCGCCCAGCGCCTGCCGCAGCAAGGTGATGATGCGGTTGAGCACGCCGGGCGTCACATGGCGATGACCCCACACCGCGTCGAGGATCTCGTCGCGAGCAAACGCGCGCCCGGGATGCTGCGCGAACAGCACCAGCACCGCGAATGCCTTCGGTTCGAGCGCCAGTTGCGCGTCCGCCACGAACAGGCGGCGGCCCGCAAGGTCGATTTCAATGCGGTCGAAGACGATCCAACCGGTAGTCGCTTTTTCCACTGCGTCCTTCAACACCCGATCCTTGTACGTTTTCGAAGACTGTAACGCGATTCACTGCGCCTTGCCGGAGTTCTTGCGATGCTGATGGCAGCAGCCTACAGGTGCGGCATGCGTCGATCAGCCTTTTGTCGCCACCATCGTACGAATGCGATCCAGGCTCAACGCCTCGCTCGCCGATGGCGGCGGCAAGCCGGCGCGCTGGCAATACGCCGCAAAACGCGGATCGTTGCGAAAGCGCAGCAGCAGCGGATCGAACAGGATGTAATGCGCGGCCGTAGCGCCACGATCCCAGTCGCGTTGCAGCCATTCGAACGTTTTGTCTGCGTCGCCGCGCAAGGCATACACACGGGTAATGATGTACGCATCGCCCTTGGACTGGCCGTAGGCGTCGATCAGTCTTTGCAGTGCCGCATCGGCCGCCTCGCGATCGCCACCCATCTGCAAGGCGAATGCGAGCGTGCGGTCGCGCCGATATCCGCTCGACATGCTCGTTGCTTCGGCCAGCGCCTTGCCGGCATCGCCACGCAGGACGGCAAACTCGCTGCGCTCGCTGGCGTATAAGTCCGTTTGATCCGGCTGCACTTGTGCGGCCTTTTGCAGGCTCGCGTGGGCCTCGTCCAGACGCCCAATACTGGCTTGCAAATTGGCCAATAAGATGAAGGCAAATGTGCCCAAAGGATCGCCATCGATGTATTTGCGCCGCTCGATGATGGCTTCGTCGATGCGTCCGAGCGTCGACAACAGACGGCTGATCGCGCCGTGCGTGGGATCGGTTTCCGGCACCAGGGGCAGGGCAATGCGAAACTCCGCGAGCGCGCCGTTCCAGTCATGGTTGGCCGCCCACAACCAATTCGCGCGGATGGCATGAGCCTGACCAAAATTCGGTTGCAAGCGCAGCGCGGTGTCGATTTCCTCGCGCGCTTGCGTGAAGGCGCTGCGCTCGTCGTCGCCGCTGAGATTGAAGCGCGCATACTGGGTCCGCATGAAACCCAGCCACGACCAGGCTTGCGCGTAAGCCGGATCGATTTGCGTGGCGTGCGAGAATTCCTCGATGGCCTTTTGCAGATCCGGGCCCATCATCAATGACGTACCGCGCAAATACGCGTTGTACGCATCGAGATTGCCGGTGCTCGGACGGCCGGTGTAGACCGCACCGGGCATGGCGTGCAGCAATTTCACCTGCAGTGCGCCGGCCACGGCGAGCGCGATTTCGTCCTGCAAGGCGAACAGGTCCTTGTAGGGACGGTCGAACTTCTGTGTCCATATCGTGCTGCCGTCAACCACACGATTCAATTCGATGCCGACGCGAATGGTGTCGCCGTCGCGGCGCACACTGCCTTCGATCAGGTGCGACACGCCGAGCCTGGCGCCGATCGCCTTGGCGCCTTCGCGGCTGTCGCGAAAAAGAAATGACGAGCTGCGGCCGATAACGCGCAGCGCATCGTATTGCGACAAGGTGCCGATCAGGTTTTCCGCGATGCCGTCGGCGAAATACTGCTGGTTCGCATCGCCCGTCGCATTGACCAGCGGCAACACCGCGACACTCTGCGTCTCGGTCGGCGCGTTTTCCGCGGGGCGCGGCTGCGGCCAGAACGTCCACGCCGCGATGACAACGGCCAGCAGCACGGCCAGCCATGCTGCCGCATACCGGAACCCGCGCGGTGCCGTTTGCGCCGGCGCTTGCGTCACGCCTGGCAACGGCGCTTGCGCATCGAGGGTTGCCGCAGACGGTGCCGGCGGATCGATCGCCGGTGCGGCTTCGCCCTCGCGCTGCGCCCGCCATTGCGTGGCTGCATCGAAACGATAGCCCACGCCATGCAAGGTGGCGATGTACTGCGCGTGCTGCGCGCCCTCGCCGAGCGCCTGGCGCAACAGCGTGATGATGCGGTTGAGCACACCGGGTGTTACATGGCGATGACCCCACACCGCATCGAGGATTTCATCGCGCGAGAACGCGCGCCCGGGATGCCGTGCGAACAGCGCCAGCACGGCGAATGCCTTGGGTTCGAGCGCCGCCTGCGTACCAGCAACCAGCAGGCGCCGGCCGGCGAGGTCGATCTCGACCTGGTCGAACACGATCCAGCCCGTGGTCGTGTTGTTTGTGCCGTCCGTCACGCGTCAATCCATCCCTACCGTCGGCAGCCAATAATGCCACAACGGCATCGCGTGCTTGTGACGCAGGTGGCGCAATCGGCCGCCGCCCCGCCATCACGCGTGCGGCAACGAAAAGAATTCGCGCGCCGTCGCCGTCGTGTTCGCGGCCGTGATGCCCGCTTCCTCGCCGCGATCACGCGCGACTTCGGTGCAGATGTGCGCAAGGTACATCGGCTCATTGCGCCGGTGCGAAGGCGCGGGTTTGACCGTGCGCGGCAACAGGTACGGCGCATCGGTTTCCAGCATCAGGCGGTTGGCGGGAATGGCCTTGACCAGTTCGCGCAGATGCGTGCCGCGGCGCTCGTCGCAGATCCAGCCGGTGATGCCGATGTGGAAGTCGCGGTCGAGGTAGTCGAACAATTCTTCGCGCGTGCCGGTGAAGCAGTGCACGACGGCACGTTGGATCCGACCACGCACGTTGTCCATGCAGGCGATGAAATCGGCATGCGCATCGCGCTGGTGCAGGAACAACGGCTTGCCGCAATCCGCCGCGAGTTCGAGCTGGCGTTCGAAGGCGAACAACTGTGCCTCGCGCGGCGAGAAGTCGCGGAAGTAGTCCAGGCCGGTTTCGCCGACGGCGACGACTTCGGGCTGCGCGTGCAATTCGCGCAAGCCGGCTTCGGTGTCCGCGTCGAAGTCACTGGCATGGTGCGGATGCACGCCAGCGGTCGCGAACAGCGCGCCCGGATGCGCACGCGCCAGGTCCAGCGCATCGCGCGCGCCCTGCAAGGACGCGCCGGTGACGACGAGTTGCGCCACGCCCGCCGCGCGCGCGCGCGCGAGCACGTCCGCAAAGTCGTGACGGAAGGATTCGTGGGTTAGGTTGGCGCCGATGTCGACGAGTTGCATGGTCGCGCGTTGTTGATGAGGTCTGGCATTATGCCAATCCCTCGCGGCGTGCGTTCACGACCGGTTAACCGGCAGCGCCACAGTCTGCACGCACGGGGATTCGCTTTGGGAGATTGAAATGAAGCACTCGACGATTTTTTTCTGCGGCCTGGCCACGTTCGCGCTGGCCGCCGCGACGCTCGCACAGGCGGCCGGCCCCTCGGCTGCCGGAGCGCAACTGGATCTGGCGCAGGCCCAACAAATACGCGCGCAAATGCAGGCGCAGATCATTGGTGGCAAGGCCATGGCCGGCGCAAAAGCGGTCGCCGGGGCCAAACCGGGCGGCGCAACGGCTGGCGAGATGTTCGCCAATCCCGACCGTGCCTATCCACCGAGCTGCCTGAATTCGCCGATTCCACTGGGCTTGTGGCAGAACGATCCGCTTGCACGCTATGCACAGATCAGGCTCATCGGCGATCCCTATGCCGGCGGCAATGAAGCGACTTATAGTGAAACCGTCAAGATTTACGTGTTTCGTGTCGTCTGCACCAGTGGCTTGTCCGCAACCCTGATGGAAATCGACCGGCCCTCGAACATGGAAGGCAACACGAGCCTGTATCCGACGGTTCCGGGCGTGTCGGTGACGCAGGGCGGCAATACCCTCTACGTTCGAATGGCGAACGATCCAAATACATTCTTCTCTACCACCTACGCGCTCAATCCGCTGGTGAACAGCGATGTGTTCGTGCTGGAAAATTTCTATGGCGGTTCGATTCAACTCAATTACAACAACGCGCTGACACTTACCGTCGATACGCTCAACCAGGCCGATCCGAACCGCTACACCAATTTCAACCTGCCGGCCTACAACCCATCGCTATACGCGGCCGCTTCGCAACCGCTGCCGATCAGCGGCTATATGACGGGCAACTGGTACGACAAGGCGCACAGCGGCGAGGGCATCCAAGTCGAGGTTGGCGAGCTGCAAGGCAGCGGCAACAACCTGCCGCGATTCATCAACATCGCCTGGTACACCTTCGATTCCGACGGCGTGCCCTATTGGCTCTTTGGTACCGGAATCTTCAATGCGGGCGCGACGTCGGTCCCACTGCAACTGGCCTATTCCTATGGGGGCAGCTTTGCCGGCAGTGGTGCGGTCGCCCAGGCCCCGCAGTTATGGGGTACGTTCAACGTTCAGTTCCCGGACTGCAATACGATGCAATTCAGCTACCAGTCGGCAGCGGGCCTGCCAACCGGCGTACCGACCGGCAAAGGCAGCAAGACCTGGACGCGGCTGTCGCAGATGAACGGCCTGACTTGCCAGTAAACTGCGGCTGCACGCAACGCTTCGATCCCGCCCGCGTGGCGGGATCGTTGTTTATACGATGATGAAAAGTACACATTTCCCCATCCATGAGGTCTTGCCGGAAATCCTGGCCAGCCTCGCGCAACACCCGCGCCTGGTGCTGGAAGCGCCGCCCGGCGCGGGCAAGACCACGCAGGTGCCGCTGGCCCTGCTCGACGCGGATTGGCTGGGAGACAAGAAAATCCTCGTCCTCGAACCGCGCCGCATCGCCGCGCGCGCGGCGGCGGAGTTCATGGCCGCACAGCTCGGCCAGGAAGTTGGCGCTACTGTCGGCTACCGCATCCGCTTCGAAGCGAAGACGTCCGCACGCACACGCATCGAGGTCGTGACCGAAGGCATCCTCACGCGCCTGATCCAGTCCGATCCGGAATTGCCCGGCATTGGCGCGATACTCTTCGACGAATTCCACGAGCGCCATCTGCACGGCGATCTGGGCGCGGCGCTCGCGCTCGAGGTGCAATCGACACTGCGACCGGACTTGCGCCTCGCCATCATGTCGGCCACGCTCGACGGCGAGCGCATCGCGCGCTGGTTCGACGCGCCGCGCATCACCTCCGCCGGCCGCAGTTTTCCGGTGCGCATCGAGTATCCGACGGCGAAGGCCAACGAGGATTGGCCGTTTCATTTGCGCCGCGTGGTGGAAGTGGCGTTGCGTGAAACCGATGGCGACATCCTCGCGTTCCTGCCGGGACGGCGCGAGATCGAGCAGGCAAGCAATGCCCTCTCCCCCGACAGCCGGCGGGGGAGAGGGTTGGGGGAGGGAGTACAAATACTCGCGCTGCACGGCGAACTCGCGCTCGCCGAGCAGCACGCCGCACTGGCGCCCACGCGCGCGGGCACGCGACGCATCGTGCTGGCGACGAACGTGGCCGAATCCTCGGTCACCCTGCCAGGCATTCGCGCGGTGATCGATTCCGGCCTTGCGCGCGAGCCGCGTTTCGATCCGAATTCGGGCTTTTCGCGCCTGCAAACCGTCAACATATCGCAGGCATCCGCCGATCAGCGCGCCGGCCGCGCCGGTCGCGTGGCGGAAGGCATTGCGTATCGGCTGTGGCCGCAGAGCCTGCGCCTGGAACCGGCGCGCCGCGCGGAAATCGCACAGGTGGAATTGTCCGCACTGGCGCTGGAACTCGCCGCCTGGGGATCGCCGGACCTGCACTGGCTGGATGCACCGCCGCAAGGTGCGCTCGCCAGCGCGCGCGATCTGCTGGTCTTGCTCGGGGCACTGGATGCAAACGCGCGCGTGACCAGCCTCGGCCGCCGCATGCTCACCACCGGCGCCGCGCCGCGGCTTACCGCGATGGCCTTGCGCGCACCCGACGCACAGCGTGCCCTCGCGTGTGATCTGATCGCACTGATCGAAGCGCGCAATCCGCTGCGCGGCGATGGTGGGCGCAACGACGACTTTCGTGCGCGCGTGGCTGTGCTGCATGCCTGGCGCAGCGACAAGCGCGGCGCGCGTCATGCCGGGGCCGATCCTGGTGCGCTGGCTGCGATCGACCAGGCCGCTTCCGGCTGGCGACGGCGTTTCGACGCGAAATCCGCGGCACCGAATAGCCACGACAGGCTCGCGCTCGGCAACCTGTTCGTGCATGCCTTCCCCGATCGCGTTGCCAAACAAGATGGCAATGACCCGCATCGCTATCGCTTGAGCAATGGCCGCGGCGCGCACCTGCATCCGAACACGCAACTCTATGGCGAACCATGGCTGGTGGTGACCGACCTGCGCTTCGACGAACGCGATAGTCTGATCCTGGCCGCCGCGCCGTTCGATGCGGATGTTCTCGAACGTGATTTCTCCGCGAGCTTTGCGCGCGAACGAGCTTCCCGGTGGAATCCCTACAAGCGCGCGGTGGAAACATTCGAGGAACGCCGTTTCGCGCAGCTCGTACTCGAGCGCCGCGGCGTTCCCGCCAAGCCGGAAGATGCGCTGCCAGCCTTGCTGTGCGCCGTGCGTGATATCGGACTCGCCACACTGCCGTGGAGCGATCACGCGCTCGCCCTGCGCGGGCGCGTGGCCTGCCTGCGCGAGTGGTGCCCGGAACTGGAATTGCCCGATCTCACCGACGCGGCCCTGCTCGATTCACTGGAAGACTGGCTGGCGCCGTATCTTGCCGGCAAGACGCGGCTGGATGCGCTGTCGCCGACGATCCTCGGCGAGGCGCTGGCATCGCGCCTGACGCATGCCCAACGCAAACTCGTCGACGAGCTCGCGCCGGAATCGCTCACCGTTCCCAGCGGCAGCCACAAGCGCCTGCACTACGAGCCGGGCAAGCCGCCGGTGCTGGCGGTCAAGTTGCAGGAATTGTTCGGCCTGGCCGATACGCCGCGCATCGCCCGCGGCAAGGCGGCGGTGGTCCTGCACCTGCTTTCGCCCGCGCAGCGTCCGATCCAGGTCACGCAGGACCTGCGCAGTTTCTGGGAACGCACCTATCCGGACGTGAAAAAGGAACTCAAGGGCCGCTATCCGCGCCAGCACTGGCCGGACGACCCGTGGACCGCGACGCCGACGGCGCGCGCGAAGCCTCGGCGTTGACACAATTGCGCCACTTGCGCGTGGAACCATTGCGCAGGCAACCAGTCCAATCCCGATCGCATCGATAAGCATTGTCCGCCATGACCAAACCTTCGCAAACCCTCGTCTGGATGCTCAGCTTCCTCGCCGCCGTCGCCGTGCTCGCCGTATTGCTGGCGACGCGACTGGCCGCGAACTTCCAGGCCAATCCGTTTTTCAACGGCGTGATCCTCGCCGTGCTCGCGTTCGGCATCTTCGCCAACCTGCGCCAGGTGCTGCTGCTGGCGCGCGAAGTCGAATGGATCGAGGCGTTCAGGCGCTCGCCACCGGATCGTCCCGTGCCGGTCAAGCCGCGCCTGCTCGCACCGATGGCGCGCATGTTCGCCGGCCGCGAGCGCGCGAAGTTCTCGCTGTCCACGCAATCGTTGCGCTCGGTGCTGGACAGCGTCTATTTGCGCCTGGAGGAATCGCGCGACCTGTCGCGCTACCTCGTGGGACTTGCGATATTTCTTGGTCTGCTCGGCACGTTCTGGGGCTTGCTCGTCACCATCCGCTCGGTCGCCGACATCATCGGCTCGCTCGGCGTCGGCACCGATCCCGCAGCCATGTTCAACACGCTCAAGGAACAATTGCGCGAACCGCTCGCCGGCATGTCGACGAGTTTCTCCACGTCGTTGTTCGGTCTCGCCTCGTCGCTCGTGCTCGGATTCCTCGATCTGCAATCCGGCCATGCGCAGAACCGCTTCTACAACGAGCTGGAAGACTGGCTCTCGAGCATGACGCGCTTGTCCTCCGGCGCCTTGCACGGCGACGGCGAAGCGAGCGTGCCGGCCTACGTGCAGGCGCTGCTCGAGCAGACCGCCGACGGGCTGGAACGCATGCAGCGCGCGCTCACCGAATCCGAACGCGAGCGGCGCGGCGGCAGCGAACAACTGGGCGAATTGAACACGCAACTGGGACGGCTCGCCGATCTGCTCACGCGTGAAACCCGCGAATTCCGCGGCCTTGCCGAAACCCAGGAAGAATTGAAGAACGCGCTCAAGACCCTTGCCGCCGCGCCGAATGGCGGCGAACGCCTGTCCGACGACCTGCGTGGCGAACTGCGCCTGCTCTCGCGCACGATTGCGGCTGCGGTCGATGGCAAGCGCGCGGGCGTGCAATGAATTCGCTCGCTCGCCGCCGTCGTGCGCTCGACATTTGGCCGGGATTCGTCGACGCGCTGTCGTCGCTGATCCTGGTGATGGTGTTCGTGTTGCTGATCTTCGCGATCGGCCAGTTCGTGCTGTCGCAGACCATCGCCGGCAAGAATCGCGCACTCGCCGATCTCAACGCGCAGATCGCGCAACTGGCGAAAACCTTGTCGCTGGCGCAAGACAGCAACGCCGCACTCAATACCCGGGTGAACGAGCTTTCGGCGTCGCTGGGCACGGCCACGAACGAGCGCGACGCGGTGAAAACCCAACTCGATGCCGCGACCGCGCAAGCCGCCAGGCTCGATGCCGACATCGCCGCGCTTTCCGCGCTCAAGGCCCAGCTCGAACAGCAGGTGGCGAGCCTTGGCGCGGAACTGGATACCTCGAAGAAGAACCTCGTCGTTGCCACCGACCTGAACGCGAAATCCGCCGCGCAGGTTGAATTGCTCAACCGCCAGCTTGCCGCACTGCGCGAGCAGTTGAACAAGGTTTCTGCCGCGCTCGATCTTGCCAACGCCAACGTCAAGGACAAGGATCGCAAGATCGCCGACCTTGGCGCGCAGCTCAATCTCGCGCTCGCGAACAAGGTCAACCAGCTGGAAAAATACCGCTCGGAATTCTTCGGCAAGCTGCGCGCGGCGCTCGGCGATCGCGCGGACATCCACGTCGTCGGCGACCGCTTCGTGGTTCCGACGGACATCCTGTTCGATTCCGGTTCGGCGGACTTGAGTCCGGCCGCGCAGGTGCAGATGAAAAAGCTCGCGCAGACGCTCAATCAGGTCGCGGCGGAAATTCCCTCGAACCTGGACTGGATCGTGCGCATCGATGGCCACACCGACAAGCGTCCGATCCATACCGCGCAGTTTGCATCGAACTGGGAGCTATCGACCGCGCGCGCGGTGGCCATCGTCAAATACCTCGTCGTGCAGGGCATCCCCGCCAATCGCCTGTCGGCGAACGGCTTCGGCCAGTTCCAGCCGCTGGATCCCGCCGACACGCCCGAAGCCTACGCGAAGAACCGGCGCATCGAGATCCAGCTGACCAATCGCTGAGCCGTGGCGCTTACTTGCGCTTGCGGCGCTTGGCTGCCCGGGCGTTGCGTTCTTCTTCCGCCAACGCGGCGGCGGCAAGCGTAGCCATCGGCACCTTGAGCACCTGGCTCAACTTGGCGGCCAGCGGCAGGCGGATATTCACCGTCTTGCCCTGCTCGAGTTCGTACAGGTAACTTGCCGTCGTGCCGACCTGCACGGCGACCTGGCGCACGCTGAGCTTGCGTTGTTCGCGTTTGGAAAGAATCAGTTCACCGAATTTCATGGGATATCGCCTTTCGCCAGAACGGACACTCATTATCCGCTAAGGCGAATCATTTGGCGAGTTCACGGCCGCAAGACCCGGGTTTGCCCGGGCTCCAAACCATCCAGCGCAACATCGCCGATGCGTACACGGATCAGGCGCAGCGTCGGCAAGCCGACCGCGGCGGTCATGCGCCGCACCTGGCGGTTGCGGCCTTCGCGGATCGTCAGTTCGAGCCACGCATCCGGCACGGACTTGCGAAACCGTACCGGCGGATCGCGTGGCCACAGCCAATCCGGTGCGGCATCCAATCGGCGAGCCTGCGCAGGCAAGGTCGGGCCATCGTTCAGTTGTACACCTTTGCACAACTGCGCAATCTGCGCATCCGTTGGCTTGCCCTCGACTTGCACCAGGTACGTCTTGGCGGTCTCGTGGCGCGGATCGGTCAGGCGTTGCGCGAGCTTGCCGTCGTCGGTCAGCAGCAACAAGCCTTCGGAATCGTAGTCGAGGCGGCCCGCCGGATAGACGTCGGGAACCGTCACGAACTCCGCCAGCGTGCGCCGTGGCGGCACCGTGTGGTCGGTGAACTGGCACAGCACGTTGAAGGGTTTGTTGAGGGCGATGAGCATCGTTGCTCGTCATTCCGGCAGGGAATGCCGGAATCCAGATGCCATGGATGGCAGGCTCATCAGTGCTGTTCACATCCATGTGGTCTGGGTCCCCCTCAGCCCGCTGTCGCGGGCTTCGACCATGCCGGGACGACAGAATGCTGCTATTTACTTTCCCGAATTGTCAGCGGGCGCGGCAAAAATCTTGTCGGCCGCCGGTTTGACGAAGCGCAGCGTCATGCGATCAGATTCGCCGATGGCGAGGTACTTGTCACGATCGACATCCTTCAGCGCCAGCGTCGGCGGCAACGTCCACACACCCTTGGGATGATCGTGATCGTCCTTCGGGTTGGCATTGATCTCGCTCTTGCCTTCGAGCTTGAAGCCGGCGTCGGTGGCGAGCTTGATCACGTAGTCCTCGGGCAGATAACCCGAATCCTTGATCTTGGCCAGGTCCGCGCCGGCTGTCGCGCGATGGTCGGCGACGCCGAGCACGCCACCGGGCTTGAGCACCTCGAAGAACGCCTTGAACATGCCCGGCGCGTAGTCGCCCATCACCCAGTTGTGCACGTTGCGGAAGGTCACGACCATGTCCGCCGAAGCAGGCGCGCCGAAGCAGGCGCACCGAAGTTCGGTGCCTTCGGATCGAATTGCACGACCTTGGCATCGCCGTACTGCGCGGCATCAGCGGCGAACATTTTTTCCAGCGCGCTCTTGTCCTGCGCGGCTTCGCCCTCGGGCTTCTTCGGAATGGTGAGCGCGGCGGTGTAGCTGCCGTCACCCTTCATCAGGGGAGCGAGAATTTCCGCGTACCAACCGCCGCCGGGAGTGATCTCGATCAGGCTCATGCCGGGCTTGAGGCCGAAGAACTCCAGCGTGGCCTTGGGATGGCGATACTGATCGCGTGCCTTGTTCGCCGCTTCGCGCCAGTCACCGGCGAGCACGCCATCGAGTTTGGTGGCGAATGCCTGCTCGGCGCTGACCGGCGGCGGCGGATTGGCCGGCTGGTCGGCCGCGCGCGGCGGCGGCGGAGCCGCTGCCGGAGCCGGCGCCTGCGAAGCAGAGCAAGCCGACAACGCCAGCGCAAAAACGGAAATGGCTACTGTGTGCATTTTCATGGTGGTCACCTCACATGGCGGCGATGAGCGCATCGCCGAATTCCGAACATTTGAGCAGCTTCGCGCCTTGCATCATGCGCGCGAAATCGTAGGTCACGGTCCTGGCGGCAATGGTCGCGTCCATCGACTTGATGATCGCGTCGGCCGCTTCCGTCCAGCCCATGTAGCGCAGCATCATCTCGCCGGAGAGGATCACCGAACCCGGATTCACCTTGTCCTGACCGGCATACTTGGGCGCAGTTCCGTGCGTGGCTTCGAACACGGCATGGCCGGTGACGTAGTTGATGTTGGCACCCGGCGCGATGCCGATGCCGCCGACTTCCGCAGCCAGCGCGTCGGATACGTAATCGCCATTCAGGTTCAACGTGGCGATCACGTCGTATTCCTTCGCGCGCGTGAGGATCTGCTGCAGGAACGCGTCGGCGATCACGTCCTTGACCACGATGTCACGGCCGGTCTTGGGATTCTTGAACGTGCACCAAGGCCCGCCGTCCAATTCCACCGCACCGAACTCGTCCTTCGCGAGTTGATAACCCCAGTCGCGGAACGCGCCTTCGGTGAACTTCATGATGTTGCCCTTGTGCACGAGCGTCACCGAGGCACGATCGTTGTCGATGGCGTAATGCATGGCCGCGCGCACCAGGCGCTGCGTGCCTTCCACCGACACCGGCTTGATGCCGAAACCGGAAGAGTCCGGGAAACGCACCTTGGCGAACTGCTTGGGGAAATTCTCCTGCATCAGCTTCCTGAACTTCGCCGCATCTTCGGTTCCTTGCTGGAATTCGATGCCGGCGTAGATGTCCTCGGTGTTCTCGCGGTAGATCACCATGTCCACGTCTTCGGGTTTCTTCACCGGCGATGGCACGCCGGCGAAGTAGCGCACCGGACGCACGCAGCAGTACAAATCGAGCATCTGGCGCAGCGCGACATTGAGCGAGCGGATGCCGCCGCCGACCGGCGTGGTCAGCGGGCCCTTGATCGAGACCAGATAATCGCGGCAGGCCGCGACGGTTTCATCCGGCAGCCAGTTGCCGCTGCTATTGAACGCCTTCTCGCCGGCGAGCACTTCCATCCACATGAGCTGGCGCTTGCCGCCATAGGCCTTCTTCACGGCTGCATCGAGCACGCGCACCGAGGCGCGCCAGATATCCGGGCCGGTGCCGTCGCCCTCGATGAACGGAATGATCGGCCGATCCGGCACGTTGAGCTTGCCGTCGGCGATGCGGATCTTCTCGCCACCAGTCGGCGGCGTGGGCGTGAATGCGCTCATGTGATCTCCCGGATCGGATTCGATCCGCCTATTGTAGCCACTGGCAGACGCGACTGCGCGTCCGTTCAACCGTGCACGTGCTCGTCCTGTGTCTGCGCCAGGGTTTCGGCCTCGGACTCGAGCTTGTCGCCGAGCAGGCGGCGGATCGTGACGTAGAACACCGGGATCAACAGCACGCCGAGAAAGGTGGCGACCAGCATGCCACCGACCACGCCGGTGCCAATGGCGTGGCGTGCGTTGGCGCCGGCGCCGGTGGAAACCACCAGCGGCATCACGCCGAGGATGAAGGCGAAGCTGGTCATCAGGATCGGGCGCAGGCGCAGGCGCGCTGCATCGACCACGGCCACGCCCAACGGCCGCCCGCGCTTTTGTTCCTGCACCGCGAACTCGACAATCAGGATCGCATTTTTCACCGCCAGGCCGATGATGGTGATGAGTCCGACCTTGAGGAACACGTCGTTGGACAAGCCGCGCGCCCAGGTCGCGGCGAGCGCGCCGGTCAGGCCGAGCGGCACGACCAGCATCACCGACACCGGGATCGACCAGCTTTCGTACAGCGCCGCCAGGCACAGGAACACGATCAGCACCGAGAGCCCGAACAGGATTGGCGCCTGCTGGCCGGACAGGATTTCCTGCAGGCTCTGGCCGGTCCACTCGAAGCCGAAACCGCGCGGCAGATCGTTGTCGACCAAGGTCTTCATCAGGTCCATGGCCTGGCCGGTACTCTTGCCCGGCGCCTGGCTGCCGACGATGTCGATCGCCTCGTAGCCGTTGTAGCGCGCCAGGCTCGGCGCAGCCAGCGTCCAGTCCGCGTGCACCACGTTCGACAACGGGATCATCGGCGCGGGCCCGCCGGATGCGGGCGCCTTGCCGGCGACGTAGAAGTGGCGCAACGCGTCGAGGCTGGTGCGGAATGGCGCATCGGCCTGCATGATCACGCGCAGCACGCGGCCGCCGTAGTCGAAGTCGTCCACGTAGACCGGCGCCAGCATCAGCTGGATGGCGGTATAGACGTCCGAAAGGGATAGCCCCATCGACTGCGCCTGCACGCGATCCACCGTCATCTTCAATTGCGGTGCATCTTCCAGCGCGTTTGGCCGCACGCCGACGAGGGTGTCCGGGTGCTTGGCAGCCGCGCCGAGCAGCATGTTGCGCGCCTGCATCAGTGCTTCGTGGCCCTGGCCGCTGCGATCCTGCAGGAACATGTCGAAACCACCGAAGCGGCCGAGTCCGCGGATCGTCGGCAGGTTGGCGACGAACACCTGTGCGTCCTTGACCTTGGCGAACAATTGGCCCTGCAGGCGAGGAATCAGCGTGACGATGTTGTCCTTGCGCTCACCCCAAGGCTTGAACCCGATGAAGGCCATGCCGACGTTCTCGCCATTGCCGACGAAGCTGAAGCCGGACATTGCGAACACGCGCTCGACTTCCGGGTTGGTGCGAATGACGTCGCTGACCTGGTCCATCACCGCGTTGGTGCGGGCAATGGTGGCGCCGGCCGGCAACGAGACGATCGCCAGCGCGTAGCCCTGGTCCTCGTCCGGCACGAAGCTCGACGGCAGTTTCCAGAACAGCAAACCGCAGATCACCGCGACAACCGCGAAGGCCGCCATCCAGCGCGGCGCGTGGCGCACGGCGCTGCGCACGTGGCCGGTGTAGGTATGGCGGGTCCAGTCAAAGGTCTTGTTGAACCAGACGAAGAAGCGATTCTTGTGATCCTCGTGCGTGGCGCGGATCAACGTAGCGCACAGGGCCGGGGTGAAGGCCAGGGCGAGGAATGCGGAAAACGCGGTGGACAGCGCGATGGTCAGCGCGAACTGGCGATAGATGGCGCCCACGGATCCGCTCTGCAGTGCGCTGGGCATGAACACCGCCATCAGCACCAGGGCGATGGCAACCACGGCGCCGGAAATCTGGCCCATCGCCTTGCGCGTCGCTTCGCGCGGCGGCAGGCCTTCCTCGCTCATGATGCGTTCGACGTTTTCGATCACCACGATGGCGTCGTCGACGACGATGCCGATCGCCAGCACCATGGCGAACAGCGACAGCTGGTTGATCGTGAAACCCAGACCCCACAGCGCGAGGAAACCACCGAGCAGGGCGGTGGGAATCACCAGCGTGGCGATCAGGGTGGCGCGCAGGTTCTGCAGGAACACCAGCATCACCAGGAACACCAGCACGAAGGCGATCACCAGCGTATCGACCACCTCGGTGATCGCCACGCGCACGAAGGTGGTGGAATCGTAAGGAATGAACCACTCCACGCCGGGCGGGAAGCTCGATTGCAGTTCGGTGAGTTTGTCCTTGACCTCCTGCGCCACGGTCAGCGCGTTGGCGCCGCTGACGAGCTGCACGCCGGCACCAGTCACCGGTACGTTGTTGAATACGGCGCGCTGCCCGTAACTGGCGGGACCCAGAGCGATGCGCGCGACATCCTTCAGGCGCACGGTGGTGCCGTCGGCATTCGCACGCAGGATGATGTTGCCGAATTGTTCCGGCGTGGAGAAGCGACCTTCGGCACGCACCGTCGCGGTGATGCCGGTGCCCGGCAGCGCCGGTTCGGCGCCGATGGAACCGGCAGCCACCTGTACGTTCTGTGCTCTTACGGCGGCGAGCGCATCCGCGGCGGACAGTCGGTAGCCGTGCAGCTTGTCCGGATCGAGCCAGATGCGCATCGCGTATTCGGCGCCGACTTGAAACGTGTTGCTCACGCCGGGCAGGCGCGCGATCTGATCCAGGATGCCCGACGACAACAGATTGTTGAGCCGGTATGAATCCAGGCTACCGTCCTTGGATCGCAACGCCAAGAACATCAGGAAGTCGGGATTGGACTTGTTGACGGTCACGCCCTGCTGCACCACCTCGGCGGGCAGGCGTGGCGTGGCCAGCGTGACCTTGTTCTGGGTTTGCACCGCGGCAGTGTCCGCATCGGTGCCGGGCTCGAAGGTGAGCGTGATGCTCGCTCCGCCGTTGCCGCTGGAGGTCGAGCTGAAATACATAAGGTGGTCGATGCCGGTGAGCGTCTGCTCAATGACCTGGGTGACGCTTTTTTCCACCGTCGCCGCATCGGCGCCAGGATAGTTGGCGTTGACGACGACCTGCGGCGGCGCAATCGCCGGATACGATTCCACGCCCAGATTGGTCAGCGCGATGATGCCGCCGAGCGCGATCAGGATGGCGATGACCCATGCGAAGATGGGGCGGTCGATGAAAAAGTTCGACATGGCTTGGGCCGCGCTTAGTGTGTGGACGCCGCCGTCGCGGCCGGGGCCTTGGCGGCTTCCGCTTTCCAGGGCACGGCCTTGGCCGGGGCGCCGGGTCGCACGTGCTGCACGCCGGAGACGATCACCTGGTCGCCATCGGACAATCCCGATGTGACCACGAAATCGCTGCCTTGCTGCGCGTCGGCGGTGACGTGCTTCTGCACGACCTTGCCATCGGCGCCGACGACGAGCAGGTAGGCGCCGCCCGGATCGCGTTGCAGTGCTGCCTGTGGAACCAGGAACGCATGCGTGATTTCGCCAAGGGTCAAGCGCACACTGACATACATGCCGGGCAACAATTGATGGTCAGGGTTGGGCACGATGCCGCGCAGGCTGACCGCGCCGGTGGCGGCATCGACTGAAGTGTCGGAAAAATCCAGTGTGCCCGGATGCGTATACGCCGTGCCATCGGGCAGCACGATGTCGACCTTGGCCTTGTTGGCCTGTTCCAGGCTCACGTGTCCGCCGGCCTGGGCGCGGCGCAGGGCATCGAGCTCACCGACCGCCTGGCTGAAATTCACGTAGATCGGATCGATCTGCTCGACCGTGGTCAGCAAGGTCGCCTCGCTCTGCCCGACCAGCGCGCCTTCGGTCACCTGCTGCTGGCCGGCGCGGCCATCGATCGGCGCGGTGACGCTCGCATAGCCCAGGTTGATGCGCGCGGTTTCCACCGTCGCCTGCGCCTGCTGCACGGCGGCGGCGGCGGTGCGTTCGGCCGCCAGCGCATTGTCCAGATCGGTTTTCGACAACAGCCCCTTGTCGGCGACCGAGCGTGCGCGTTCGGCGGCGACATGGTTGTTCGTGTAGGTGGCCTTGGCCGCGGCCAGATTGGCCAGTTTGCGCATTCAGCGCGGCCTTGAGCGGCGCCGGATCGATCTGGAACAGCAACTGGCCCTGCTTGACGTCGCTGCCTTCGGTATACACGCGCTTTTGCAGCACGCCGGCCACGCGCGCGCGCACGTCCGCAGTGCGCGTGGCGGACAAGCGACCGACCAGGTCGCGGGTCAAGGGCACCGACTGCGCCTTGGCCACGATCACGCCGACTTCCGGCGTCGGCATCTGCGCCTGCTGCGGTGCCTTGCTGCAACCGATGGCGGCGAGCGCAAAAATCAGGAGGGGGGCGGGGGAAACGCGAAATCGCATAAACGAGTCCTTCGTCGGGTTGCGCATGATTTAGCGAACCGGTCGGTCATGATATAGGTCGGTGGTCCCCGATGCAATGGGCCGGACGTCATTATGTACCCGTCGTGTTTCAGTGACGATGGGCCATGGCCAGGTATTGCGCGCTTTGCATCTGGATAAGCCGGCTCTGGGTTCGCGCGAACTCGGCGCGCAGCCGCTCGCCGTCGTACAGCTCGGTGACGGCCGTCGCCGCCGACAGCACCAGTTTCACGCCACGGTCGTAGAACTCATCGACGAGGTTGACGAAGCGTCGCGCGGCGTCTTCGGTTTGCGGCGTGAATTGCGGCACGTCGGAGATGAAGACCGTGTTGAAGCGCTGCGCCAGGTCGATGTAGTCGGCCACCGCGCGCGGACCTTCGCACAGCGCGGCAAAGTCGAACCAGACCGCACCGTCGCCGCGACGGCGGATCGCAATGTCGCGATCATTGATGCGGATGCTCGCGTCATCGCGATGCGCGCCGGGCGCGATGCGTGCAAAACACGCGCCGAGTTCGTGATCGGCGTGTTCGCCCAGCGGCGTGAAATAGACGCCGGCGTGGGTCAGCGCACGCAGCCGGTAGTCTTGCGGCGAGACCAGCTCGCGCACTTCGCAATGCTGCTCGAGCAAGGCAATCGCAGGCAGGAAACGCGCGCGTTGCAAGCCGTCGCGATACAAGCCGGATGGCGCGATGTTCGACGTCGTCACCAGGGTCACGCCCTGTTCGAACAGGTGTTGCAGCAGGCCGGCGAGAATCATCGCATCGCCAATGTCGCTGACGAAGAACTCGTCCAGGCATAACAACCTCGCTTCTGCGGCGAATGCGGCGGCGACCTCGCGCAGCGGATCGGCGTGCCCCTGCAGGGACTTCAACTGCGCCTGCACGCGACCCATGCAACGGTGGAAATGCAGGCGCAGCACGTGCTCGGGCGGCAGCGATTCGACCAGCAGATCGCATAGAAACGTCTTGCCGCGGCCGACCGCGCCCCACAGGTACAATCCGCGCGGCGCGGGCGCCGCAGCGCCGAACCAGCGCCGCCAGCCATGGTTCGACGCGCCCAGGATTCCGGAACGGATACGATCCAGAGCCGGCAAGATTTCACGTTGCGCGGGATCATCCTCCCAGCGCTTTTGCGCCACGCCCAGTGCGTACAGGATGCTGGGCGCTTGCGCCGCGCTCATGCGACGCGCAACGGTGGAAGATTATTGCGCACGCCGTTCTTGACCGCGCCGCGCAAATCCATCAGCCGGCGATGGAAGAAATGCCCGGTATCGGGCATGCGCACCAGCGTCGGCGGTTCGGCTTGCGCGGCGACCCAGGCGAACACGGCCGCGGGATCGACAACCTCGTCGGCCTCGCCCTGGATCACCAGCCACGGGCACAGCGGATGCGCGAGGTGAGCAAAGTCCCAGCGCGACACCGGCGGCGCCACGGAAATCATCTGCCGAACCGGCAATTGCGCCGCGGCACGCGCGGCGACATACGAGCCGAAGGAAAACCCGGCCAGCCACAAGGCGTCATCCGGCCGCGTGCTCTGCACCCACGCGGCGACGGCCAGCAGGTCGTCGGTTTCGCCGCGGCCGTCGTCATAGGTTCCGGCCGATGCGCCGACGCCGCGGAAGTTGAACACCACCGTGGCCAGGCCCGATTCGCGCAAGCTGCGCTCGAGCATGGTCACGACCTTGTTGTGCATGGTGCCGCCGTGCTGCGGATGCGGGTGGCAGATGATCGCCACGCCTGCGCGCGCGTCGCCGGCAACGGGCAGATCGACCGCGGCCTCGAGCGCGCCGGCCGGGCCGGGGAGCGTCAGTGGCGTGGCAAAAACAGGAAATGTTGCAGGCGAGGTCATGGCACCTCTCGGCTCGTCATCCCGGCAGGGAGTGCCGGGATCCAGACTGCATGGATGCGGATTTTGCCGGCGGCATTCCGCCACTCGGCGCGCCTTTCTTGGCTTCTGGATTCCGGTAGTTCCTGCCGGAATGACGCAAATCTTATTTGACTTGCGACAGCATCCACTCAACGGTCGCCTTGACCTGCGCATCGGTCAGCGACGGATTGCCGCCCTTGGCCGGCATCAGGGCGCCCTTGCCATCCGCGCCCGAATAACCGTCGATCGCATGCTTGACCAGGGTATCCAGGCCCTGCGCCACGCGCGGCGCCCAGGAGGCCTTGTTGTGGATGTCCGGGGCGCCGGTGGCGGCATTGGTGTGGCAGGTCGTGCACAGGTTGTCGAAGATGGTCTTGCCGTCGAGCGTGCCACCGTAGGCGACTTGCGACGCGGCCGCCTTGTTGGCCGCTTCCTGCGCCGCGAGCAACGCGGCGCGGCCGGTATCGCCCGCATACACGCCAGCGACCGGTGCGATGCGCGCGGCGATTTCCTGCTGCGCTTCCGGACGCGGCGGCGCCGGATGGTTGCTGTAGATATGCATGGCCAGCAGGATCAGGCCGATCATGACCAGCACCAGAAAGCCGATCACCATCGAGAAATGGCGCAGGAAAACCTTGTCGGTACTGTTGACGGTATCGCTCACGGGAATCGTCCTGATGCGGCCGCAAAGGCCGGATTACGGCCGCGAAGTATAGCGGCGCGGCGCCCGGGCCGGCAAATTGTCGGGAACCCGGTCAACCTGCCGCGGCTTGTTGTTGCGTGGCGATAAACGCCTTGATGTGCTCCTCCAGCACCGGCAGCGGCACTGAGCCGGTTTCCAGCACCGCGTCGTGGAACTTGCGGATGTCGAATTTCGCGCCGAGTTCCTTCTCGGCGAGCTGGCGCAGTTCGAGAATCTTCAACTCGCC
>JAFEFO010000040.1 GCA_018240565.1 Pseudomonadota bacterium | reverse complement strand
ATTGAAGGCATCAACAACAAGATCAAAGTCATCAAACGCATGGCCTATGGCTTCCGCGACGATGCCTACTTCTTCCTCAAGATTCGCGCTGCGTTTCCCGGAAAGCCGTGAAGAACCAAAAAAAACCGGCGCCCTTGCAGGCGCCGGTCCGGGACTTGCAGGAAATGCGATCTTAGAACTTGTAGCGCAGCGTCAACAGCAACTGCCAGCGCGAAACCACGCGCGCCGGATTCTGGTAGCTGTCGTACAGGGTGTAAGCCTGCGGCGGCTTGCTCAGGTTGTACACGTACTGGCCGTTGGCGGCGGTCGCGGAAGGCACCAGGTAACGCGTGCCGAAGAATCCGGCGTTGTCGACATCGCCCCATTTCTTGTTGAGCAGGTTCAGGAAGTTGTAGATATCCATGCGCACGACGAACTTGTCCTTGCCGAAGAAGCCCGGCAATTCCTGCTGCAGGCCGAGGTCGAGCTGGTTGACCCACGGCGAATTCGCGGCATTGCGGCCGGCGATCTGGCCGCGGTGCTTGCTCAGGTAGGAGTTGTGGTCGATGTAGGAATTGAACGCATCGATCTGCGCCTGGGTGGCGTTGCCATAGCTCACCAGCGGGTCGTTCACTTTCGGAATGTAGGCCAGGTCGTCTGACGCCAGGCTGTCGCCATTCACGTCGCTGCCGAAGATCCAGCTGTAGGGCAGGCCGCTATGGCCATTGTAGAAGATCGAAGCCGTGGTCTTGTTGTCGCCGAAGAAGGCGTGATCCCAGTTCAACGCCGCCTTGAACGACAGCGGGATGTTGAACCGCGAATTCGCCGCGACGATGGCGTTCGGATTGACGCGTGCGTAGTAGTTGTAATTGGACCACGCCTGCGAACTGCTGCCCGCGTTGACGTCGGTGGCGTGGGAGAACGTCGCACTGACCGTGCCGCTCAGGCCATTGTCCCACGGCTTGCTCAGCGCCAGGGTCAGCGAATTGCTCATGCCTTGGCTGGTATTGGTCAATTCGGTCGAGCGGTAGTAGATCTCGGGGAACGAACCGCCGTTGGCACCACTGCCGGTGGTGCCCGGGGTCTTCCAGTACGACAGGCGCCCGTCCGGCATGGTGCCGTTGGCCACGCCGATGTTCGGCGCGATGTAGGCGATGGCGTCCTGCGCCTTGATCATCATGTACTCGGCCGAGCCCACCAAGCCCCACCACGGCAATTCGGAATCGAACGCCAGGTTGAACTTGAGCGAGGTCGGGAGCTTGAAGTTCGGATCAAGCGTGTCGATCTGGCAGTTCGCCTTGGAGGTGCAGATGCCCGGCGCGACCGGACCCGGACCCGGCTGATTGTATGGATCGGGACTGAAGGGATACTGGGTCGGGTTCGTGCTGGTGAACTGCTTGGAACCGACCACGCCGTTGTTGATGTAGGGGTTGGACAGCCACACCGTGGGCGGGGTGCTCTGGAACAGGCCCGCGCCACCGTGCAATTGCATGCGCAAGTCGGTGTCAAAGATGTAGTTGAAGGCCACGCGCGGCTCGACGACGGTGTTCTTGCTGCCCAGCGAAGTGTTCGGAGCGTAGCCGAAGCGCTCCTGCCAATAGCTCTTGCCGGTTGCCGGATCGATCGCCACGGGTGGCGCGTGATCCGCATCGGGCATGTCGATGCGCAGGCCATAGACCAGCGAAAGCCGGTCGGTCATCTGCCAGGTGTCCTGCAGGAACGGGCTGATCTGCGTGTATTTCCAGGTACCGGCACTGTCGGCCAGGGTGACGCCGATCGGCAGCACATTCACCACGTAGGTGGAATAGTTCCCGGCAGCGATCTCATCCGCCGGCGTACCATTGCCGTTCTTGTCGTAGAAGCCGTAGGAGCCGTGCAGCAAGGAGCCAAATATGTCGGCCGTCTTGTTGCTCAGGTAGTCAAAACCGGCTTTGACGTTGTGTTCACCCAAGTGCCAGGTGCCGGCCAGAGTACCGTTGAGGCGCTTGCTGGCGATCGAGTTCTCGTGGCGATAGCGATCCTCGCCTGCGATGACCCAATCGACGCTGCTGGGAATGCTGCCAGCGTAGTTTGGGCAGTTGGAAGCCGTGGCGGTAAAGCAGGCGTACACCTCGGGCTGCTTCTGCGCCGCGCCGTTGGTGTTGTCGTACTTCTGGTAACCGAGCTTGAACTCGGTGCTGAAGGTGTCGGTCCAGTCGCTGAACAACTGGAATGAATAGTTGTTGGTCTTGCTGGAGACCGTGTAGTAGTTGCTGGACATGATGACGCTGGTGGGCTTCACGTACGCCGAGTACGGTGTGGGCCGGGTTTCTTCGGTACGCTGATACGTGAAGCTGGCGCGCTGGCTGTCGGAAATATTCCAGTCCAGCTTGGCCAGGGAGCGCTTGTCTTCCTGGGTGAGGCCGCTTCCGCCGCCACTGGTACCCGGATTGATACCGATGGACTTGAATGCCTGCGCCACCGCGTCGACCTGCGCCTGCGTCAGGTCACCCGTGCTGAGCGCATTGGTGCCGACGCCCTGGATGCCGGTGACTTTCTGGTCTTCGTATCCGGCGAAGAAGAACAGCTTGTCCTTGATGATGGGTCCACCCAATGTGGCGCCAAAGGTCTTGTTCTGATCGAAGCCCGTGTAGTTGGCGCCGCTGCGGCTTTCACCGACCATGTTGCTGCCATCGGTATATGCGCCGTAGACCGAACCATGGAAATCGTTGGTGCCCGACTTGGTGACCGCGTTGATGTTGGCGCCGACGGAGTCGAATGCCGTGTCGTAATCGGTCGCCTTGATTTCATAGGCGGCAATGGTGTCGGGCGAGATCGGCGAACCGGTGAAGCCCAAGCCGTTCGCGTTCAAGCCGAAGGGATCGGTCACTGCCAGGCCGTCGACACTGATGTTGTTGTAACGGTTGTTCTGGCCGGCCAGCGAGATCGAACCGTCGTTCTGATCGGTCACGGTGATGCGCGGATCCAGGCGAGCGATGTCGTCCAGCGAGCGGTTGCCGCTGACGGCGGTTTCCAGCGCGCGGCCACTGATGGTCGTGCCCAGGCCCTTGTTGTCGGAATTGAAAGTCGCATCCAGCGCATTGGCGGTAACGGACACGCCCTCGAGCTGGGTGGCGGCCGCTGCGGCAGCAGCGAGGTTGGCCGTGGCAACCTGGCCGAGTTCGACGTAGACGTTGTCAAGGTCGATTTCCTTGATGCCATTGCCTGTTGCGGCAATGTGGTAGGGACCGCCGACGCGCAGGCCCTGCGCGATGTAGCGGCCATTGGCGTCGGTCGTCGTCGACGACGCCGTACCGGACGGCACGTGCACGACGCGCACGGTCGCACCGGCAACCGGGTTTCCGGCCGCATCGGTGACGCGGCCTGCGATAGAGGACGACGTGGTTTGCGCCATCGCGCTGGTCGTTGCCAGCAGGCAAGCCAGCAACCAGAACAGAATTCGTACACCAAAAGTATTTTTCATCTCGAAACCCCTTGCCTGTGCCACTCGAAACCCACGGTCATGCGGGAAATCCCGCGGACCACTAATGACAATCCACCCCCGTCGCCACACGAACCGGTGGCAGACGCATACTTCAGGAACATCCGTTTAAGCCTAGTTTAACAAAAATTTCTGGGTCCGCATCCTTTCCCGGCGGCGCCACGTTAGCCGGCTTTCGTGACGTTTGCGTTGCAAGGCTCAGTGCTTGCCCAGATACACGACCACGCCATCCAGGAACATCTGCACCGACAGCGCGACCAGGAGCATGCCGGTCAGGCGTTCCAGCGCGGTGAGCACGCTGGCGCCCAGCCAGCGGAAGAGATACGTCGACGACAGCAGGATCAGCGCGGTGGCAAGCCAGGCGCAGAACAAGGCGATGCTCCAGTCCGCCGTGCGCCCCGGATGCGAATTGGTCAAAAGCATCAGGGCCGCCATCGCCGATGGGCCGGCCACCCCGGGTATCGCCATCGGCACGATGAAGGGTTCGGTACCGGGCGTGCTGCCGAAAATGCCGCCCTCGCGCGGCGGGAAGATCATCTTCACGCCAATCAGGAACAACACGATGCCGCCGGCGATGCTGACCGACTCCGCGCGCAACTGCAGCGCCGCCAATACATAGCCGCCGCCGAACAGGAACGCGAACAATACGACCAACGCGATCAGCAACTCGCGCACCAGCACGCGCCGGCGGCGCTCGGGTGCCACGTTCTTGAGCAGGCTAAGGAACAGCGGGATGTTGCCCAGCGGATCCAGGATCAGGAACAGCAAAACGCCGCCCGACAGCGTGCTCAGACTGTGTTCCACGATGCGCCCCTCGAAACCTACGCCGTGTTTTATATCACACCGCGCTCAGCGCAAATCCAGCGGCGCCGCCACGCCGGCGGCTTCGGCACCGAGCAGGTAGACCACAGCATCGGCGGTGGCGTCGGGCGTGGGAACCGTATTGGCGTCCTCGCCGTAGTACGCGGCGTGGCGCAATTTGGTGCGCATCGGCGCCGGCAGCACGGCATGGGCACGCACGCGGGTGGACTCCCACTCGTCGCGCAGGATCGAAGCCAGACCCGCGAGTGCATGCTTGGACACTCCGTAGCCACCCCAGTAAGCCTTGGCCATGCGCTGCGGGTCGTCGAGCACGAAAACCACACTCGCCTGCGTGGACTGCCGCAACAGGGGCAGGCAGGCCTGGGTGAGCAGGAAGGGTGCGGACACGTTCACGTGGATCGCGCGCAACCAGTCATCGGCTTCGATGTCCGCCGCCGGCCGCAGATCCTCGAAATGCGCCGCGGCATGGACGATGCCGTCGAGCCGGCTGAACTCGCGTTCGATGGTCGCCGCGAGTTCCGCGTAATCGCGTGGCGTGGCGCCGGCCAGGTCCAGCGGATAGATCGCCGGATTCGACACATTGAGCGCGAGAATTTCGTCGTAGACCTTTTCCAGCCGCGCGATGCGCCGGCCGAGCAGGACCACGCTCGCCCCGGCACGCGCGCAGGCCAGCGCACTGGCGCGGCCCAGGCCACCGGCCGCCCCGGCGATGAGCACGACATGATCCCGCAAGTAGTCGGAAGGCACGCGCCAGCCGGCCGGCAGGCGCGCCGTCATCGATGCTGGCATGTGCCGGTCAGGCCTTCTTCGCTTCCTTGACCATGCGCTCGAGCTCGCCGCTTTCGTACAGTTCGAGCGTGATGTCGCAACCACCGATCAATTCGCCATTGATGAACAACTGCGGGAACGTCGGCCAGTTGGAATAGTGCGGAAGGTTCGCACGCACTTCCGGATCCTCGAGCACGTTGACCGACGCGAATTCCGCGCCGACCGCCTTGAGCGCCTGCGAGGTGCGGCTCGAAAAACCGCACATGGGAAATTGTGGCGTGCCCTTCATGAACAGCACGATGGGATGGGATTGCACGGTCTGCTTGATGCGTTCGATGGTATCCATGGATGCTTGCGCGACGCGCGGGACATCCGCGCCGAAGCGCCAATTGTAGCAGCCGCGGCGTATACTCGGAGGTCGGACTTTGCAAACCTTGAGGAGACTGCCATGGCCATCGAACTTCCCGCCCTGCCCTATGCGCGCGACGCACTGGCACCGCATATCTCGGCTGAAACCATCGACTATCACTACGGCAAGCACCATCAGGCCTACGTGACCAATCTCAACAACCTGATCAAGGGCACCGAGTTCGAGGCAATGGATCTCGAATCGATTGTCAGGAAAGCGCAAGGCGGCATGTTCAACAACGCCGCGCAGGTCTGGAACCACACGTTCTACTGGAATTCGCTGTCTCCGAAGGGCGGCGGCGAGCCATCCGGCAAGCTCGCCGATGCGATCAAGAAGGCGTTCGGCGGATTCGCCCAGTTCAAGGACGACTTCAGCAAGCTCGCCGCCGGCACGTTCGGCTCGGGCTGGGCGTGGCTGGTGCAACGCGCCGACGGTTCGCTTGGCATCGTCAGCACCGCCAATGCGGCCACGCCGATCACCGGCGCCGATCGCCCGCTGCTGACCTGCGACGTGTGGGAACACGCCTACTACATCGACTACCGCAACGCGCGACCGAAATACGTCGAGGCGTTCTGGAACCTGGCGAACTGGGATTTCGCCGCGTCGCAGATGAAATAGGGGCTACAGCGTGACGCGCATCGAGAAATCGATCGCGCGCACATGCTTGGTCAGGGCGCCGACGGAAATATAGTCGACGCCCGTTTCCGCCAATACGCGCACGCGATCAAGGCTCACGCTTCCCGACACCTCAAGCTTCACGCGCCCGGCGACGTGCACGACCGCGCGGCGAATGGCGTCGAGCGAAAACTCATCGAGCATGATGCGATCCACGCGCGCGGCCAGCGCCGCGTCGAGTTCGGCAAAGTTTTCGACTTCCACCTCGAGCAGCAGGTCCGGATGCCGCGCGCGCGCCGCGCCAACGGCCGCGGTGAGCGAGCCTGCCGCGGCGATGTGGTTTTCCTTGATCAGGATGGCGTCGAACAGGCCGATGCGATGATTGGACGCGCCGCCACAGCGCACGGCATACTTTTGTGCCAGGCGCATCCCGGGCAAGGTCTTGCGCGTGTCGAGGATCGTCGCCCGCGTGCCGCGCACGGCATCGGCAAACTGCGCGGCGACGGTCGCCGTGCCCGACAACGTCTGCAAAAAATTCAGCGCGCTGCGTTCGGCGCCGACGAGGGCGCGCGAAACGCCGCGGATGTCGCACACGCTCGCATCCGCTGCGACGCGTCCGCCATCGTCGATGTGCCAGTCAATGCGAACATCCGGGTCCAACTCGCGGAAACAGGCCTCGAACCAGGGCCGCCCGCAGATCACCGCCGCTTCGCGCGCGATCACGCGCGCGTGCGCGTGCGCCCGAGCCGGAAGCAGGTCCGCAGTGACGTCGCCGTTGCCGAAATCCTCGGCCAACGCACGGCGCGCATCGGCGACGACCAGCGCCGCACTTGGCGGCGGGAGAACCCGTTCGTCCATCGTCACGCCGCCGGTGCTTCCGGCTTGGCGTGCGCCGCCTTCAGGCGTTCGACGATCGCATCCAGCGCGCGGTCGAACAGCGGCACTTCCTCGAGAATCGCCGCATCGCCGCGGCGGATCTCGATGGCGAGCGCCTGCACGGTCTTGTCCGCCACCTTCAGGCCCTTGCGATTGACGAACAGGTACTTGGCACTGATCGGACTGATCCACGACAACTTCGCACGTTCCTTGCCGCCATCGGTGCCGGTGAACTCGACCCAGGTCCCGACCTTCATCGACTTGACCTGACGCAGGCTGTCATCGTCCTCGCCAAGATCCGGCGGCGCCGCCTCGGCTTCGGCGCGCAGGACGATTTCCTCCTCGACGGGACTGTCGATCGCGGCCGCGGTCGCCGCGGCCGTGCCGACGATCTCGAATCCCGGCGCGGCCGCCTCGCTGGCCAGCACGGCGGCTTCGGCCGCAACGGGTGCGTCGCCATGCAGGACTTTTGTGTAGAACGCATTGAGTTCGTGCATCAATTGCTTGACGTCGTTCTCGTGGTAGGCAACGGTGGCCAAGCCGTGGCGCAGGGATTTTTCCAGCGCCGGCAGGATGCCCTTCAGGCGCAGGCGATCGGCATCGCTGGCCTTGGGTTGCGCACTCCATACGAATTCGTCGGCGAAGCGCAGCGCCTGCCGCCATTCATTGGAATCCTGGCCCTGACGCAACAGGGTCAGGACCAGGTAGTTCGCCCACGGCCGCGTCAGCACCGTGCGCACGATCTCCGGCATTTCCCGGCCTTCGACGCGCTGCAGGATCTCGCGCGCGGATATGCGCCGCGCCGAATGCAATTTCTCGCGGCCGCGCGTGGCTTCGGCGACGCGCTGCTCGGCGAGGTCCGCGCGTTTGCGATTGCCCTCGAGGAAGGTCTCGAAATCGGTGCGCGTCGTCTCGAAGATATCCAGGTCGTCGTCGAAGTTCTTGAGCAGATCCTCCACCGTCTGCTTGACCTTGTCGTACAGGCGGTGATCCTTGTCCGCTTCCTCCGACCAGCCCATGCTCGCCTGCGCCATGGCATCGAGCAGTTGCCGCGCCGGATGCGATTTTTGCGCGAACAGGTGCTTGTCGAGGATGGCCGCCTTGAGGAAGGGAATCTGCAGGCGCCCGAGCAGGGCCTGCATCTGTGGCGGCAGGTTGCGATCTTGCAGGATGTACTCGAACAACATGCCGACGAGGTCGATGGTGTCCTCGTCCGCACCGGCGACATGCGCCTTGTCGGTGCCATGCAGCTTGCCGGCCTGGTCGAGCAATTCCTGCTTGATCTGCTGCACGGCCTGCGCGGCATCGGCCGCACTGCTCGCGCTGCTCTGCGCCGCCCAGGCCTGGTTCTGCAACAAGGTCAGCGCCGACAGCAGGTCGGTCGGCGCGATATAGGGCACGCCGACGCCGGGCGGACCCGGCGCGTAGTCGGTGGCATTGCCATCGCCCGGCGGCAGGCTGGCGCGGCGACTGGCAAGCAGTCCACGCACCGTGTTGTACAGCTCCGCCTGCAACTGCGCGGCGGCAGGATCGTATTGCGCCGCATACGGCGCGTACCCCGGATCGCCGGGCGGCGGCGCATCGCCTTCCATCGGCGGCGGCGCGCCCGGCGGCAATGGCGCCGGCGGACGCGGGCCGCGCGCACCGGTGCCGGCAACCACGTGCCGGATTTGCGGCAGAACGCCAGCCTGGATCAATTGCGCGCCGATTTCCTCGTACAGCGCATCCAGCCCGACCATCACGTAGCGATCGAACAATTTGTAGATGATGAGCTGGGTCTGCAGGTTCAAGTCCAGTTCGCGCATGGCCACGCGAAAACCCTGGCACAACTGCGCCGGCCCGACCGGATTGGTCGCGTCATCGACCTTGGCGCCACCGCGCAGCATCGACAGGCGCTGGTTCATGGCATACAACGGCCGCGCCAGGCGGTTTTCGTTCTTGGCCACCGCGCTGGCGATGGCGAGCGATTCTTCCAGCTCGTTGTCTTCGACCAGCGACAGGCCTTCGTTGTCGGCCTTGCTGGCGTCGGGCTTGTTCGCCTGCAACTTGCCAACGGCGAAATCGTTGAAGATGCGCCCGAGCTGTTCCTGGTAGACGCGCTCGACCAGCTGGCGCTTCTTGCGCACTTCGCGCATGCCGTCGAAGTACTGGGTCTGGATCGCGTTGTTCTCGGCCTTCTCGGCGAGATCGAACAGGGCGTCGTCGATGTTCTCGAACAGGCTCGCGACCAAACCCTGCAAGCGCTTGAGCGCGGTGGCGCGCACGGCGCGCAACAGATCGCCGAGGCGATCGCCAGCCACCGCCTGCGTGTTCTGGCGCTGCTGCAGATCGACGATCTTGCCGTTGTCGCCGGACGTATTCATCGAACCGGTTGCACCGGGCGCGTGCGCGCACCGTCCCTGTTTGGCATTGCACAAAGCATAAATCCAATCATGCGCGAAAGTGTGCCACAACTCACATTATGCGGACGTTTCCGCCGGGCGCAGCGTCGCGGCGACAAACGGCGTTCAGCGCGCGGCGAATCCTTCCATCTGTGCGACCGCGATCGCTTCATCGGCGAGCATGACCGGAATGTCGTCGTCGATGCGGTACACACGCTTGCCGTCGCTGGTGATCAGGCCGGCCGCCAAAGCGGAGCTGACCGTTGCGTTCGCCACGGTGTGCGCTTCGCCGTTGCCAATGGCGCGATTGAGCGCGTCCAGTTCCGATCGCGTCAACGGCCGCAATGGCTGTTTCGAAATCGGGCAGCACAGGATATCGAGCAAGCGTTTGTCCATCGGATTGGGCATTGGCGCAAGTTGCGCCTAGAATATCCGTTTTGAGGGATTCAGACCATGAACACCGGCAACGCGCCGAACGCGCGCATCGGCGTCGTGATGGGCTCGCGCTCGGACTGGGACACGCTGCAACATGCCGCGGCCATGCTCGATCGGCTCGGCATCGCACACGAAGTGCGCGTTGTGTCGGCGCATCGCACGCCCGACCTGTTGTTCGACTACGCCAGCCAGGCGCGCGCGCGCGGTTTGCGCGCGATCATTGCTGGCGCCGGCGGCGCGGCACACCTGCCGGGCATGCTCGCCGCGAAAACCAGCCTGCCGGTGCTCGGCGTGCCGGTGCAATCGCATGCGCTCAACGGCATGGATTCGCTGTTGTCGATCGTGCAGATGCCGGCTGGCATTCCGGTGGCGACCTTCGCCATCGGCAAGGCCGGCGCCACCAATGCGGCGCTGTTCGCCGCGGCCCTGCTTGCCGCCGATGACGCGGGCATCGCACGGCGCCTGGACGAATTCCGCGCCACGCAGACCGCGCAGGTGCTCGAACACGCCGATCCGCGGCAGCCCGACCCGCGTCCATGACAAGCACGCGATGAGCACCATCGGCATCCTTGGCGGTGGCCAGTTGGCGCGCATGCTGGCATTGGCGGGCGCGCCGCTGGGCGCGCGCTTCCTCGCCGTGGACAATAGCGCTGACGCCTGCGCCGGCCAGGTCGCGCCGCTGCTGGTCGCCGACTGGCGCGACTTCGCGGCACTGGAAAAATTCGCCGCGCGCATCGACGTCGCCACGTTCGATTTCGAAAACGTGCCGGCCGATACAGCGAACTGGCTCGCCGAACGCGTGCGCGTATCGCCGAACCCGCGCGCACTGGCATTGGCCCAGGACCGGCTCGCGGAGAAATCCATGTTCCGCGAACTCGGCCTGCCGACCGCGCAATTCGCCACCATCGACAATCGCGACGACCTCATACGCGCCGCGCCAGCGATCGGCTATCCGGCGATCCTCAAGACGCGGCGCCTGGGTTACGACGGCAAAGGCCAGTTCCGCCTGCGCAGCGCCGCCGACATCGACGCCGCCTGGCAGGCGGTCGCCGGCGCACCGTCGATTTTGGAAGCCTGGGTGCCGTTCGATCGCGAAGTTTCCATCGTGGCCGTGCGCGGCAGCGATGGCGCCGGCCGTGATGCAGAATTTTCCACCTATCCGCTCGTGCAGAACTGGCATGCCGACAGCATTCTTTCCGCCACGCTCGCGCCGGCGCCGAATTCCGACGCGCTGGCCGACGAAGCCGCGCGCCACGCGCGCGCGATCGCCGAGCACCTCGACTACGTCGGCGTGTTCGCGCTGGAACTGTTCGTCAAGGACGGACGCCTGCTCGGCAACGAGATGGCGCCGCGCGTGCACAATTCCGGGCACTGGAGCATCGAGGGCACGGCGTGCAGCCAGTTCGAGAACCACGTGCGCGCGGTGCTCGGCCTGCCGTTGGGCGACACCGCCGCGCTGGGCATGAGCGTGATGCTGAACTTCATCGGCGAGTTGCCGGATGCGCGCGCGGTGCTTGCCGAACCACGCGCGCACTGGCACGACTACGGCAAGGCCGCGCGCGCCGGGCGCAAGGTCGGCCATGCCACCGTGCGCGCGGATTCGGCGCCGGAAATGCGTGAGCGCCTCGCGCGCCTGGCGCGTGCGCTCGGACGCGAAGCGCAGGTTGTGCCGGTGTTGGCGGCGTTGGGTTAGAACTTGCCCAGGTGATGCAACACCGCCGCTGCAATCGCGGCAAGCACGACCAGGCCAACGACCATCCACACGCCTTTGCCGGATTTGGCCGGCGCCACCGCCGGTTCCGGCGACCGCTGCGCGGTATACGCTGCCTCGGCGACCGGCGACATCAGCTGAAAACGCACGGTATCCAGGCGCAGTTCGTCGCCGTGCTTCATCAACGTCGATCCATGCACGCGCTGGTTGTTGACGAAGGTGCCGTTGGCCGAGCCCATGTCCTCGACCAGCACGCCATCGGGCACGACTTGCAGCTTGGCGTGATGGCGCGAGATTTCATCGCTGGGGATGGCAACGTCGCATTCGCTGCTGCGCCCGAGCGTGAGTGTACCGACCACGCCGAAGGTCTTGCCGAACGTCGGACCCGACACGCCGCGCATGACGAATTTCGGCAGCGCCATGCGCACGCGCGTGCGACCGTCCTCGTCGGTGGCCGGTGCGCGTCGCGGCAAGGGCACCGTGGCTTTTTCGGTGGCGACCACGCGCGCACCGACGCGCGCGAACACCAGCAGGTCGCCCGGCTTGATCACCGTCTCGCCGGCGATCTGCTTGCCATTGAGCACGGTCACGGCATCGCCCAGCGGCACGGCAAACACCTGGCCGTCGCGTTCGAAGAGCCGGCAATGGCGCGGCGCGATGCCCGGCGCGGCCAGCATCACGGCACAGTCGGCGCCGGCGCCGACGAGAACCTCTCCCGCACGGATCTCGACCGCCTCATGTTCGGCGTTGGGAAACAGCAGCTTCATCGGGCGAGCCTCATGCAGAAATGGCGTTGTGCCAGTATAAACGGCAAACCGCCGTCATTTGTCGAGATCGCGCACGAGGCGGAAGCCGATCGTGTTTTGTGCGGCATCGTTGCCACGGAAATCGTTGCTGTCGCTGCCATCCTTGCTTGCCCACGAACGTCCACGCGCGATGTTCTTGCCGCAACCATCCGCTGGCTTTGCGCCGATGCCGCACGTGTCGACCCACACACGCACTTTGCCGTCGTCGGCGTGGCCGCGGTCGAATTCGCCGGACGTCGGCAGCCGGTAACGCTTGCCGGTTTCATGGCCGAGCCACTGTGCGTAGGCAATGGCCTGCGCAATGCTGACGCACACGACCGGCTGATCGTCGCCCCAATCGCCGCCTTCGATGCCGGGCTTTTGCCAATCGCGCCCCCCCGACCCGGAGAAGACCCTTTCCCGGTCGCCGCACTCAGGCGTCTTGCCAGCGAATTTGGCACGTCCGGCCGCGGCCCAGAAGCGACGGAACTCACCGCGCGTCACGTCGTGCCGCGCCATCGCCAGGCGCGCATCGAGCACGACCATTTCCGGGCCCTGGCCGCCATCGGCAAGTTTGTCGCGGAACGCGAACCCTGGCTCGCCGATGCTGGCGGCGAATTTCTGCCCCGCACGCGCCTCGGCATTGTCCGGATCGAGCTGCAACGCCGCCTGGTACGCGGCGATCGCGGCCGCCTTGTCCCAACCCGCCGCCGCCGCCTGGCCCTTGGCAATGTAGGGCGCCGCGGCATCGTGCCGCGCCGCGGCGATCGCCTTGGGGACGTCGCTGTCGTCGGGCACGTTCTTGATCACCTCATCCGCGCGCTGCAAGTACTGGCCGAATTGCGCAACATCACCGTTGGCCAGGTTCTTCTGCGCGAATTCGATGTATTTCTTCGCGATATCGGCGATACCCTGCCTGGCTGCCTTGCTGCGCGGATCCAGTCGCAAGGCCAGCTGGAACCGCTCCAGCGCGTTGTCCCCGGCCGGCAAGGTCAGGCGTTGCTGCGCCAATGCCTGGCGGCCCAGCCGCAACGATTCTTCGAGCGGATCGACCACGGTCGGAAATTGCGCAACATCCTCGACCGGGGATTGCGCATTGTCGGCATCGATGCTGTCCATCGCCGTCTGCGGCGGGGATACCGGTGTCGCCGGCGCAGCGGCGGATTCCGGCGCCGTGGTCGGCACGGGGGCTGGCGTCGCCGGCGCGGCAGCGACTTGCGCTGTGGATTCGGGTGCGGGCGGTGGCGCGGCGTGGTGGCGCGTGAGCCAAGCGATTGCAATCAACACAACGCCCGCAACCGCCACGGCCACCGGCCACCAGCGCAAGAGGCCTGGCCGCGGGGCGGATACCGGCACCATTGGTGGCGCAACCGAAGCTGGCGGTGGCGCGGCGGGCTCGATGCGCGCGCGCACCGTCGCCGCGCCATCGCCTTCGGGCTTGCGCGGATCCGCGAGCCTGATCACCGGCTTGGTCGCCGGCTCCACGCGCTTGCCCGCCGACGCGGCGGCAAGCTCCTCCGGCCGCGGCAGGCGTTGCATGGGCACCGTGGCGCGTTCGGCAGACGGCGGCGGCGCGGCATCTTCGCGGAAAAGCGCCGCGTACTGCGGCGCGACGCTGGCCAGGGCATCGAGGAACTGCTCGGTGTCGGCGTAGCGATCCTTCGGATCCTTGGCCAGCGCACGATCGATCAGGGGCTGCCAGTGCGCGTGCTCCGCCGGCAGGCGCGGGATCGGCTCGAACACATGCGCGTAGGCGACGGCAAAACCATCCGCGCCGTCGTACGGCGGCTTGCGTGCAAGCCCGTAATAGGCGAGCACGCCGAGGCTGTAGATGTCCGAGCGCGCATCGACGTCGCCGCCGCGCGCCTGCTCCGGGCTCATGTAGTGGCTGGTGCCGACTGAAAACCCGCTGCTGGTGATATGGCCGCCGGTGACGGTGGCCAGGGCGATGCCGAAATCGGTCAGCACCGGATTGCCGTTGGCATCGTAGAGCACGTTGCCCGGCGCCACGTCGCGGTGCACGTAGCCGCGCTGGTGGGCATAGCCGAGCGCACGCGCCACGCCGGCGAGGGTGACGACGAGTTCGCGCTCGTCGATGCCGCGCGTCACGCGTCCGGAGAAATCACCGCCCGGCAGATACTGCATCGAAAAATAGTGCAGCTGCGCCGGCGTGACGCCGACGTCGTACACCGCGACGATGTTCGGATGCGCGAGCGAAGCGAGCATGCGCGCTTCCTGCAGGAAGCGCTTGGAAAACGCAGGATCGGCCGCCAATGCCGGCGCCATGACCTTGAGCGCGACCTCGCGCTCGAGCGAGGTTTGCACGGCCAGATGCACGCTGGCCATGCCGCCGACGCCGATTTCGCGCTTGATCTGATAGCCGGGAACCTCGATCACAAGCCGTTCTCGCCGCAGATGTCGAAGCGGCATTGTAGCGAATCCGGAGCGGCGCGCGCTCTTGTTTTGCCGCGGCCGCGCCCGCACACTCGGCGCATGTTCGAATCCCTGTTGCCCATGGTTTTGCTGCTGGCCGCGCTATGGGCGTGGCAAAATGCCTTGCGCGCCCGCGAGCACGCGCGCACCCTCGCCCGCGAGCTGTGCGCGCGCGCCGGCGTGCAGCTGCTCGACCAGACCGTCGCGCTGCGCCGCCTGCGCCTGCGGCGGGTGCCCGGCGAAGGCCTGCGCCTGGAGCGCTGCTACGGCTTCGAGGTCAGCGTCGACGGCGCCGACCGCCGGCGCGGCAGCCTGGACCTGCTCGACGGCGAGGTGGTGTCATGGGACCTGCCGATGCCCGAAAAGGCAGCGGATGCGGACAACGGCAACGTGATCGAACTGCGGCCGCAGCGCACGTTGCACTGAGGCGCAAGGGCTACTTCACCACGCGCAGGTGGTTGCCCTTCTTCGGCGGTGCGCTGGCGGCAGCGGCGACATCGGCGGTGGGCGGTTGCGGCGGGGCGTTTTCCGCAGGGAACATCATGCCCTGCCCGTTCTCGTGCGCGTAGATGGCCAGGATCGCGTGCATCGGCGCCTGCACGCTGCGGCTGACGCCGGAAAAACGCGCCAGGAAACTCACCTTGTCCATGCCCAGTTCGAGCTTCATGACCGCGCGCGCCGCGACATTGAGCACGACGCGACCATCCTTCACCGCGCTTTGCGGTACATCCACGCCCGGCGCCGCCGCATCGACCAGGATGTACGGCGTCAGGCCGTTGTCGCTGATCCAGTCGTACATCGCCCGCAGCAGGTACGGGCGGTTCGACGTCATGCCGACCGTGCTCATGGGTCGCGCAGGAGTTTTTCTTCGGGCGTCAGGCTGCGCGTGAACCCGGGATTGCGGAAGATGCGCTCGCCGTAGTCGATGATCACGTGCGCCTCGCGCGGCAGCGCCACGCCCAAGCTCGGCAGGCGCCAGATCAACGGCGCCAGCGCGCAATCGGTGAGCGAGAGCTCCGGATTGAGGAAGAACTTGGCGGCCTTGAACAGCGGCACCGCCGCGAGCAACGCCTCGCGCAGGCGCTTGCGCGCGGTCTCGGCCGGACGTCCCCCGGCCTGGATCTGCGCGACGTACGGCAGCCAGTCGCGCTCGATGCGCACCGTGGCCAGGCGCAGGCGCGCGCGCGACAGCGGATCGACCGGCATCAGCGGCGGATGCGGGTAGCGCTCGTCGAGGTATTCGCAGATCACGCCGGTGTCGTAGAGCACGAGGTCGCGGTCGACCAAGGTCGGCACCGTGTTGTAGGGATTGAGGTCCAGCAGGTCTTCCGGAACGTTCTTGGCGGTCACCGGCACCAAATCGTAGACCACGCCCTTGGCCGCAAGGACCAGGCGCACGCGGTGGCACTGTGCATCGTCGTTGGACGAGTACAGGGTCAAAATGGTGCGCGATCGTTGACTCAAGGCCATGGGAAACGCCCCCTGCAGGCGACTGTCGGCCTGCCACATCCTTCCCTTGTACAAAGTTACCCCCCGCTTAGCAAGGGGTCATGCGCAAATCCGGCGCTGTCCGCCGCCGCTCTCGGGCTGCGGCGGGACCCTATTGCCTCAGTGCACGTCCTTCCAGTACTCGTGCTTGAGCAGGTATGCCAGCAAGGTGAAGAGCGCCAGGTAGAACAACACCCACACGCCGATCGCGTGGCGCTGCAGCGCCGCCGGCTCGCTCGCGTATTCGAGGAAGGCGGTCAGGTCGCGCACGGTGTCGTCGAACTGCGCCGGCGTGAGCTTGCCGGGGCTGGTCAACTCCAGCTTTTCGACGACCGCATCCTGCCCGGGCTTGGCCGGTGCATAGACCGGCGACTGCACGCCTTGCAGTTCCCACAACGGGAACGGCATCGACGCGTTCTGGAACAAGGTATTGTTCCAGCCCACCGGCCGTGAAGGATCCACGTAGAACGACTTGAGGTAGGTGTAGATCCAGTCCGCGCCCTTGGCGCGCGCTTCCAGCGACAGATCCGGCGGGTCCTTGCCGAACCACACTTCCGCGCCTTGCGCCGGCTGGTCGCCCTCGGCCGGCTTCGACGGCATGTTCGACACGACCAGATCGCCCGCCTTGGCACCGGCGGGTGCGAAATTCTTGAGCACTTCCTCGTCGGTCAGTTGCAGGTCCTGGGCGATGCGCGAATAGCGCATGTACTTGAGCGAGTGGCAGCCGGCGCAATAGTTGAAATACGTGCGCGCTCCGCTCTGCAGCGAGGCGATATTGGTCACGCGCGCGCCGGATTCCTGCAAACCCGTGCCTTCTTCGGCCAGGCAGGCACTTGAAACGAACAGGGCGGCGGCGACAAGCGCCGCGCGCGCAATGATGGAACGAACGGTTGGCTTAGTCATGGGTCGTTACCCGCTCCGGCACCGGCTTGGTCTTTTCCCAGCCGAAATAGGTGTAGGCCCACAAGGCCACGAAGGACAGCAAGTACACGAGGAGCCAGAATCGACCGAAGAAATTTTCGATGGTGGTCACATCCGCGTTCGCGCCGAACCAAACCGGGATGTACTCGCTGGTCAAGCCGGCGCCGACCGCGCCGAGCATCACGAACGAGATCGCAAACAACCCAAGTCCGATCTTGTAGCCCAGGCCGCGATAGCGCACCGACTTGACGTGCCCGCGATCCAGCCACGGCACCAGGAACAGCGCGGCGATGCCGACGAACATGATGATCACGCCCGGCAGCTTGGCCGGGATCATGCGCAACATCGCGTAGAACGGCGTGAAATACCACACCGGCTTGATCTCGGCCGGCGTCACCAGCGAATTGGCCGGGATGAAGTTGTCGTGCTCGAGGAACCAGCCGCCCAGGGTCGGCACGAAGAAGATGATGAAGGCGCAGATGACGAGGAAGAAACCGACGCCGAACAGGTCCTTGACCGTGTAGTACGGATGGAACGGGATGCCGTCGGCCGGCTTGTCGGCGCCGAAGCGGCTGCCCTTCGGGCCTTTCTTGATTTCCACGCCGTCCGGATTGTTCGAGCCGACCTCGTGCAGCGCGGCCAGATGCAGCACCACCAGCAGCAGCAGCACCAGCGGCAAGGCGATCACATGCAGCGAGAAGAAGCGGTTGAGCGTGGCGTCGGCCGGGTTGTAATCGCCCATGATCCACTGCACCAGCGTGTCGCCGATCCACGGCACCGCGCCGAACAGCGAGATGATCACCTTGGCGCCCCAGAAGCTCATGTTGCCCCACGGCAGCACGTAACCCATGAACGCCTCGGCCATCAGGGCGAGGAAGATCAGCATGCCGAGCAGCCACACCAGCTCGCGCGGTTTCTTGTACGAGCCGTACATCAGGCCGCGGAACATGTGCAGGTAGACGACGATGAAGAACATCGACGCGCCGACCTCGTGCATGTAGCGGATCAGCCAGCCCCACTCCACGTCGCGCATGATGTACTCGACCGAGGCGAACGCGGTGTCCGCGCCGGGCTTGTAGAACATGGCGAGGAAAATGCCGGTGACGATCTGGCTGACCAGGATCAGCAGCGCCAGCGAGCCGAAGTAGTACCAGAAGTTGAAATTCTTCGGCGCGTAGTACTCGCTGGTATGCGAGGACAGGAAGGACAGGATCGGCAGGCGTTCCTCGATCCAGGCCAGGATGCGGTTCTTGGGTTGGATGCGCACGGGTGCGGTGGCCATCACGCGGCTCCTTGCGGATCAACGCCGATCTGGATCAGCGTATCGGTAACAAAATGGTACGGCGGCACCTGCAGGTTGGCGGGCGCCGGCACGCCGTCGAAGACGCGGCCGGAGATGTCGTAGCGCGATTTGTGGCAGGGGCAGAAGAACCCGCCCTTCCAGTTCGGATCGAACGGCTCGGGCTTGATCTCGCCGAAGTATTCCGGAGAGCACCCCAGGTGCGTGCAGATGCCGACCACGACCAGCCATTCCGGCTTGATCGAACGGTTTTCGTTCTTGGCATAGGCCGGTTGCTGGTCGGTGTTGTCGCTGTTGGGATCCTTCAGGCGGCCATCTTCGCCCTTGAGCTGCGCCAGTTGCTGCGCGGTGCGATTGACCACGAACACCGGCATGCCGCGCCAGCCGAAGGTCACCTTCTGGCCGGCTTCGATCTTGCCGATGTCCGCCATCACCGGGGCGCCAGCGGCCTTGGCGCGCGCGCTCGGCTCCCACGATTTGATGAACGGCACTGCTGCGCACGCCACGCCCACGGCACCGACGACCGACGTCGTCGCGGTGAGAAAGCGGCGGCGTCCGGGATCCACGACTTCATTGGCCATCCGGCACTCCGATGATTCCAGCCCAGGTTTCGCAACGTACGCGGATCGCGCGAGGGCGGCCCGCAAAACTGCGCTAGTTTAACGAACGCGTCGGCGGCAAACAATGTAGCCTATGCTCCGCGAATGCCGGATCGGCCGGCCAACCACCCTACGGCGACCCAGCCACGCATGAAGACCGTCTACCGCAGCCTGATTTTCATCGGCCAATTCGTGACCCTCGGGCTGGCCGCGGCCTTCCTGATCAGCCTGTTCTCACCAGGCCTGGTCGAGCGCGTGCGCCATCGCTTCGCACCCGCGCCCGCCGCCAGCGTGGCGACCGCCGTGCCATCGGTTGCGGAAAGCGCGCCCGATCATGGCAATACGATGGCCGGCACGGCGCAAAAAAACGCGATCACGGTGTCCTACGCGCCGGCGGTGGCCCGCGCCGCGCCGGCGGTCGTGAGCATCTACGCCAACAAGATCGTCAGTACCGGCCCGCAGGTGCTGCGCCCGGCCAACCCGGTGCTGCAACGCATGTTCCCCGGCATCATCATCGGCCCACCGCTCAAGCGCCGCGAGCAGAGCCTGGGCTCGGGCGTCATCGTCGGCCACGACGGCTACGTGCTCACCAACAACCACGTGATCCAGGGCGCCGAACAGATCCAGGTGGTGCTCTACGATGGCAACACCATTGGCGCGCGCGTGATCGGCACCGACGCGGAAACGGACCTGGCGGTGCTCAAGATCGATGCGCCGAACCTGCCCAGCATCGCCATCGCCGACAAGACGCCGCTGAATGTCGGCGACGTGGTGCTGGCGATCGGCAATCCGTTCGGCCTCGGCCGCACGGTGACGATGGGCATCGTCAGCGCGCTCGGTCGCCAGTTGAACCTGTCCACCTACGAGGACTTCATCCAGACCGACGCGGCGATCAACCAGGGCAATTCCGGCGGCGCCCTGGTCAATGCCTATGGCGAACTGGTCGGCATCAATTCCGATATCTTCTCGCCAACCGGCGGCAATGTCGGCATCGGTTTTGCCATCCCGGTCAGCACGGCCAAGGCCGTGCTCGACCAGATCGTGGCGCATGGACGCGTGATCCGCGGCTGGCTCGGCGCCGAATACGCCGATGTCGGCGCGTTGCAGAACCCCGGGGCTGACCACGGCGTGGCCGTGGTCGGCATCTACGACAAGGGTCCGGCCGCGCTGGCCGGCTTGCGTCCGGGCGACGTGCTGTTCACCCTCGATGGCAAGCCCATCACCAGCCAGCTGGAACTGCGCAACCGCGAAGCAAGCCTGGCGCCGGGCACGTCCGTGCAACTCACCGGCGAGCGCAACGGCGCGCCATTTTCGATGACGGCGGTCCTGCAGGAGCGGCCGCAACGGCAAGCCGCGAACTGATGGCGCGCTAGGAACGGGGCGCCGCAGCGGGTGCGGCTGCCACAACCGGCGCGGATGCGGGCGACATCGCGTCGCGATAGCGCTGGTGCAAGGTCGCCACGCGCTGCACGTACACGCGCGTTTCGTCGAACGGCGGCACGCCCTTGTACTTGGTCACGTTCTGCGCACCGGCGTTGTAGGCGGCGGTCGCCAGTTTTTCATCGCCGTTGAACTGCTTGAGCAATTGCGCCAGGTAATCGGCGCCGCCGCGGATGTTCTGCCCGGCGTCGAACGGATCGCCCACACCCAGGTCCGACGCCGTGCCCGGCATCAGTTGCATCAGGCCCTGTGCGCCCTTGTCCGACACGGCATAGCGATTGAACGCCGATTCGGCGTGGATCACCGCGCGCAACAGCGACGCGTCGACACCCGATTCCTTCGCCGCCGCGGCGATCTGGTCGTTGTAGATGTCCAGCCGCAGCGGCGTCGAACCCCAGTTCACGCGCGAATGCACGTTGCACGCATAGCACGTGGAGATATACGTGAACAGCACGCGATACGCCGCGCCCGTGGCTGGGCGGATGTTGGTGTATTCGGTCACGCCGTTGGCCTTGGCCACCTTGTAGACCGCGCCACGATGGACCTGCATCGTGCCATCGTCGGTCGATTGTGGCCTGGGCGCCTGCGCAGCCTGTGCCGTACCGGCGGCGGCTGGCGCGGATTCGGAACGGTATTCGGAATGCGGTTTTCCGTCCGCCAGCGCGGGCGCCGCCTTTTTGTCCGCATAGCTGGCCACTTCCGTGCAATGCGCGAACGTGCCCGGTCGGTTGGTGAACGCCGTCTGCCCGTTCGGCCCTTCGCACTTGTACACGCTGCCGGCACGCGCGGGCGCAGCACCGAGCGCGCCGCCGATGAGCAGCGCGCCAACGGTACAAAGGCGCAAAATCCGCATTGTGGAAAACGCTGAATGCATGGCTGCGGGTCCGAATATTCGCGCAAGTGTCCGGCAGAACAAGGCCGTTGCCAAGTGCCAGGGCGTCGAATTTCGTGGCATCGGCGGCGTTGCGGGCATAAAATAAGCGCTTTCCAGCGCGATTTCGTGACATGCCCGGCAAATTGTTCATCAAGACCCACGGTTGCCAGATGAACGAGTACGACTCGGCCAAGATGGCCGACGTGCTCGCGGCCTCGCACGACCTGGAATTGACTGCGAACGAGGCCGAAGCCGACGTCATCCTGATCAACACCTGCTCGATCCGCGAGAAGGCGCAGGAAAAGGTGTTCAGTCAGCTCGGCCGCTGGAAGGAACTCAAGCAGGCCAACCCAGCGCTGGTCATCGGCGTCGGCGGCTGCGTCGCCAGCCAGGAAGGCGAAGCCATCGTCAAGCGCGCGCCGTACGTGGACCTGGTGTTCGGTCCGCAGACCCTGCACCGCCTGCCGGAATTGATCGAATCCAACCGCGCCACGCACTGCCCGCAGGTGGATATCTCGTTCCCCGAAATCGAAAAATTCGACCGCCTTCCAGAACCGCGCGCGGAAGGCGTCACTGCATTCGTGTCGATCATGGAAGGCTGCTCGAAATATTGTTCGTATTGCGTGGTGCCCTACACCCGCGGCGAGGAAATCAGCCGACCGTTCGATGATGTGATCGCCGAAGTCGCATCGCTCGCCGCGCAAGGCGTGCGCGAGGTCAACCTGCTCGGCCAGAACGTCAACGCCTATCGCGGGCCGATGCACGACGGCAGCGTGGCGGACCTGTCGCTGCTGATCCACGCCATCGCGCAGATCGATGCCATCGGCCGCATCCGCTTCACCACCTCGCACCCGCTGGAATTCTCCGACTCGCTGATCGAGGCGTATGCGAACGTGCCCAAGCTCGCCAATTACCTGCATCTGCCCGTGCAGGCCGGTTCCGACCGGATCCTGTCGGCGATGAAGCGCGGCTACACCACGCTCGAGTTCAAGCAGAAGATCCGCAAGCTACGCAAGGTTCGGCCGGATATTTCGGTATCGACGGACATCATCGTCGGCTTCCCCGGCGAGACCGATGCCGATTTCGAGGCGACGATGAAACTCATCGACGACATCGGCTTCGACCAGAGTTTTTCCTTCATCTTCTCGCGCCGCCCCGGCACGCCCGCGGCGAGTCTTGCCGACGACACGCCCGATGCGACCAAGCACGCGCGCCTCGCGCGCCTGCAGGCGACGATCAACGCGAACGCGAAGAAGATTTCGGAAAGCATGATCGGCACGATCCAGAATGTGCTGGTCGAAGGCCCGTCGAAGAAGAACGCGAACGAGATGACCGGGCGCACCGAAAACATGCGCTACGTCAACTTCCCAGGCGACGCGCGGCTGATCGGCCAATTCGTCGATGTGCAGATCACGCAGGCGATGAGCAACTCCTTGCGCGGGCGCATGGCCGTCACCGCGGCGGCTTGACGATTTCCGATTCGACGACCATGTCGAGTACGTAAGCCTGCGCGGGCGCGTCGGCCGGTGGATGGGCAATGGTATAGCGATCCACGCGCAACACATTGCGCACGCCCGGCGCGTGCGTGTAACCCTCGATATCCTGACCCAGGATCTGCCATTCGCCGGGCACGCCGGCTTTCAAGCCGTTCGCGTCGTAATGGACTTCGCGCACGCGCAAGCACTGCTTGCCGGGCATCAGTGGATGGTTGCAGGGCACGGTTTGTGCGGCGACTTCCAGAAACTCGCGCGCGCCCGGGCCACCGTAGCGTGTCGCCGCGGTCGGCTTGCCGGTGAACTCGGTGCGGTCGCCATTGCCCGCGAGCAGGATCAGGCGCGGCGCGCCGACTTGGGTATCCAGGGAAATCGTTGGGTTGCCGCGCAGTTGCCGGGAAATCGCCGAATCGAGCGCTGCGAGCTTCGGATCGGCGCACGCCATCAGGGTTGACGCGAGGTTTTCGACTCGCAGTTTGCCCGCGGCGATCGAATACGTCCCGCCAATCCGGTTGCAGGCATTGCCCACGGCGACACGGCCATCGGAAAAATCGATCTGCAATGGCTGCTCGGGCCGCGCAAACAAGGCATCGATGCGTGTACCGTTGCGATCGGTCGCACTTGCCAGCACCCAATGGTATCCCGCCAGCGTGGCTGGCTGCACCGCCATGCCGGAAGGCGGCGCGGAGACGGATGTTGCGGCACAACCGGCGAGGAACAAGGGAAGGAACCAGGTCTTGTGCCACATGGGACGACTCCGCGGATCTTGGCCAGGTCCTACGCAGTATGCCTGCACCCGTGCGCCACTGGCCAGCGGCGGGATTGCAAGCTACGCTGCGGACGACATGACTCGACACCATCACGCCGATTTCTCGCTCGACCCCGCCGATGGCGAGCGCCTGGCCAATCTCGCCGGCCCGTTCGACGAACACCTGCGCCAGATCGAGTTGCGCCTGGGCGTGGAAATCGCCAATCGCGGCAACCTGTTCCGCATCAACGGCGACCCAGCAAGAGTCAAACTCGCCGAGCGCGTGCTGCGCGATCTGTATGACGCTACCGCATCCGAAACGCTCAGCGGCGCGCAGATCAACCTGCGTTTGTCCGAATCCGGAATCGACGCGCTGATCGATAAGGCCGACGACGCGCAGGATGTGTCGATCAAGGTCAAGCGCGGCACCATACGCGGGCGCGGCGCGAACCAGCAGCGCTACCTGCACGCGGTCGCCACGCACGACATCAACTTCGGCGTGGGTCCTGCCGGAACCGGCAAGACGTATCTCGCCGTCGCCATGGCGGTCGATGCACTGAACGATTCGCGCGTGCAGCGCCTGATCCTGGTGCGCCCGGCGGTCGAAGCCGGCGAAAAACTGGGATTCCTGCCAGGCGATCTGACGCAAAAGGTCGATCCGTATTTGCGCCCGCTCTACGACGCGCTGTACGAGATGCTCGGCATCGAAAAAGTCACGCGCTTGATCGAGCGCAACGTGATCGAAATCGCGCCGCTCGCCTATATGCGCGGACGCACGCTCAACGACGCGTTCGTGATCCTGGACGAAGCGCAGAACACCACGGTCGAGCAGATGAAGATGTTCCTGACGCGCATCGGCTTCGGCTCGGTCGCCGTGGTCACCGGCGACGTAACCCAGATCGATTTGCCCAAGCAGGTCAAATCCGGATTGCGCGACGCGATCGAGGTGCTGCGCGACGTCGACGGCGTGAGTTTCACCTTCTTCACCGCCAAAGACGTCGTTCGCCATCCGCTGGTACAGAAAATCGTGCGTGCGTATGAGGCGCGGGAGAATGGCATTAGCCGCGCACCGGAATGATTCAGTCAACGGATGCCCGTTGCGGCGTGTGCCGCTACACGCTACACTGGTTTCATGATCATCGGCTTCCGTCACAAGGGCCTTGAACTTCTGCACCGCACAGGTTCCACGCGCGGCGTGCAGGCGGCGCACGCAGTCAAGCTCGTGCGCATTCTCGCGGCGCTCGAAGCGGCTGCCACGCCAGCCGATCTCAACCACCCTGCTTACAAAGTGCACCCGCTGAAGGGCACCTTGAAGGGACATTGGTCGCTCTGGGTCAACGGCAACTGGCGCGTGACGTTTCGCTTCGTTGGCGCCGACGTTGAATTGGTCGACTATGTGGACTATCACTGAATTGCGCGGAGAACCATCATGATGAAAAACCATCCTCACCCGGGCGAGTTGTTGCGCGAAGACGTTTTGCTGCCGCTCGGACTTGAAGTCACCGACGCGGCGCAGCGACTTGGCATGTCGCGCACGGCACTGTCGCGGGTGCTCAACGGTCGCGCTGGCATCAGCCCCGATCTGGCGTTGCGGCTCGAGCGCGCGGGTGTCAGCACAGCGCGTTTCTGGATGACCTTGCAGGCCAACTACGAACTGGCACGGGCCGAAGAACGCATCCAGCCGAAAGTTCAGCGCCTTCAGGCCGCCGCCTGAACCGATGTCTGCGATGCTTTTCCTGCGCAACGACGCCGGCCGCCGCGGCGTGCCGACGCGCAGGTCGTTCAATGCGTGGATAGCCGCCGTTCCCGAGTTGCGTCGCCGCGTCGCCGAAGTGAACATCCTGATCGTCGATGCGCGCGCAGGCCGGCGCTTCAATCGCGAGTTCCGGCACAAGGATTACGCGACAAACGTGCTGAGTTTTCCCTATGAACCGTTGCCACGCGAAAAATCGAATTTGTTGGGCGACCTGGTCATTTGTGCACCGGTCGTCGCGCGCGAAGCCGCCGAACAGGGCAAGCGTCCGCGCGATCATTGGGCGCACCTGACCATCCACGGCGTGCTGCACCTGCTCGGCCACGATCACGAAACAGCTGCCGAAGCCAACCGCATGGAAGCGCTGGAAGTCCGCATACTGGCCGGATTGGGTATCGCCAATCCCTACATGCCTACTAACCAAGCGATTGATTGGAAAGAAGAAAATAACCTACAGTCCCAATCGGCTAAACTAGCCTGCCGCCCGTGAGGGCTTTGCACGCAATGTAATGAACGAGGACCACCCTAGTCCCCCACCGGCCCGGTCGTGGCTCGAGCGCATCGGCCAACTGGTTTCCGGCGAACCCCGCAACATCGACGAACTGCTCGAGGAACTGCGCGACGCCCGCGCGAACGGCCTGCTTTCCGAAGACACCCTGTCGATGGTCGAAGGCGCAATCGAGGTTTCCGACCTCACCGTCGCCGACGTGATGGTGCCGCGCGGCCAGATCGTCACGCTGCCCGCCGATGCGCCGCTGGATGAGGTCCTGCGCCGCGTGATCGAATCCGGCCATTCACGCTTTCCCGTGCACGGCGAGGACGGCGACGAGATCATCGGCATCCTGCTCGCCAAGGACCTGCTCAAGTGCTACGCCGGCAAGGACGCGCCTTGCAACATCCGCATGCTGCTGCGGCCGGTGGCGATGATTCCCGAATCCAAGCGCCTGGACATCCTGCTCAAGGAGTTTCGCCTCTCGCGCAACCACATGGCGATCGTGGTCGACGAATACGGCGGCGTGTCGGGCCTGGTCACCATCGAGGACGTGCTCGAGGAAATCGTCGGCGAGATCGACGACGAGCACGACGAGGAGGATCCCGCGCGCAAGAAGCTGATCCAGGCGCAGTCCGACGGCAGTTTCCTGGTCAATGCGCTCACCCCGATCGCCGATTTCAACGCGCGCCTGGGCAGCGCGTTTTCCGACGAGGACTTCGACACCGTCGGCGGCATGGTCACCGACGAATTCGGCCACCTGCCCGAACCCGGCGAGGAAGCCGTGCTCGGCGGTTTTGCCTTCCGCGTGACGCGCGCGGATGCGCGCCGGGCGCAGCAGTTTTCCGTTCGCGTACACGATGCGTGAGCCTTTGTCTTCACCTCTCCCCTCGCGGGAGAGGTCGGCGCGCGCAGCGCGCCGGGAGAGGGGATGCGGTGCTTCCAGCCCCCCTCTCCCCAACCCGCACCCCGTTCGGCATCCTGCCTCACCCTCAGTCGGCTGTCGCCGACATCGACCCACAAGGGGAGAGGGCCTGCAAGCGGTCTGGTTTGCGTGTTTGTGGATTTTGCTGCTTTTTCCACTTTTCTCATTTGCGCAAACGCCGCCTGCGCCGCAACCCGGCGCCGATCTCGACGTGGCGCTGGTCACGTTTGGCCCCGGCACCGAATTGTGGGAACGCTTCGGCCACAACGCCATCCTCATCAAGGATCGCGCGAGCGGCGCGCAGCGCCTGTACAACTACGGCATGTTCGATTTCGCGCAGAAGGATTTCTTCCTCAACTTCGCGCGTGGCCGCATGCTCTACCGCATCGACGTCACCGATCCCGCCGATGAATTTCCGCAGTACCGCGCCGAAGGACGCTGGATCGTCGAACAGGACCTGAACCTGACGCCGGCGCAACGCGCGACGCTGGGCGATTACCTGGCATGGAACGCACGGCCGGAAAACGCGCAGTACCGCTACGACTATTTCACTGCCAACTGCTCCACGCGCGTGCGCGACGCGCTCGACGCGGCGCTCGGCGGCGCGATCCATGCACGCCTGATCGCACCTTCGCGCGGCTTCACCTATCGCATGGATGCGCTGCGCCTGATGCGTCCGGATCCGGTGTTGATGGTGCTGATGGACGCCGGGCTCGGCCCGTTCGCCGACACGCGCCTGTCGTACTGGGCCGAGAGTTTCGTGCCGATGGAATTCTTGCGCTACGTGCGCGAAGTCACCGTGCGCGACAGCGCCGGCAATCTCGTGCCGCTGGTCGCGCGCGAGACCGTCATCGATGCCGGGCGCCTGCCCGCGCCGCCGGAATTCCCGCCGAACTGGATCTGGCAGGCCATCGCCATCGGCGTGCTTGCCGGCCTCGGCCTGCTTGCGCTCGCGCGCAAGCGCGCGCAGGCGTGGGCGCGCTGGACGTTCGCCACGAGCGCAAGCCTCATCGCGCTCGCCTGCGGCATCGGCGGACTCGTGCTGGTCGGGCTGTGGGCGTTCACCGACCACGTCGCCGCCTGGCACAACGAAAACATCGCGCTGCTCGATCCGCTTTGCCTGCTTGTGCTGCCGGCATGGATCGCGAGCGCGCGAGCATCGTGGCAGCCGTCGCGCTTCGTCAGGATCACGAGTGCGCTCATCGCCTTTTTCGCCGCGTTCGAGCTCTTCCTGAAGATCTATCCGTCATTCGGACAGGACAACCGTTTCTGGATCGCGCTGCTGTTGCCGATCCACGCGGCGCTGGCGGCGGGGGTGAATTGGCGACCCTGTGCGATCAAACCAGATCCAGCGCTTCGGCCAACATCCGCGGCGAATAAATCCTGACTGCACCAAACGTTCTGCCATAGCCTGCGCCGAAATGGCGCTGGTCGCCGGTCACCAAAGCGTCACAACGCAAACGCATCGCCGCCAGCAGTACCGGCCGATCCTTCTCCGGCAACCAAGCCACATCTGCGCCCGGTAGCGGCACGCGCTGATGTGATTCCCCAGCATGCAGCTTGTGCAGCATCGCGTCGAACCAGGCAAGCGCCTCGGGATGCTTGATATGCAAATTGCGCCGCGCCTCCGCGACGACGTATTCGTCGACCCAGCATGAATGCCGCGCGGCGAGCAACGCATGGTGCAAATGGCGGATTGCACCGTCGGAACGCGCCGCCGAGAACAGGATATTCGCGTCGAGGAATACCCGCACTGTCGGGCTTCAGCGCGCGCGCTTGCGTTTCGGCGCGCGCTTTCGCGCGGCGAAGTAGTCGGCCAGATCCGCTTCGGCCACATCGAACTCGCGGATCCGCGACGGCGCGTACAACTCCACCGGCAACGTCACCGCCGGGCGTAGCAACAGGCCTTCATCCGTGGTTTCGGCGATGAGTTGATCGTCGGCCTTCAGACCCATGGCCTGGCGCAACTTTGCCGGCAAGGTGACGACACCGCGGCTGGTAAGGGTGACAGCGGCTTTCATGCTCCGCAGTTTAGCAGAATTACTGCAATGCAGCGCACTTACCCGCACACCCGATCACGCCCTTCGCGCTTGGCCTGGTACAGCGCGATATCGGCGGTGCGCAGCAAGGCGTGGATGTCGGCCTCGGCGGCAAGCGTGGCGCAGGCGACGCCCGCGCTGATGGTGATGCGGTTGACGGTGGCGGTGCCCGGGACCATGACGTCGCGGCGGGCGACGTCGCGGCGTATGCGCTCGCCGATTTCGCGCGCACGCTCGATCGGCACGTCGCCGATGATGCAGGCGAATTCCTCGCCACCGTAACGGGCAACGATCGCATCGGTGGGCGCGCAGGTCCGCAGTGCATCGGCGACGCAGCGCAGAGCCACATCGCCGGCGGGATGGCCGAAGCGGTCGTTGTAGGCCTTGAAGTGATCGACGTCGACGAAGATCATCGCCACGCGGCTGCCGCCCGGCGTGCGCGCGCTGCGGTCCAGTGCCTCAAGCAGGCGCCGGCGATTGGCCAGTCCGGTCAGCGCGTCGCTGTAGGACAATTCCAGCAGGCGCTGGTTGGCGGCGTGCAATTCCGCGGTGCGCTCGCCGACTTGCCGCTCGAGCCGGCGTCGTTGCGCGGTGAGGCTGCGCGTGCGCCATTGCGTGATGCCGGCAGCCATGGCGACCAGCATCATGCCAAGCACGGCCCAGGCCCACCAGCGCTGCCACCATTCGGGCAGCACCTCGACGGCAATCTGCAGCGGCGGGCTCAGGTTGCCAGCGTAGTCGCGGGCTTCGATGCGCAGGGAATACCTGCCGGGCGGCAGGTTGTCGAAGACGCGCGCATTCTGCTCCGTCCATGCGCCGGGCGTCGCCTCGTAGCCCGCGAGCTGCGTGCGAAAACGCGATTCGGATTCGCGGTTCCACGCCAGCAGCGCAAAGCGCGCCACGAGTTCGTGGCGCCCGGGCGGAATCACGATGCGCTCGCCGTCGGCAGGCAGGTTGTCGATCCATGCGCCCATCCAGCGCAGCGGCTTGGGCGTGGTGTCGCGGATGCCCGCGGTGGGATCGAAAACCGCCGCGCCGCCGAGCGTGCCGGTCCAGAAACGGTCGCGCGCATCGATCGCCTGCGCATGGCCGTTGCATTCGTCGTTCACCAGCCCATCGCGACGCGTAAACACGCGCGAGCGATACCCGCCGTTGTCGGGCGTGAGCTGCTGTACGCCGGCATTGGTGCAAATGTAGATGCGTCCCTGCGAATCGGCGACGGCGCCGTAGGCCGTCGGATCGGGCGATGGCGGCAGGTCGGCGGGCAACAGCGCCGGGTGCGCGGGATCGGTGACGTCCACGCGCACGATGCCGTGGTTGTTGCTGCCGATCCACAGCACGGCGCGGCCGTTGGCATCGCGCATCAGGTTCAAGCCGAACAGGAAGGTATCGGGCAGCGCGATGACCGTGGCATCCCATTGGTTGCCGTCGAAGCGCGCCAGGCCCTGCATGCTGGCCGCCCACAGCCAGTCGCGGCCGTTCGCATCGGTCTGCGCGAGCAGGTGGCTCACCCGCCACGGCGCCGTGGCGCCGCGGGCCAGGTACGCCGTCCATTTGCCCTCGCGCCAGCGGTAGATGCCCGACTGGCGCGTGGCGAACCAGCGCTCGACATGGCCATCCTCGACGCGGCCGAGGATATCGCTCACCCCCTCGCCCGGCCGCGCTTGCCACGGCGTGGTGATCGCGACGAAGCGCGGACCCTCATCCACGCGAAACAGATACCCGCCGCCCAATCCGAGCCACAACGCGGATCTGCCGGTATCGTCGGGCGCGCGCTGGACCAGGGTCGCGTCGTTGCCCGGCAGCAGGCCGTTGGCGCGCGAGAATTGTCGCCACACGCCATTGTCGTACAGGCCCAGGCCATCGGCATTGGCCGCCACCCACAGGCGTTCGCCGCCATGCCCGTCGGGTTCGGGCAGCAGGCCGAACACGCCGGTACCGCGCGATCCGAGCAAGGATGCCGTGCGCCAGCGGCTGGCGCCGAGCACGGCGCGGGCAACGCCGTTTTCGGTGGCCAGCCACAGCACGTCGATGCCGTCGGGACTGCGCCAGACGCTGAGTCCGCGCACGGCGTCCGAGGGCAAGCCATAGCGCCGGTCGAACACGCGCACGCGGTCGCGGTGCACGCGCAATACGCCGGCGCGGCTGGCGACCCAGAGCACGGAATCGCCATCGGCGAGGCGGCTGGTATCCATCGCGTACAAGTCGTTCGACGGCAACTCGCCCGATTCCACGCTCCAATGGCGCATGCCATCTCGATCGATGCGCCACAGGCCCTGGCCGATGGTCGAAATCCACAACTGTTCGCCGTCGCCACTGCCGGTAACGTGCAGGTCTTCGACGGCGGCGATCGCCGATCCGTATTTCTGCCAGCGGCCATTGTCCTGATACCACAGGCCGTCGAACGTGCTGGCCCAGATCCGGGCATGCCCGCCGAGACGGGAAGTTTGCGCGATGGTCGAAATGTAACGCGGCAGCGTCGCGTTGTCCGGCACCGGCCGCCAGTCGCCCTGCGCATCGCGTTGCAGCAGGCCATCGCCGAACGTGGCCGCCCACAGCGTGTAGGCGCCCTTTGCGTCGACGGTTTCGATGAGGCGGCGGATGTGGTTGGTCGGCAAGCCATTGGCGCGACTGCGCATGTGCCAGCCGCTGCCGTCCCACCAGCCCAGGCCACGGTCGCGGAACGCCACCCACAGGGTACCGGCGTGGTCGAGCATGAAATCCCCGAGCGTGCCGACCGCGGCCGCGGCGCCCGATGCATCCCAGGCGTGTCCGTCGTAGCGGGCAAGTCCATGCGCGGAGGCCAGCCAGGTGAAACCGTCGCGGTCGGTGCGCACATCCACGCTGACCGCGTCAGGCACCCCGTCGCGGGCGCCGAATGACGTGAACACGGGTGCGGACAGATCGTCCAGGTCCAGGCCCGGTTGGGCCGGCGCAGTCGCGCCACAGCACGCGCCCGCCGCCAGCGCGATCGCCGCGGCGAGCAGACGGCCCACAATTCCAGCCGATCCGCGAATATGCATGAATCCGTCAAAGCCCCTGTCACACTGTTGCATCATACCGCGCTGCGCCATCCATGGCGGCATTGCTCCACACCACGCACTCCGGCATCATCGTCGCATGGAAAAATCCGAAGCCACGACCGCGCCGATGCTGGTCAACTGCGTCGCCTACGGTGATGGCCCGCCGCGCACCATCGGACTGGACGGGATCGATGCGGCGCTGAAGAACCCAAAGGCATTCGTCTGGGTCGGCATGCACGAGCCCGACGAAGCCATGCTCGACCGCCTGCAAGCCGCGTTCGGCCTGCATGAACTGGCGATCGAGGACGCGCATCGCGCGCACCAGCGCACCAAGATCGAGGTCTACGGCGAATCCCTGTTCATCGCCGTGCACACGGCGCAGATGGTCAAGGCGAAAATCGAGGTCGGCGAGACGCACCTGTTCCTCGGCCGCAATTACCTGGTCAGCGTCCGCCATGGCGCATCGCTGAGCTACGCGCCCGCCCGGCGCAGCTGCGAGAGCACGCCGGACCTGCTCGCGCTGGGACCGAGCTACGCGCTGTACGCGGTGCTGGATTTCATCGTCGACAATTATTTCCCGATCGTGGATGCGTTCCAGACCAGCTTGAACGAACTCGAGCACGCGGTGCTCGCCGGCGATTACCACCGCCACACCATCGTGCAGTTGTACGAACTGAAGAAGCACATGGTGCGCCTGCTGCTGGTCATGAACCCGCTGCAGGACATCCTGAGCCAGCTCGTGCGCCTGTTTCCCGGCCTGGTCCGCGACGAAGTGCGGCCGTATTTCCGCGATGTCGCCGATCACGCCGCGCGCATCACCGAGACCGCCGCAACCATCCGCGAAATGCTCACCTCGGCGATGGACGTGAACCTGGCGCTGGTCGGCGTGGCGCAGAACGAGGCGTTCAAGCGCATCGCCGGCTGGGGCCTGCTGCTCACCGCGCCGATGATGATCGCAAGCTGGTACGGCATGAACTTCCACGACATGCCCGAACTTGGCGCGCCGCATGCCTACCCGGTGACGATCGGCCTGACGGCCGCGCTATGCCTCGGACTGTACGCCCTGCTCAAGAAGGCGAAGTGGCTATGAGCCGGCGTGCCTGGCTGCTTGCGCTGCCCTTCCTCGGCACCCTGATCGTGCCGCTGTACGACCGGCATGATCCGACGTTGTGGGGTTTCCCGTTCTTTTATTGGTACCTGTTCGCCTGGGTTCCGCTGGCCTCGCTGCTGACGTACGTGGTGCATCGGGGACTGCGGCGATGAACGGCACGGTGCAATGGACGGCATGGTGCGTGTTCGCGGGATTCTTCGCACTGGTCACGGTGCTGGGTTTCCTCGCCGCGCGCTGGAAACGCGCGGACCTGGACCAACTGCACGAATGGGGCCTGGGCGGACGCCGTTTCGGCACCTTGATCACCTGGTTCCTGCTCGGCGGGGATTTGTATACCGCTTACACGGTGATCGCCGTGCCGGCGCTGGTCTACGGCGCCGGCGCGATGGGTTTCTTCGCGATGCCGTACACCATCATCGCCTATCCGTTCGTGTTCGCGGTGATGCCGCGCTTGTGGAACGTGTGCCGCCAGCACGGCTGGCTGACGCTCGGCGATTTTGCGGAGGGACGCTACGGCAGCCACTGGCTGGCGCTCGCGGTCGCGGCCACCGGCGTGCTCGCGACCATGCCCTACATCGCCCTGCAACTGGTCGGCATGCAGGTGGTGTTCGAGACGATGGGCTTCGGCGGCGCGCGGGGCGGCGCCGAGATCGCCCTGGTCGCAGCCTTCGTCATCCTCGCGGTTTACACCTACACCAGCGGCCTGCGCGCACCGGCCATGATCGCCTTCGTCAAGGACGCGATGATCTATGTCTTCGTGATCGCGGCCATCGTCATCATTCCCGCCAAGCTCGGCGGCTATGGCGTGGTATTTGCGGCAGCGGACCATGCATTCAAGGAAAAAGGCGGCGCGGGCGGCATCTTGCTGCACGCGGGGCAAGCGATGCCGTTCGCCACGCTGGCGTTGGGTTCGGCCTTCGCGTTGTTTTTGTATCCACACGCCGTCACCGGCACGCTGGCCGCATCCAGCGGCAACGCGATCCGGCGCAACGCCATCATCCTGCCGGCCTACAGCGTGGCGCTCGGGTTGATCGCCCTGCTCGGCTACATGGCGATCGCCGCACACGTGCCTGCCACCGGCACGGCCATCGTGCCGGCACTGATCGCGCAGAGTTTTCCGGAGTGGTTCGCCGGATTCTGCTACGCCGCGATCGCACTCGGCGCACTGGTGCCGGCGGCGATCATGTCAATCGGCGCGGCGAACCTGGTCACGCGCAATGTCTGGCGGCCCTACATCAATCGCGCGATGACGTCGAAGCAGGAAGCCACCGTCGCCAAGACCACGTCGCTCGTGGTCAAGTTCGGCGCGCTCGCGTTCGTGGTGTTCCTGCCGCTGCAATACGCCATCGATCTGCAACTGCTCGGCGGCATCTGGATGCTGCAAGTGTTTCCGGCGATCGTGTTCGGCCTGTTCACGCGCTGGTTCCGCTCAAGCGGACTGCTCGCCGGCTGGGCGCTGGGCATGGCGCTGGGCACCGCGCTGTCGGCCAGCGTCGGCATGAAACCCGTGTTTGCGCTGCCAGGCCTGGGTAGCATCTACATCGGATTGATCGCGCTGGCCGCGAACCTGATTCTTGCCGCTCTACTCACTTTGCTCGCAGATGCACGCGGTCTGGAGCGTACAGTGGATGCGACGCGGGCCGCCGATTACGAAGACGCGCCGGCGAGTTCGTAGTCCACGAAATCGAAGGCGAATTCGTGGCGCGCATCCGCTGCGTGATGCGTGCGCCCGACCTCGCGCCAATCGCGCCAATCGCGCCAATCGATGCGCGGGAAGAACGCATCGGCACCTGCGCTTTCACAATCGACATGGGTCAGGTGCAGGCGCGTCGCATGCGGCAGCGCGAGTGCGTAGACCTCGCCGCCGCCGATCACCATCAGTTCCGCACCATCCGACGCAGCGATCGCGGCATCGAGCGATGCGACCGGCTCCTGTCCGTCGAACGGCGCCGCTCCACGGCGCGTCAACACCAGGTTGCGTCGCCCCGGCAGTGCGCGGCCAATGGCGAGCGCGGTTTTGCGGCCCATCAACACCGGTTTGCCGAGCGTGAGCGCCTTGAAGCGCTTGAGATCGTCCGGCAGATGCCACGGCATCGCACCGTCGCGGCCGATGGCGCGATGTCGGTCCAGCGCGGCGATGAGGGCAATCACACCGCTACCGGCGCCTTGATTGCCGGGTGCGATTGGTAGCCTTCGATGGCGATATCCTCGAAGCGGAAATCGAATATCGATTTCACGTCCGCATTCAACGTCAATCTCGGCAAGGGCAACGGCTTGCGCGCGAGCTGCGTGTGCGCCTGCTCGAGGTGATTGTTGTACAGATGCACATCGCCGAAACTGTGCACGAAATCGCCGGGAACGAGATCGCACACCTGCGCGACCATGTGCGTGAGCAGGGCGTAGCTCGCGATGTTGAACGGCACGCCGAGGAATACGTCGGCCGAGCGCTGGTAGAGCTGGCACGACAAGCGGCCCTTGGCGACGTGGAACTGGAACAGGCAGTGGCACGGCGCCAGCGCCATCTTCGGCAGTTCGGCGACATTCCACGCACTGACCACGAGCCGACGCGAGTCCGGATTGCGCTTGATCTCGTCGATCAACCACGAGATTTGATCGATGACCTTGCCATCGGCGCCTTGCCAGCTTCGCCACTGCTTGCCGTACACCGGGCCCAGGTCGCCATCGGCATCGGCCCATTCGTCCCAGATCGAGACGCCGTTTTCCTTCAGGTAGGCGATGTTCGTCTCGCCGCGCAGAAACCACAACAACTCGTGCACGATGGATTTGGTGTGCAGCTTCTTGGTCGTGACCAGCGGGAATCCATCGGCCAGATCGAAGCGCATCTGGCGTCCGAACAGCGAACGCGTGCCGGTGCCGGTGCGGTCGGATTTTTCCGCGCCGTTGTCCAGCACGTCGCGCAGCAGGTCAAGGTACTGTTTCATCGTTCGTCATTCCGGCATGGTCGAGGCTTGCGCCAGCGAGCCGAGGGGAATCCAAGTGCCAAGGATGGCAGCGTTTTAAGGTCTTGGGGATCACGTCCGTGTGTTCTGGATCCCGGCAGTCCCTGCCGGGATGACGTGACACTTCCGCGACATAGCCAGCAACACGATGCCGACCACGATCAACGGCATCGACTGCACCTGGCCCATCGTCAGCCAGCCAAACGCAAGGTAGCCCAGCTGCGCGTCGGGAATGCGCACGAACTCCACCGCAAATCGGAATACGCCGTAGAGCAGCGCGAACAATCCGGACACCGCATAACGCGGCCGTGGCTTGCGCGAATACATCCACAGCACCACGAACATGACCACGCCCTCGAGCGCGAATTCGTACAACTCCGACGGATGCCGCGCTTCACCGTTGAGCTGTCCGGCGACGAACATCTGGTGCAGTTCGGCGGTGGATTTGCCCAGCGACTCGAGCGCACGCGGATAGATCACGCCCCAATCCGCATGCGTGGGCTTGCCCCATAGTTCGCCGTTGATGAAGTTGCCGATGCGGCCCAGCCCGAGCCCGATGGGCACCAGCGGTGCGACGAAATCGATGGTGTCGAAGAAATGGATCTTGTGCCGGCGCGACCACCACCAACCGGCCGCGAGCACGCCGAGCAGGCCACCGTGGAATGACATGCCGCCATGCCAGACGCGGAACAGTGCCAGCGGATCGCGCCAGATCCAGTCCGGTGAAATGTAGGAGAGCATGTACCAGATGCGCCCGCCCGCGATCACGCCGAGCATGCAGTAGAACGCCAGATCCGAAAACGCCTGCTCGCTGACCGGCAGGCGTCCCTGCTTCAAGCGATGATTGCCCAACCACCAGCCACCGAGGAAACCGCCCAGGTACATCAGGCCGTACCAGTGCACGCCGATGGGGCCGAGCGAAAACGCGAGCGGATCGATGTTGTCGAAGATGATCATGCGCGGGTATGCGGCGGGCGAAGCCGCAAGTGTACTGGATTGGCACGGGCGCTCGCATTTTCCCGAAAGCCGCGATTTGGCGATAGGCTAGCGCCATGAACCATCTCGCCACCGAGTCCAGCCCCTACCTGCGCCAGCACGCCGACAATCCCGTGGATTGGTGGCCATGGTGCGACGAAGCACTTGCCATGGCGCGTGCGCAGGACAAGCCCATTCTTCTGTCGATAGGCTACTCCGCCTGCCATTGGTGCCATGTGATGGCACACGAGAGCTTTGAAGACGCAGCGACCGCGGCGCTGATGAACGAATTGTACGTTTGTATAAAAGTGGATCGGGAGGAACGCCCGGACCTCGACAGGATTTATCAGCTCGCGCATCAGGCGCTCACCCGCCGCGGCGGCGGCTGGCCGTTAACCGTGTTCCTGACGCCGGACGATCACCTGCCGTTCTACGCGGGAACGTATTTTCCGAAGGACCCGCGCTACGGCATGCCGCCGTTCGCGCAGGTGCTGCGCGAAGTGCGCCGGTGGTGGGATACGCAGCGCGACCAGGTACGCAAGCAGAACGGTGCGCTGGCGGAATTTCTCGCCGATCAGGGTCGCGTGGAGTCTTCGACCGCTGCGCTGAACGATGCACCGATCCGTACGACACTGGAACAAATTGCAGCAGACTTCGATCCGCAATTTGGCGGTCACCGCGGCGCGCCGAAGTTTCCGCACTGCACGGAAATGGAATTGCTGCTGGACCTGGGCAAGGCGGAGCACGTTGAATTCACACTCGCACGCATGGCCGACGGCGGCATCCACGATCAGCTCGGTGGCGGCTTTGCGCGTTACAGCGTGGACGAGCGATGGGAAATCCCGCACTTCGAGAAGATGCTGTACGACAACGCGCAGTTGTTGCCGCTGTTTGCGCGCGCCTCGCGTGCAAACGACAACGAGCATGACGCGGCGACCGGCCGCGTGGACATCGCGCACGGCATCCTCGCCTGGCTGTTGCGCGAGATGACGGCGCCTTCCGGCGGATTTTACGCCGCGCTGGATGCCGATTCCGAACACGAGGAAGGCAAGTTCTACGTCTGGTCGCGCGATGAAGTGCGCGCCCTGCTCGACGCCGACGAATACGCCATCGCCGCGCCGCACTACGGTTTCGATCGCGCGCCAAACTTCGAGGGCAAGGCGTGGAATCCGCTCATTGCCGCGCCACTCGCCGACGTTGCGCAATCGCTCGATATCGACATCGCCACGGCGCAAGCGCGCCTTGCGCGTGCACGCGCCACGTTGTTCGCCGCACGCGAGCAGCGTGAGCATCCGGGGCTCGACGACAAGATCCTCACCGCCTGGAATGCGCTGATGATCAGCGGCATCGCGCGCACCGCGCGCACACTCGAAGCACCGCCCTTGCTCGGTTTGGCCGAGAACGCGCTGGACAATTTATACAATGCCGCCTGGCGCGATGGCCGCCTGTTTGCCAAGGCCGGCGTCGATGCGCCGCGCTTTCCGGGCTATCTCGACGACTATGCGCTGACCCTCGATGCCTTGCTCGAGATGCTGCGATGCCGCTGGTCCGAGCGCGACCTCGCCTGGGCCATCGTGCTCGCGGAAAGCTTGCTCGAACGTTTCGAGGACTGCGACCACGGCGGATTCTTCTTCACCGCGCACGATCACGAAACCCTGATCCAACGGCCCAAGGTTTTCACCGATGAAGCCCTGCCCTCCGGCAATGGCGTTGCCACCCGCGCGCTGCTGCGCCTGGGGCACCTCGTCGGCGAAACGCGTTACCTGGATGCCGCCGAACGTGCGCTGCGCGCGGGATTTCCGGCGCTGCGGCAGATGCCGACGGCGTGTTGCGCACTGCTGCGCGCGTTGAACGATTCCCTGCACCCGCGCACGCATGTGGTGGTGCGTTTCGACGGCGACGCCGAGGAATCGACGTGGAGGACAGCGCTCGCCAGAGCTGATGCGCGTCGCATCGATGCGTACTTCATCCCGCGTGAGGCTGGAAAACTGCCCGGCACTCTCGCTGCACAGAAATACGCCGCAGGCGGACTCGCCCATGTTTGCCGCGGCACGCAGTGCGAGCCGCCCGTCGGCGATCCAGCAAGATTGCAGCTCAACCGAACGGCTTGACCCCGAACAACCAGCCGTGCAGCCAGAACGCGAACAACGCCCAGAGCACCACGCCGACTGCGACACACAGCACATCGCCGAGCAGCGTACCGGCGGGATATGCCGCCCTGGTCGCGCGATCACGTGCGCGGCCGGCGAGAAACGCCGCCAGCCCCCACAGGCCGAGCGCGCCGAACAGCACGACATCGTGCAGCATGCCGTTCACGAGCAGATGTCCCGCCGCCCAGACGAACACGGAAAGCGACTGCGGGTGATGCAGTGTCGCCTTGAAATGATTGCGCGGCACGCGCGCCGCCACGAACAGGATCAGCGCCACCAGCACCAGTGTCTCGTTCGCGTGGCGCATCGCCGGCGCCGGAACATACAGCAACTGCGGGGTTTGCCGCGCCAGTCCGAATCCGTACACGAGCAGCACGAAGCCGATGATCGACACGATGGAATAGACGGCCTTCCAGCGCTTGATGCCGACGCGCGCGATGGTGCGCGTGCGCCAGCCGTCGGCGACGATGCGCAGGCAATGCGGACCGATGAAAAGGATCAAGCCAAGGATCAGGACGCCCATGTGAATCGCCTCCATCGTGGTTCACTGCGAATGCCGCCGGCGTTCGATGGCCGACGGCGGCCATGGCCGCGGCCCGTACGCATTACAACACCACCGGCCGGTCGGGTAATTCGTTCGCGCGTGCGCTGCCGTCGTCGGGGAAATGCGTGGCCAAGAGCCCGCTGACCGCCCGCACGCCCTCGATCGCGCCCTGCTCGAACTCGCCGGCGGCGAAGCGCTTTTGCATTTGCGTGCAAATGGACTTCCATTCGCTTTCGTCGACGCGGGCGGCGATGCCGCGGTCGGCGAGGATCTCGATGGCATGGTCGGCGAGAAGCACATAGATCAGCACACCGCTGTTGTGCTTCGTATCCCATACGCGCAGATGCGCGAACACCTCGCGCGCGCGTTCGCGCGCGCCGTGCCCGCGCGCGAGGTCGCGCAGCGGCAACGCGCCTTCGGCGGCAAACAGGACCTGGCCCGCATGGCGTTTCTCGCCATCGGCGATCGCCTGTTGGATCGCATCCAGCACGCGTTCGGGGAACCGCCGGCGCGCACTGCCTTCGGCGATGAGATGGCGGGGTATGCGTGTTGCGCCCATGTCACCAGCTCCCCGAGGCGCCGCCGCCGGAAAATCCGCCGGACGAGCCGCCGCTGAATCCGCCGCCAAATCCACCGCCGGAACTCCCGCTGCTCCAGCCGCCGCCGCTCCAGCCGCCGAATCCGCCGCCACCGGCAAAACCGCCGCCGCTGCCGCCGAGCCAGCCGATCAGCAAGCCGATGACGCCCGCACCGATGCCGAAGCCGATGATGCCGGTCATCAGCCAGGCAATTCCGCCGCAGGCCGCACCGAGCAATCCCGCGCGCGGCGCGGACGGCAGCCGACCCAGGAAGGCGCGCAGCCACAAGGCAATGAAGATCAGTGGAAACAGCAGATTCCACGCATCATCGCCGGACGACGAATGACGGTTGTCGGTCAGCGGCGGCGGCAGCGATTCACCATCGATCAACTTGGTCAGCGCGCCGAGTGCGTCTTCGATGCCGCCGTAGAAATCGCCGGCACGGAACTTCGGCGTGACGTACTCGCGGATGATGCGGTCGGCGGCGGCGTCCGGGATCGCGCCTTCCAGGTCGCGGCCAACGTCGATGCGCACGCGATGATCGTTCTTGGCGATGGTGAACAGCACGCCGTCCTGCGCCTGCTTGTCGGTGCGCGAGAGCTTCCACGCGTCGGTGACGCGGATGCTGTACTGGGCGATGTCTTCCGGCTGCGTCGTCGGCAGGATCAGGATCGCCACGCGCGAACCCTTGCGCTGCTCGAGCGCCTGCAATTGTTGCGTCAGCGACTGCACCTGCTGCGGCGTGAGCGTATTGGTCTGGTCGATGACGCGCGCGCCGAACGGCGGGATCGGTTGCAGGCCGTTGTCGGCCGCCCACGCAGCGCCCAGCGTCAGCGCGCAGGCGCACAAGATCGCCGCGCAGGTGCGCGCAATGCGCATTGCTCAGTTCTGCGGCTGGGAAGGTGGCGCTGCAGGCTTGTTGAAATCCACGGTCGGCGCGGTCGAGATCTGCTTTTCGTTTTCCACCGTGAAATTGGCCTTGGTCGAATAGCCGAACATCTTGGCGGTGAGGTTCTGCGGGAAGCTGCGCACCAGCACGTTGTAATCCTGCACCGCAGCGATGTAGCGGTTGCGCGCCACGGCGATGCGGTTTTCGGTGCCTTCGAGCTGCGCCTGCAGGGTCTGGAACAGGGAATCGGCCTTCAGGTTCGGATAGTTTTCCGACACCGCCATCAGGCGCGACAATGCGCCGGACAACTCGCCCTGCGCCTGCTGGAATGCTTTCATTTTCGCTTCGTCGTTCAAGTCATCGGTGGTGAGCGTGATCTTGCCGACCTGCGCTCGCGCATTGGTCACCGCCTCGAGCGTGGATTGTTCGTGCTCGGCGTAGCCTTTCACCGTGTTGACCAGGTTCGGCACGAGGTCCGCGCGGCGCTGGTACTGGTTGATGACCTCGGACCACGCGGCCTTGACCGCCTCGTCCTTGGACTGGATCGCGTTGTAGCCGCAGCCGGCAAGCATGAAGGCGGCGAAGGCGAGTATCACGAGTCGTTGCAGGCGCATGGTCGTTCCTCCGGTTACGAAGTCGGGTTCATCATAGCGTTTCGCGGGCGGTGTCGCCTTCGCGCTGCTTGAGGTATTTCCTTTTCTGGCGCTTGGCGAGAAGATTCAACGCCTCGACGACGGCGGAGAACGCCATCGCGAAGTAGATGTAAGCCCGCGGGATGTGGATCGCGAAACCTTCGCCGACGAGCATCACGCCGATCAGCATGATGAAGGCCAGCGCAAGCATGCGGATGGTCGGATTGTTGTCGATGAAATTGCCGACCGGATCGGACGCAAACAGCATCACGATGACGGCCAGCACGATCGCCGCGACCATCACCGGGATATTGCGCACCATGCCGACCGCGGTAATCACCGAATCCAGCGAGAACACGATGTCGATCAGCGCGATCTGCACGACGATCCACACGAACGCGGCCATCGCCGTATTCGCGACGATGGGCTTGGCCACGCCATAGATCGCCTCGTGGATCTCCATCGCGCCCTTGACCAGCAGGAACACGCCGCCGCCGGTCATGATCAGGTCGCGCACGGAAATGATCTGCCCGCCCAGGTGGAACAGCGGCGCGTGACGGTCATCCATGCGTGCCAGGTGCGCGAGCACCAGCAACAGGCCGATGCGGGTCAGGCAGGCAAAGCCGATGCCCAATCGGCGCGCCAGCGAGCGGCGTTCCACCGGCAAGCGTCCCACGGCAATGGAAATGAACACGAGGTTGTCCACGCCAAGGACGATCTCGAGGGTGGACAAGGTCAGCAGGGCGACCAGCAGTTCGCCTTCGAGCATGCTCATGCGATTCGTGTTCCGGGTCGGCGCCGCATTACCAGCGCTGCCAAAGGATCAGGCTCCAGCATAGCAGGACATTGAGCATGAGCAGGAATACCGCCGCCGAACCCAGATCCTTGGCGCGACCGGCCAGCTCGTTGAATTCGGGGCTGACCTTGTCGACCACGGCCTCGATGGCCGAATTGAGCAATTCCGCCGAGAGCACCAGCACCAAGCTGCCGCACAGCAGGGATTTCTCCAGCGGGCCCTTGCCGATCCACATGCCAAGCGGGAACAAAACGATGCACAGATACACCTCGAGCCGGAACGAGGCCTCGTAGGTCCAGCCCGCGCGCAAGCCGCGCCCGGACCAGATCAAGGCCTTCCAGATCTGGCGCGGTCCGCGCGCTTCGGTGCTGGTCATGTTGGCGAGCCCTGTTTCAAGGCAGAATATGATGCCACACCTTTCAGAATCTCCCGACGCAATGAGCAAACGCGCCCTCGCCCTGACCGCCCTCGCCTGCACAGTGCTGGCACTGGTTTCCATTTTCGGTTTCGATCGCCGCATCGCCGAGGCGGTGCATGCCTCGGCCATCGCCGGCGCCGCGGTCTTCGTCGAGGGCACGCGCGCGCTGGATGCCATCAGCGGGCGTTCGCTGCTGCACAGCCACCTGCTTTCCGGAATCCTGCTCGGCTGCATCATCTGCGCGCTCGGCGTGGTGACCTGGCTGTTGCATCGTGGCAGCGCGCTTGCCCGCGCCTTGTTGTTCACCGGCGGCGTGCAACTGGCGACCATCGCCGCCGCCTACGGGCTGAAGGAAATTTTTGGCCGCCAGCGGCCGTACGAACTCTTCCGGCATGGCGACTGGCAGCACATGTGGTTTGCCGGCGGCAACTCGTTTCCGTCCGGGCACAATGCGTTTTTCTGGGGACTGTTCGTGCCATTGATGTACCTGTTCCCGCGCTGGCGCATCCCGTTGCTGCTGATCCCGTTGTTCATCGCGCTGTCACGCATCGACACGAGCTTTCACTTTCCGTCCGATGTGCTGGCCTCGGTGGCGCTGGCGTGCGTGGTCACGTTGATCGCGGCGACGATGTTCGGGCGGTGGATCAAGCCGCTGCGATAGAAGCTTCTTGCTCTTGCTTCCCCTGCGCAGCGGGGGAAGGTAAAGAAAAGCGTCCGACGCCCAAAGGAACTTGACCTTTTTCCGCAAGCGCACATTCCATTGCCGCCAAGTTCCGGTAACCTTCGCCCCTTCAATTCCGCCACGGCCATATCCATGACCCCTGCCAGCCCGCCCGTTTCGCAGACCAAGTCGTTCTCCACCATTTTCCTGATCGAGCTGTGGGAGCGCTTCGGCTACTACGGCATGCAGGCGCTGATCGTGTATTACATGGTCCAGCGCATGGGCTTCACCGACGTCGACGCCAACCTGATCTGGGGCGCGGCTTCGGCCTTGATCTACGTGGCGCCCGCGATCGGCGGCTGGGTCGGCGACCGCGTGCTGGGCACGCGCCGCACCATGCTCACCGGCGCGTCGATCCTGGCCATCGGCTACGCATTGATCACGCTGCCGTCCGAGAGTCCCACGTTCCTGTACTTCGCGCTCGGCGTCATCGTCGTCGGCAACGGCCTGTTCAAGCCCAATGCCGGCAACCTGGTGCGCAAGATCTACGACGGCGACGATTCGCGCATCGACAGCGCCTTCACCATCTACTACATGGCGGTGAACATCGGCTCGACGTTCTCGATGCTGCTCACGCCGTGGATCAAGGATTACGTTAACGCGATGTACCAAAACCAGTTCGGCTGGCACGCGGCGTTCGGCGTGTGCTGCGCGGGTCTCATCGTCGGCCTGGTCAATTACTTCTTCATGCGCGCCTCGATGCGCCACATCGGCTCGGAACCGGATGCGCGGCCATTCAATCCCGTCACCCTGCTCAAGGTGCTGGCAGTCGGCGCAGTTTGCGTCGTGATCGCGGCATTCATCCTGCAGCACCAGGCCGTCGCGCGCGCTTTCGTGTGGGCGGCGGGCGCGGCCATGCTCGCGATCTTTGGCTACCTCATCGCCAACAGCCACAAGGACGAGCGCGCCGGACTCATCGCCGCGCTGGTGCTGACCATCCAGACCATCTTCTTCTTCATCTTCTACCAGCAGATGCCGACGTCGCTGGCGCTGTTCGCGCTGCGCAACACGAACTGGGACTGGAGCCTGTTCGGCGTGCATCTGTACACCTGGCTGCCGGGGCAATACCAGGCGCTCAATCCGATCTGGATCATGATCCTGTCGCCGATCCTGGCCTGGGCATACACGCACTTCGGCAAACGCGGCAAGGACATCTCCATCGCCGCCAAGTTCGCGCTCGGTTTCGCCATGGTCGCCGCCGGGTATTTCGTCTACGGCATGGCGGGCCTCTACGCCGACGCCGCCGGCAAGGCCTCGACCTGGGTGCTGATCTGGGGATTCGGCCTGTATTCGCTGGGCGAGCTTCTGGTGTCGGGCCTGGGCCTGGCCATGATCGCGCGCTACGTGCCGGCGCGCATGGGTGGTTTCATGATGGGCGCCTACTACGTTGGCGTGGGCATCTCGCAATACCTGGGCGGCATCGTCGCCAACTACGCCGCCGTACCGCAGGACGTCACCGATCCGCTGCAGACGCTGCCGATCTACACGCACCTGTTTACCAACCTGGGTTACGCGGGCATCGTCTGCACCGTGATCGCCATCGCCGTGCTGCCATTGATGAACAAGCTCTCTGCCGCGCACCACGGCGCGGGCAAGTAACACCCCGTCATCATGGCGGCAGCGTCGGGCCGCCCTTCGTGGGTGGCTCGTCGCCCGCGCCGGCGCGCACGAACACGCGGTCGATTTCCTGTGCGGTGTCCTCGCCGGCGCTTTGCACGTGCATGGTCAGAATCAATTTCTTGCCGTCCGGTGACATTGAATATTTCTCGACGATGTCGCCGCCACCCTGCGGCTTGGTGTCGATGCGCATGTTTGGCGAGATCCAGTCCAGCTTGACCGTGCTGCCAGCCGGCGTGCCATTGCTGCGGCGGTTGTCGAAACGATAAACCATGCGCTGTCCATCGGCGTCGATGTCGAACACGACTTCGGACTGGCGGATGACGAGCATGTGCGCATCGCGCCGCGGATTGGCATTCGCCTTCGCGTCGGCGACCGCTGTATTGCCGCTCGACGGACCACCGCGATGACTGCGACCGCCGTGCATGCCACCACCCATGCCACCGCCATGCATGCCGCGCCCGCCCGCGTGCGACGCCGGCGTATGGCTTGGTGCCGCTGTGTCGACACTGGCGGAACGTCCGTCGTTGGCGACCCATTCACCGCTGAAATCCGGCGGCGTTTCGGCAAACGCCGGCACTGCGGCCAGCGCAGCGGCTACGGCGATCCACAGGCGCATGTTCATTTCGTTGTCTCGATTCTTCGACGCCACGCATCCTACGCCGGGCGCATGCGACGACGGCGAAAAGGCCCGTAATCGGACGTAAGCATTTGCAAACGCGATCGCGCGAATGCGCGCATCGCGTACACTGGCGAGCATGGGAGAAGCAAAAGTCCTGCTGGCCGACGACGACGAGGAGTTGTGCCAGTTGCTGCGCGATTTCCTCGTCCGCGAAGGTTTTGCCGTCGACGTGAGCCACGACGGTGCCCGCGCGCTCGAACTGGCGCGCGCCGGCGGCTACGACGCCTTGATCCTGGACGTGATGCTGCCGCAGCGCTCCGGCCTGGAACTGCTGCGCGAGCTGCGCCGCGACCATGCCTTGCCGGTGCTCATGCTCACCGCGCTGGGCGAGGACATCGACCGCATCCTGGGCCTGGAACTCGGCGCCGACGACTACGTGCCCAAGCCGTGCAATCCGCGCGAGATCGCCGCGCGCCTGCGCGCGATCCTGCGCCGCACGCGCGGCGACGGCGACGCGCCGAAGCTGGCCGACATAACGATCGGGCCGGTATCCCTGCGCGCCGCTTCGCGCAACGTCACCCTGCGCGGCGAGCCGCTCGCATTGACCGGCACGGAGTTCAACGTGCTCGCCGTGCTGATGCGCGAGGCCGGCCACGTCGTCAGCAAGGAAACCTTGTCGCAGGACGTGCTCGGTCGTCCGCTCGGTCCGTTCGACCGCAGCATCGACGTGCACATTTCCAAATTGCGGCGCAAGCTCGGGCCGGCGGCCGACGGCGAATCGTGGATCGGCACCGTGCATCGCGGCGGCTACGTCTTCCGCATCGTGGACGCCGGCTGACATGCGCGGCCTGTTCTGGCGCATCTTCGCGGCATTCTGGCTGGTCAGCGTCGCCCTGATCGTATCGCTGTCGTGGACCGCCACCGCGCACTTTGAAAGCGCGAAAATCCCGGGCCTTGGCATCACCCGCCTGCAGGCGGCGATGGACGACCAACTGCTGCGCGTCGGGCTGGAATTGCATCACCATGGCATCGACGGATTGCGCCAGTGGTTGCACGGTTCGGCCGGCTACGGCCCCGGCACCGTGTATGTCGTGGATGCCCAGGACCACGATCTGCTCGGCCGCGAGCTGCCCGAATCGGTGCGTGCCGCGCTGGAGGCGCCGGCCGGATCGCAGATTCCCGAGCGCATCCGCATGCACACCCTGCATGTGCGCGACGACCCGGCGCAATACCGCGCTGTCGCCGAGTTCGGCGGCTCCTTCCTGACGCGTCTGCTGTGGCGTCGGCCGTCGACATTCTGGACCAATATCGGCCTCGCCATGTTGATCTGCGCACTGGCCAGTGCCCTGCTTGCTTCCTATGTGGCGGCACCGCTGGCGCGCATTCGCGCCAGCGCGCGGCGCGTCGCGCGTGGCGATTTGTCGGCGCGCGTGGGTGAGGTGCGGTTCGGCCGCAGCGCCGAAGTCCTCGCCCTGGCGCACGAGTTCGACGGCATGGCCGCGCGCCTGAAAGACCTGGTCGACGGCCAGCGCCGGCTGATCCGCGACGTCTCGCACGAGATGCGTTCGCCGCTGTCGCGCCTGCGCGTGGCGCTGGAACTGGCGCGCCCGCAAGCCAGCGGCGATGCCGCCACCCAACTCGACCGCATCGAGCGCGAGGCGCTGCGCCTGGAAGAAATGATCGCGCAGGCGATCCAGCTCTCGCGCATGGAAACGACCATTCCCGACAAAGTGGAAAATGTCGCATTCGACGAACTCGTCGCCGACATCGCCGCCGATGCCGCCTTCGAGGCGCAGGCGCGGCCGTGCACGCTGCGCATCGCGCAGACCGCGCCACTGGTGGTGCGCGCGGAAGCAGAACTGCTCGCCAGCGCGGTGGAAAACGTGGTGCGCAACGCGGTGCACTACACCGCGTCGCACAGTGAAGTGGACCTGCGCCTGGATCGCGTCGAAGGCCAGGGCCGCCTGCGCGTGCGCGACATGGGTCCGGGCGTGCCGCCGGCTGACTGCACGCGCATCTTCGAACCGTATTACCGCACCGACGCCGCGCGCCAGCGCAAAAGTGGCGGCAGCGGCTTGGGGCTGGCCATCGCCAAACGCGCGATCGAACGCCAGGGCGGACGCATCCGTGCCGCCAATGCCGACGGCGGCGGACTGGAAATCGAGATCCGTTTGCCGCTGGCCTAGTCGACCGTTTTCAGCTCGACGTTGTCCATCCAGCCTTCGCCGGCATCGAGCAAGGTCACGCCGACCGTCAGCCGGGTTGCCTGCGCAGGGATCGCAAGGCTGACGGCGTCGCGCTTCCAGTCCGTGTCGCCGGTGAGCCCGCTCGAATACTTGAAAGCACCCTTCATGTCGGCGTTGATGAATAGTTTCCAGCCCTGTCGCCCGACAGCACGGCTCTTGAGCATGGCGGACAACTCGATGGTCTTGCCGGCGAAGGGCTTGACATCGAGGGCCTGCTGCAAGGTGCCGTATTCCTCGGGCTTGGTCCTGACCATGTGGAAGCTGCCATGGCCGGCATAGGCGCCGTCGGCATCGATACTCATCGCGTACGCAGGTGGCCCGGCATGCTGGATCTGGTTCCACCCGGGAATACTCCCATCGGTTGCGGTCTGCTCGAAATCCGGATTGGCGAGCACGCTGCCGGGTGGCGCCGACCGGGTCTGCCGCGCGCCCGCATCGTCGGCCTTGATCGCCGGTTTCTGCGTCGGCAGGGCATTGTTCCCGCAGGCCGCCAGCAAAGCGGCGGCGAGGATCAGGGCGTATTTCATGCGGCGTACCTTGGGGTCGAAACGGCAATCATAACCGCTGGCCATCGCCCGTGATGAATTCTGGCAGAATGCGGCCATGGAACGCCTCACCGCCCGCGAATTGTTCGACAAGATCGGCCAGCGCCTGACCCTGCGTTGGGTGGCCGGCCAGCGCGGCGAAACGCGCGCCATCGTGCCGGCGGAAAAACAGCCGCGGCGCCCTTCGCTCGCGGGTTACCTGAACATCATCTACCCGAACAAGATCCAGATCATCGGCGCCGAGGAACTGAACTGGCTCGACAGCCTGGATTCGCGCCAGCGCTGGGAGATGGTCGAGAAGATCATGGGGTTTGCGCCGACGGCGCTGATCGTCACCAAGGACCAGGCTGTGCCCGCCGACCTGCGCGATGCCGCCAACGAATCCGGCACGCCGGTGTGGGTGAGCAGCCAACGTGGCCATGAACTGCTCACCTACCTGCAATACCACCTCGCGCGCATGCTGGCGCGACGCGTCACCCTGCACGGCGTGCTGATGGAGGTGTATTCGATCGGCGTGCTGATCACCGGCGAATCCGGTTCCGGCAAGAGCGAACTGGCGCTGGAGCTCATCACGCGCGGCCATCGCCTCGTCGCCGACGACGCGCCGGAATTCATCCAGATCGCACCGGACGTGATCGACGGTTCGTGTCCGGAAATCCTGCAGGACATGCTCGAAGTGCGCGGCCTGGGCATCCTCAACGTGCGCGAGATGTTCGGCCAGACGGCCGTAAAGCAGTCCAAATACCTGCGCCTGGTCGTGCATCTGGACCTGCTCCCGCGCGAGCAGCCGATCGAGCAATCGGGGCTGGAGCGCATCTACGGCGCGAACAGCTGGCGCGACATCCTCGACACCAAGATTCCGCAGACCACCATCCCCGTCGCCCCCGGTCGCAACCTCGCCGTGCTGGTCGAAGCCGCCGTGCGCAACCACGTGCTCAAGACCAAGGGCATCGACCCGGCGCAAACCTTCCTCGACCGCCAGGCGCACCAGATGCAGCGGCAGGCGCCGTGGTGAGGCATGGTTACCAGTAGCGACAATCTCCCCACCACCCGCCTGATCATCGTCAGCGGCATGTCGGGTTCGGGCAAGACCATCGCCCTGCGCGCGCTGGAGGACCTCGACTATTACTGCGTGGACAACCTGCCCGGCGCGCTGCTGCCGGCGTTCGTCGACGAGGCCATGCGCGCGGGCGTGCATCCGCGCCTGGCGGTTGGCATCGACGTGCGCAACCGGCCGCAGGACCTGAACCAGTTGCCGGCGATCCTGGCCGGCCTCGCGCAGCGCGGCATCGAATACCGATTGATATTCCTCGATGCGCGCGACGAGGTGCTGCTCAAGCGCTATTCGGATACGCGCCGGCGTCATCCGCTGACCGGCGAAGGCGTCTCGCTCGGTGACGCCATCGCACGCGAACGCAAGCTGCTCAAGCCCGTTGTCGCCATCGCCGAGCGCGTGGTCGATTCGTCCGAGATGAACGTGCACCAGTTGCGTCGCCTGATCGCGACGGAACTGGGCATGGCCGGCGGGCCGCTGTCGCTGCTGTTCGAATCCTTCGCGTACAAGCGCGGTGTACCGGCCGACGCGGACTTCGTGTTCGATGCGCGCTGCCTGCCGAATCCGCACTGGGAAGCACCGCTGCGCCCGCTCACCGGACGCGACGCCGCCGTGCGCGCCTGGTTCGAGGCCAAGCCCGAGGTCGGCGAATATTTCACGCAGGTTCGCGATTTTCTCCGTGTCTGGCTGCCGCGCTTCGAGTCGGAAAATCGTTCGTACGTGACCATCTGCGTCGGCTGCACCGGCGGGCGCCACCGCTCGGTATACCTGGCCGAACTGCTTGCCGCGCACTTCCGCGCCACGCGCGAACAGGTGCTGACCTTTCACCGGGAGTTGGAATGAACTTCTTTGCTCGTCATTCCGGCATGGAGTGCCGGAATCCAGGCGCCATGGACGGCAATGCTTTCAATGCGAATGCGCCGGCGTGCCTTGGCATCCTTGCAGTCTGGATGCCCCTCAGCCGCTGTCGCGGCTTCGACCCTGCCGGCATGACGACGCTTGGGGAGTTGGAATGAGTGTTGGTATACTTTTACTCACGCACGAGGCGATGGGCGACGCACTGATCGCCACGGCGCGACACATCCTGGGGCGTGTTCCGCAAACGTTGGAAGCGCAGGCGATTCCGCCCGGCAGCGACGTCGAGGCCGCGTTGCGCGACGCCGCGGCGCGCGCCCGCCGGCTCGATTCCGGCGACGGCGTGCTCGTCCTCACCGACGTCTATGGCGCGACGCCGAGCAACGTCGCACAGCGCTTGCCGGAATTGGGCTGCGACGTGCGTCGCGTTTCCGGATTGAACCTGCCGATGTTGTTGCGCACGCTCAATTATCCGGAGCAGCCGCTCGCGGAACTGGCACAAACCGCGGCCAATGGCGGCCGCGCGGGAATCGTCGAACATGGTTGAACAGGACGTCACGATCACCAACAAACTCGGCCTGCACGCGCGCGCCTCGGCGAAACTCGTGCAACTGCTGCAGGGCTTCAAGTGCAACGCGGCGTTGATCCATCGCGGCCGTGAGATCAATGCGAAAAGCATCATGGGCGTGATGATGCTCGCCGCCGGCGTCGGCCAGACCATCACCTTGCGCACCGATGGGCCGGACGAATCCGCCGCGCTGGCGGCGATGGCGGAGTTGTTCGCGCGCAAGTTCGATGAGGGGGCGTGATTTTGACTCGTCATTCCGGCAGGGACTGCCGGAATCCAGAAGCCATGGACGGCAGCATACGGGTATGCCAACAAAAGTGAGGTTGTGAGATCTCATGCAGCAAAGTTTTCGAGGCATCCATGCAATCTGGCTTCCGGCAGTCCCTGCCGGAATGACGGAAGTGTGGGTGCATGAGTAGCCGCTTCGTCATCGCCGGAACCGGTGCCGCGCGCGGCATGGCGCTGGGGCGCGCGCGGCTGGTGCAACCGAGCCAGATTCGCGTCGATGAACGCCCCCTCGCGGAAAGCGAGATCGAAGCCGAAGTCGAACGCCTGCGCCTGGCCTTGCAACAGGCGCGCGAGGAACTCAAGACGCTGCGCGAGAAGCTGCATGGCGCGCTGGCGCGCGAGGTCGGCGAATTCATCGACGCGCATAACCTCATTCTTGACGATCCCGAACTCACCGAAGGCCTGTACGCGCTGATCCGCAAGGGCCATTACCGCGCCGGCACCGCGCTGAAGATGCAACGTGATCGTCTTGCGGCGGCATTCGAAGCAATCGACGATCCGTATTTCCGCAGCCGGCGCGAGGACATCGACCATGTCATCGGCCGCGTGCAGGCCGTGCTCAACCGCGACACCACGCCGGCCGAGCGCCAGATCGCCTCGCGCGTGGGCACCTTGCTCGTCGGCGACACGATCGCGCCAGCCGAGGTCGCGCACCTGACCGAACACGGCGTACTCGGCCTCGTCACCACCGGCGGCAGCTCGCTCTCGCACAGCGCGATCCTCGCCCGCAGCCTGCGCCTGCCGATGGTGGTCGGCGCACGCGAGGCGCTCGAACGGTTGACCGACGAAGACCTGCTGCTGATCGACGGTGGCTCCGGCGAGATCGTCGTGCATCCCACCGCGCAGGACCTGGCGCGCTACCGCCAGTTCCAGCGCGAGCAGGCACGCAGCCTCGATCAGCTCGCACGCTTCAAGCACGCGCCGTCGCAAACTTCCGACGGCGTACATATCCATCTGTATGCCAATGCAGAGATGCCCGCCGACCTCGCCCAGGCGCGTGCGTGCGGCGCCGAAGGCGTGGGCCTGTACCGCACCGAATTCCTGTTCCTGCAGCGCCGCGAATTGCCGGACGAGGAAGAACAGTTCACGACGTACCGCAACGTCGTGCTGGCGATGGGCGGCGCGCCGGTCACGATCCGCACGCTCGACCTCGGCGCCGACAAGGCCGACGCCACCGGGCTGGCGCTCGCCGCCGAGCCGAATCCCGCGCTCGGCGTGCGCGGCGTGCGCCTGACGCTGCGCCGACCGGCGGTGTTTGCCGCGCAGTTGCGCGCGATCCTGCGCGCCAGTGCGTTTGGACCGATGCGCATCCTGGTACCGATGGTCACCAGCGCGCAGGAAATCCGCGATGTGCGCGCGCTCATCCAGGATTGCGCGCGCGATCTGCGCAGCACCGGTCACGAGATCGCCGATCACTACGAACTGGGCGCGATGATCGAAGTGCCGGCCGCGGCGATCGCGCTGCCCGCATTGATCCGGCATCTGGATTTCATCGCCATCGGCACCAACGACCTGACCCAGTACCTGCTGGCCGCCGACCGCAACAACGACGCGCTGGGCGAGTTGTACGATCCGCTGCACCCGGCCGTGCTCAAGCTGCTCGCGCAGATCATCGCCACCGGCGCACGCGCGAACAAGCCGGTCACGCTGTGCGGTGAACTCGCCGCCGACGCGCACTGCACGCCGCTGCTGCTCGCGCTCGGCCTGAGCGGATTCTCCATGCACCCCAGTTCCCTGCTCGAAGTGCGCCAGGCCATCGCCGCCTGCGATCGCGCGCGCCTGCGCCGGCTCGCGCCACGCCTGCTCCGTGCGCAGACGCGCGCGGGGATCGAGCGGGTGCTGGCCAGCGTCGGCTGAACCCGCGATTGCCATAGACCCAGTTTTATGGGATTATGGCTAGCATGAAAACGACACTCGAACTGCCCGACGACCTCATGCAGCGCGTCAAACTGCGCGCCGTGCATGCGCGCCGCAAACTCAAGGACGAGGTCGCCGATTTGCTTGAGCGCGGCATGCGTACGCCGCCGCAAAAGAAGACCGTGCCGTTCGTGCCAAAGCCGTTGAAGCTGCGCGGCGGTTTCAAGCCAGACATCGACGACATTGAAGCGGCCATTGCCTATGGCCGCGACGATTGACGTTGCATGATCGTCGTTGATACCAACATCATCGCCGCGTTGTTCCTCGACGGTCGATTCACGGCGGCCGCGAAAGCCCTGCTCAAGCGCGATCCGGAATGGTGTACCGAACCATTCGCGCTGATCGAATTCGGCAATGTGCTGGCAACTTACGAACGCGCAGGATTGGCCAGCCGTGCCGATGCAAAACATTACCTGTCCGCGGCAGAAATGTTTCTCGCACCGCATCTGCATAGCGTGAAACGCGATGCTGCGCTCGACCTGGCCTTCGTACACCGGACAACGCTCTACGACGCGCACTTCCTTGCCGTCGCCGCCGCACGCAACACGCGCCTGATCACCGAAGACTCAAGACTGCGCGCCGCTGCCCCGCGTTTGACCCTGTCGCTGGATGATGCATTGCGCGCATGACGAACAAACCATCATTCCTGTCGACGGAGTCCATCGCCGTCGTCATCCCCTGCTACAACGAAGCGGCGGCCATTGCCAAGGTCGTCGCGGATTTCCGCGAGGTGCTGCCGGGCGTGCCGGTGCACGTGTTCGACAACAATTCCAGCGACGATTCGGCAGCCATTGCGACTGTCGCCGGAGCTTGCGTGCATCGCGTGCCCATGCAGGGCAAGGGCCATGTCGTGCGCCGCATGTTCGCCGACGTGGACGCCGACGTTTACATCATGGTGGATGGCGACGACACCTACGAGGCGGCCGCAGCACCCGTCATGATCGCAAGGCTGATCGACGAATGCCTGGACATGGTGGTTGGAGTGCGCAAACCGGTGGACGCAAATGTGCATCGTCCGGGACACGCTTTCGGCAATGCGCTGCTCAGCGGATTCCTGAGCGGGCTGTTCGGTCGCCCCTGCTCGGACATTCTTTCCGGTTATCGCGTGTTCTCCCGCCGTTTCGCCAAGTCGTTTCCGGTGCTTTCCAGCGGATTTGAAATCGAAACCGAGCTCACCGTGCATGCGCTGGAACTGCGACTGCCGGTCCAGGAACACCCGACCGCCTTCAAGGAACGCCCGCCGGGATCGGCCAGCAAACTCAACACGTTCCGCGATGGCTTTCGCATCCTGTTCACCATGTTGCGACTGTTCAGTGCCGAGCGGCCCTTGTTGTTCTACAGCTTGTGCGCAGCTGGACTAGCGCTGATCTCCATCGCGCTCGCAATCCCGATCGTCCTGACGTATGCACACACCGGCCTCGTGCCTCGATTCCCGACGGCGATCCTGGCGACCGGCTTGATGTTGCTCGCCGCCCTGAGTTTCTTCTCCGGCGTAACCCTGGATACGGTTACGCGCGGTCGGCGCGAGATGCGTTTGCTCGCGTATCTTGCGCAACCGGCATACGGGGTACGGACGCCGTTCGACGATTCGCAGCGCTGATGCGAGCTCTTGTTCGCAACGGTTCGTGGCTTTCCGAGGAATCGGTTCCACGCCCTATGTGGGTTCTGCTGTTCGGCCTGCTCGCCATAGGGTTCGGCACAATCGCGATCGAACTCGGCCAGTCTGATACCTTCGACCTGCGCAACTATCATCTCTACGACGGTTGGGCATTCTGGACCGGGCGCGGCGTGCGCGACTACGCCGCCGCGCAAATGCAGAGTTACTTCAATCCTCTGCTGTCGACGTTCTTCTACCTGATTTATACCAATACTCCACCGCGGGCAAGCGCATTCCTGCTCGGGGCGCTGCAGAGTCTGAACCTAGTGCCATTGTATTTTCTCGCCCGTGCTTTGCTGCCTGCCGCACTGTCCAAAGGTCGATTCTGGTTCGCGTCATGCATAGCTTTGGCCGGCACCCTCGGCGCGGCGCAGTTGGCGCAGCTCGGCGCGAGCTTCGGCGACACGCTCGTCAGCTTGCCGGTCCTGTCCGCCTTTGCAATCACGTTTGCACGCACAAACCTGACCATGCAGCGAGCGGCGCTGGCCGGATTGCTGGTCGGTGGCGCGGTTGGCATCAAGCTCACTTGCGCACCGTTCGCACTGGGACTGCTGGCTGCCGTGATCGCACCGTCGTGGAACAGGCCGCAGCAATGGCGCGTTCCGGCCATGGCGATCGCCATGGCCGCACTCGGTTTCCTTGCCTTCGATGGATTCTGGTTGTGGCACCTCTACCGCGAGTTCGGCAACCCGCTCCACCCAATGTTCAGTAGCGTGTTCGGCGGTGAGCATGCGGCATCATTGGGGCGCGATGCGCGATTTCTGCCGCGCTCACCGTGGGAATGGCTGCTGTATCCACTGATCTGGCTTTTCCAGCCGCTACGCGTTTCCGAGCAGGCCTTTTTTGACTTGCGTGTACCGCTCGCCTTCCTGATCTTGCCAGTGTTGCTATGGTGGGGTGGTGCGGATGCTGGCGCACGCGATCGCGTGCGCAGCCTGGCATTTGCCCTTGTTATCGCCTATTGGGCCTGGCTCGGCGTGTTTTCTGTCTACCGGTACATCGTGCCGCTGGAAATGCTCGCACCGTTGCTGGTTGCGCTCATATTGGGCGCGTTGGAACCGCATCGCTACCGCCTGGCGATATTTGGCTCGCTGCTCATGATTGTCGTGACCACGCAGCCATCGGATTCCGGCAGGCTGCCTCAATACGAAAAACATTTCCTGAGGATTGACGTGCCGCCAACGCCCGGCCTCGATCGCGCTACCGTGGTGCTCGCCGAGGGAGAGCCGCTTGCGTTTCTCGCACTCGGCTTTCCGTTCACGACGAGCTTCGTGCATATCGCCAGCGATCCGACCCAGTATCCGATTATTGGCAGAGATGGCGAAGCAGCGCACCGATTGGCCGCCGCTACCGGCCCGCTATACGCACTGCTGATCAATCCCGACTCGGCTCGTACGGCTCTCGCGCGTCATCGTCTCGAACTGGTATCTCCCTGCGCGTTCGTGCGTTCCAACTTGTTTCCGGTTCGCGACGAAGAAACGCCGAAGTTATGTCCGCTGCGGTGGAAACCAGCCGATGGATCCATCGAAGGCGGCTAGTCCGACCGTCGTTTGTCGCAGCCGTCATAGGTTCCTGGCATACCGGCGAATCGCTGATTCAGCTTGCGCAATTCCGGCAACAGGGACTCGGGTTTGCCGTCGGGCGCATACAGACCGCCCAGTTGGACATGGTCGAACAATTCGACGTGGCGAAGGTCCGCGCTGCCGCGCACGCCGCGTAGAGCAAGTCGCACGCCGTTATCTCTTGCGTGCGTCGCGATCAGACTACATACGCGTTGAGTGCCGGTTGCGGAAAAATCCAGTCGCACCGGCGCTGCATCGACGCTGGCTTCCAGCACCGCCGGCGCATGGGTGTCGCCCGTGACGCAGACTGTCGCGGGCAAGTTCGGCTCAATCCCGGGCAGGCGTCCGCGACTGGAAGCAATCGCTTGCGACAGCACGTCGCCTGGCGTCAGTCGCAAGTCGAAATCGCCGGAATCTTGCCGGAGCAGATGCAATGCCGGCGCGCCATCGGCGGCGGCAAGATGCCATCCGTCGAGGCCATACGAGAAACTCGGGTTGTACAGCGGGCTTTCCGCATAATCCCGCGTCGTCCAATACGCATAGCCGAACACACCGGTATTGCGCATCGCACAAAATGCGCCGTCCATGAATTCCGGCAGCGCAGCGGCTTGCAACGTGGCATTGCGCTCAAAACCCAATGTGTTGTCGATCACGTTGAGTTGGTCGATGAACATCGGCAGGCTGCCGCTGTGCTCCCGAACCTTGTCCAGAAGCGCGCGAAACAATTGCAGTGATTGTTTCGCATCGAGCTGCTCGCCCTGATTCTGCGCACCCCAGAATGGCGCCCAATACAGCGCGATGGTGTCTGCGCCGGGGGGGCGGTAGGTGGATTCATGTCCGATCCATTCGTACTCGACCTTGCCGTTGGTGCCTGGATGCGGCGAAGGTTCGCTATCGATGCGCGCCTCAAAGGTCAGGTGAGGAATGCGTTTGGCACTGGGCTCGAAAATCTTGTGCATCAGCAGCCAGTCCCAGTACGCATTGAACAAGGCCACGCGCGGCCCGTCCCGTCGCGGCAGTTCCGGTGTACTTGCTGCAGATGCACGCAATGGATCGTCCGCAGGCAGGCTGTCGATGAACTGCCGAAAATCCTTGCGTCCGTCTCCGTCGATGGTGTGCAGGATGAGGTCTTCCCAAGACAGGAATGCCAAGCGCACGTTTGCATGCCTGCGCTCGACTTCGCCCAGGCGCGACACATAGGCGAAAAATGCTGCACGAACCTTGTCGTCGTTCAGCAGGCGATGAATGCGCGCACCGACCTCGCCTGCGTCCGGCTGAAACGTCCAGCCGTATCCAATGCGCAGAACGACATCCAGTCCCGCTTCGCGCGCCTGCTCGATCAGGAATTCGAGCCGATCGAATGCACGCTCGTCATAGGTGCAACACGGATCAAACACCGGCTGGAAATCCCCCCACGAGACCAGCAACACCACCGCGTTGAAGCCGTCTTCGCGCAACTGCGCAAAGTTCGCCGGGACATTCTCACGACGGAACCCGTTGATGAAATTCTTTGACCAGTTGCCGCCCATGTAGGTGGCACCCACCAGTGGCGGGCTCAAGCGCGTGTGCTGCTGCAACGCAGCCACGGCAGGTGGACTCGGACGCTGCGCTTGTACAGCAGCGGAGGGCGGCTGTGCGCCAGTGCGCAACCCACACTGATAACCCACGAAAGCCGAAGCGACGATGAGGGCTGCCGTCAGGCTTGCGTATTTCAGATTCGGTCTCACGAAAAGATCGGCCGGTTTGCACGCTGCTCTTCCAGCGTCAACGCCACCTTGTCGCGCAGATACACGGGCAACGCCTGTTCGGGCGGCACGCCACGCCCGGCAGCGAATTGTGGCGCGGCGAGCGCGGCTACGGCGCGGGCTTGCGGATAGCGTTGTCCGTCGGCGAACACGGGCGATGCGGGTAGACGCGCGGCGAGCGCATCGCGATACGCATCCCAACCCGTGCCAACGATGCTCCATTGTATATTTTGCGGCAAGATCAACTCGTCGGCCCTGCCGATGGTTTCCTCGTTCATCGCTTCGACAAGGCCATCCGCACCGCGCCGGAACGCACCGGCATACACCTCGCCCATGCGCGCGTCGATGACGGCAAGTATTGCCGCATCCGATCGCGGCGCGTCTTGCGCGAGCGCGGCGAGTGACGACACCGGGACTACGGGAACGTCCAGCGCCAATGCCAGCCCTTGCGCAACGGAAATCGCCAATCGCACGCCGGTGAACGCACCGGGGCCGCGGCCCACGGCGATGCCGTCGATCTGTGCGCGACCAATGCCTGCCTCGGCCAGCAACGCTTCGATCATCGGCAAAATCAGTTCCGCATGCCGGCGCGGCGCGATCTGGCTGCGCTCGATGATGCGGCCATCGACGCTCAAAGCGGCCGAGCAGGCTTCCGTGGCGGTTTCGATGGCGAGCAGGTTCATGCCGGTATTGTCGCATCCGCGAAAAACGCCTGCACGTCGGCGAGTTCGCGCGTGCGCGGCATCGGCGGCAGGCTTTGCAAAAACAGTTTGCCGTAGCCGCGTGTGGTCAGGCGCGGATCGCACAGCACCAGCACGCCGCGGTCGCCGGCGTCGCGGATCAGGCGGCCGGCCCCCTGCTTCAACGCGATCGCCGCCGTCGGCACCTGCCATTCGAAGAACGGATTGCCGCCGGCCTCGCGCAACGCGTTCAGGCGTGCATCGAGCACCGGGTCGTCCGGCGCGGCGAACGGCAGTTTGTCGATGATGACGCAGCTCAATGCCTCGCCGGCGACATCCACGCCTTCCCAGAAACTCGCCGCGCCGAGCAGCACGCCATTGCCGCAGTTGCGAAAATCGGTAAGCAACTGGTGCCGCGGCGCGCTGCCTTGCACGAACAGCGGATACGGCAAGTCGTCAAGCAATTCCGCCGCTTTCTTCAGCGCGCGATGCGAGGTGAACAGCAAGAAGGTACGTCCGCGCGCGGCAGCGATCACCGGCCGCGCCGCGGCGATGACGCGTTCGGTGTAGTCCGGCGCATTCGGATCGGGCAGCCCTTTCGGCAGATACGCCAGCGCCTGATGTTCGTAGTCGAAAGGACTGGGCAACATCGCCTCGACGGGATCATCCAGCCCCAATTGCCGCGCGAAATGCTCGAAACTGCCGGCGACCGAGAGCGTTGCCGAAGTGAATATCCAGCTCGCCTGTGATTGCTCGCGCAAGGCGCGCAAGGGCGGCGCCAGATCCAGCGGCGTGGCATGCAGGGAGAATCCATGCGGCGATGTTTCGTACCAGTGCACGGCATCGTGTGCGCTGCCATCGAGCACGGTGTGCAGCCGCTGGCACAGGTTCTCGGCACGCTCGTGCGCGCTGGCCAGCCCACGTGAGCGCTCGGCCTGCGCGCCGAGTGCCTGCGCAAGCGTGCGCAAGGCGTCTTCCAGGGCGTGCAATTCCTGCATTGCGTTCGCGTTGCCCTCGATCACGGCGAACGCGCCCTTGCCCGGCAGTGCATCCAGGGCCAGACGCACGCGCTTGACCGCCGGCGCGATCGCCTCGAAGGGTTCGCGCAAGCTCGCCAAGGCACCGGACACGTTCGCGCATTCGGCGAGCGTGTCGCTGGCCAGCTCGGTCAGTTGCCGCGCGGTTATACTTGTGGAAAAGAATACACCGGCCAGTTCCGGGACCTGGTGCGCCTCGTCGAGCACGAACGCATGTGCGCCGGGCAGGATTTCACCGAAGCCTTCCTGCTTGATCGACAGGTCCGCGAACAGCAGGTGGTGATTGACGACGACGAGATCGGCCTCCTGCGCGGCGCGGCGCGCGCGCACCACGAAACAATCCGCGTACAGCGGGCATTCCGCGCCGAGGCAGTTTTCCGCGGTCGAGGTCACGCGCGGCCACAGCGGCGAATCTTCCGGCACCTCGGCAAATTCGCCGCGATCGCCGCTCGCCGTGCGTTCGCTCCAGGCGCGGATCGCATGCACCTGCGCGGCGTGTTCGCGCGTGGCGAAGCGCCCGTCCTTGAGCGTCTGTTCGAGGCGATGCAGGCACAGGTAGTTCGCGCGGCCCTTGAGCAGGCTCGTCTTCAGGCGCGCGCCGAGCACGGCGCGCACGCGCGGCAGGTCGCGGTGGAACAACTGGTCCTGCAAGGTCTTGGTGCCGGTGGACACGATCACGCGCTTGCCGGACATCAGCGCCGGCACCAGATATGCGAAGGTTTTCCCGGTGCCGGTGCCGGCTTCGACCACCAGCGCCTGGCGCTCGGCGATGGCTTCCTCGACCGCGGCCGCCATGTCCTGCTGGCAGTCGCGCGGCACGAAGCCCGGGACTTGCGCCGCGAACGGCCCATCCGCGCCGAGCAGCTCGCGCGCACTCGCGGCGCGCACGCTAGAACCTCGTCACCGGCGGCACGCGGCAGGCTTCGATTTTTTCACGCGCCTGCGCCGCGCCCGCCGCGTCGCCATCCACCACGCGGGCCCGCGCGAGGGTTTCCAGGTTGCGCGCGCACAGTCCGCCGACCTTGGGGCCGAGATCCCATGACTGCTGCGCCAATGCGCCAGCGCGCTTCCAATCGCCGGTTTCCACGGCCAGTTCCGCCGCGTATTGCAGGATATCCGGCGCGCGCGGTGCGATTTTCAGTGCCTTGTCCACGTCGGCCTGCGCGGCATGGAAATCGCCCTGTTTTTCACGGGCATGCGCGGCTGCGACGAAGCCGTCGATGGCCGGATCACGCAAGGCGTGCACCTGCACGCTCGATTCATAGTGCGCGCCGAGCGCGCGAATCGCGGCTACCGCGCCGGCTGAATCGGGCGGCGCCGGTGCTTTTGGCGGTGGTTGCGAGCACGCCGACAGCGCCACGCCTGTCGCCACAACGATCAAACCCGGCCAGCGGATGGAAAAACGATAGGTAAGCAAAGTGACGGGAAAACCTGCGAAATTCGGGTCCAAGTTTACCCGATTCGATGACATGGCAGGCCGCTTCCGCGATAATTCCAGCCCCTGTCCTGATCGGGAATACGACCATGCAAACCAGACTCGCCCTTGCCATTGCCACCCTCGGTTGCATCCTCGCGGCGCCGGCCTGGGCGGACTTCAGCGCCGATTTTGCCGATGTCCAGGGCACCGGTCGCGCTGCGTTGACGCGCATCGAGGTCGGCGGTGGCCACATGCGCATGGATACCGGCAGCAACAGCGTGCTGGTGGACGCCAACAGCGGCCGCATCCTGATGCTGATGCACGACAAGAAGCAATACATGGACATGGGCAAGATGGCGCAGTCGCTCAACGCGATCCTCGCCAACGTGCCGCCGCAGATGCGCGACATGATGAAACAACGCATGGCAGCGCGCAGCGGTGGCGGCACGGTGACCTACGCATCGACCGGCCAGGCGGCGACCGTCGCCGGCTATGCCTGCACGATGTTCCAGGTCAAGGCCGGCGAAAACCACATCAGCGATGCGTGCCTGGCGGACCTGTCCGCCGCCGGCATCGATGCCGCCGACCAGGCGACCGTGCGCAAGGTCTTCGACGACCTGCGGGCGATGGCGCAAACCGCGTCCGCGGGCATGGCGTCATCGAGCATCAACCAGTTGCCGACCGGCAAATTCCCGGTGCGCATGACGCGTTATGAAGACGGCAAGATCGCCGATGTCTCGCAGATCAAGGGCGTCAGCCACGCCGCGGTCAACCGCGCGGATTTCGAGATTCCCGCCGGCTACAGCGAAGCGGAAATGCCGGCCATGGGCATGCACCACTGATATCGGCTGCCATTCGTGGGCAACTTCCGTCCGGTGCGCGTGTGCATCTTCGGCGCACCACCGGCGCCGGAGTGGCAGCGTGCGCTCGCCGCCGCCTGCCCGGCAGGTACGCCGGTCAAGGCGATTGCGGAAATCGATCCGGCCACGGTGCTGCGCAGCGCGGCCGAGCGCTTCCCGGGCGAGGATCTCGTGCTCGTGCGCAGCGACGCCACGCTGCCAGTGTTCTGGTTCGAACGCATCGTGCCGGCGCTGGATTTGCCGGACGTGCTCGTCGCCTCGCCGCTGGATGACACCAACCCCGCCAACGCGCCATTGCCCGCCGGCATGCGCAGCGACGCCGATCCGCGCCGCATCGATGCGCTTTGCTGGGCATACGGGCGCCACCAGGCTATCGACTGGCCGACGTTTTCGCCACTGCTGAGCGTGTGGAACGGCGCCGCCCTGCGTGGCGTCACGCCGCAAAAAATCCACTCAAGCACCTTGCCGCCATCCGCCGCGCCGTGGCACGCCGTGCTGCTGGATCACGTCTACATCGCCGCTGGCACGCACGCACTGCGCGGCCCGCGCGTCACGCCGCCGCATGCAGATGCCCCACCGCCTTCGGCGTTGGGTGAATTGCGCGAGGCGCTCGCGGCGGCGCTGGAAAATACTGCGGAAGAACCGGCGTATCCGGGCCTGGACGCAAAGCCGGTCGTGCTGCACGTCCTGCACGGCTGGGGCGGCGGCGCGGAACGCTTCGTGCGCGACATCGCCGCGGTCGACCGCGATCGCCATCACCTCGTTTTCATGGCGCGCGGCAATTTTGATCGCCATCGCTATGGCGAAGTGCTGGAACTGCGCGATGCAACCTTGGGATTGCCGCCTTGGCGCGATTGCGTGTTGCCCGATGCGATCGCGAGCACGGCGCTCGCGCATCGCGGCTACCGCGATTTCCTCGATGGCGTGCTGCGAGATTTCCGCGTCGATGCCGTGGTCGTGTCGTCCTTGATCGGGCACAGCCTCGACGCGCTGCGCACCGGCTTGCCGACCACGTACTTCATCCACGATTTCTACCCGTTGTGGCCGCTGCTGCATCGCAATCTCGACGACGATGCCCTGCATTTCGATGCCGTGCAATTGCGCGCCGACATGGCAGGCGCGGATGCGGGCTTTGAATTCGCCGAGCGCGATCCGGACTGGTGGCTGAGCTTGCGCGAACATTTGGCCGACGCGGTTCTTGCGGCGAAGGCGGTCTTGATCGCGCCGAGCAAGGCTGCATTGTCGATTCTGCTGAAGCTGCAACCACGGATGTCCGTTTTACCGCAGCATGTGATTCCGCATGGCATTGCGCCATGGCCGGCTTCGGCGAAACTGCCGCTGGCCGCGCCGCCGACGCGCGAAAAAATGCGCCTGATGATTCTCGGCCGGGTGCGCCGCGGCAAGGCCGCGAACCTGCTGCGCCGCCTGCTCCCGCATCTGCATGGCGTCGAACTGTTCCTGATCGGCGCAGGACCCGAGGCGCGCGAATTCTTCGGCCAGGCCGACGTCCACATCCTGCTCAACTACAGGGCGGCGGAACTGCCGGCATTGCTCGCGCGCGTCGCGCCGGATGCCGCATTGATCCTGCCGGATTTCGCCGAAACGTTCAGCTACACCTTGTCGGAGCTGCGCAGCTTGGGCATTCCGGTACTCGCCACGCGTCTTGGTGCGCTCTCCGAACGCATCACCGACGGCGTCGATGGTTTTCTGGTCGCGCCCGATCCCGCGGCCATTGCAGCGGCCATTGCATCGCTGCGTGCCGAGCCAGCTCGACTCGCCCGCGTGCGCGATGCGCTGGCACGTCACCCACTACGCACCCTTGCGGACATGGCCGCGGACTACTGCAAGCTGCTGCCGCTCGCGCCGCGTTCGCGCGCCACGACACCGCTCGCCGAGACCGGTCTGGACGGTATCGCTGCGCAACAGCGTGCGGGCCTGATCGGCGAAGCACAGCGTGAGATCGACGCACTCGAAAAGAAGATCACGGACCAGCAGCGCGAACTCGAACATCGCGCGGAATGGGCTTTCGGACTCGACGCACAACTCAAGCGCAGCGGCGCCGCAATGCGCAAACTGCAGGGCGAGTTTGACGAGCGCAGCGCATGGGCGCTTGCCCTCGACCGCGATCTGCAGATAGCCAATCAAGAACGCGAAGCCTTGCGCAGCCAACGCGACGAATTGCGCGATGAACGCGAACGTATCCTGCGCAGCCTTTCCTGGCGCATCACCAAACCCTTGCGCTATGTACGCCGCACGTTGCGCGCACTTCGCACGCGCCTGAGCTACGCCTTCGGCCGCCTGCGCGCCATCGTGCACCGCACGCGTGGCAGCCTCGCCAGCCGTGGCGTGGCAGGAACGATCCGCCGCGCCGCCGATGAATTGCGCCGCACCGGGACGCCACCAAACGCGCGCACCATTGCCGCTCCGACCAGTGCGTTCAGCCCATTTGCCGTGCCGTCGAGTGCGACGCCGCGCGTGTCGATCGTGATCCCGGTGCACAACAAGATCGACTACACCGTCGCCTGCCTGCGCTCGCTCGCCGCGCATCCCGGCACGTCGACGTTCGAAACGATCGTGGTCGATGATGCATCGACCGACGCAACCAGCGAACGTCTGGCGCAGATCGACGGCATCCGCGTCCTGCGCAATGCGCAGAACCTGGGCTTCGTCGGCTCCTGCAATGCCGGCGCCGCCGAAGCACGCGGCGAGTACCTGGTGTTCCTCAACAACGATACCGTGGTCGACGACGGCTGGCTCGACGCGCTGCTGCGCTGCTTCGACGAAGAACCCGATTGCGGACTCGCAGGCGCCAAGCTCGTGTATCCGGATGGCCGACTGCAGGAAGCCGGCGGCATCGTCTTCGCCGATGGCTCGGGCTGGAACTACGGTCGCTTCGAGAATCCCGCCGATCCGCGCTTCGAATTCCGCCGCGAAGCCGACTACTGTTCGGGCGCGGCCATCATGATCCCTCGCGATCTGTTCCGCGAACTCGGTGGCTTCGATTCGCGTTACGCACCAGCCTACTACGAGGATACCGATCTCGCCTTTGCCGTGCGCGCGTCAGGGAAAAAAGTGTTTTACGAACCGCGCGCGATCGTGGTGCACTTCGAAGGCATCACCGCCGGCACCGACACCGGCAGCGGCATGAAGCGCTTCCAGGCGATCAACCGCGACAAGTTCCTGCAGAAGTGGAAGGACGAACTCGCGCGCCAGCCGGCGCCCATCGACAACGCGGACGCAGCCGAAGCCGCAGCGAATTTCCGCGCACGCGGCCACGTGCTGATCGTGGATGCCTACACACCGACGCCGGACCAGGATTCGGGCTCGCTGCGCATGCTCAACCTGATGCGCCTGCTGCGCGAGGCCGGCTACGCCGTGAGTTTTTTGCCCGACAACCGCGCGCATGCCGGAACTTACACGCAGGCCTTGCAGGCGCTCGGCGTGCAGGCGCTGTATCACCCGTTCGTGTCGGATCCGGTGGCGTGGCTGCGCGAGCACGGCAAGACCTTGAATGCCGTTGTTCTGTCGCGGCACTATGTCGCCGCCAACTACGTCGGACTGGTGCGCCTGTATGCGCCGCAGGCGCGGCTGATCTTCGACACCGTCGACGTGCATCATTTGCGCGAGGCGCGCGCCGCACAGTTGAACGGCAGCGCGGAACTGGCGGCACAGGCTGCGCGCACGCGCACGCAAGAGCTGAAATTGATGCGCGAGTGCGACGTCACCCTCGTCGTCAGTGCAACCGAACAGGAGCTGCTGGCGCGCGAGTTGCCCGGTGTGCGCATCGAGGTGTTGTCGAACGTGCACGAGATACATGGCCGGCGACGGGAATTCGACGAACGCCGTGACCTCGTCTTCGTTGGCGGTTTCCAGCATCCGCCGAACGTGGACGCGGTGCTGTGGTTCGTACACGACGCCTTCCCGCGCGTGCGCGCGGCATTGCCGGACGTCGTCTTCCACGTGATCGGCAGCAAGGCACCGAAGGACATACTTGAACTCGCTCACGATGGTGTGATTGTGCACGGTTTCGTACAAGACATAGCCCCATTCATGGACGGCTGCCGTCTTGCGCTGGCGCCATTGCGCTACGGCGCCGGCGTCAAGGGCAAGATCAACATGGCGATGAGTTGCGGCCTGCCGGTGGTGGCGACGACGCCCGCGGCCGAAGGCATGCACGCGCGCGACGGCGAGGACCTGCTCGTCGCCGATACGCCCGCGGATTTTGCCGCGGCCATCGTGCGCGGCTACGGCGATCCCGCATTGTGGACCAGGTTGTCCGACAATGGCCTGGCCAACGTGCGCCAACATTTTTCCTTCGATGCCGCGCGAGAGGCGTTGCGCCGAATCCTGGATTGAACGGGAGCATTGCCATGGAGCGCCGCAAATTCCTGAAAACCGCCGGTCTGGCGACGCTGGCCGCAGGCGCGGCTGCGGAGGCGAAGGCCATGGACATGCCCAAGCCGCAGGCCGCCGCCGATGCCATCGATCCAGCGCTCAAGGCCGACCACACCCTGCGCATCGCCACCGGCGTGCTGGAGCTCGCGCCCGACCGTTTCGTCTCGACGACGCTCTACAACGGCGATTTCCCGGGACCCTTGCTGCGCTTCAAGCAGGGGCAACGCGCCGTCATCGACATCGTCAACGACACCGATCACGACGAACAGGTGCACTGGCACGGACAACATCTGCCCGATGGCGTGGACGGCGCCGACGAGGAACGCACGCCACCGATTGCCGCGCACGGTCGCAAGCGCGAAATCTTTGTGCCGACGCCCGCGGGTTTGCGTTTCTATCACGCCCATGTGCGCGCCGGTGCCGATCTCGCACGTGGGCTCTATTCGGGTTTGGCCGGCCCCGTGTACATCGAACCGAAACACGATGCGGGCGACTACGACCGTGAGGTGTTCCTGACCCTCAAGGAGTTCCAGCCTTACTTGAATCGCATGGACGACGACACGCCGTTCATTCTGCCCGACGGCATGGAAATGGCGCTGGTGGAAATCGCGGCCACGTCCGATCCGAATGCCGGCAAGGTGCCGCCGGGTTACGAACTCGCGTACGAGTCGTTCGCGATCAATGGCCGGATGCTCGGTCACGGCGCGCCGATCCGCGTCAAGCAAGGCGAGCGCGTGCTGCTGCACGTGGTCAACGCCAGCGCCACCGAGAACCGCAGTCTTGCCCTGCCCGGCCACACGTTCAAGGTAATCGCGCTGGACGGCAATCCGGTACCGACGCCGGCGCAGGTGCCGGTGTTGTGGCTGGGAACCGCCGAGCGCGTGTCCGCGATCGTGCAGATGAATCGCCCAGGCGTGTGGGTGCTCGGCGACACCGCCGATTCGGATCGCCAGGGCGGCATGGGCATCGTGGTCGAATACGCGGGCGCTACCGGCAAGCCGCAATGGCAGGCGCCGCCCGCGTTCAAGTGGGACTACCGCCTGTTCGCGGATCAGAAACGCAAACTCACCAAACCCGATGAAACCATCGACATGCTGATCACCGCGCGGCAGAGTGCGCGCGAAGGGTTCGACGTCTACGCGATCAACGGCGTGCCGTTCGACGACGCGACCATGCCGGTCATGCGCAAATTGAAATTTGGCAACCGCTACCGCCTGCGTTTCCGCAATGCCAGCGGTGATATCCATCCGCTGCATTTGCACCGGCACACGTTCGAGATCGCCAGCGTGCACGGCCAACCGACCGCGGGCGTGATGAAGGACGTCGTGCTGGTGCCGCCGTATCAGACCACCGAAGTGGATTTCACCGCCGATCAACCGGGACTCACCCTGTTCCATTGCCACATGCAGCAGCACATGGACTACGGGTTCATGGCGCTGTTCGAAACCGGAACCTCCGAATAATCTGCCGCGCTCGACAGCTTGCGACGATTCTTCAGAATTTCCCTAATTCGCCGGCATCGATTCGAACTGCGCCCGCAGCGCCGCCAGGCGCGGGTTGTTCGGATTCAGTTCGCGCGCGGCGTCGAGCGCGCGGCCGGCGTCGGCGCGGCGCTTCTGCGCGATGAAACTTTGCGTCTGGTCGAGAAAGACATCGGCCAGGCGGTTGCGCATCGCCGGCACGGTCGCATCCGCGGGATCGGATTCGGCGATCGCGTCGATGTAGGCACGCGCCTTGTTCGGCGTGCCATTGCGGATCGCCTGCTCGAACAGTTCGCGCGCACGCGCGGGGATCTTCGCCAGCCCCGCCATCGCCGCCGCATTGTCGGAATCGATGGCGAGCACCGCGCGGTATTTGTCGAACGCGCAATCGCCAGGCGGCAAGATGAGATTGCCCGAGGCCATCGCCTGGTCGGCCTGGGCCAACATCTGCGTGATGCGCGCCTGGTCCGCAGGCGTGATCTGCGCCTTGCGCTTGGCCGCATCCAGTCGCTCGCGCACATCGACCAGCCGCGCATTGGCCTTGCGCAACGCGGGACTGTCGGGCGCCGCCAGCGCCGCCTGTTGCAGCAACGCGGTGGCCTGCACCGCATTGTCGTCTTCGATCGCGGCATTGGCCTGGGCGATCAAGGTCTGCGCAAGCCTGGCCATGCCGTTCTTCGCACGCGCATTCGCCGGATCACTCTTCAGCGCCATTTGGAACAACGCGAGCGCCCCCTCCGCGCCGCCGATGCGTCCGGCGCGCTGCTGTGCCTCGGCGCGCGACAGCGTGTCTTCCAGTACCTGCTGCGCTCCGGCGTGCAGCTTGGCGATCGCGCCGCGCAGCTCGGGGATTGCCGGATGGTTGGGCGACAGTTGCGCGAGTTCGGCGATGAGCTGGTTGGCCTGGTCGACGTTGTTCGCCGCAATCGCATCGCGCGCCTGCTGCGCCACGGCTTCGGCGACTTTCTTCAAGCCATTGAGCGCGAGTGCATTCGTGGCGTCGGCATCGAGCACGCGCTGGTAGGTTTCAGCGGCACCACCGCTGCCAACCAGTTTGCCTGCGGCGAGCGCCGCGTCGGCCTTTTCCAGCAAGGCCGCGCTGGCGGTGTTGCGGGTTTGCGCGGCATGCAGCGCGGCCTTGAGGTCTTCGATCTCCTTGCCGCCGCCGAGCACTTCATTGGCCTGGTCCAGGTCCGCCTGCGCGGTGGTGAAGTCATTGCGTGTGAGCGCGGCACGCGATTGCTCGATCAGGCGTTCGCCAACCTTGTTCAGGCCCGCGCGCGCCGCATCGTTGTCCGGATCCAGCGTGCGCGCGGCCTGGAACAGCTCGCGCGCACTGTCGTTTCGATTGCCGGTGAGGTTGCCTTCGGCCAGCGCCTTGTCGCCGCGTGCGATCAGGGTGTTGAGTTCAGTGCTCGGCAACAGCCCGCGCAGGCGGTTCTGGAAAAACCACAGCGCCAGCGCGGCGATGACGACGACGGCGACCGCCACGACAATCCAGCGCCGGCTTGCGCTTCGCGGCGCAGCGTTGCGGTGTGCCGGCGGACGATGCATCGGCGCGTTGGCAATGTCGTCGAGGCGACCCAGGCTCGGCTCGGCGCGATGCCGCGCGCCGCCGGGCGTCGGCGTTGCGGAAATCGCCACCGTTGCATCGCTCGCCACGACCGGGCGCCGTGGCAGCGGCGTCCTGGAATCGGCCAGTTCCGGATACTCGCCGGTGGCGATGCCCAGTTCGATCTGTTCGATCGCGTCGGCCACCGCCGCGCCGTCCTGGAAGCGCTCATCCGGCTGCTTGGCGAGCAGACGATTGAGCAACGACTGCAGCGCGGACAGGCGTTCGGGCAGGACCGGAATCGGCTGGGTGATGTGCATGATGCCCACCGCCAGCGAATCGTCGGCGTGGAACGGCACGCGCCCGGTCAGCAGCTCGTAGAGCACGATGCCGAGGCTGTACAGGTCGGCGCGACCGTCGAGCGGGCGTCCGCGCGCCTGCTCGGGACTCATGTAGTGCGGCGTGCCGATCACCGTGCCGGTGCGCGTCATGTGCGTGGCCGAATCGCTGGCGCGGGCGATGCCGAAATCGGTCAGCGCCGCGCTGCCGTCGTCGCGCAGCAGGATGTTGTCGGGCTTGACGTCGCGATGCACGAAGCCCTTGGCGTGCGCGTAGTTGAGCGCGGTGGCGATCTCGCGCGTGACGCGCAGGGCAAAACCGACCGAACGCGGCGTACCGTCCTTGGCCAGCACCGGACCGCCACCGAGGTATTCCATGGCGATGTAGTGGTAGTCGCCGGCGCGGCCGACGTCGTGCACGCCAACCACGTTGCGATGATGCAGTTTCGCCGCAATGCGCGCCTCGCGCAGGAAGCGCTCGCCGAAATCCGGATCGGCCAGCAGGCTCGGCGACATCACCTTGAGTGCGACTTCGCGCTGCACCGATTCCTGCATGCCCAGATACACCGTGGCCATGCCGCCACGGCCGAGCTGACGCAGGATCTGGTAGCCGGGAATCTCGATCACAAGGCCGTTTCGCTGCACGGAAATCCGGCGCGCAGCATAGCATGGGCAGGTCGCAAACCGGCTTGCGGATGCGGTTTGCCGAGATTATGCAAGCCGTCTGGCCTCGACCACGTTCGGCACCGCCGCCAGTTGCCCGAGCAGGGTCGAGAGCTGCTCGAAATCGGCCACGCGCACGGCGAAGTTCATCGTCGCCAGGCCCGATGCGGCATCCACGCGCGTGTTGACGGCGATCAGATGCACGTTCGCCGCGGCGATGACGTTGGTGACGTCCTTGTGCAGCCATTTGCGATCGTAACCGCGCACCAGCACGTCGACCTCGTAGGCTTGCGCACGCGCACCGCCCCACTCGACTTCGATGGCACGGCTGGCGTCGCGCGCGCGCAGGCGCGCGAAGCTCGCGCAATCGGCGCGATGGATCGACACGCCGCGACCACGCGTGATGTAGCCCACGATGGCGTCTCCCGGCAACGGCTGGCAACAGCGCGCAAGCGTGGTGAGCAGGTTGCCGACACCTTCGATGACGATCGCATCCTTGCTGCGCTTGGGCGCGCGCGGCGCCTGCAGCGGCGGCGGTTCTGGCGGTGGCGCATGCAATTCGTGCAGGGCGCGCGCGACCTGGCCCGCGGACGGATCACCAAGCGCCAGCGCAACGAGGAAGTCGTCGAGCGTCTTGCAGCGGAATTTCTCGGGCAAGCCGGAAAGATCCGCATTTGCCAATGCCAGGCGCTTGAGTTCGCGATCCAGGATCGCGCGCCCGGCGGCGAGGTTCGCGTCGCGGTCGGCATGCTTGAACCAGGCGCGGACTTTTTCGCGCGCGCGATGCGTGGTGAGAAAACCGTGCTGGAGCGAGAGCCAGTCGCGGCGAGGCTCGATGGTCTTGCCGGTGATGATTTCCACGCGATCGCCGCTCGCCGGTTGGAATCCGAGCGGCACGATGCGGCCGTTGACCTTGGCGCCGCGGCAACGATGGCCGACATTGGTGTGCACGTGGTAGGCGAAGTCGAGCACGGTCGCACCGCTGGGCAGGTCCATGACTTGCCCCTGCGGCGTGAGCAGGTAGACGCGATCTTCCAGGATGTCGGTGCGGAAACCCGCCAGCAGCGCAGCGTCGTCGCCATCGTCCTTGGCTTCGAGCAGGCTGCGCATCCACGCGACCTTGCGTTCGAATTCGGCGTCGGCATCCGTTCGCCCCGGGCCTGTCGAAGGACCCTCCTTGTAGCGCCAGTGCGCGGCGACGCCGGCTTCGGCATGGGCGTGCATCTCGTGCGAACGGATCTGCACTTCCAGCGTCTTGCCGTCGCTGCCGATCACGGCCGTGTGCAGGGATTGGTAATTGTTGCCCTTGGGTCGCGCGATGTAGTCGTCGAACTCGCTCGGCACCGGCGGCCACAGCGTATGCACCACGCCAAGCGCGGCATAGCACGCCGCGACGTCATCGACGAGCACGCGCAAGGCATGGATGTCGTACAGCGCGCCAAAATCCCCGCCCTTGCGCTGCATTTTTTTCCAGATCGAATAGATGTGCTTGGAACGGCCGGCGATTTCAGCCTGGATGCCGGCGCGGGCCAACGCCACGCGCAGCGCCTTCTTCGCACGCACGATGAAGCGATCGCGATCGGCGCGGCTGTCGTCGAGCAGGCGCGCGATGCGCTGGTAGGTTTCCGGCTGCAGGTGCCGGAACGCGAGGTCTTCCAGCTCCCATTTCAACTGCCAGATGCCGAGGCGATTCGCCAGCGGCGCGTGGATGTCGAAGGTGAGTTGTGCCAGTTCGCGGCGCCGATCTGGCGGCAAGGCATCGGCGGCGCGCAGGCGCGCGAGTTGGCGCGCAAGCAGGATGAAGACCACGCGCAGGTCACGGATGATCGCGAGCAGCAAGCGGCGCAATCCTTCGGAGCCGCCCGTGGCGGGACGCGCCGCATGCAGGGACCAGACCTTTTCCGCGGCCTGCTGGCCTTCGATCAGTTCGCGCAGGCGTGGCGCGTGCGCAAAGATCGCGTCGATGTCGAGTCCGGCCTGGCGCGCCGCGTGCAGGATGCAGGCGACGAAGGTATCGGCATCCGCGCGCAATTGCGCGAGCAAATCCAGCGTGGCGAGCAGCTCGGCCTCGTTCGCGCGCAACGCGGCATCGCCGGCGAGTCCGGCCAGGCGTGCGTTCCAATGGGCGTCGAGATGACGTTCGAGCCAGTCGCGCAAGCCGCGACTGGCGGATTTGGCCGCGTTCATGCGGCTACTGTGGCACTACGCGGCGGCCGCCGCAATGCGGCCGCGACGATCAATTGACCGTAATGGAATTGGACACACCGGTGATCGATGATGTCACCGTGTCGGTGACGGTGACGGTGCTACTTCCCGTGGTATTCAATGTTACGCTGGGTGTAGCAGATCCGAATGTCAGCGTCATGTTGGAAGGCAGTGTCGCCGCGCTATCGGTACTGCTGAATTGCACCGTTCCGGTGTAATTCGTCGCGGTATTTCCGTACATGTCCTTGGCGGTAACCGAGATACTGAAAGGACTTCCAGCCGTAGCGCTATTCGGAGCGAGCACCACAAAATTGGCCGCCGCCGCCGGCGTGATCACAATGGCGCCGGACGTTCCCGTGATCGTCGAAGTAAGGGTATCGGTTGCAGTAATCGTCTTGCTACCGGCCGTGACCAACGTCGCACTGAACGTGCCAGTCCCGTTGCTAAGCGTCGAATTGGCAGGGAGCGATTTCTGGTTGCTCGCATCGGTGCTCGTAAACTGCACGGTGCCGTTGTAGCCCGGCACGAGGTTGTTGTTCGCGTCTTTTGCGGTGACCGTGAAATTGAACGCGCTGCCCGCCGTACTGCCAGCTTGCGCGCTGACATCGAAATGGTTCGCCTGCGTTTGCAACATCGTGATCGAAAACGAGATCGTGCTCGACAAGTTCGGGGAATAGCCCGAATTGGCGAAGGTTGCGGTGCAGGTCGCTATACCCGGCACGTAAGGAATGCCGCTGCCGGCAGCAAAGCTGAAACCCGCGGCCATCCCGCCCTTGGCGCTGGGCGACTGGGTGAAGCTGATCGGCCCGGCGAGGATTCCACTGGGATCGTTGCAGGAAATATTGCTGGCCGCCAGTGCGTCGGCAGGCAGATTGCCGGGAGCCGACGAACCGCTGGTCGGATCGGCGAAATAGACGAGTGGATCCGAAGATACCGTGCCAGTGGGGCTGATGGTGTTGGCAAAAACGACCGGAGCGCCGGGATTGCCATCCACATCGGACCAGCTGCATTGGGTGGAGGTGACGTCGTTGTTGCACACAATGCTGCCAATGTTCTGCGTCGGCAGGTTGCTTGCCGTTGCAACCGCGGATTTGTCGTCAAAGCGCTGCGGATACGTTCCGAATGGCGGAAAGATCGAGGCCGTGGCGGGGTAAAGTCCATTCGTCAGCGTCGACCAGTTGTTCACCGCGCCCGACGAACCCGAATGCGAGACGTAAATGTATACCGACTGTGTCGTGGGATTGACGTCACCTGTCGCCACGGTGTAATTGCCTGCGCTGAACGCGTTCAGCGTGAGACTGCCAGGATTGACGGGACCCGGTTGCGGCTGGGACGACGTGTTGATCACAGCCCATTTCGGCGCGATGTTGCCGTTGTTGGCGGGATCAAAAAAGGCGGTGTCGTAGCCGAATCCCAGATGCCACCCGGTGGCGGCATTGGCATTGTGGATCTGTACGACATAGCCCAGATAGTTGCTCACTGCCGGTTGCGGTGAACGCACGGTCTGCACCGATACCCACGGCTCGCCGGCCACGTGGTTCTCGAAGCCATTGGCGAAAATTCCGCCGGGACCCGCGGCAAAGGCAGGCGCGAGGGCGCCCACCGGGTTGATCTGGTAGCAAATCACCTGCGGCGCGCTGTTGTTGCTCCAGCTTGCGGCAACACCGGGTGGGTTCGATCCATCGTAGGACAGCGCACCGATGTCGACGACGGTGCCGGTTCCCAGATTGTTGAACTCAAGCAAGCCGCCCGGGCTGGCGTTTGTGAAGTCGTTCTCCAGGCGTGTTTGCGTGGTGGGGCCAAACGTTCCGTTCGAACGAACCTCGTCACACGCCACGGGTGCCTGCACGCCTATCTGGGTCACGAAGCTGCCGGTCTGCACTCCGCTGCCGGCCGCATAGCTGAACGAATTGGCCTGCAACTGCAAGCCGATGTCGGTCGGATGAAGGCCCGTGCAAGTTCCACCCGAACACGGCGCCGTGAGATCGAGGGTGAATGCCAGTGGCGTGGTCGCCGCAGCGGCCTGACCAAGAAACATGACTGTTGCCGCAGCAACCATCCCACCAAACAAATGCCGCATTGTCTCTCCACCCAAAAGGAAAGCTGCGCCCACCCCTCGCAGCCGACCACGATTCAAAGTTGAACTACCGATAGGTTATGATAAGCCATTGATTCGCGGAATGTGTTAATGGCCGGTTAGTCGGCCCGCCCCTACCTTCGATCCGGTTGGGCGACTTCCCGAATCACGACATCTTCCGCAAGGGCACAAGTATATATGTACAAGTTTATAGCTGTCATGCTCGCCTTTGGCCTGTTCGCTGCGACCGCGATGACCGTCCGCGCAGAGCAATTCTCCTCGCTCGAGGAGCGCATGTCGCAGGGCGAGTTCCACGCCGCCGGCCTAGACAAACTTTCCGCCGAAGAGCTCGCCACACTCAATGCCTGGCTGCGCTCACACTACGGCACCCAGGTGACTTATGTCAGCCCGACCGGCAAGCCGGTGTTCTATCCGCAGGAATCCTCGCGCGAGCCCGTCGACGCGCATATCGTCGGCCCCTTCACCGGCTGGTACGGCAAGACCGTCTTCACGCTCGACAATGGCCAGCAGTGGCAGCAGGCCGAGTCGGCCAGCTATCAGTGCGGATCGTTCGAGAATCCCAAAGTCACCATCAGGCCGACGCTGATGGGCAGCTGGTTGATGTATGTCGAGCCCTGCCGCAGCCAGAGCCTGCGCGTGACGCGGATCAAATGACGACACGAGGTCGTCATCCCGGCCAGCACATGGATGTGCGCTGAGCCGGGATCCAGCTTTCGGTTTTCAACTCGCCTTCAAACCTTCGACCAGCTTCGCCAGCCGCTTCGGCGACACCGGCTCGGCGGTCTTGAGTTCCTGCGCGAACAGTGACACGCGCAGTTCTTCGATCAGCCAACGCAATTCCGCAAGCGCGGTGTCGTGCGCGCCGTGCGTGGCAACAAGCTTGAGGTAATCGCTCCAGTACACGCGCACGGTGAGCATCTTGGCCTGGTCGCGCGCGGCATCCTGGCGCAAACGCTCGGCGCGCAGGCGCATGGCTTTCAGATAACGTGGAAAATGCGCCAATCGGGATTTTTCCACATCGCGCACGAATCCCGGATGCACCAGTGCATCGAGTTGCTCGCGCAGATCGTCGTAGTTGGCGCGCGCATAGCCCATCAGCGGCGGTTCCAACCATGGCGAAAGCTCCGCATACGCCGACAGGACTTCCTCGACGATCTTCAGGCGCTCGACCGCCGCAGGAAACAACTCGCGCGCCAGTTCATTTGTCGTACTCCGGAATGCCTCGCGCGTGCGCACGTCAAGATCGCGTGCAGCCAGCAAATCGGCAAGCGCGGCCTCGACGATGTCGTCACGCAATTCGTCGACGCTGGCGATGCCGGCGTATTTCAAGGCCAGCTTGCGCTCGATGGGAAGTTGCCTTCTCGCCTGCTTGATCGTCTCGCGCAGCGCGCGCCGCAGCAAGTGTTCGACGCCCCCTGCGTGTGCATCGCGCGCTTCATCGGCACGCTCGAATACGCGCAGCGCGACGGACTCGCCCAGATCGACCAGCGCGGGATAGGCAGCGACACCGCCCGCGCCGGTCACCACGGGCGAGATCTCGTCGAAATCGAATTCGGCTACGTCCTCGCGCGCCAACTCGACATCGGCATGACGTGAGAACGCCGCGTTCGCCGCCGCGCCCCACTCGCCGCGCAGCGCATCGATGTCGCGGCCTTCGGCCAGAGTCTTGCCTTGCTCGTCGTGCACGCGAAAGCGCATCGCCAGGTGCGCCGGTAGTTCGATCGCTGCGAAATCGCGTTCGGACACTTCCACGCCGGTTACGCGTTGCAGATAGCCGGCCAGTGCCTTGATGACGCTTTCGTCGCGCGGCGCCTCGGCTTGCGCGAATGCGCGCGCAAAATCCGGCGCCGGCACGAAATTGCGGCGCAGGGACTTGGGCAGGCCGCGGATCAGTTCGGCGACCTTGTCGGCGAGCAATCCCGGAACCAGCCAATCGCAGGACAATGCGGATACCGCATTGACGAACGCCAGCGGCACCTGCAACGTCACGCCATCCGCCGCGTCGCCCGGCACGAAACGGTACTCGAGTTTCAGGCGATGGCCGGCAAAGGCCATCGTTGCGGGGAAGTCCGACGCGCGCAAACCCGGCGTGCTGGCGAGAACATCATCCAGCGACCAGCGCATCGCCGCCTGTTCTGCTGCTGGCGCACGCCGATACCAGGCGTCGAACGCGGCAGCGGTGGAAATGTCCGCGGGCAGCTTGCCGGAGAAGAATGCGGCAAGTTCGTCTTCGCCGCGAATCAATCCACTACGGCGTTGCTTGGCTTCCAGTTCCTGCGCCTGCGCGAGCACCCGCGCATTCGCGCGCACGCAATCGGCACGGCAATCGATATCGCCGCGTACCAGCGCCTCGCGCATGAACACCTCATGCGCCGCCGCCGGATCCTGCGTGGCAAACGCCACGCTGCGCTTTTCCACCAGCGTCAAGCCGAACAGCGTGACCTGCTCGAACGCGAGCACGGCGCCACGCTTGCGCGACCAGTGCGGATCGCGCCATGACTTCTTGACCAGATGCGCGGCCTGTTGTTCGACCCATTCCGGCTCGATGCGCGCACACGACATGGCATAGACTTTTTGCAGGTCGATGATCTGGCCGGCCAGCAACCATTGCGGCGGCGCCTTTGCCAAGGCCGATCCCGGAAAGACGCGGAACTTGCGCTCGCGCGTACCGCGATACTCGCCGCGTTCGTCGCGGCGCCCGACCTGTGTTGGCCAGCCGGCGAGCAGACAGCGGTGGATCGCTTCGTAGGACAAGCCCTCTCCCCCAACCGTGTTGGGGGAGAGAGTTGGGTGAGGGGGTGACATCCCGAGCGGATTCGATGTTGCGGAAATACCGCTGCGCCTCCCCCTCACCCCAGCCCTCTCCCCCATTGCCCGCAATGGGGGAGAGGGGGACGTAGGCGTTGGTCCTTCGGATTCGCCGCCAATCAACAACAACTGCCGATGCAGCTCGCGCCATTCGCGCATGCGCAAATACGAAAGGAACCGTTCGCGGCACCAGTCGCGCAATTTCGATTGAGTGAGTTCCTCGTGCGCGCTGGCATGCGCATGCCACAGATTGAGCACGCCGATGAAATCGGATTTCGGATCCGCCCATTGCGCATGCGCGGCATCGGCGGCCTGGCGCGCATCGGCGGGTCGCTCGCGCGGATCCTGGATCGACAGGAATGCCGCGAGTATCAGCATTTCGCGCAGCGCGTCCTTGCGCTGCGCTTCGATCAGCATCCTCGCGAGTGCGACGTCGATCGGCCAGCGCGCCATTTCCCGTCCTGTCGGCGTCAGGCGCTTGTCCGCATCCACCGCCTGCAACTCGAACAAACGCCGCCAGCCGTCATTGATTGCGCGCGCGTCTGGCGCTTCGACGAACGGGAACTTCTCGACCTCGCCGAGCTTCAAGCTCAACATGCGCAGGATCACGCCCGCGAGCGAGGAACGCAGGATTTCCGGATCGGAATAGCGCGCACGCGCCGCGAAATCCTCTTCGCTGTACAGGCGTACGCAAATACCCGGACCGACGCGGCCGCAGCGGCCCTTGCGCTGGTCCGCGGCCGCCTGCGAGATCGGCTCGATGTGCAGGCGTTCGAGCTGGTTGCGCGGCGAGTAGCGCTTCACGCGCGCGGTGCCGGTGTCGACGACGTACTTGATGCGCGGCACGGTGAGCGAGGTTTCCGCCACATTGGTGGCAAGCACGATGCGGCGTCCCGCTCCGGGCTTGAACACCCGATCCTGTTCGGCGGCGGACAGGCGCGCATACAGCGCAAGCACGTCCGTCGAACGATAGCGGCGCCGCGTCAGCGCCAGGTGCGCATCACGGATCTCGCGCTCGCCGGGCAGGAACACCAGCACGTCGCCGCGCGGATCCTCGGCGGTGATTTCATCCAGTGCGGCAGCGATCTGCTCCGCCACATTCAACTCGATGCGTGCAACCGCCCTCACCCCACCGTCGGCATCCGCCGACGGTTCCCCCCTCTCCCGCTTCGCGGGCGAGGGACGCGTGCCGCGGCCGTTGGCCGCGAACATTTCAATGGGCCGCCAGCGCACCTCGACCGGATAGCCGCGGCCTTCGACTTCGATGACCGGTGCGGTATCGAAATGCCGCGCGAACAGGCTCGTGTCGATCGTCGCCGAGGTGACGATGAGTTTCAGATCGCGTCGGCGCGCGAGCAGGCGTTTCAAGTAACCCAGCAGGAAGTCGATATTCAGGCTGCGCTCGTGCGCCTCGTCGAGGATGATCGTGTCGTAGGCGTTGAGCCAGGGATCGGATTGCGTCTCGGCGAGCAGGATGCCATCGGTCATGAACTTGACCAGGGTGCGCTCGCTGGCCTTCTCCGCGAACCGGACCTGGTAGCCGACGAGGCTGCCCAACTCCGTGCCCAATTCCGCAGCGACGCGACGCGCCACGCTGCGCGCGGCGACGCGACGTGGTTGCGTGCAGCCGATCAGCCCGGCCACGCCGCGTCCGGCAGCCAGGCACAATTTTGGTAATTGTGTACTTTTTCCGGAACCGGTTTCGCCGGCGAGGACAAGCACCTGGTGCTCGCGGATCAGGCGCACGATCTCGTCGGCCTTCGCCGCGATCGGCAGCGATTCATCGATGCGAATAGGCGGCACGTTCGCCGCACGCGCGGCGTAGCGTGCGCGCGCCGCATCCACGTGCGTGCGCCACGCCGCCAGCGCTGCGTCGTCCGCATGTGCGCCGAGGCGTTCCAGCGCGCGCGCCAAGCCTCGCCGTTCGGCGAGCACAGTCTCGTCGAGCAACGTGGTCAGCACAGGGGGCGGGCGGTGCGGCGGCTTCACGGCAGTGATAGATGCAACCTATCGGTTGCATCGCAAGGTTCGATTTTCCCTTCGTGTCGCGCGGGATTATAGTGTGGCCACATCCACCGCAAGGAGTCCGTCATGGCCAAGGCCTACGCCAGCCGCATCGATATCGCACCGAAACTGCGCGCGAGCATGATCGCCCTGCTCAACCAGCAACTCGCCGACACGCTGGATTTGTCCACCCAGATCAAGCAGGCGCACTGGAACGTGCAGGGCCCGCACTTCATCGCCTTGCACGAATTGTTCGACAAGCTCGCCGAGGACATCGAAGATCCGGTCGACGACATCGCCGAGCGCATCACTTCGCTGGGCGGCGTCGCGCGCGGCACCGCGCGCATGGCGTCGAAGACCTCGCGCCTGGCGGAATTTCCCGACGGCCACCTTGACGGATTGAAAGCCGTGGCCGCCCTCGCCGACCGCTACGCGGCGCTGGCCAAGTCCACGCGTGCCGCGATCGAAACCTCCGGCAAACAGGGCGACGCCGACACCTCGGATCTGTTCACCGGCATTTCACGCGCGCTGGACAAGGCGTTGTGGTTTCTGGAAGCGCATCTGGCTTGAATCAACGCACCGCCGCCGGCGTGCTCCCCGCCGGCGCGTGGTAGATGCGCGCCCATTTGCCCTTGCACCACAGCCGGAAGCGATCCATGTACAGGTACACCACCGGCGTGGTGTAGAGGGTCAGCGCCTGGCTCACCAGCAGGCCGCCGACGATGGAGATGCCGAGCGGCCGGCGCATTTCGCTGCCTTCGCCGAAGCCGAGCGCCAGCGGCAGCGCACCGAGCATGGCGGCGAGCGTGGTCATCAGGATCGGGCGCAGGCGCAACAGGCAGGCGTGGAAAATCGCGTCGTGCGCGCCCATGCCCCGGTTGCGTTCGGCATCGAGCGCCACGTCGATCATCATGATCGCGTTCTTCTTGACGATGCCGATGAGCAGGATCACGCCGATCAACGCGATCAGGCTGAACTCGGTGCGGCAGATCAGCAATGCCACGATGGCGCCCACGCCGGCCGACGGCAGCGTGGACAGGATCGTGCACGGATGCACATAACTCTCGTAGAGCACGCCAAGCACGATGTACACCGCGAGCAGTGCGGCGAGGATCAGCCACGGTGCCGAGCTTTGCGATTGCGCGAACAGTTGCCCGGTGCCCGCGCTGCTGCCGTGGATCGATGGCGGCACGCCCAGGCGCGCCATGGTCAGGGCGATCGCCTGGTACGCTTCTCCCAGACTCACGCCCGCGGGCAGGTTGAACGAAATGGTGGTGGCGGCGAACTGGCCCTGGTGCTCGACTTCCAGCGGCGCATTGCCCGGCTGGTAGTGCGCGAACGCGGCCAGCGGCACCATCTGCCCGGAGCGGTTCTGCACCTGGATGTCATCGAGCGCCGAAGGATCCTGCTGGTACTGCGGCGCGACTTCCATGACGACGTGATACTGGTTGAGCGCGTTGTAGATCGTCGCCACCTGGCGCTGGCCGAACGCGTCATTGAGCGTGGAATCGATCTGCTGCGTGGTGATGCCCAGCCGCGCCGCCGCATCGCGGTCGAACACGAGCTGCGTTTCCAGACCCTTGTCCTGCTGGTCGCTGTCGACGTCGGTGACTTCGGGCACGTTCTGCAACGCCGCGGCGATCTTCGGGCCCCAGGTGCGCAAGGCATCCAGATCGTCGCTGAGCAGCGTGTACTGGTAAGTGGAATTGCTCTGGCGCCCGCCGGTGCGGATGTCCTGCGCCGCCTGCAGGAACAAGCGCGCGCCGGGCTGGCGGCTCAACACCGGCCGCAGGCGATTGATCACATCGTCGGTGGAAACCCCGCCGCGTTCGGCCAGCGGCTTGAGCGATGCAAACATGAAGCCGCCATTGCTGTGCCCGCCGCCGCCGGTGAAGCCGACCACGGTATCGATGGCCGGATCCGCCTTGACGATGCGCATCAGGTCCTTCATTTTCCCCGACATCGCCTGGAACGAGATGCTCTGGTCGGCGCGGATGCCACCGACCAGGCGCCCGGTGTCCTCGCTCGGGAAAAATCCCTTCGGCACCTCGATGTATAAAAATACATTCAGGCACACGGTGGCGAACAGGGTGAAGATCGTCAGCCCCGGCGCGGCGAGCGCCGCGCGCAGGGTGCGTTCGTAGAAGCGGTGCACGGCATCGAACGCGCGCTGGCTGGCCTGCGCGAAGCGGCTCGGCGCTTTTTTCTCGTCGTGGCGCAACAGCCGCGCGCACATCATCGGCGTGGTCGTCAGCGACACCACCAGCGACACCAGGATCGCCACCGACAAGGTCACCGAGAATTCGCGGAACAGACGCCCGACGATGCCGCCCATCAGCAGGATCGGCAGGAACACGGCGATCAGCGACAGGCTCATCGACAGCACGGTGAAGCCGACCTCGCGCGCGCCGAGCAGCGCCGCCTGCAACCGCGGCATGCCTGCTTCCATGTGCCGGGTGATGTTCTCCAGCACGACCACGGCATCGTCGACGACGAAACCGGTGGCGATGGTCAGCGCCATCAGCGACAGGTTGTCGAGGCTGAAGCCGCACAGGTACATGATCGCGAATGTTCCGACCAGCGACACCGGCACGGCCACGGCGGGAATCAGCGTGGCGCGGCCATTGCGCAGGAACACGAAGACCACGCCGATGACGAGCAGCGTGGCGATGATCAGCGCGCGTTCGACGTCGTGCAGGGACGCGCGGATCGTGCTGGTGCGCTCCGACGCCACCTTGATCTGGATGTCGGCCGGAATCGACGCCTGCAACTGCGGAATCAGCGCCTGCACGCGATCGCTGGTGGCGATGATGTTGGCATCCGGCTGCTTGTACAGCAGCACGATCACCGCCGGCTCGCCGTTGGACAGGCCGAGGTTGCGCACATCCTCGACCGAATCCTGCACGTCGGCGACATCGGACAGGCGCACCGGCGCGCCGCCGCGCCAGGCCACGATCAGGTCGCGGTATTGGCTGGCCTCGCGCGCCTGGTCGTTGGTCGCGATCTGCCAGTGGCGATCGTCGAGTTCGACGAAGCCCTTGGGCCGGTTCGCGTTGGCGTTCTGGATCGCGGTGCGCACGGTGTCGAGCGCGATCGCGTAATGATTGAGCGCCGTCGGATTGAGCTCCACGCGCACCGCCGGCAACGAGGAGCCGCTCACTTCGACCTGGCCGATGCCCTGCACCTGCGCGATCTTCTGCGCCACGATGGTGGACGCCGCATCGTACATCTGCGCCCGGCTCAGGGTCTTCGAGGTCATCGTGAGGATCATCACCGGCGCGTCGGCCGGATTGAACTTGCGATAACTCGGATTGCCCGGCATGCCGCTTGGCAGTTGCGCGCGCGCGGCGTTGATCGCGGCCTGCACGTCGCGCGCGGCGCCGTCGATGTCACGACTCAGGTCGAACACCAGCACCACGCGCGTGCTGCCGCGCGAGCTGGACGAGGTCATCTCGGTGACGCCGGCGATGCGTCCCAGCTGGCGCTCCAGCGGCGTCGCCACCGACGTCGCCATCGTTTCCGGGCTCGCGCCGGGCAGATCCGCGCTGACCGAAATCGCCGGCACATCCACCTGCGGCAACGGCGCAACCGGCAGCAGGGTGAAGGCAAACGCGCCGGACAACAGCACGCCGATGGTCAGCAGCGTCGTCGCCACCGGCCGGCGGATGAAGGGCGAGGAGATGCCGCCGGGGTTCATGGCGCGCGACCGTTCTTCCCCCTCTCCCGCTGGCGGGAGAGGGTCGGGGTGAGGGTGGCGGCATCGTAAAGTCCAACCACCCTCACCCGCGCCTGCGGCGCGACCTCTCCCGCCAGCGGGAGAGGTGCGAAAACCACCGGCTTCATGGCGTCACCTGCATCGAGTCCGCCGTTGAGCGCGCATCCACCCGCCGCGCCAGCCGATCGAACCACAGATAGATCACCGGCGTGGTGAACAGCGTCAGCATCTGCGAGACGATCATGCCGCCGACGATGGTCACGCCCAGCGGATGACGCAGTTCCGAACCCACGCCCGTACCGAGCATCAGCGGCAGCGCGCCGAACAGCGCGGCGAGCGTCGTCATCAAAATCGGCCGGAAGCGCAACAGGCAGGCCTGGTAGATCGCCTCGCGCGGCGACTTGCCCTCGTTGCGCTCGGCATCGAGCGCGAAATCGACCATCATGATCGCGTTCTTCTTGACGATGCCGATCAGCAGGATGATGCCGATGATGGCGACGATGGACAGGTCCTCGCCGGCGATCATCAGCGCGAGCAATGCGCCGACACCGGCCGAGGGCAGCGTGGACAGGATGGTGATCGGATGGATGTAGCTTTCGTACAGCACGCCGAGCACGATGTACATCGCGGCGATGGCGGCGAGGATCAGCAGGATCTCGTTCGTCAGCGATGCCTGGAAGGCAGCCGCGGCACCCTGGAAGGCGGTATTGATGCTGGCCGGCATGCCGAGGGATTTTTCCGTGGCGCGGATTGCGTCCACGGCTGCGCCGAGCGAGGCGCCCGGCGCGAGGTTGAACGACACGGTCGTCGCCGGAAACTGGCCCAAATGATCGATCAGCAAGGGCGCGCTGCGCTCGCTGACCTTGACCACGGCGCTGAGCGGCACGAGTCCGTTCGAGGCCGGTGCCTGGTTGGTCGTGACCGTCGCGCTGCTCGCGCCCTGCGGTGCGCCGCCGGTGGCCGACTGCGCGCCGCCCGGCGAATTCACCGAGCCTTGCGGGGTTTGCGAAACGTTGTTGGCATTGCTCAGGCCGGGCAGGTAGACATTGGAAAGCGCGCGCGGGCCCTGCTTGAACTCGGGCAACAGGTCGAGCACCACGCGATACTGGTTTGCCTCGGTGAAGATGGTCGAGATCAGGCGCTGGCCGAATGCGTCGTAGAGCAGGTTGTCGATCGCGGCGGCGGTGATGCCTAGGCGTCCGGCGCTGTCGCGGTCGATTTCAAGATAGGCCTGCAAGCCGCGCGCCTGCAGGTCGCTGGCCACGTCGGCCAGTTGCGGTTGCTGGTTGAGCGCTTCGACCAGCTTCGGCACCCAGGTTTCAAGGTCGGCCAGGCTGGTGGATTCGAGCGTGAACTGGTATTGCGTGCGACTGACGCGATCCTCGATCGTCAGGTCCTGCACCGGTTGCAGGTACAAGGCGATGCCGGGCAGTTTCGCCGCGGACGCATTCAGGCGACGAATCACCGTCTGCGCATCGTCGCGCGTGCCGTGCGGCGTGAGGTTGATCAGGAAACGCCCGCTGTTGAGCGTGGTGTTGGTGCCATCCACGCCAATGAACGAAGACAGCGAAGCGACCGCGGGATCCTTCAGGATCAACGCGCCCAGCGCCTGCTGGCGCTGGCTCATCGCCGCGAACGATACCGTTTGCGGCGCTTCGGAAATGCCCTGGATCACGCCGGTGTCCTGCACCGGGAAGAAACCCTTCGGGATCACGATGTATAAAAGTATAGTCAGAAACAAGGTCGCCACGGCGACGGCTAGGGTCGCGCCCTGGCGGTCCAGCACCCAGGTCAGCCAGCGCCCGTACAGCGCGATCAGGCGGTCGATGAAGGCATGGCTGCGGCGCGCGAACGCGCTTTCCTCATCGGGTTTGTAGTGGCGCAGGATCTTCGCGCACAGCATCGGCACCAAAGTCAGCGACACCACCGCCGAGATCAGGATCGTCACCGCCAGCGTGATCGCGAATTCGCGGAACAGCCGCCCGACCACGTCACCCATGAACAGCAGCGGGATGAGCACGGCGATCAGCGAGATCGTCAGCGAGATGATGGTGAAGCCGATCTGCCTGGATCCCTTCAGCGCCGCTTCGAGCGGTGTGTCGCCTTCCTCGAGGTAGCGCGAGATGTTCTCGATCATGACGATGGCGTCGTCGACGACGAAGCCCGTGGAAATTGTCAGCGCCATCATCGACAGGTTGTCGAGCGAGAAGCCGGCCAGGTACATCACCGCGAACGTGCCGACGATCGACAGCGGCACCGAGAAACTCGGGATGATCGTCGCCGGCAGATTGCGCAGGAAGACGAAGATCACCATCACCACCAGCGCCACGGCGAGCAGCAACTCGAACTGCACGTCGGCGACCGAGGCGCGCACGGTCACGGTGCGGTCGGTCAGCGTGCTCACCTGCACACCGCCGGGCAGGGTCGCGGTGAGCGACGGCAGCAACGCCTTGATGCGGTCGACCACCTCGATCACGTTCGCGCCGGGCTGACGCTGGATGTTCATGATGATGGCAGGTTTGGTGTCCTTCCACGCCGCGAGTCGATCGTTCTCGGCGCCCTCGGCGATCGTCGCCACGTCGCGCAGGCGCACTGGCGCGCCGTTGCGGTAGGCGATGATCAGGTCGTTGTACGCTGCAGCGGACTTGAGCTGGTCGTTCGCGTCGATGGTGTACGATTGCGTCGGGCCGTCGAAACTGCCCTTGGCGCCGTTGACATTGGCGTTGCCGATCGCGCTGCGCAAGTCTTCCAGGCTCAGGCCGTATGCCGACAGCGCCGTCGGATTGGCCTGCACGCGCACCGCCGGGCGTTGCCCGCCGGACAAGGTGACCAGACCCACGCCGTCGATCTGCGAAATCTTCTGCGCCAGACGCGTGTCGGCCAGGTCCTGCACCTGGGTCAGCGGCAGCGTCGTCGACATCAGCGCCAGCGTGAGCACCGGCGCATCGGCGGGATTGACCTTGCTGTAGATCGGCGGCGTCGGCAAATCCGCGGGCAGGAAGGTACCCGCGCCATTGATCGCGGCCTGCACTTCCTGCTCGGCGATGTCCAGCGACAAGTCCAGGCTGAACTGCAGGGTCAGCACCGAGGCGCCGGCGGAACTCGTCGAGGACATCTGGTTCAGGCCGGGCATCTGGCCAAGCTGGCGTTCCAGCGGCGCGGTGACCGACGAGAGCATCACGTCCGCGCTCGCGCCCGGATACAACGTGGTGATCTGGATCGTTGGATAGTCGACCTCGGGCAGCGCCGACAGCGGCAGGTAGCGATACGCGAGGATGCCCACGAGCATGATCGCCGCCATCAGCAGGCTGGTGGCGACGGGGCGAAGGATAAAAAGTCTGGAGGGGTTCATTCGAGGTTATCCGTCATGCCGGCAGGGTCGAGTGTCGGCGACAGCCGACCGAGGGGCATCCAGACCGCAGGGATGCCATCCGTGGCAACTGGATTCCGGCAATCCATGCCGGAATGACAGGCAAAGAAATCGCCAACCATCTCGAAGTCTCAACCACCGTTCGATTTCCCGTGCCATTTTCCGCGTTCGGATGACGCCGCCTTCGCTGGCGGCGGCGCCTCGCCCGGCAGCTCGACCTTGCTGCCATCGCGCAGGTTGTCGGCGCCATCGGTGACGACGATGTCGCCCGGCTTCAGACCGTCGGTCACGGCGATTTCCTGGCCCTGGCTCGCACCGGTCTTGACCGGACGCTGCTTGACCGTGCGATCGGCGCCGACCACGAACACGTACATGCCATCGGCGCCGCGTTGCAACGCGGCGGTCGGGATCACCGTCGCGCCGGTCAGCGTGGTCAGGTGCACGCGTACATTGACGAACTGGTTCGGGAACAGGCTCTCGTCGGCATTGGCGAATTCCGCCTTGGCCTTCACCGTGCCGGTCGAGGTGTCGATCTGGTTGTCGAGGCTGGCGAGGGTGCCGCTGGCCAATTCCGTGGTCTTGTCGCGGCTGAGTGCATCGACCTTCAGGCTCGCGTCATTCATGTGCTTGAGCAGTTCCGGCAGGTTGTCTTCCGGAATCGTGAACAGCACGTCGATCGGCTTGAGTTGGGTGATGGTGACAAGGGTGTCGGTGGTCGCGATCGTGTTGCCGGGATCGACCGCACGCAAACCTGCACGGCCATCGATCGGCGCGGTGATGCGTGCGTAACCCAGATTCAGATTGGCCGTGTCGATCTGGCCCTGGTCGGATTTGAGCGTGCCTTCGTACTGCGCGACGAGCGCCTTCTGCGTGGCCAGCGTCTGCTCCGGAATCAGGCCCTGCGGCGCCACGTCCTGGTAGCGCTTCAAGTCCGCGCGCGCATTGGCGAGCAAGGCCTGGTCGCGCGCGAGCGCGCCTTGCGCCTGCAACAGCGCGGCCTGGAACGGACGCGGATCGATCTGCGCCAGCACGTCGCCCTGCTTGACCTCCTGGCCTTCCTTGAAATTCACGCCCTGCAGCAGACCGCCGACTTGCGGACGAACGGCCACGGTGCGCAAGGGTGTGACCGTGCCCAGCGCATCCAGATCGATGCCGATGTCGCCGGTCTTCGCCGTGGCGGTGCCCACCGGCATGGCCATGCCGCCCGCGCCCATCGGCCCGCGGCCGAAGCGGAATCCCTCCGGCACACTGGTGCGGTGCGCGAGCCAGTAGCCACCGACCGCGACGACGGCGATGACCGCGATGATGATCAGCAATGCGCGATTGCGCGCGAACAAGGATGGGCGTTGGGGCATGTCGACGACGGACTGGCGCGCCCGTGTGGGCGCAAACGCCAAGGACTATATCGCAGTCCGGCAAGCGGGTAAGTAAGTGGTTGTAAAACGCCGCAAGTGAATTGCCGGCGTTACTTTCGGCACATTGGAATCCGCAATGCGAACAGGTCCGCGTAGAATGTGCGCCCATTGCCGTTGCCGGATCGAGCCATGCTGTTGCGCCGACTGCCCATCGTTCTCGCCCTTTGTGCCCCGCTGCGACTGTGGGCCTGTGCCTGCGGTTGCGGCGTGTTCGAAGTCGGCGGATCGGCCATGCTGCCGCAAGGCGCCGGCACGCAACTCATCTACCAGATGAGTTACCTGGATCAGACCGACAACTGGTCGGGCACCGCCAGGGCGCCGGCGGCCGACAACGAGGACCAGCACATCCGCACGCTGTACCAGAGCATCGGTTTGCGCCATCTGTTCGATCGCGCCTGGGGATTCTCGGTCGAAGTCCCTTACGACCAACGGCATTTTTCCAGCGTCGACGACGACCTGCCAGTCGCCACGGATCACGCGGCGATCGGCGACATCCGCATCATGGGCCTGTACACCGGCTTTTCCGGCGACATGTCCAGCGGCCTCGACTTCGGCCTGAAGCTGGCCAATGGCGACTGGAAACATCCCGGCTTCGACCGCGATACACAAATCGGCAGCGGCAGCACGGACGCATTGCTGGGCGGCTACCGCCAGTTCCGATTCGGCGACCTGGCCGCGAGCTGGAGCGGCTTCGTGCAGGCGCTCGTCGACGTGCCGCTGGCGACGCAAGGCGGATACCGGCCGGGCACGGAATTCAATGCCGTGTTCGGCGCGTATCCGGACAGTTGGCGCTTCGCGTCCGGCGTGGAACTCACGCCGATGCTGCAGGCGCTGGGCTCGCTGCGTCGTCCCGACGGCGGCGTCAACGGCGATGCGGACAATACCGGTTATGCGCGCCTGCTCGCGGCTCCCGGGCTGGAACTGCGCCTGCGGCGCCTGCGCGTATTCGCCGACATCGAAGCACCGCTGTGGCAGAACGTGCGCGGCAACCAGCTCATTGCGCCGTGGCAGGCGCGAATGACCGTCAGCCTGCGCCTGTAGGGAACATCTGATTTACTGTGTTTTTCGTCACCCCGGCGAAAGCCGGGGTCCATCTTGACCTTGATTCAATAGGCGAAAATCAAGATGGATTCCGGCTTTCGCCGGAATGACGAGCAAAAGAAGAACTTCATTTTTCCCCCGCGAATTCAACGCTTGGGTTTGCGCGCCGAATTCGGTTCGGACTTCGGCGATTTCTGCGCTTCGGGCTTGTAATCGCCAATCAGCGCCTTCGCCGGGCAGATCGCAAACACCGGGCAGCGTTTGCAGCCGACCGCCAATGCCACCGGACACAGGGTCATGGCGCGCTCACTCGCCGGCGAAAATCGCGACGTGGATCTTGCCGTCCTTGTCCACCCAGCCGCGATACATGCCGTCGGTGTTGAAGGGCGTGGCGAACTGGCCATCCGCGCCGAGCACGATGGCGCCGCCGTCGCCGCCGAGTTTGGGAATTTCCTTGTTGATCACGTATTCGGCGGCCTCTTTCAGCGGCTGGTGCATTTGCGTCACGCGCATGCAGATCTCGTGCGCGGCCACGGTGCGCAGGTAGTACTCGCCCCAACCGGTGCCCGACACCGCGCAACCGGCATTCGCGTAGGTGCCCGCGCCGATGATCGGCGAATCGCCGACACGTCCGAAGCGCTTGTCGGTCATGCCGCCAGTGGACGTTGCCGCCGCCAGATGACCGGCCTTGTCCAGCGCCACCGCGCCGACCGTGCCGAAATGGCCTTCGGCCTCGACATCCGCATGCTGGCCGGCGGCGTCCTGCTTGAGCGCCTGCTGCAATTCCTGCCAGCGTTTTTCCGTCCAGAAATATTTCGGATCGACAAGGGCGATGCCTTGCGTCTTGGCGAATTCCTCGGCACCGTCGCCGAACATCAGCACGTGCGGGGAATGCTCCATCACCGCGCGCGCCAGCAGAATGGGGTTCTTGACGCGATGCACGTTGGCCACGCCGCCGGCGCGCAAGGTCGCGCCGTCCATGATCGAGGCGTCGAGTTCGTTCTTGCCGTCATGGTTGAACACCGCGCCCTTGCCGGCGTTGAAGTGCGGGTCGTCCTCGAGCACGGTGATCGCGGCGGTCACCGCATCCAGCGCCGGCTTGCCGGCCGCCAGTTGCGCATAGCCATGTTCGAGCGCGGTGGTAAGCGCCGCTCGCACCGCCTTCTGCGTGGCCGGATCCATTTCCTTCTTGATCACGCCGGCGCCGCCGTGGATCACCAGAATGGGCGTGGCGGCGCCGCTCATGGCACAAACGCCGAAAACGGACAGGACAATGGCGGCGAATTTGCGAAACATCGGCGTGCACTCCAGGACGACATGCGCCGATTATGACGCCACCGGCGGCGCTGGCAAGCGTTGCGGAAAACGGATCGTCGCGGTGGTGCCGGCGCCGACCGCGCTGTGCATTTCCACCGGCCAGCCGAAACGCTCGGAGAGCCGACGCACGATGGACAGGCCCACGCCGTGGCCGGCGCTGGCGCTGCGCCCGGCGCGGAAGTACGGCTGGAAGGCATGCGCGATCTCATCGCCGCTCATGCCGATGCCGCTGTCGCTGACGCTGACGAAATCCTCGCCAACGACGACGCGCACGCTGCCCGACTCGGTGTACAGGCAGGCGTTGCGGATGAGATTGCCGACCATGGCCGCGAATACCTTCGGCGGCGCATGCAGGAAAAACCGCGCGCGTTCTTCCAGATCCAGGGTCACCGGCTTGCCGTCGAGCAACGGCCGCGCACGCTCGATTTCCTCGCGCACGGCATCGTTGGCGGCGAAGTCCTCGCTCGGCAGGCCGGTATCGGATTCACGCGCCAGGATCAGGAACGCGGCGATCATCGCCTCCATGTCGCGCACCGAGCGGCGGATGCGTTGCAGGGCGCGCTGCGCAAACGGCGAGGCGTCTTCGTCGACGAGTACGTCGGCGGCGAGCTTGATCACGGTCAGCGGACTGCGCAGCTCGTGGCTGGCATCGCGGGTGAAGTTGCGCTCGCGTTCGACGAATTCCTCGATCCGTGTCGCGTAACCATGCAGCGCGCGCGCCAGGGTTTCGACGTCGCCGTCCGGATCGCTGGACAGGTTGCGCGGATCCAGCGCGGCCAGGTCCGGCTGCTTCGGATCCCAGTCGCGCACGACCTTGGCCAGCGCGATCACCGGCGACAATGCGCGCCGCGATGCGCGATACGTCAGCCACGTGGTGAGGTAGATGATGAGCAGGACGAGGATCAGCGGCACGAAGCCGAACAGGAAGGCCAGGCGCCCGACCTGTTCCTGATTGAACACGAGATACAGGCGTCCGGGCGGACCGTCGGAAACCTGCACGAGTTCGAAACTGCCCTTGTACTGGATGCGGTGATATCCGGGATCGAGCGGGCGCAGCACGTCAGGCAGCACCACCGGGTCGGCGCCCTGCGTGAGCAGGTAGCCGGTCATGTTGTTGGTTTCCGGCACCGGCGCAGCATGGTTGCGATCCCATCGTTGCCAGTAAAACGCGGCCTCGCCGGTGAGCGCGCGTTTGATCAGCACGTCTTCGAGCACCGTTGCCGCGCCGTAGACGCCAAGGATGGTCGCCAGGCTGATCGCCGCGACCTGCAGGACGTAGACCGTCCAGATCTTGCGGCGGATGCCCGGGCGCGGGACGCGCGTCATGCGTGCTGGCTGGCCGCGACCTCGGCGTCGAGATCGGCGAGGCGATAGCCGGCGCTGTGGATCGTGTGCAGCAGCGGGCGCTGGAAGGGTTTGTCGATGACTTTGCGCAAGTTGTACAAATGGCTGCGCAGCGTATCCGAATCGGGCAGCAGGTCGCCCCAGACCTCGCGCTCGATGTCGGCGCGGCTGACCACGCGCGGCGATTCGCGCATCAGGATGGCGAGCAGCTTCAGTCCGATCGGCGACACCTGCAAATCCTGCCCGGCGCGGCTCACGCGCACGCTGGCGGTGTCGTAAACCAGATCAGCCACGTGCAGCGTCTGCGCGCTGACTTGGCGACGATCGCGGCGGATCAATGCGCGAACCCGGGCTTCCAGTTCGCGGATCTCGAAGGGCTTAACCAGGTAATCGTCGGCGCCGGCGTCCAGGCCCGTGAGCTTGTCCTCGAGCGTGTCGCGTGCGGTGAGCATCAGCACGGGCGTGGATTTCTTGGCCTCGCGGCGCAGCCGGCGACACAGTTCAAGACCATCCATGCCGGGCAGCATCAGGTCGAGCACGATCACGTCGTAGCTGTTGGCAACGGCCAGATGCAGGCCGGTCACGCCATCGGATGCGTAGTCCAGCCCGTAACCACGGCGTTCGAGGAACTCGCCGACCATCTCGGCGATGCCGCGGTTGTCCTCGATCAGCAGGATCAGTCCAGCCTGTTCTTCACGCTGTTTCATGCCCGCTCCCGCGCTTTCACATTCGTGAAGAATGCGCAGGCACGGGTGAGCGTTTCGTGAAGGCGGCTAACCCGCCGCGCGGCGGCGCCAGCCGATGAATCCGAGCAGACCCGCAAGCAAGGCCAGCGCCCAGGCCGACAAGGCGGGTGCCGGGATCTTGGGTGCGGGAGCAGCCACGGTTCCCTGCAATGCGCCGATGTCGGTCAGTCCTCCGACCGTACGCGGGAACCCGGCTCCACGCTGATCGTTGGTGAACGCATTCGGATTGCTGCCGACCCCCAGCGCCGGGCTGCCGGCATACAGGCCCATGGTCAGCGTTGGCCCGCCGTTGTTCGCCAGCGGGGCAAGCAGCGGATCGGCAGTGAGTGTGCCGCTCGGCAATGTCACATTGGCTGCCTTCGCGGTGACGAGATTGTTCGCACCGGATATCGCGATCGGATTCATCGCGGCGATATCCGACGCTGCGCCGGCAGCGCGATTGTTCGCGACGATGCTGCTGGCAATCGTCAATGCATCGGCGATACCGGTCAAATAAATACCTGCCCCCGGCCTGCCGGACGTATTGGCCGCGATCGTGCTGTTGGCGATGCGCATCGGATAGAACACGCGCGCAAAGACGCCGCCACCGGATTTGAAGCGCGCCGTATTGTTCGCCAGCGTGCTGTTGGCAATGTCGAACGGCCCGTGCGTGGCCAGTCCGCCGCCGGTGCCGTACGAGTAATTTCCGTTCAGGGTCGAGGCGTACATGTATCCGCCACGATCGGAAAAAATCCCGCCCCCGGTGCAATAGCTGCCATGCGTGTCGGTCGATGCATGTGTGGCGCGGTTGCCGGTGATCGTGCTGCCAATGATGATGGCGATGCCGCGGTACGCCATCGCGCCGCCGCCGTAGGCCGCGGTGAATGTATTCGGATGCGAGCCACGCGCGATATTGCCGGACAACGTGCTGGAGTAGATGCCGACGCCACGCGCGGTGATGCCGCCGCCATAGGCGCCCTCGCCCTCGGCGACACAGCCGCTCACGATGCTGCGTTCGACCGCGACGTAGCCGTTGGAAATCACGCACGCACCACCGGTGACGTGATAGCCGGTGGCGCGGGTGAACCCATTGCGCACGGTCAGGCCCTGCAGATCCAGGGTGCCGTGTCCGTAGTGGACGAAGACGCGATCGGCGCGGGCGCCGTCGATGGCGAGCGCGTTCGCACCCGGTCCGGCAATTGCCAGATAGTCCTGATAAACGGCAATCGCGCCCTGCGTCAGCACGATTGCGCCGCAGGTCAGGGTCGACACGTCGAGCGTGTCGCCCTCGCCGGCCCCGCTGATGACCGAGCGCAGGGTGCCGTTGCCGCCATCGTCGGCGCACGAAGTCACCGCAAGCGTTGTCGCCGCATGGCCGGGTCGCGCCGGGCGCGCCTTCGCAACAGCATCGAGCTGCGCGAACAGGGCCGCGACACCGCGGCCGTCGCCGGGTTTCCATGTCGCCGGCATCGGCACGCTGAGCGACTCCGCACGCACGCCGCCGAACAGTCCCGCCAGCGCCAGCGCCGCCGCCAGCGGCACCCGTCGCAATCGCCGTCGTGTCATTTGCCTGTCATGCATCGATTTGCCCCAATCCCCGCCGCGACTGTAGCACGCGCTTGCACCACGCCGCGCAAGCCGTCTATCGTAGGCACGCGCCACGGGAAATTACGCATGTCCTACGCCGAGAAACGTCGTCATCCGCGCCTGGCCATCTATTCCGCCGCGCTCGCCGTATGCGCCGGCGAAGGCTATCTGTCCGATGTGAAAGATCTGTCGCAGGGCGGCGCCTGCATCGGCCGGCCGAAGAACTGGCCGGAGCCGGCGCCCACCGAATGCCGCGTGTATTTCATCTTCGACCAGGAAACCGTGATCGGCCTGGATGCGAAGATCGTTCGCAACGACACGCAGGACATCGGCCTGGAATTTGTCGCCGGACAGCAGGCGCGCATCGACAGCCTGCTCTACGAATCGCGTTTCCTCGACAAGGACGTGCCGTGATCAACCCGAAGCTATTCGATTATCTGGCGCCGATCGCCTTGCTGATCGGCTCCAACGTATTCATGACCTTCGCCTGGTACGGCCACCTGAAGTTCACCAACCGGCCTCTGTGGCTGGTCATCGCCGCCAGTTGGGGTATCGCCTTCTTCGAATACTGCCTGCAGGTGCCCGGCAACCGCATCGGCTACCGGGTGTACAACCCCGCGCAACTCAAGACGATCCAGGAAATCATCACCCTGAGCGTGTTCGCGGTGTTTTCGGTGGCCTACCTTGGCGCATCCTTGCGCTGGAACCACCTGGTCGGCTTCGCCCTGATCGTGCTTGCGGCGTTTTTCATTTTCTACGAATGAGGAAGCAGCGCAATCGCCACGCCGGCGGCACCGGCGAGCAGCAGTAGCGCGACCGGAATGATGCTGAGCAGGAACCCGTTGTGGCGCGCGGCCGGTGCGCTCACGTAGCCGCGGAAATACAAGATGCGGCCGATCACGTAGACGGCGCCGATCGCCGCGATGATGCGCGGATCCCAGTACTGGGCAGAAATCCACAACGCGGGCACGAACAGGATCAGCAGTTCCAACGTGTTCTGTTGCACGCGGAAGTAGCGCTCGAACACCGCATGCCCATTCGTCGCCGGCGCATGGACGCCGTAGCGCACGCGCGCCCGACCGACCAGAAAAGCGAAGACGAAATACTCGATCAGCGCGCACAACGTGACCAGATTGATCCAGACCATGGCGATTCCTTTTGTCGGAGAGGGGTTTCGGTGGGGAAATCGTATTCTTCCCGATTTTGTCGTGATCCGTTGCGACGAACAAGTCAACCGGATACGTCTTGCAGCGTTGAACAGGGCAAACCCCTCGGCCTGCGTTGCGAGCGCAGGTCCTTGTCGGCGCGGATGCCTCCCCCATCCGCGCCGTTTTTTATCCGTCGGCGCGGGTTTTTTCCTCGGCCTTGGCGCGATCCCAGTAGGCATCCTGCTCGGCCAGCGCCATGCCGTCGAGCGTGCGGCCATCGGCAGCGGCAAGGGTTTCCATGCGCCGGAAGCGGCGTTCGAACTTGGCATTAGCGCCGCGCAGCGCGGCCGACCAGTCCACGTTCGCAAGGCGCGCGAGGTTCACGCCGACGAACAGCACGTCGCCGATCTCGTCGGCCACGCGCGCGGGATCGGCGCCGTGGTCGAGTTCATGGCGCACCTCGGCGATCTCCTCGGCCAACTTGTCCAGCACCGGGCGCGGATCGTTCCAGTCGAAGCCAACGCGCGACGCGCGTTTCTGCAATTTCAAGGCACGCTGCCATTCCGGCAAGCCGCGTGCGATGCCGGCGAGCGCGCTGGTGTCGGCCGCGCCGGATGCTTCGCGTTCGCGGCGTTTGTGTTCGTCCCATTCGCGCAACTGCGCATCGGCACTATTCACGCTCGCTCCGGCGAACACATGCGGATGGCGGCGGATCATCTTCTCGCAAATCGCCCCGACCACGCCGGAGAAATCGAAGGCACCGCGTTCGCGCGCCATCTGCGCGTGGAACACGACTTGCAGCAACAGGTCGCCGAGTTCGTCGCGCAGATCGGCCATGTCGGCGCGATCGATCGCATCGGCGACTTCGTAGGCTTCCTCGATCGTGTACGGCGCGATCGTGGCGAAACTCTGCTGCACGTCCCACGGGCAGCCGCCCTGCGGATCGCGCAGCGTGGCCATGATGCGCAACAAGTCGTTGATGTCGTACTCAGCCACGCACGTTGCCATTGAGCAGGCCCGCCCAATCCACCGCTGCATCGCCGCAGGCGAAGAAATCCGGATTGAGCAGCGAATCCTTGGTGTTGTAGGCCAGCGTGCTGCCATCCATGCGCCGCACCGCACCACCGGCTTGCTCGAGCACGCATTGTCCGGCCGCCGTATCCCATTCGCTGGTCGGGCCGTAACGAATGTACAGATCGGCCTGCCCGCGCGCCGTGCGGCAGAACTTGAGCGAGGAGCCCAGGGCCAGCAATTCGTGGGCGCCGATTCTTGCCAGCGCCGCGCCCATGCGCGGATCGCCGTGCGAGCGGCTGCCGGCCACGACGAGCGGCGACGCACTGGCACGCGTGCGTAGTTGTCCACTTTGGGATTTTGTCGCAAATGCCGCATCGCCGCCGTGGCTGGCCCAGTACATTTCATCCAATGCCGGCGCATACACGACGCCCAACACCGGCGCGTGGTTTTCGATCAGGGCGATGTTGACGGTGAACTCGCCATTGCGCTTGACGAACTCGCGCGTGCCGTCGAGCGGATCGACCAGGAAGTACCGCGCCCATGTGCGGCGCACGGACCATTCCGCCTGCTCGGCGGATTCTTCGGACAACACGGGAATATCCGGCGCCAGCGCATTCAGGCCAGCGAGAATGCAGCGATGCGCGGCCAGATCGGCTGCGGTCAATGGCGAGTTGTCGTCCTTGCGCTCGACCGCGAATTCGCCGGCGTAGATGCGCATGATCGCGTCCCCGGCCTCGCGCGCGAGCGCGCAACACGCCCGTGCCAGATCCGAAAGCTCGCGTTCGCTCATGTCCTGGGTTCGAACCGGCCGGCCAGGTATTCGCGCGTGATGAAAAGCGCCGCGATGGACCGCCCTTCGGTCACTTCCGGGTGCGACAGCAGCAGGTGCAACTGCGACAACTTCCACTCCACGACTTCCAGTTCTTCGGGTTCGTCGCCGACCAGGCGCTCGGGATACAGGTCGCGCGCCAGCACCACGTGCGTCATGCTGGTCATGTACGACGGCGACAGCGACAGGTTGGAAAGAATGCGCAGATCGCGCGCGCCGAAGCCGATCTCTTCCTTCAGTTCGCGGTTTGCACCTTGTTCGACGGTTTCATCCTGATCAAGGCGGCCCTTCGGCAACCCCAGTTCGTAGCGGTCCAGGCCGGCGCCATACTCGCGCACCAACAGCACCGTGTCGTCGTCGCGCATCGGCACGATGATGACGGCGCCGAGGCCCGACCCTTTCAGGCGCTCGTAGGTGCGCCGCTCGCCGTTGGAAAATTCCAGGTCGAGCAGTTCCACATGCAGGAAATGACTGCCCTCGGCACGACGGGTGTCATGGATAACGGGGGGTTTGCGCATCCGCTTATTGTAGCGCGCCAAGCAAAAAGCCGGACGGTTTCCCGTCCGGCTTCGGTTTGCGGATCGCGGCGGCGATCAGTGCACGGGATTGCCGTCCGCGTCGATCAGGTGCACGTCGCCAAGTTTGAGCGCGCGCACCGGCATTTCGATCTTGGCCAAATCGCCCACGATCACCCAGGTCAGCTTGTCCGGATGGACCACCTGTTTGGCCGCAGCCTCGACGTCGGCATCCTTCTGCGCTTCGATCTTCGCCTTCAGGGTCTGCACATAGTCGTCCGGACGGTCGTACTTGACGATGCCTTCCATTGCGCCGAGCACGGCGCGCGCGGTTTCGTACTGGCCCGGCATCTTGCGCACGTCGTTGTCCTTGATCTTGGCGATCTCGGCGTCGGTCAGCGGCTTGTCGCCGACCAGCGCGCGCGCTTCCTTGAGGATTTCCTCGGCAGACGGCGCGGTCTTGTCGGTCTGCACCGGCGCGTACATCAGGTACGGGCGCTGGCCGATCGCATTCGGGCTGAACGCGCCGGCGCCATAGGCCCAGTGCTTGTCCTCGCGCAGGTTCATGTTCAGGCGCGAGGAGAACGTGCCGCCGAAGGCGCCATTCATGGTGCCGATCTGAAGGTTGTTCGGCGCCTTGGTCGATGGCGCGACGAGGCCGGCGATGATCACCGACTGCGCGGCGCCCGGGCGATTGACCAGATAGACGCTGGACGTGGCCGGGTATTCGACCTTGGCGAGGTTCTTCTTCGGCACCGCCGTCGTCGGCGCCTTCCAGTCGCCGAAGGCTTTTTCCAGCTCCGGAATGATCGCATCCAGTGTCGTGTCGCCGGCAACCAGGATCTTGACGTTGTCGGGGCGGATGTAGTCGCGCACGAAGCCTTGCATGTCGGCCGCAGTCAGCGACTTGACCGAGGCTTCCGTGCCCGAGCCGGTGAACGGGATCGCATACGCATTGCCCTTGCCGAACAGCAGCGGCGGCAACAGGCGCAGGCCCACCGCCATCGGCTGGCTCTTTTCCTGCTCGATGTTGGCCAGCGCCTGACCGCGCACGCGCGCCACGTCCGCATCGCGGAACGCCGGATTGCGGATGACATCGGCATACAGGGCCAGCGAATCGGCGAGCTTGTCATTCAGCGCATTCAACGACACCGTGCAGGTATCCAGGTCGCATCCACCATAGATTTCAGCGCCCATGCGCTGCTTGCGCTTGGAAATCTCGACCGAATCCAGATCGCGGGTGCCCTCGTCGAGCATGCCCATGGTGAAGCTGGACGTGCCGAGCTTCTTGCCCTGGTCGGCGGCGTAACCGGCATCGAACATCGCTCCGATCTGCACCACCGGCACCGCATGGCGCTCGGCGAGGATGACCGGGATGCCGTTCTTGAGCTTGCCGTGCTCGAGTTTCGGGAAGGTAAGGTCGGGGAAGCTCGTCACCTGCGGCACGCCCTTGGCGCGGTCGACGTCGCTCTTCGTCACTTTGAAATCGCCGGCGGCGGAGAGCTTGTTGTCAGGACGCCCCGGCATCGCGGCGCGGCCGGCGTTGCTGGCCAGATCGCCTTCCTGCACCTTGCCCGGCTCGACGGTGAGCGTGTAATCGCCCTTCGCCAGCCATTTGTCGGCAGCGGCCTTGACCGCGGCCGGCGTCGCGGCCAGGGTGACGTCGTAATCCTTTTTCCACGCGCCCGGATCGCCACGATAGACCTGGCCCTCGGCCAGCGTCACGGCCTTGCCGGAAAATCCGCCGATTTGTTCCAGGCCGCGAATCGTCGAAGCCTGGTAGGTGGTCTTGGCGCGTTCGAGTTCGTCCGCCGTCGGGCCGTCCTTGAGGAACTTCGCCCATTCATCGGCGACGGCGGCGTCGATCTTGGCCACGTCGGCGCCCTTCTTCACGTCGATTTGCAGCAAGGTCATGCTGGCAAGTTCGAACGTCATGTTGCCGACCGACACGTCGTCGGCGAGCTTGTCCTGGTAGACCAGGCGCTGGTACAGGCGCGAGGTCTTGCTGCCGCCCAGCACATTGGCGGCAAGGTCCAGCATCAGGCGGTCGTTGCCATCGGCGGCCAGGCCCGGCGTGTTCCACTCGCGGTAGATGCGCGTCTGCGGAACATTGTCGGTCATCGTGTCGTGCGTGGACGCATCGTTCGGCGCGATCCACGCCTGCGGACGCGGCACTTGCGGGCCGGCCGGAATGTCGCCGAAGTACTGCATCGCCTTCGCGCGCGCCGCGTCCGGCGTGATGTCGCCGACCATCACGAGCGTGGTGTTGGCCGCGCCGTAGTAGTCCTTGAACCACTGCTTGACGGTGTCGAGCGAGGCGGCGTTCAAGTCCGCCATCGAGCCGATGGTGTCGTGGTGGTAGGGATGGTTCTGCGGAAACGCGTTGGCCTGCAGGTTCTCGTAGACGCGGCCATAGGGCTGGTTCTCGCCCTGGCGCTTTTCGTTCTGCACCACGCCGCGCTGCACGTCCAGTTCCTTCTGCCCGATCGCACCGAGCAGGTGGCCCATGCGGTCGGATTCCATCCACAGCGCCATGTCCAGCGCGGTGGTCGGTACGGTCTCGAAATAATTGGTGCGGTCGAGCCAGGTCGTGCCATTCATGCCGGTGGCGCCGGCCAGTTCGAAGGGCTTGAAGTAGCTGCCCTTGTGGTTTTCGGAACCGGAAAACATCAGGTGCTCGAACAGGTGCGCGAAGCCGGTCTTGCCCGCGGGTTCGTAGGCCGAGCCGACGTGGTACCACACGCTGACCGCGACGATCGGCGCCTTGTGGTCCTCGCTCACGACCACGGTCAGGCCATTGGGCAATGTGAAGCGCGTGTAGGGGATGTCCGGCGTGGTGGATGCAGCCTTGGCGTCGGCAACACCGGCGCCCAGCGCGAGAACGCCGGCGGCAAGCAGGGACAGGGGACGCAGCATGGTGTTCTCCGTGCGTGGGTTAAACGACAAGCGTAGCGGCGGCGGCGGCGCGGAGCAACCCGTCGAAGGTCATGGCTGCGTGTCACGAATCCTTGTCGGGATCGAGCTCATGCAAGCGGCGCGGATCGCCGAACACCAGGCCGAGCGCGCGTTCGGGCCAGATCTCCATATAGCTGAAAAGCATCGCCAGCAACGGCACCAGAACGATGACGAAGATGCCGCCAGCAAGGGTGAACATCGCCACGGCGCGCAGCAACAGCAGGTAAAGGTCCCAGCGTGCGCGCTGTTTCAGATCGGTTTCGGGCATCGTGTCGTATCCGACCGAGAACGCCCGCCGAAAATGCATGACGGCGATCATGCCGAACGTGGCCCACAGTCCAGGGCCATGGGCGATCTGCGCCAGCAAGCTTGGGGCAAGCAGCATGTCGTGCAAGGGAATCAGCGTGATCCAATAGGGTGTCCCCAGCACGGCCAGCAGGAATGCCCAGGTCACTACGCCACGAACCAGTGCCAGGATCGGGCCGTCGGGCTTTTGCCGGGGCTTGCGCGATTCGCGCAGCGCGCGCGGGATCAAAGCGGCGATGATGGCGGCGACCGCGACCAGTCCGTCGAACCAGTAATTGAAGACCGTCAGCGCCACCGACCAGCCAAAGCCATAGATGCCGAAGACCGGCACGAGGTTGCGCGCCAGCACCAGCCACGCCCCGCGGTTCGCGGTGAATTCGCGCCAATGCTGCGCCAGCGACGGCAAGGCGATCGGGACGACGACGCGCTCGGGTTTCATCGCGTCACGCCCTGTCCGAACAGCGCCAGTGCCTGCGCGTGCAATGCCGGCGTGCCGGCAAGCACGCTGGTCGTGTCGAGTGCAAGTTCGCGTCCATCCAGGTCGGTGAAGGTTCCGCCGGCCTCGCGCACGATCACCGCGAGCGCGGCGATGTCGAGGATGTTGACGTCCGATTCGATCACCAGATCGATGCGTCCGCTCGCAAGCAGGTGGTAGTGCAAGAAGTCGCCGTAACCGCGGATGCGGCCGCTGCGCCGGATCAATCCACCCAATGCGTCCCAGCGCGCGTCGCGCGTGAGCGTCTTGACGTTGCCGATGGAAATCGCGGTGCCGGCGTCGAACGCGTGCGCCGCCGAAACACGCATCGGATTGCCATCAAGAAAAGCGCCGCCACCCTTGCGCGCCCACGCGAGTTCAGCGTAGATCGGCGCGCTCGACACGCCCAATACCAGCTCGCCGCGATGCATCAACGCGATCTGCGTGGAGAACATCGCATAGCCGCGCACGAACGCCTTGGTGCCGTCGATGGGATCGATCAGCCAGACAAATTCGCTATTGCCTTCACGACCGAATTCTTCGCCGTAGAAGGCATGCTCCGGATACGCGGCGCGCAACACGTCCTTGATCGCGACTTCGGCTTCGCGGTCGGCGATGGTGACCGGTGTTGCATCGGATTTGGTTTCGACATCCACGCCGCGCGCGTAGTGATGGCGAATCACTTGCGCCGCCGCAGTGGCGGCCGCGCGCGCGACGCCGAGCGCGTCGTCGAGAAAGGTGGAAAACGCGGCGTCCATCAGAAAACCGGGAAGAACTTGCCGCGGATCAGCAGCAACACCGTGCCATCCCCCTGCGGCTGGCCGATGTAGCGCAGCGCGTCGAGCACCTGTGGATTGCCGTCGCGCGCGGCGAGTTTGGCGCGCACGTCGTAACCCTCGGCACCGATCGTGAACGCACCATCGAGTTGCAGCGGTCCGCCCCGATCGTGCGCGGTGCCGGCGATGTGGCCGTCGGCCGCGCTGGCGAATTGCGCCTGCAAGTCGCCCAGGCTCGCCTGTGCGGCGCCGGCGACCGCGGCATTGCGCCAGAGGATTTCTCCCTGCGCCGCCGTCGGCCAGGCGCCCTGCACGCTCAGTTGTGCGATGTCGATGTCGATCTGTCCGAGCAGTTGCAGCATCGGGATGTCCAGCGCCGGCGCGGCCATTTCCGCGGGCAGGTGGAGCGTCGCCGCGGAGAAGTTCAACGCACCATCGGCCGTGCGTTCGACCGTGCCATTGCCGGTGACCTGGCCGCCGTGCAGGTCCAGTTGCGCGGCCACGATGCCGCGCAGCAGCGGCCACGGATGCAGATGCCAGTCGAGCGTGCCCAGCGGACTGCCGAACACGCTCGCGTTCACCGCATGGCCGTTCCAGATCGTGCCGGCCACGCCATCGAGCGTGAGCGCACCCGCCCGGCCGGCGACGAAGCGCCAGGCAAAAGACGCCGGACACGTCGCGATGGCGATTGCGGCGACGGCCAGCAACGCGACGAGAAAAAGTATAAAACGCCGCAACGCCTTCATTGCTTGCCATCTTGCAAAGTAACGCGCGCATTCACCAGACCGAGTCCTTCGGCCTTTTCGGCGGAAAAATCCGTGACCGTCACGCCGTAGTTGCGTGCCAATGCGTCCATCCAGTCCGCCAGCGTATCGAAGTCGACGACGTCGAACGTCACGCGCACGCTTGCCGGTCCGGTCGGTTCCACGCGCTTGAGCGCATCGCCGAGATTCGCGCCACGCGCGGTGGCGTCGGCCAGCGCAAGCAGGGACTTGCCCTGGCGCGCAACAGTGCCGCGCGAACCTTGCGCATCGAGCGCGCGCGCCTGGCCAAGCGCCTGCCGCATCCAGGCCAGGTCCGTGCGCTGCTGCGCCACTTGCACGGCCAGGCCCGCCCGCGCGCGCGACAGCGGCAGCCACGCCAGTGCCCACACCAGCAACACCGCAACGATGATGGCGCCCACGACCAGCACGCGGCGGTCGCGCACGGTCTGCGCATGCCACCAGGCGCCGATCACGGCGTGGCTCCGGCGATGCGCAAACGGCCATCCACGCCATCCGCGCCGGAATTGGCGGCGGTGACTTCCACGCGCAGGCCGGGCAGGCCGGCGAGGCGCTCGCGCATCAGGTCAAGCGTCTGCACGTCCGGCGCGCGCAGCGCGAGCTCCAGCGTCGCATTGTGGTATTCCATGCCGGCAAGCGTGGTGCGCGTGGTGCTGGACAGGATCGGCGCGATCTTCGCCAGCAACCGCATCAGGCCCGAGTCGCCACCGCCGCCGGCAAGGCCGCGCATGGCGCTGTCCATGAGCTGGCGCGGATCGCCCGCGACCTTGTCCATGCCCGGAAACGCCTCGTGCAGGATCGCGCGCGATTGCGCATCGAGCTGCGCGGACTGGCGCGACAGGCGCCAGCAATCGGCGCCGTAATAAACGAACAGCAACAACAGGGCCGCGGCGGCGAGCGCGGCCGCGGTGCGCCACAGGCGCCGCGCCGGCGCCTGCCGGTGCGCGGGCGCGAATTCGCCTTGCAAAAGATTGACCGCCGGCTCCGTGCGCAATTGCGTGGCGAAGAAGGCGAGCGCGTCGCCATGGTCGTCGCGTAAATCGTGCGTCGTGCGCGATACGGGGTTTGCCGCAGCGGCATCAAGCACACCGATCCACGCAGGCAACTCGCTTGCCGGGCACGCCCCAGCGGAATCGGCGCCGTCGCGCCACAGCGCGCGTTCGCCGTCGAGCACGATGCTGGCATCGGGCAGAACCTGGCACTCGGAATACAGCGCATCGGCGCGGACGCCCTGCTGCGCCAGGTGTTCGAGCCAGCCGCGCAAGCTCGCGCGGGCGACGACGGCAACGTCGATGCGCTCGCCGTCGAGCCGGCCGTTCCTGGTATCGGGCGCGGCGAAATGCAGATCCTCGACGCTGCCCGCGAGGCGATCTTCCAGCGCGAAGGGCAAGGCCTTGAGCGCCTGCGCACGCGTGCCCGGCAGGCCCGACGCCTGCAACAGCAACACGTCTTCGGATGGCACCAGCACGACGACGCGCTGGGCGCGTTCGAGCGCCGGCGCCGGCGGCGCGCCCGCGTTCGCGGCGGACAGCGCGCGATTCTGCGCATCCAGCGCCAGCCACTCCAGGCGGCCATCGACATGCAGGCGGATCAGCAGGCGTTCGGTCATGAACCGGATTCTATCAGCGGCCTGCGGCGATGCCTGCCTCGAAATCATGCAACTGCGCCTCCAGTTGCCATTGCAGGCGCGCCTTCTCGCTGCCGGCCAGAAAAGCCGCGCAATCCGGGTCGGGCGTCGCGGCGCCCGGCGTAGCCGCCGCACACGCACGCACCGGTTCGAAACCGTCACGTCCCTGCCACAGGCTGGCGCCGGGCACGAAGGCATATTCCAGGCTGTTGCGCGCCAGCGTCTTGAGCGTGCCGTAGGAAAGGTTCCACGACGTTGCGGCGATCGCGAATTCGCGCGACAGGTCGCTGCGCGACACGCCTTCGTCGTCGGTGGCGATCGCCAGAGGCACCTGTGCGGCAAGATAGATCGGCAACGGATGATCGTCGCCGCCGATGCCCAGGATGCTGCGGTTGCTGGTCGGGCAGATTTCCACCAGCACGTGCCGGCGCGCCATTTCCGCCAGCAGTTCGTGCGGATGGTCCTCGTGCATGACGTCCACGCCATGGCCGATGCGCTGCGCGTGACCGCGCTCGATGGCGGCGCGGATGTGGAAGCGCAGGCCATCCGGCGGCACCAGCCCGGGCGCGAGTTCGCCGGCGTGCAGTGAAATGTGTACGCGTGGATACTTCCCGTGCAGGTAGTCGAGCATCGCCATCTGCTCGCGGTAGTCGCGCATCGAGATGTAGCCATCCTCGGGCATGACCAGGTTGATGCCGACCACGCGCGCGTCATTCATTGCCAGCTCGAAGCCGGCGAGCATCTGCGCGAACACCACGGGCGCCGGAAACCCGCGCAGCACCTGGTACAGGAAACGCACCTGCACGGCGCAACCCGGATCGGGCTGCGCACCAGCGCAGCGCAGCTCGTCGCGCCTGCGTTGCTCTGCCGTATCCAGTTCGGTTTTCGCCTGCGCGAGCACGGCCGCCATGCCCGCGTGCAGGTGCGCTTGCGCGTGCGCGAAATCACCATCCCATGGCGTGTGTTCGACCAGCATGCGGATCTGCGCATCCGCCAGCGTGTCCATCAATTCGAGGTAGATCGCATGATCCAGTGCCGCTTGGTGCGTTGCGCGCGCGAGCATGTCGCCACGGTGCGCCTTGTTGACGAGATGGAACTTGCCGAACGTGTCGAAGAAATGATCGTGCCCGGATGTGCCGCTGTCGGCAACGAAATCGCGCATCGACCAGGCGTCGATCAATTGCCGATACAACGCATCATCGCGCAAGGCGTCGGCAACCGGCGGTCGATCCAGCGCGGCATCGCACGGTGGTGCGACCAGCGTGCTCGTGGCGCGCTCGACGCAGTCGCCATCCCGCGCGGCCCACTCCAGGTAATCCTCGGCATAGATCGCGCCGGACAGATGGTTGTGCAGGTCCGCGCCCTTGGGCATGGCGCGCAGGAATGCTTCCAGCTGCGGCGGCGAATGGCGGATCGCGTCGAAATGACGCGCGGTGATTTGCGCGGCGTCCTCGCGCACGGGCGCGGCCGCAGGCGCGCGCGTCGCCACCGGCCCGCAGCCGACGAGCGACCCCAGCGCGAAAAGCACGAATGCGCACAGTCGATGTTGCATGACCCCCTCCCGTGTCGACGCAATCGCGCAGGATACGGCATTGCGCCGGGTGCGCGTCAATCGCCACCGCGACTGCGCTGCAGCACGTGTATGCCGCCATTGGCGCCGCCGTTGCGCCGCTCGATCAAACTGTCGAACTCGAACGGCAGGCCGTCGAGCGTGATCAATCCACGGGCGAAAAAATAGCTGCTGCGCACATCGAAGCATTCCGGATGTTCGATCACCGCCAGCGCCGGCTGCGCCTTGAGCACCTGATCGACACCGGTGAAATGCGCGCCGCCTTGCTGCCAGATCGCCTGCGCCATCTCGCGCGTCACGTTCGGCGACAGCGTCATCAGCACCGGCACGCTGGCCGTGTTGACGTTGATCGGCGTGCCTTCCGGCAGCGCCGTCACGAAGGGCGCAAGCGCCGCATAGGCGTCGCCATCGACGCCGGCAACGAGGCGCAATTCGGACGCATGGGCGAACTCCCGACCCGCGCGCCGGTACGGCACCGGCTGGGCGAGATAGAACTGATCGTCCGTGCTGGTCGCCGCATTCGCATCCATCCAGGCAACGACATGGCCTGCGATGGCCGGATCGAGCTTGAGCGCAGTCAGCAGCAGGACGAACTTGCCGCGCCAAACGCCTTGCGTGTCGTAAGTCGGATCGAGATTGTTGAGATTGAAGCGACCATTGAGATCGGCCATCTGCGCCGCGATGGTGCCGCCGGGCACGGGCGTGGGCGGCAACGGGATCGCCCAGATGCTGTCGGCGGCGTCGTAGCCCACACCTTGCGCCTGTGCGCGCGTGAGCACTTCGGCGGCGTAATTTTCCAGGCCGCGCGCATAGGCCTGCGCCTGCTGCGCACGCAGCGCATTGCGCGTGCGCGCCGCCATGAGCCCGCCGCGATCGAGCAGGCCTGCAATCAACACCGTCGCCAGCGCGACCACGAGCAGGGCGACGAGCAAGGCGACGCCACGCTGCATTTTGCCGCATTGTGGAAATGTGGATTGGATCATCGCACGCCACCCGGCGGCGGCGGCAACGGCGGCAGCGGCGTGCCGATCGGGTTTTGCGGCGCCGGCGTCACCAGGCCGGCGGCTTGCGTGGGCCAGGCGGACACAAGCTCGACCGTGCCGGTGATTTCACCATGCTGCTTCGTGCGCAGTTGCCAGCCGATCGCGCGCGGCAGGAGTTCCGGCGCCGACTGTGGCGGCGGCCACGCATCCAGCCACTGTCCGGATGCGCCGTCAAGGTAACGCAGGCGGAAGTCTTCGGTGGCCACCTTGAGGTCGTCCACCTGCGGCGTGCTGTTGGCGGCGCGATCGAGCACGGCGTAACGGCCGCGCTCGAGCTTGTGGCCATCCAGTTCGTAGAACACGCGCTGCAGATTCGAGCGCGACTCGGCCTGCGGATTGGCAAAGCCCAGGCGCGTGAGCTCGATGTGATCGCTGGCGCCAAGCACCGCGGGCAATTCCTGACCTGCCGTGCCGCGCACCGGTCGCGCCACGATGCCGTTCAAGTCGCGCTCGAGCGAGCCGATGGCGCGCATGAGATTACCGAAATCCGCTTCCTGCCTGGCCAGTTCGCCGCGCGTGCGCGCGATGGAATTGAGTCCGCCATAAGCCAGCGCGGCCATGATCGAGAACACCGCCATCGCCACCAGCAACTCGATGAGGGTAAAGCCACGCTTCACGGCATCAGGTCCTGGCCACCGAAACCGGTCAAGGTCGCAATCGGCGATTTCGGATCATCCGCGGCGTAAACATGCACGTCGATGCGCCGGATCGAGGCCACCGGCGTGCCTTGCACGACGATGTCGTAGCGCCAGTCGCGGCCGCCGAAGCGACGCCGGCCGTCGCTGGTGCCGGTGGCCGGGAACGGCGTGGCAAGGCGCGTCTGCGCCAACACGTCCGCGGCAAGCCAGCCGGCGACCGTGCGCTCGCGCAGTGCGCCGAAGGCATCGACCTGGTTGGCGGCGGTGCGCGACAACGCGAGCAAGGCGAGCGCGAGCACGAGCAGCGCAATCAGCACCTCGAGAAGGGTGAAGCCCAGGCGCCTGCGCGATGCGTTGAAGCGCATCGCGCGCGTGGGCGAACGCCGCGAGCAGGAGCGAGCGGCCGAGTTGCTTGGCGAGCGCTGGACGCGCGAGCTTAGCAACAGCCAGCGCGTACTATTAGTGCGCATGCACCGCCACCGCGACCACTTTCAATGTGGCATCCGGCGCGCCATCCAGTCGCCAGCCCTGCGCAAGATCGGCCAGTCGCAGTTCGAGCCGGAACGGCGTCAGCTCACCGGACGCGAAGCACACCAACTGCGGCTTTTCCGGAAAATCATCGCCGACGGCGATGGCATGGCCGTCGCTGCTCAAAGCCGCCTGCGTGCCGGTGAGGAATTCGCGCGGGCGCAATTCGTCGTGTTCCAGCGGCAGCCAGGCGGCGCCATTGCGGCGACTGAAGCGATAGCCATGACGATCGATGCTCACGCCGATGTCGCGGCCGACGAGTTCGGCCTGCTCGCAGGCGTAGTCGATCAGGGCCTGCGTGCGACGCGCCTGCTGTTCGAGCTGGCGTTCGCCGCCGAGACCGCCCATGGCCAGCGTCAGCGCGCCGGCGAGCACGGCGAGGATCACCACGACCACGAGCAATTCAATCAAGGTGAATCCCTGATTTTTCCCCCTCTCCCCCATCGCGCTTCTTACGATGGGGGAGAGGGTTGGGGTGAGGGGGCAACGCCGAAAGCCGCGCAATCGTTCGAGAAACGTGATGCACATCCCCCTCACCCCCGCCATCTCCCCCTTGCTGACGCATGGGGGAGAGGGGGCAAAAATTTCGGCGCGCGCGGGCGACATTTCCCGGCAGACGTCATTCCCAGTTGCCCACATCCGCATTCTCGCCTTCCCCGCCCGGCTTGCCATCCGCGCCATAGGTGAACACGTCGATATCGCCGTGCGTGCCCGGATGCAGGTACAAATAGACGCGCCCCCACGGATCCTTGGGCAGCTTGTCCAGGTACTGATGCCAGTTCGGCGCGTCCGGCGTGCCGGTCGGCTTGCGCACCAGCGCATCCAGGCCCTGCTCGGTGCTCGGATACGTGAAGTTGTCGAGCTTGTAGGTGTTGAGCGCGGTGACGATGGCCTGGATGTCCTGCTTGGCGCGCACCTGGCGCGCTTCGCCGGGATGCTCCATCACGCGCGGCACCACGATCGCAGCGAGGATGCCGAGGATGACGACGACGACAAGAATCTCTATCAGCGTGAATCCACGCGAAGAGGAAAATCTGCGGATGCGCATCGTCGTTGCCTTGTGTTGCGGATGATCCGCGACGATCATAGCAAAATGAACCGCCCTCCTACCCTCGACGTCAACGCGACCCTGCGCGAACGCGACCTTGCCGCCAATTGGCACCCGTGCACGCAGATGCGCGAGCACGCCACGCGCCTGCCGATGATTCCCATCGTGCGCGGCGACGGCGCGTGGCTGATCGACGCCAACGGCAAGCGTTACCTCGATGGCGTGAGCTCGTGGTGGAGCAACCTGTTCGGGCATGCCAATCCGCGTATCGCGGCAGCGATCGCCGACCAGGCGGCGACGCTCAATCATGTGATGTTTGCCGGATTCACCCACGAGCCGGCCATCCGGCTCGCCGAGGAACTGGTGCGGATCGCGCCGGCGGGACTGGTGCGAACGTTTTTCGCCGGCGATGGCGCCAGCGCGGTGGAGATCGCGCTGAAGATGAGTTTCCACTACTGGCACAACCACGGCCAGCGCCAACGCACGCGTTTCATTGCCTTGGCGAATGCCTATCACGGCGAAACCCTCGGCGCGCTGTCGGTGAGCGACCTGCCGTTGTATCGCGCGGTGTATGCGCCGCTCTTGTTCGAGCCGATCGTGGCGCCGTCACCGGACTGGCTCGACGCCGAACCCGGCGAATCCGCGGATGACGTGGCCGCTCGGCGTTTGCGCGACATGCGCGACATTCTGGAGCGTCACGCGCACGAGGCCTGCGCGGTGATCGTGGAACCGCTGGTGCAATGCTCCGGCGGCATGCGCATGCACGCGCCGGCCTACCTCACGGGTCTGCGCACGCTGTGCGACGAATACCAGGTGCATCTGATCGCAGACGAAATCGCCGTCGGTTTTGGCCGCACCGGCTCGCTGTTCGCTTGCGAACAAGCCGCGATTTCCCCGGATTTCTTATGCCTGTCGAAGGGCCTGACCGGTGGTACGCTGGCAATGTCGGCGGTGTTGACGACCGATTCCGTCTATCAGGCCTTTCTCGGCGACTACGCCGCCAACAACGCGTTCCTGCACTCGCACACCTTCAGTGGCAATCCGATCGCCTGTGCCGCAGCCTTGGCGACATTGGCGATCTTTCGCGAGCAGCCGGTGCTGGAAAACAACCGCCTGCTGGCGGCGCGGCTGGCGCAGCGACTCGCACCGCTGCGCGAGCATCCGCACATCGCCGGCCTGCGCCAGACCGGATTGATCGCGGCGCTGGATCTGGTTGCGGACAAGCAATCACGCACGCCGTTTCCGGCTGCGCAGCGTCGCGGTTTGCGCTTCTACCTGCACGCGCTGGAACGCGGCATGGTGCTGCGCCCGCTCGGCGACACGGTGTATTTCATGCCACCCTACATCGTGACAAGCGAGGACATCGACGCGATGGTCGACGTGGCGATCCAAGGCATCGACAAGGCGGTCGCTTGAAATGAGAATTCCGCGCGTATTCATCCCTCAGGATTTGCGTACCGGCCAGACCGTGTTGCTGCCCGATCAGGCCGGCGAGCACGTCGCTCGCGTGCTGCGCCTGGAACGCGACGCGGCGTTGATGGTGTTCAATGGCGATGGCCGCGAGTACGACGCGACCCTGGCCTCGCTGGCCAAGCACGCCGTCACGGCGGAGATTCACGCCGTGCGCGAGGTCGACCGCGAATCGCCGCTGCAACTCACGCTGGCGCAGGGCATTGCGCGCGGCGAGAAAATGGACTGGATCCTGCAAAAAGCCACCGAGCTGGGCGTCGCGCGCATCGTGCCGATCGTGACCGAGCGCACCGAGGTAAAGCTCGACGAGGAACGCGCGGAACGGCGCATGGCGCACTGGACGAGCGTCATCGCCGGCGCCTGCGAGCAATCCGGCCGCGCCCGCCTGCCCGCGCTGGAACCACCGCAACGCATGGACCGCTGGCTCGCCGCGCTCGCCGACACGGCCGCATCACGCCTGGCCCTGCTTCCCGATGGGGATATTGCCGTGCGGCAATGTACACAATTGGACAATGGCGCAATTCTCGCCGTCGGCCCCGAGGGCGGCTTCTCGGACAACGACGTCGCCCTGCTCAAGCAGGCGAATTTCCACGGCCTGCGCCTGGGCCCGCGCATACTGCGCACGGAAACCGCGGGCCTCGCTGCGCTGGCGGCGTTGCAGGCACGTTTCGGCGATATTTGACGCGTGAATTGGATTTGCGCAGGAGGCGGCGAACTACGCCGCCATCGCCTGCGCGACCAGTGCCTCGATCTGCCCAAGGTTCGGGATGACGGCCTGGTCGTCGCGCACCAGCACCTGCGCGTGCACGCCCTGCGGTTGCGCGGACTCGTCGCCGGTGGGGATGAGCAGGTCCGGCGTGATCGTGGTCAGGCGCGGGAAGCCCTGCGCGAGCATGGCCAGGAACGGCATCTTGGCGTTGCCGCCGAGCGCCTTGAGCACGGCGACCTTGGCGTTGGTGTAGCTTTCCTTCTGTGCGCCGCCCGACAGCATCGCAAACGAGAACAGCGGCAGGCGCCAACCACGCCACGACAGGCGCCCGAGCAGCCAGTCCGGCGCGTCGGTGATCTTTTCCGGCGTGGCGTAGGTGATGACCTCGGCCACGGTGGCGTTGGGCAGCAGCACGCGACCGCCGGTCACCGGGATCATGAGGCCGCGGATTTCGCGGCTGTTTGGATCGGCCATCGTGGACTCCTTACGCCTTGCCGTACTCGGCAATCATTTTTTCCGCGAGTTGTTTCGGTGAACCGACGAATTCGACGACACCCGCCTCGCGCGCGCCGTCGACCATGGAACTGATGACGCAGGTATCCGGATCCTGCGCCCAGATTCGTCCGCCTTTCGATTTCAGGTACTGGCTGCCTTCGATCGCGTCGTGCGCCATGCCCGAGAAGATGACGGCGCCGGCCTTGTCGCCAAACGCGTCAGCGGCATCGCGCAACACCTGATCGATCGATGGCGAGTACGGCGTTTTCTCCGGAAGATGGGCGAGCGTGACGACGCCTTCGCCATCGACCTGCAAGCGATGCGTGGTCGGCACGATCAGCACGTCGCCGTGGGCGACGCGTTCGCCGTGGCTGGGATTGCGCACGGTGAGCGCGATCGACTTGCGCAATTGCGCCGACATCATTTCGAGGAATTCCTCACCCATGTGCTGGGCGAGCACGAACAGGACCGGGAACCCGGCGGGCAATGCGCCGAGGAAATCGCGCACCGCTTCCGGGCCACCGATCGAGGCGCCGAGCACCACGACACGCGCGACGCCGGGACCGGTGCCGACCTTGAGCGGCTTGACGGTGCTCTCAAGGCGCTGCTCGTGCACATAGTCCGGGTTGTGCAGGCTCGGCGCGACCGCTTCTTCCATCGGCATCAGCTCGAGCGTGAAGGCCGGTTCCGCAACGGGCACTGCAGGTGTTGCACTTGCCTCTACCTCCGGCGCCAGGAATTCTTCCGCGGACACGGTCTCAATGCCGAAATCGGCCTTGCCGCTCGACGGCTTGGCGTCCTCGCCATCAAGCGACCATTCCAGCGGCAACAGGGGCTCAGCCCCGGCTTCCGTTACTGGACGCTCTGCAGGCTTGAAATCACTGCCCTGCGCCTGGGGAATATCCGCGGCGGCATCTCCGAGCTGATCGAAAATCGCCGGGAACTCGTCGTGCAGTTCCTCCACGGCTGCCGCGGCCGACGGAGCGGCAACGGCCGTCGGATCGACCGGAATGTCGAGTGCGCTGGGCTCGCTGGCCGGCACGGCGACGGGTTCGTCCATGGCCAGGTCGAAGTCCGCCGGCAGCGCGATATCGAAGGCGTCGGCTGTCGCGGGTTTTTCCGTCGACGATTCCGCCGGCGCGGGCTTGCTGTCGGCGGTCGCAAACAGCGCATCGAGTTCGGCGGCGAAATCGCCGAGTTCCGGAATCGGCGCCGGTGCGGCAACGGCCGGCGTGAACGCGGCCGGTTCTTCGGGCGGCGTTTCGATCAGGCTGGCAAATTCCGCCAGCTCGGCCGCGTCGATGGTGGCGACCGGCGCGGGTTCCGGCGGTGGCGGCTCGGCGACAAGTTCCGCAGGCAGCGGCATTTTCACCGTCGGCCGCTCGGTTGTCGGCAACGCGTCCGCCGTGGCCGGCACGGGAGTCGCCGGTTCGGGCGCGGCGGCGCCGGGCTTTTCCGCGACCGGCACGACTGACGCGGATTTCTGCACCGGCGTCGGCACCGGCTCGGCACCCAGCGGGCGCGGCGGCTCGATGATCTCCGGCTTGCGCAGGATCTTCGAACCCAGGTGGCGCACCCAGCGCGCCTGGTCCCAGCCCTGCAAGTTGGAGGACACCTGCGCGTCGTTGAACACGACCTCGTATTCGCCGGCGTCGAGCACGTCGAACAGCGCGTCGATGTAACCGTCGCTGTCGGCATCGAGATTGACGATGACCACGCGCGCACCGGAGTTCTCCAGCGCGTCGCGATCGATCGCCGCCGGTGCGGCCTCGTACACAACCGCGGCGCCGAGTTCGCCCAGGGCGTTCTTCAGATGGCTGCCGAGCTGACCGGCCTGGTACAACAGCGCAACCGCGATGGCGTTGGACTCACGCACGGCTCATTCCCGGATTCTTGGCGCTCAGGCTTTCCTGCACGTTGCGCAGCAGGTCGGCTTCCTGGTAGGGCTTGCCGAGGTAGCGCTCCACGCCGATTTCGAAGGCGCGCTGGCGATGTTTTTCACCGGTGCGCGAGGTGATCATGATGATCGGCACCTGTTTCAGGCGCGGATCGTTCTTCATGTAGGTGGCCAGCTCGTAGCCGTCCATGCGCGGCATTTCCACGTCGAGCAGCATCACGTCCGGAACCTTGTCCTGCAGCTTCTCGACCGCGTCCAGGCCGTCCTTCGCCGTGACCACTTCCATGTCGTTGCGCTCGAGCACGCGCGTGGTGACCTTGCGCATGGTGATCGAATCGTCCACCACCATGATCAGCGGATGCGCGCGCTGCTCCAGTACCGGTTCCACCGCGACCGGGGCCGCCGGCATCGCCATCTCGCCGGCTTCGGCGCGCTGGCGCAACGCGGCGTGGCGGCGCACCAGCGGGGCAAGGTCGAGAATCATCACGACCGAACCGTCGCCCATGATCGTCGCGCCGAAGATGCCCGGGATCGAGCTGATCTGCGGACCGACCGACTTGACCACGATTTCGCGCGAGCCGATGACGCTGTCGATGCGCACCGCGGCACGCTGGTCGCCGGTGCGCGTCATCAGCAGCGGCAACTGAGTCTCGTCGGCGATGCGCGAGGCCGGCACGTTGAGCAGTTGCGACAATTCGTAGATCAGGAATTCCTCGCCGGCATAGTTGTACGCCGGGTTGGGCTGGCCCAGGCGCCGCTCCAGGTCGTCGTGGGCGATGCGCACCACGCCCTGCACCGAGGACATCGGTACCGCGTAGGTCGCCTCGCCGAGGCGCACCAGGATCGCCTGCGTCACCGCCAGCGTGAACGGCAGGCGGATGGTGAAGGTGCTGCCGGTGCCACGCACCGAATCGATGGTGAGCGAACCGCCGAGCTGCTTGATCTCGTTGTTCACCACGTCCATGCCGACGCCGCGGCCGGCGAGCTGGGTCACGTGCTCGGCGGTGGAAAAACCGGTTTCCAGGATGAAGCCGTACAGGTCGCGGTCGGACAATTGCACATCCGGTTTCAGCAGGCCGCGTTCGATCGCCTTGCGCCGGATCGCGTCGCGATCCATGCCGCGACCGTCGTCGGTCACGCGCAGCACCACTTCCGTTGCCTCGCGGCTGACAGCGATGCCGACCGTGCCTTCGCCGGCCTTGCCGGCGGCGGCGCGCTCATCCGGCGATTCGATGCCGTGCGCCAGCGCGTTGCGCAGCATGTGCTCGAAGGGCGCCTTCATGCGCTCGAGCAGGTTGCGGTCCATTTCGCCTTGCGCACCTTCGACCTTGAGTTGCGCGCGCTTGCCCACTTCCTGCGCGGCCTGGCGCATGGTGCGGCGCAAGCTCGGCACCAACGAATCGAACGGCACCATGCGCGTGCGCATGAGGCCCTCCTGCAGGTCCGAGGACACGCGCGACTGCTGCAAAAGCAGGGTTTCGGACTGGCGCGTGAGCTCGTCGAGCAAGCCCTGGATCGAGACCAGGTCGGATACCGATTCGGCCAGCGCACGCGAGAGCTGCTGCAACTGGCTGAAGCGATCGAGTTCGAGCGGATCGAACGAGGATTCGGAGGATTCGGCCTCGCGCTGGTAGCGCGACAGGATCTGCGCTTCGGTTTCCAGTTCCAGCTTGCGCAACTGGTCGCGCAAGCGGCTGACGGTGGTTTCGAACTCGACCAGGTTGAAGCGGAAGGTCGAGATCTGCTGTTCCAGGCGCGAACGGTAGATCGACACCTCGCCGGCGTAGTTGACCAGCGAATCGAGCAGGTCTGAACGCACGCGGATCATTTCCTGCGGTGCGTGCTGCTGCGCTTCGTCTTCGATCGCGGGCAGCGCGCGCGGCGCAGTGCGCGGCGGCGTCGGCCGGACGGCTTGCTCTTGCGGCGCGGAAGCGGCCGGAGCCACTGCAACCGCAGGCACGGACGAAATCGGTGTTGCCGCGGCAAGTTCGGGCAAGTCCCCGGAGACCAGACCCTCGAAGCGCGCGATCGCATGTTCGGGCATGGCGATGGCCTGGTGCCGCGACACGCGCTGCACCAGACCGTGCAGACGGTCGAAACCGCGTTCGAGCGATTCCACCGTGAGCCGATCGACGACGCGGCGATTGTCGCTGATGGCTTCGAACAGCGATTCCATCGCGTGCGACAGATCGCCGATCGGCGCGAGGCCCGCCATGCGCGCGCCGCCCTTGAGCGTGTGCAGGTCGCGTTGCAGGCCGGTGATGAGCTCGCGGTCCTGCGGCGCTTCACGCAAGCGCGCCATCAAGCCGTCGGAATGGTCCAGGATGTCGGCGCCTTCCTGCACGAAGATTTCGAGCAGGTCTTCGTCGAGGTCGGGCAGTTCGAGCTTGCCTTCAGGTTGCGGATCGTCCGGCAGCGACGGCAGCGACGCCAGTGTTTCGACAGGCGCTGGTGCGGACACGTCCGCAGGCGTTTCGACAACGACCACGGGTTGTTCGGGCACCGCGTCGACGGTGACGGCGTGCTGGACCGGTTCGGGTTGCGCGGGCAAATCCTCGAACGACAACAGCTCGGTTTCGTGCGTCTCGACCACCGCCTCGGGAATCCCGGCGACCGGCGCGGTTTCCAGCGTGATGGGTTCTTCCACCGGCGCGGATTCGAGCGCAACGGGTTCTTCGACTGGCGCGGCCGATGCTGCGTCGACGACGTGATCCACCGCCGCATGCGACTGTGCCTCGAACTCGCGCAACCAGCGCGCGGTTTCGTCTTCTTCGGGCTCGACCGGCGTGCTCGTGCCGACCGGTTCCAGCGCATGCGCCGGGCTTTCCGACAGGCCGAGTTCGGCGAGCAAGGCGGCTTCGTCGTCGGCCGCCGCGACTTCCGCATCCGCTTCCGCGAGCTCCGGGGCTTGATGCACCTGCGCATCGGAAAACAGCACATGCATCATTTCCGGTTCCGGCAGGCGATCGCGCAGATCGGCGATGCGCGCGGCGAGCGCGTCCGAATCCGGCATCTGCGGATGCGGCATTTCCAGCGCAGCGATGCACTCGCGCACCAGCGCCGAGGTTTCCGCCAAGGCAGCCGCACCGTCGGCATCGAGTGCGCGATGGTCCGCGCGCACGCGCTTGACGTAGCCCTCCAGCGGCGCGAGCACGTGCGTGATCGCGGGAATATCGACCATGGCGATGGCGCCATTGAGCGTGTGCACGGCGCGCAACAGCGGCTCGCTGACCGGAAGCGGCGGCGCGGCATGCCACTGCGCGAGGAAACCGTCGATCGCCGCCAGGTGCGCGGCGACTTCGCTCTTGAGTATGTCGAACAGGACCGGATCGACGTTGGGCAAGGGACCGGCGGCAAAGGCCGCCTGCTCGTCAAAATCACCACCGGCGAGCGCCGCCAATTCTTCCGGCGTGGCCTCGAACGCGTGGTGCAGGTCGACCGTTTCGTCCAATTCGATGCTGGTCGAGGGCGCGGGCGCTACCTCTTCGACGACCGGTACCAGGCGCTTGACGAGGCGCTTGACCTTCTTCATGCGCAACGGGGCACTGCTGCGCACGTAGGCATCTTCGCCGGCAGCGATGCGATCGGCGACCGCCATGATCTGCGCGATGTCGGAAGTCGGGTTGCCTTCGCCGCGCAAGGCGCGCAGCAATTCGGGAAGCGTGGCGATCGCGGTTTCGACCAGTGCCTGCGGCGGCTGGCCGGGCGGAATGGTCTTGTCGAGCACGCGATTGAGCATGTTCTCGATCTTCCAGCTGAACTCGCCGAGCGCGAGCGCGCCGACCAGGCGACCGGAACCCTTGAGCGTATGGAATGAGCGGCGGATCGGCTTGAGTTTCTCGAAATCGTTGACGTCGGCCTTCCACGCCGGCAGGCATCGGCCGAGGTTGTCGATTTCGTCCTGCACTTCCTCGACGAATACTTCGCGGATTTCCTCGTCGATGTCGTCGGACGGCACCGCTGCGAAACTGGCATCGGTCACCGCGCCATCGCCGTCGGGGACCTCTTCCTCGATTTCTTCCTCGATCTCGACATAGCGCACGTTCGGCGCCGGCGTCGCGGTCGCCTGGGTTTCGGTCAGGCGCAAGCCGGCCAGATCGTGTGCGTGATTCTCGCTGGCCGGCATCTCGCCGACGACGAGGTCCTCCAGTCCCTTGCCGGGCGCGATATCGACCGCCGGTTCGATTTCGGCCGCTGGCGGTGTGAGCGGCGGCGCGGCGGGAACCGGGGATTCCTCACCACGGTCCATGCGCGCGATGTATTCGTCGATGCTCTCGCCGGTCAGCTCGATCGTCGGCATCTGCGCCGCATCCTCGAACGTGCCGGCCACGGGTTTCAAACCCGCCTCGCCGCTCGCGGGAAGGTCTTCACCCCACCGCGGATACTCACCCTGGTGCGCGTCGGCCAATGCGACCGCGGCAGGCGTGGTTGGCGCCGCCTCGAACGCGGGCGGATGCGCGGGCTGGCTTGTCGGCACGTCGCGCGGCGGCGGCACGAAGGTCGGAATGCCATCGCCGTCACCACCGTCGTCCGGCGGCACCGGCCAATAGCCGAGCGCGGTCAGGCTCTGCCGGGTCACGTCGAGGATGCGGTCGCGGCCGCCGCGCTGGTCGCGCGTGGCCTCGAGGTAATACTCGATCGATGCGAGTGCATCGGCGAGCTTGTCCATCTGCTCGGCGGTCGGCACGCGGCGATGGCGCAGCAGTTCGACCTGGATGAAGCGCACGATGCCCTTCATCAACTGCGCGGCGTCGTTCAGGTCGAGGATGCGCAAGGCGCCGGCGATTTCCTCGAGCAGCGGCGGAATCGGTTCGACCTTGGCGTGATCCCACGGCGATTCGATGAAGGCGACGATGTCGAGCTTGGCCTGGGCGATGTTGGCCGTGGCCTCCTTCATCAGTGCATCGAGGATCTTGCGCGCTTCGGCCTTGGGCAATTCCAGGCCCTGTGGCCCGGGTCCGGTGCCGGTTTCGGCGCCGGCATCGGCGCCGAGGCGATCGATGTGGTCGTCGAGCGAGGCTTCGACATAAAGCAATGCGCCGGCGACGTCGAGCAAGGTTGCCTCGTCGGCGGGACGCGACTTGTTCGACATCTCCTCGACGATCTTGCGTTGTTCGGTGACCACGCGCCGCGGCACGCCGAGGCCCAACATGCCGAGCGTGTCGCCGACGCGATCGAGCACGTCGGCCTGCGCCATCAACTCGGTCGGATCAGGGTTCTGCGCGCGCAGGAAGATGTCGAGCGCTTCCTTCACGCGCAACAAATCGTCCTTGATCGCCACGGAAACGGTGTCGAGCAGGCTGCGGTTGTGGCCGGAGATCGAACCCTTGGCATGTTCGAGTTCCTTCTCGCTTGGCAACAAGGTATCGAGCTTGTAGGTGGTACGGATGGCCGCGGCACGCTCGCCGCCGGCGCCGGCATGGGCGATGTAGAAAAGCAGGTTCTTGGTCAGGTCGGCCGGCGGCGCGACGCGGAAGGCGGCCTCGCCACCGTCGACCAGGCGCTTGATCTCGCGGTCGACCTTGCCAAACAGCAGTTTCACCGCCGGGTTGGCTTCGACGGCGCCGCTGGCCACGCCTTCGAGCACGCCCGAGGACACCCACCACAGGCGACGCGCGTCTTCCTGCGTGCAGGCCGCACGCAGTCGGTCGAGCACATCGATCATGCGCTTGAGTTGCTCGGCGGCATTGTCGTCACGGATCCAGCGCAGCAACGACAACTGGAACGCCGAACGCAGGCGCGCCGCCTCGGCCTTCAATTGCAGCTCGGGCGTGGCTTGCACGGCGCCGCTCGCGGCCGCCGGCAAGGGCGCGGAGAGATCCGGCGAGAACAATACCGATTCCGTCAGCAGTTTTTCGCCGCGCGTGGCGCGCAGGTCGTTGAGCAACGGCAACAGGACGATGGGAATGTCCTTGTGCCCGCTCTGCAGGCGCTCCAGGTAATCGGGCAACTGCACGATGCCGCGCATGAGCACGCCGTAGCTGTCGTCGCGGGCCTTGATCTGGCCATCGAGCAGGGCCAGGGCCACACGCTCCATTTCTTCCACGACCATCGCCGCGCCGTACAACTCGACCATGCGCAAGGTGCCCTGCACCTGGTGCAGGTAGGTCGCACAAAAACGCATCAGGCTCGCGTCGGCTGGATCCTCGACATAGGCTTCCAGCGACTGGCGCGCCTGCTTGAGGGTTTCATCCAGCTCCTGCTTGACCCAATTGAGCGTGGTGAAGTCGATGTTGTCGTCTTGCAGCTTCATGGTCTTTCTCTCAACTCGTGCGCCGGTAGGCCAGCACATTGCGATTGTCCACGCGCGCGAGCCTGGCGTGCGCGAACTGCGTCACTTCCCCTGGCCCGAGCACCAGCAGGCCGCCGGGCTTGAGCAGGTTGGCGAGCGTGGCCAGCAATTCGCGGCGCCGCTCGCGGGCGAAATAGATCAATACGTTCTGGCAGAAGATCAGGTCCAGCCGCTTCATCGACGCGCTCACGGCATCGAGCAGGTTGAACTGGGCGAAGCCGACCCGCTTGCGCAAGGCTTCGCGGATGCGAAACGTGTCCGCGTCCAGTTCCTCGCAATAGCGGCTGCGATACTCCTGCGCAATTTCGGCCAATTTCTGCCGCGGGTACAGTCCGGCGCGACCAACGGCCAAAGCCGGCAGACTCACGTCGGTCGCCGTCACGCCAAAATACGTTTTGCCGCTGCGTCCGGCCAGGTGCATGTCCAGCACCATCGCCAGCGTGTAGGCCTCCTCGCCACTGGAGCAACCCACGCTCCAGGCATGCAGCGCGCTGCGCGCCGGGTCCGCGGTCATTTGCGGCAACCACTGGCGTGCAATCAGATCGAGCGATGGCGGGTGCCGGAAAAAATGCGTCTCGTGCACGGTCAGGCGATCCACCAGCGTCGTCCACTCGATCGTGCCTTCCGGAACTTTCTGCAAATCGCGGAAATACGCCGCGAAATCCGCATGCCCGGTCTCGCGCATGCGACCGCGCACGCTGGTCACGAGGAAGGCCTTGCGCTTGAGCGGCACGACCACGCCTGTGCGCCGCTCGAGCAGAGTCGCCCAGCGCTCGAACTCGCTGTCGTCCATGCCTGGCAGGGACGCCAGCGGCGACCAGTTCCCGGCGGCAGCCGTCATGCCCGATACAAGCCTCCATCCCGATTTGCGACCAGCGGCCCGCGTTCATCGATGCCACCCCTGCGGCTCAGTCCAGCCTCACGCCGGCAACTTGAAGTCCGCCACCGAACGGCGCAGGTCCGCGGCCAGTTGCGCCAGGTTGCCGATCGATTCCGCGGTCTGGCTGGCACCGACCGACGTCTGCGTGGTGATTTCCTGAATCACGTTCATCGTGGCGGAGATGTTGGTCGCCGCGGCGGACTGCTGGCGCGCCGCCTCGGAGATGTTCTGAATCAGGTCGGCCAGATCGTTGGACACCTTTTCGATCTCGCCCAGGGCCAGGCCCGCGTCCTCGGCCAGGCGCGCGCCGGCCACCACTTCGGTCGTGGTCTGTTCCATCGACGAGACCGCTTCGTTGGTATCGGCCTGAATCGTCTGCACCAGCGTTTCGATGCGTCGCGTGGCGCCGGAAGCGCGTTCGGCCAGTCGTTGCACTTCGTCGGCGACGACCGCGAAGCCGCGGCCCGCTTCACCGGCGGACGCGGCCTGGATGGCGGCGTTCAAGGCCAGAATGTTGGTCTGCTCGGCGATGTCGTTGATGAGTTCGACGATCGATCCGATTTCCTGCGAGGATTCGCCCAGGCGCTTGATGCGCTTCGAGGTTTCCTGGATCTGGTCGCGGATCGAGTCCATGCCGGCAATGGTTTGACGCACGATGCCGGCGCCTTTCGACGCGATCTGCACCGAGCGTTGCGCCACGTCGGCGGACTCGGCCGAGTTCTTCGACACCTCGTCGATGGACACCGCGATTTCGTTGATCGCGGCCGATGCGGACGTGATCTGTTGCGCCTGGTGCTCGGCGGCTTCGGCCAGGTGCATGGCGGTGGCCTGGGTTTCCTGCGCCGAGGTCGACACGTGCAAGGCCGTGTCATTGATCGTCGTTACCAGGGAGCGCAGCGCCTCGACCGCAAAGTTCACGGAATCCGCGATCGCGCCGGTGATGTCTTCGGTCACGGTCGCCTTCACCGTCAGGTCGCCTTCGGCCAGCGAGCCCATTTCATCGAGCAGGCGCAGAATGGCTTCCTGGTTGCGCTGGTTCAATTCCGCGGTGACCTGGTAGCGCTGGCGCTGGCTGCGAATCTGGCTGGCAATCAACAAGATGACGAGGAAGATCGCCGCGGCCGCGGCAATCACGCCAATCAGCAGGTTCGGGAACACGCGCCGGGATTGCAGCTCACCCAGGCGCACGGCTACCGGATCGGCCTTGAGCAACATCGTTTGCGAGTCGATCGAGGTCTGGTCGGCGGCCTGTTTCACGTCCTGCAGGGCCGTGGCGGAATCGAGCAGCTTCTTGACCGGATCGCCGACGAGTTCCTCCCACTGCTTGTTCATGTCGCCCAGGATCTGGCGCGCATTCGGGTTGTCCATCGCACGGATGTTGAGGTCCGGATTGCCGCTGATCAGGCCGGACAGCACCGCGCCATAGAACTGCGCGTCGCGCTGCAGGCCGTCGGCGGCCGATTGCGCTTCTTCGCCACCTTGCACGATGGTCTGCACGCGACGCTGCATGCGGTCGGCAAGCAGCATCTCGCGTGAGGAAATCATCACCTGGCTGGGCGAACCGTTCTTGTCGGTGAGGATCTTCACCACCTCGTCCATGCGCGAATTGAGCACCGGCATCTTGGAGTTGAAGTCGGCGGCGACCGCGGCGGAATTGAGCACCTGTTCCTTGAAGTCGAGGATCTTGGTGGCGCTGGTGTTGAGCGGCTGCCAGGCCTTGTCCAGTTCCTTGATCTCGTTCATCACGCCCGACACGCTGCCATAGCCTTGCATGCCGGTCGTCTTGTCACCCTTGCTGAGCTTGTTGAGCAGGTCGTCGATGGTACTGCGCGTCTGCTCAAGGCTCTTGAACGCGTCGATGTTGCCGCCGGCCGCCGTGTTGGCTTGCGTCGACAATTGCTGCGAGAGCACCTGGACCTTGGTGACCAGGGCGCTGGCCTTGGCATCCTGCGATGCGTTGTAAGTCAGCCAGCCGAAGTCGACCACGGCCACCAGGATCGCTGCTATCAGCAACACCACGAGCAGGGTATTGGCACCTGTCCGTTCCTTACCGCCCACTGCGCCTGTCGTCACGCTCATGATATTTGCCCCTTGCAAGCTGCGATGGCCACCGCGTCACGCCGCGGCCTGTACGAAATCGGGTGTACGCACCAGGGTCGCCATGCTGAACTGGCCCCAATGCACGTCGCCCAGCGGATATTTCTCGCCGATGAAACGGCCGTAACGTTCATCGTCCTCGCCAATGGCCTCGGCGCGCTGTTCTTCGGAGAAGCTGCGCTGGCCGAGCACCTCGTCGATGAGCAGGCCGACGCTGCCGCCCGCCTGGCGCACGAGCAGCACGCGACTGGCATCGGTGACCTGGGTGCGTTCGCCTTCCAGATACTGCTTGAGGTCGATCACCGGCACGAGGTTGCCGCGCACGTTGGCCACGCCGAGCAGCCAGCCACGCGTGCCGGGCACGATGGTCAGCGCCGGCGGCGTGAGGATTTCGTTGACTTCGCTGATGCCGCTGACGAGATAGCGCTGGCCGATGCGGAAGCCGATGCCGCGCCACAAGCCCGGCGCTTCGATCTGCTCGGGCATGCCGGCGACGTGCGCAAGGCTGCGCCGTTCGTAGTCGGCAAGCGCGTCGAACGGGGACAGCGGTGGCGAGTCGAAGACGGCGGCCATTGGCGATCAGCTCGCTAGCAACTTCTGGATGCGACCGAGCAAATCGGATTCGGCGACGGGCTTGACCATGAAGTCCTTGGCGCCCTGGCGCAAACCCCACACGCGATCGGTTTCCATCGACTTGGTGGTCACGATCAGGATCGGGATCGCCGAGGTGTCGGCGTCACGGCTGAGCGTGCGCGTGGCCTGGAAGCCGTTCATGCCCGGCATGATCACGTCCATGATGACGAGGTCGGGCCGCTCGCGCTTGGCTGCGGCGATGCCGTCCTCCGCACTGATCGCGCTGCTGACGCGGTGGCCGTTCTTTTCCAGCAGCGTGGTGAACACGCGCACATCGGTCGGCGAATCGTCGATGATGAGAATATGCGCCATCGTTTTCCCCTTGATTGTCCGGATGGCCTGTGCGTTCACTTCGATGCGACGTGCCGGCGGATCGCGCCGAGCAGCTCTTCGCGGGTGAACGGTTTGGTCAGGTATTGTTCGGAACCGACGATGCGGCCGCGGGCCTTGTCGAACAGGCCGTCCTTGGAGGACAGCATGATCACCGGCGTGGCCTTGAACATCTGGTTGTTCTTGATCAGCGCGCAGGTCTGGTAGCCGTCCAGGCGCGGCATCATGATGTCGACGAAGATGATGCTCGGCTGCTGATCGGAAATCTTGGCCAGCGCCTCGAATCCGTCGGTCGCGGTGACGACGTCGCAACCTTCCTTCTTCAGCAAGGTCTCGGCCGTGCGGCGGATCGTCTTCGAGTCGTCGATGACCATGACCTTCAAGCCGGCCAGGTTGCCATCTTTCTCAGTGTGTTCCACGTCCAAAACCCCCACTCCGCCAGGAGTGCACGTTGCGCGCGTCGACGCCAGCGCGAATCCCGCGTGATCAGCCAGGTTCGCGTCGCGCCACCATCCAGTTCAAAAGCTGTTTAACCAATACTTAGCAAATATGTCAAGTAAATCCGCTAACTGGGCATTTTTGCTTGGGAAAATCTTGCCACGACGACAGGTTTTGCCAGCGAATGCGAGCCTTCGCCCGACGCATGGCGATGCTAGTATAGCCCCGACTTCGCCGTCACGTGTTCCTGCAATGCCGCATAAAACGACAGAAAAATCTAGCACATCCCGTGCCAACACCCGCTCGCAGCGGGGCGTGTGCACATGAGCCTGCGCGTAGCCGTCTTGATGGACCCGATCCAGTCCATCCACATCGAAAAGGACTCCAGCTTCGCCATGTTGCTGGAAGCCCAGCGCCGTGGACATGAACTGTTGTACCTGCCCCCGTCCTCGCTCGCCATCCGCGACGCCGCGCCATGGGCGCATGCGCAAACCCTGCGCGTGCGCGACGACGCGCGTGGCTGGTTCGAACTCGATGCCGCGCAGTGGATCGACCTGCGCGGCGTGGACGTGATCCTCGCGCGCAAGGATCCCCCGGTCGACGACCAGTTCATCTACGACACCATGGTGCTGGAACTGGCGCAAGCCGGTGGCGCGCTCGTGGTCAACGATCCGCGCGGCTTGCGCGACGCCAACGAAAAACTCTTCGCGTTGCGTTTCCCGCAATGCATCCCGCCGACCCTGGTGGCGCGCGACGCCACCGAAATCAAGCGCTTTGCCGCCGAACACGGGCAGATCGTGCTCAAGCCGCTGGATGGCATGGGCGGACGCTCGGTGTTCCGCAGCCATCATGGCGACCCCAATCTGAACGTGATCCTGGAAACCCTCACCGGCGAAGGCCGCCAGTTCGCGATGGCGCAGCGCTACCTGCCGGGAATCCGCGACGGCGACAAGCGCATCCTGCTCATCGACGGCGAACCGGTTCCCTATGCACTGGCGCGCATGCCGCAGGGCGACGAGTTCCGTGGCAACCTCGCCCGCGGCGGCAAGGGCGTCGGCACGCCGCTGACCGCGCGCGAGCGCGAAATCGCGCAACAGGTCGCGCCGGAACTGCGCGCACGCGGCATGGTGTTCGTCGGGCTCGACGTGATCGGCGGTTTTCTCACCGAGGTCAACGTCACCTCGCCGACCTGCATCCGCGAACTGGATGCGCAGTTCGGGCTGAATATCGCCGGGCAATTGTTCGACGTGATCGAGCGGAACCTCTGAATGTCTGCTGCGCTCGACAGCTCGCGTGCCGGCGGTGCTCGAAATCCTCATGTACACAAAAGTACACTCCGGTTTCTGCGCTCCGGCGACCCGCAACCTGTCTTCGCTCGCGACGACATTCACAGGTTCCTGAAAGCAATACCATGAGCGCGACACCTTCCATCGGCAGCCGTGAAAAGGTCAGCGTGACGTTCCTGTTCTCGCTGATCGTGCACGGCGTGCTCGTGCTCGGACTTACCTTCGCCTACGAAAAACCCGCGCCAAGCCTGCCCGCGCTCGATGTGATCCTGGTGCAGTCGGCATCCGGCGCGAAACCCGCGCAGGCCGATTTCCTCGCCCAGGCCAACAATACCGGCGGCGGCGACAGCGAACGCGCGCTGCGCCCCAGCGCACTGGCTTCCAGCCCGGTGAACAAACCCGAATCCGGCCTCGCGCCGCGCCCGCTGCACGCCGCCGCGCCACGACCCGCGCCACCGAGCGAACGCGAATTGCTGGCCGCGCCGAAGTCCGACTTCGCCGTGCGCACGCAGCACGAAACGCCGGAACAGCCACCGCTGCCGCAATCGACCCTGCACGACGCGCTGGAAACCAAGATCGAAATGGCCAGGCTCGCCACCGAAATCCAGCGCGAAAGCCAGGAGTACGCCAAGCGCCCGCACAAGAAATTCATCTCGGCCAATACCAAGGAATACGCCTACGCCGCCTACATGGCCGCGTGGGTGGCGCGCGTGGAGCGCATCGGCAACCTCAACTACCCGGACGAGGCGCGCCGCGAGCACATGCACGGCCAGCTCGTGCTCACGGTCTCGCTGTCGCGCTCCGGCGCGGTCAAGAGCGTGGACGTGATCCACTCCAGCGGCCACAAGCTGCTCGACGATGCGGCGATGCGCATCGTGCGCCTGGCCGCGCCGTTCCCGCCGATCCCGAAGGACGAGAACATCGACGAGCTGTACATCACGCGCACCTGGCAATTCCTGCCCGGCGATATTCTCAGGAATCGCTGACCGCACCCGCTACAATGCCCGCATGTCGCAAACCACTTCGCTCGCCAACCAGTTCCTGATCGCCATGCCCGGCACGCGCGATCCGTTGTTCAAGCGCAGCGTGGCTTTCGTGTGTCAGCACGGCGAAGACGGCGCGATGGGCCTGCTCGTCAATCGATTGTCCGAATACCGGCTCGGCGACGTGCTCGCGCAGATGAACATCAAGTCCGAGTTGAGCCGCATCAGCGAGGCGCCGGTGCTGATCGGCGGACCGGTGCAACCCGAACGCGGCTTCGTGCTGCACGCGCCGCCGGGCGACTGGGAATCCTCGTACCGGATTTCCGAGCACCTGTGCGTGACGACCTCGCGCGACGTGCTCGCGGCGATGGCAGCAGGCAACGGCCCGGCGCAGGCCATCGTCGCGCTCGGCTATGCCGGCTGGAGCCCCGGGCAGATCGAGACCGAGCTGAAGGAAAACGCCTGGCTGACTTGCGCCGCGGACGAGAGCATCCTTTTTTCCACGCCGCTGGAATCGCGCTGGCAAGCGGCCGCGAACCTGGTCGGAGTGGACATTTCGAGCTTGACCGATTATGCCGGGCACGCATGACACGATCACGACGGTGCTCGGCTTCGACTACGGCGCGCGCCGCATCGGCGTCGCCGTCGGCAATGCGTTGACCGGCAGCGCGCGTGCGCTCGAGGTGATCGCAAACGGCGCGCCGGGTCCGGACTGGACGCGCGTCGCCGGGCTGGTCCGCGAGTGGCGACCGCAGGCCCTGCTGGTCGGCCTGCCGTTGACGATGGCAGGCGAAGAACAAAGCAACAGCGCCGCGGCACGTGCCTTCGCCGCACAATTGGGTGAACGCTGCAAGCTGACCGCAACACTGGTCGATGAGCGATTGAGTTCCGTGGAAGCGGCACAGCGTTTCGCCCAACGCCGCGCCGGCGGGGCGGCGAAACGCAAGCACGCGCAAGCGCTGGATTCGATCGCTGCGGAAGTGATCGTGGAGCAGTGGCTGAGAGACTCGGGATTCCAATGAACCATCCTTCACAACTCGACGCCAACGGCCGCCTGCGCCACCTGCTCACGCTCGATGGCCTGTCGCGTGCAACGATCAGCGCCCTGCTCGACCGCGCCGAAGCGCTGCGCGCGCAAAGCCGCGGCGGCACCGTGCCTTTGAGCCTGCTGCGCGGACGCACGGTGATGAACCTGTTTTTCGAACCGTCCACGCGTACGCGCACTTCGTTCGACCTCGCCGCGCAACGCCTCGGCGCGCAGGTGATCAACTTCGACATCGCGCATTCGTCCACGGTCAAGGGCGAAACCCTGCTCGACACCGTGCACACGCTCGAAGCCATGCACGGCGATGCCTTCGTCGTGCGTCACAAGGAATCCGGCACGCCGGCCCACATCGCCGCACACCTGCGCTCGCGCGCCGCCGTGCTCAACGCCGGCGACGGCGATCACGCGCATCCGACGCAAGGCCTGCTCGATGCGCTGACCCTGCGCCAATATCGCCCCGACTTCTCGACGTTGCGCATCGCGATCTGTGGCGACATCCGCCATTCGCGCGTGGCACGCTCGGACGTGCACGCGTTCGCCACGCTCGGCGTGCAGGACCTGCGCCTGTGCGCGCCACCGGAGCTCGCGCCCACCGCCGGCGAATTTCCACAATGCCGCATTTTCCACGATTTCGACGAAGCCATCGCCGGCGTCGACGTCGCCATCATGCTGCGCCTGCAGAAGGAGCGCATGCAGGCAGCGGCGATACCGTCGGAAGCCGACTACTTCAATCGCTACGGCTTGTCCGCGCAACGCCTGCACCGCGCCGCGCCGGAGTGCCTGGTCATGCATCCGGGACCGATCAACCGCGGCGTGGAAATCGCCTCCGACGTCGCCGACGGCCCGCAATCGCTGATCCTGGAACAGGTCGCCAACGGCGTGTTCGCGCGCATGGCGGTGCTGGCCACCTTGCTCGACGCGGACACCGGCACGGCAAATCAAGCATAATCGCGTTCTTTGCGGTCCGAATTCGGGGAAAATCCATGCGTATCCGTCCTTACCTGGCGCCGGCCTGCGCCTGCGTCCTGCTCGCCGCCTGCGGCAAATCCGCCGACACCACCGCGCCGCTGGCCTTCGTGCCAGCCGATACGCCCTACGTCTACGCCAACATCGAACCGGCGCCGAAGGCCGTCATCGAGCAGTGGTCGCGACGCATGCACGAATACCTGCCGGCCGCGCTCGGCGTGTACTCGCGTGCGCTCGACCGCATCGACGCGACGGCCAAGCCCGATGCCGTGCATGCGATTGCCGCGGCGCGTGCGCTGATCGATACGCTCAAAACCCATGACACGCTGGACAAACTGAGCGAACTCGGCTTGAAGCCGGACATGCGCGTGGCGTTCTACGGGGTCGGCCTCGCGCCGGTATTGCGCATGGAACTCGGCGACGCGGACAAGTTCCGTGCCACGATCGCCGACATCGAACGCAAGTCTGGCGCCGCATTGCCGACCGCGAAGATCGGCGACCAGGCATACTGGTACGTCGATGCCGGCGGTGTCGTCGGCATGCTCGCCATCGAAGGCGCGCAGCTCGTCGCCACCCTCGCGCCGGCCCAGGCCAGTGATTCGCTCAAGCGGACACTGTTCGGCATCGACCGCCCGGCCAAATCGCTGGCCGATGCCGGCGACCTGGATGCCCTGGCCAGGCAATACGGCTATACCCGGTTCGGCGAAGGCTTCATCGATATCGTGAAAATTGCCGAACGCCTCACCTCGCCGCCGCAAGGCAGCGACCGCGAGATCGCCACCGCCTTCGACCTGCCGACCGGCGGCAGCGACGCCGCGTGCAAGGCGGAATACCTGGACATCGCGCACAAGTTCCCGCGCCTGGTGATGGGCGTCGGCGAATTGAGTCCGCAGCGCGTGCGTGTCGGCGCGCAACTCGAAATGCAGCCGGCGCTGGCCACGCAACTGGCGGCCACGCTCGGCGCCGCGCCCGGCACCGGCGCGCCCGGCGAGGGCATCGTCGATGTCGCCCTCTCAGTGCCCGTGCTCAAGCTCAAGGATTTCCTGATCGTGCAGGCCAACGCGGTTGCGGCCAAGCCCTTCACCTGCGCCAGCCTCGCGCAACTCAACGCCGGCTTCGCCGACCTCAAGGCGAAAATCGATATCACCGTGCCGCCGCCAGCGAGTGATCTGAGCGGAATCCGCTTCACGCTGGATTCGTTCGCGCTCGGCGCGACGCCGGATGCAAAGCCGAACGTCACCGGCAAATTGCTGATGGCCACGGACAACCCCGCCGTCGTGCTGGCCATGTCGCAGATGGCCATGCCGCCGCTCAAGGATCTGAAACTCGCCGCCGACGGCAAGCCCGTGGCGCTGCCCGCCGGCACCATCCCCTATCTCGAACAACCGGCGTTTGCGGCGATGTCGGCCAAGGCGCTCGCGGTGGCGGTCGGCACCGGCGAGGACGCCGGATTGGGCGCCTACCTGAACGCACCCGCGGCGAACGAGCCGGTGTTCTGGCGCATGCACTTCAGCGGCAAGTTCTACGGCATGCTGGCGAGCGCGTTCAACCGCATGCAGGCGATGTTGCCGGCGGACAAGCAAGCCGAGCTCGCGCAACAGGCAAAGATGATGGCGACGTACGAGAACTGGATCCGCTTCGCGGATATCGAGATGGTCGCCACGCCAACCGGCATCGCGCTGCGCGAGACGGTGGAGCAGAATCCCTGATGCTTCGTCATTCCGGCATGCAATGCCGGAATCCAGTTGCCACGGATGGCATCCATGCAGTCTGGATGCCGGCAATCCCTGCCGGCATGACGTGTAACTTTTTTACGTCTCCACCAGCTCCACCCCATCCATTCCCTGCGACAGCGTGTGCGCGTCGCCGCCCTGGGCGAGCTTGATCTTCAGGCGCACCTCGTTGGCGGAATCGGCGTAACGCAACGCATCCTCGTAGGAAATCTCGCCAGCCTGATACAACTCGAACAGGGCCTGGTCGAAGGTCTTCATGCCGAGGTTCGTGGATTCCTTCATCACGTCCTTGAGCTTGTGCACTTCACCCTTGCGGATGTAGTCCTGCACCAGCGGCGTGCCGAGCATGACCTCGACCGCGACGCGGCGCGCCTTGCCGTCGGGCGTCGGGATCAGCTGCTGCGCGACCACGCCCTTGAGGTTGAGCGACAGGTCCATGAACAACTGTGGATGCCGGTCCTCGGGGAAGAAGTGGATGATGCGGTCCATCGCCTGGTTGGCGTTGTTCGCATGCAGCGTGCACAGGCACAGGTGGCCGGTTTCGGAGAAGTTGATCGCGTGTTCCATGGTCTCGCGCGTGCGCACCTCGCCGATCATGATCACGTCCGGCGCCTGGCGCAGCGTGTTCTTCAGCGCGTTCTCCCAGGTATCGGTGTCGATGCCGAGTTCGCGCTGGGTGATGATGCAACCCTCGTGCTTGTGCACGTACTCGATCGGATCCTCGATGGTGATGATGTGGCCGGTCGAGTTCTGGTTGCGGTAGCCGATCATCGACGCCAGCGACGTCGATTTGCCGGTACCGGTCGCGCCGACGAAGATGATGATGCCGCGCTTGGTCATCGCCAGGGTCTTGATGATCGGCGGCAGGTTCAGTTCCTCGATCGTGGGGATGCGCGTCTCGATGCGGCGCAGCACCATGCCGACGTTGTTGCGCTGGTAGAAGCAACTCACGCGGAAGCGGCCCACACCCGACACGCCGATCGCGAACTGGCACTCGTGCGTCTTCTCGAATTCCTCGCGCTGCGACGGCGTCATCACGTTCAGCACCATGTCGCGCGATGCCTGCGGCGTCAGCGCATTCTGCGTGATCGGCGCAATGCGGCCGTGCACCTTGATGGAAGGCGGTACCCCGGCCGTGATGAACAAGTCGGACGCCTTCTTGTGCACCATCAGTTTGAGGAAGGAGGTGAAGTCGACTGCGCTCATGATCTTCTCCTGAAGCTGGATCCCGGCTCAGCGTGCGTCCCTGCACTGGCCGGGATGAGTGCATCCTGCACTCACTTGAATATCTCTTTGTTCTTCGCGTAACCGATCGCCTGCTGGCGCGTGACGAGTCCGCGCTTGACCAGGTCCTGCAGGCACTGGTCGAGGGTCTGCATGCCGTACTGGCTGCCGGTCTGGATGGACGAATACATCTGCGCGACCTTGTCTTCGCGGATCAGGTTTCTGATCGCCGGGATGCCGACCATGATTTCGTGCGCGGCGATGCGACCGCCGCCGACCTTCTTCAGCAGCGACTGCGAGATCACCGCGCGCAGCGATTCGGACAACATCGAACGCACCATGGCCTTTTCCGCGGCGGGGAAGACGTCGATGATGCGGTCGATGGTCTTGGCCGCCGAACTCGTGTGCAACGTGGCGAACACCAGGTGTCCGGTTTCCGCGGCGGTGAGGGCGAGGCGAATCGTTTCCACGTCGCGCATCTCGCCGACCAGGATGTAGTCCGGGTCTTCGCGCAGCGCCGAACGCAGCGCCTCGTTGAAGCCGTGCGTGTCGCGATGCACCTCGCGCTGGTTGATCAGGCACTTCTGCGCGGTGTGCACGAACTCGATCGGATCCTCGACGCTGAGGATGTGGCCGTACTCATTCTTGTTGACGTGATCGAGCATGGCCGCGAGCGTGGTCGACTTGCCCGAGCCGGTCGGCCCGGTGACGAGAATCAAACCTTGCGGCTGTTCGATCAGTTCCTTGAAGATGCGCGGGCAACCCAGGTCTTCGAGCGTGAGCACTTCGGATGGAATCGTGCGGAACACGACGCCGGCGCCGCGGTTCTGGTTGAAGGCATTGACGCGGAAACGCGCCAGGCCCGGAATCTCGAATGAAAAATCGACCTCGAGGAATTCCTCGTAGTCGCGGCGTTGCTTGTCCGACATGATGTCATAGACCAGCGAGTGCACCTGCTTGTGGTCGAGCGCGGGAATGTTGATGCGGCGCACGTCGCCATCGACGCGGATCATCGGCGGCAGTCCGGCCGACAAATGCAGGTCGGAAGCCTTGTTCTTGACCGAAAAAGCGAGAAGTTCGGCGATATCCATGCGAGAGTCCCCTCAAGTGCGCTTGCGCGGCAGTATAACGCGATAATTTCAAGCCGGCGCAACCCCTTGGAGGCACTATCTTGAACCGGTCTTATGCCGATATCCGCGCGCTCCTGGAGGTCGCCGCGGGCGGCGTGCACCAGCTTGCAGCGTCGAAGTCCAAAACCGGCGGCGGGGATCCGCGAACTGGCCGCAACCGGCCAGTACGGTTCAATTCAGGTCGAATCCATTGCGGAAGATGCGATCGACCAGGCTGCTTTCCAGCGCGCCGATATCGCAATGCGCGACGCCGTCGCCGTCGCCATCCAGCGGACGCGGCACGCCGCGTGCATCGTACGTCGCGCAGCGCGCGTCATCGCCGCCGTCGATCGCTGGCGAGCCGTAGGCCGGCGGCATCACGAGCACGTAGCCACCGAGGTTTTTCGGCGCACCGAGCCAGGGCATCGGGCCGGTGACGAGGCTGGTCGGATCGGCCGTTGGCAGCGGACAGGCGGCATCGCTGTACAAATTGTGGCTGCTCGTCACCTGCCCGTACGTGTAGCTGCAACTGGATCCGCCCGCCGCGGCGTGGTCGATGAGGTTGTTGACCAGGTCCAGCGTGCCGACGTTGACGGTAAACGCGCCGCCGTACTGGTTGGGGAACTGATCCGAGCCGCTGCGATTGTCACTGAACGTGTTGTTGATCAGCTTCGCGTAGCAGCAATTGACGAAACTCACCCCGCCGCCGGATGCCATGCCACGGTTGGCATGCAGGGTGTTGTTGATGATGTTCACCCGCGTCGTGCCGTCGTTGATGAAGGCCAGCGCGCCGCCGCGGTTGCCGGTATTGTTCTCGAAGAAATTGCGCTCGACGTTGAACGTGCCGGCATCGCTGTTCAATGAGGCCGCGCCACCGTCACCGACGCCGGTCAGGTCGTAGCCCGTGCCCGGGCGGCGACAGGCCGTGTTGTTGCCCGTGAAAGTCGAATCGGTGATGGTTCCCACGGAGCTCGCGCCGGGCAGGTACAGGTGCACTGCGCCGCCGGCACCGCTGGAACAAAACGACGGCAGGCTATTGAACAGGTACACGCGATTGTCGCGGAACGCACTGCGCGTGATCGTCACGGCGTGCGCGCCTTCGCTGGACAGCGCGCCGCCGTTCGCATTGTTGGTCTCGGCCGATGCGCCGAGCGTCAACACTTCGTTGCGCTCGAACGACGAATCCGCGACCGTGAGCGCGCCCGCCGCGTAAACCGCGCCGCCACGCGCCGGCGTTGTTGCATCGACAAATGCCTTGCACTCGATGAACTGCGCATGGTCGATCAGCGTTTCCGTTCCGGCATTGGCGACTTTCACGCAACCGCCGGTGCCGATCTGCTGGCCGTGGCGAAGGGTCAGGTTGGCGACGGTGAGCCTGGCCGTGGCGGAGCCCGCCGGCACGGTCACCTGGGTCCAGCCGGCGCCGTCGATGATCACCTTGCCGGCCATGTCGGCGCCGTCGATGCGCACATCGCTGCCGACGATGACCGACTGCGGACCATTCAGATAGATGGTTTGCGTCGACGGATACGAGAAGCGGATTTCCTGCGGCGTCGCGATCGGCTGCAATTGCGCCAGCGCCGCGCTGAAACTGCCTGCGCCGAAATTGTTGCTGTTGGTCACCCAGATCACGATCGGGCTCACCGCATGCGCGGTCGCGGTGCAAAGCGCCATCAACACGATGCCATGGACAACGCAGCGGATACGGGAACGGGCGCGCATGCAAAATCCTCGGGACGTTTTCCCCGTATACGCAAGGCGGCGCCGATAACCCCCAACATGAGCATCCGCTTCAGGCGGACACGCCCACGCGACGGGCCAGATTCTCCGCCGCGGCACGGTAAACCTCGCCGGGCAACAGCGCATCGCGCAGCGGCGGCAAGGCCTGCCGCAACAACTTGCGCGCGTCCTCGATGCGCTGCTGGCGCCAGCGCACCTGGGCCAGTTCGCTGCGCGCGACCGCCAGATCCACGGGCAGTGCGCCGATCGCCGCAAATCCGGCCACGGCGGATTCCAGCTCGCGCGCGGCGCTGCCGGTGTCGCCGCGCTGCACAGCGAAGGCCGCCTGCATGCGCCTGGCGTGCAGGAAGATCGGATGCGCATCCGGCACCAGCGCATGCCAGTGCCGCAGCGCTTCATCGAGCAAGGGTTGGCCGACATCGGGCTTGCGCATGCGCATGGCCAGTTGCGCCAGTTGCCAGGTCAGCAGCGCGTATTCGCCCGAGTCCTCGCCTTCGATGCGCACGCAGCGCTGGCGCAGGTCGGTGAACATCGCCCATGCGCGTTCGTGCTGCCCGGCGATGCCGAGCGTTCGCGCCTGCGCGCGCGCGATGCGCCGGCGCACCTGGTGATCCGCCCCTTCGCCGCTGGCATCGAGGATGCGCATTGCCACGTCGAATTGCGCGATCGCCGTCGCGTAATCGCCCGCGCTCTCCAGCACGCCGGCAAAATTGGAATGCGAAAGCGCGCGGTCGTCGGCGTTGACCAATCCGGCATCGGCCATGTTGCGATCGGACAACTGCAACAGTTGCGCCGCCTCGCGGTAGCGTCCCAGGTCGTTGAGCACGAGCGCCAGGTCGTTGTTGAGCACCATCATCTGCGAGCCGCCCGACGCGACCATCCGATCCTGCAATGCGATCGCCTCGCGCAGGAGTTTTTCGGCGCCGGCCGGATCGCCCGCTGCGCTTCGCGCATTGGCCTTGCTGTGCAGCAGCTTCACGTGCTCGGGCGATTGCGCCGGCCGCTGCGCGTCGACACGGTGCAGGCCGCGATCGGCGACCGCTTCGGCTTCCTGCGCATCGCCCTGCGTCGCCAGCAAGGTGGCGAGCGTCTGTGTCATGTCGACGTAGGTGTCCAACGGCAGTCCCGGCGCCTGGTCGGCGAGGTTCATTGCCTGGCGCAGCAGCGTGATCGCTTCGGTGTCCGTGCCGTTGCGATGTTCGGCGAGCGCGATGGCGGCCATGCTGCGCACGCGCTCCACGGCATCGTCGGGCGCGAAGCGCTCGCGCCATTGTTGCGCGGTGCGTGCGGCGGCCAATCCGCCGGCGCCATCGCCCTGCACGCCAAGCAATTCACTGAGCTGGTCGTAGTCGTCGGCCAGATGCAGCGCTTCGGTGCGATCGGCAGGCACCACGCCATCCAGGCCCGTGCGCAGCAAGGGCAGCGCAATCGCCGCCTCACCCAGGTCGGCATACAGGTGCGCGAGCAGGCGCTGCATGGTCTGCGCGACGGCCGGATCGGGGTTCTGCGCCAATTGCGCGCGCGCCGCATCGAGCAGGCTGCGCACGCTCACTTGCCGGCTCATCGCCTGTTCCGGAGCCGCCGCGGCAAAGGCAGCGGCAAGAAAATCCAGCGAGGCGCGCGCGCTTGCCGCATCGCGCTCGGCCGCACGCTGCGCATGCTGCGCCACCGCTTCGGCGGCCACGGCGCGGTTGCGCTCCTGGCCGATGCGCCAGACGAATCCGGTCAGTGCCGCAAGCGCGAGCAATGCGGCGGCGAAGCCAAGGCGGTGGCGGCCGACGAACTTGCGCAAGCGATAGGTCCGCGTCCAGCGCGCGGCGCGCACCGGCAGGCCGATGCGATAGCGCTGCAGGTCGTCGCCAAATTCGTTCGCGCTGGCATAACGCTGCAAGGGATCGCGGGCGGTGGCCTTGGCGAGGATTCCGGCAAGCTCCGCATCCAGCGGCAGCGGCGCGATCACGGCTGCCGCGCTTGTGTCGCGCGCACCAGTGAGCATCTCGCGCAACATCACACCGAGGCTGTAGATGTCGCTGGCCGTGGTGATGGCGCGGCCTTCCTGCTGTTCCGGGCTGGCGTAGCCGCGGCTGTAGACACGGGTCGAGGTCTCGCGCCGCGCGCTGTCTTCGCCGGCATCGACCAGCCGCGCGATGCCGAAATCGAGCAGCTTGACCACGCCCTCGCGCGTCACCAGCACGTTCGCGGGCTTCAAATCGCGATGCACGATCAGATGCCGATGCGCATGCGCGACGGCATCGAGCATGGCATCGAACAAGGCCAGACGATCGCGCAATACCGACGCGTGCTGCGCGATGTACGCGAGCAGCGGCATGCCATCGACGTATTCCATCGCCAGCCAGGGTTGGCCGTCGGCGGTTTCGCCGCCATCGAGCAGGCCGGCGATGTTTGGATGATCCAGACCCGCCAGGATCTGGCGCTCCTGGCGCAGGCGCCGCGACGCATCGCGCGTGGGAAAGCCGCGCAACAACTTGATCGCGACCTGTCGCGTGAACTGGCCATCGGCGCGCTCGGCGAGAAACACCGTGCCCATGCCACCGGCGCCGATCTCGTGCAACAGCCGATACGGACCCAACTGCCGCGCCGGCGCACCCGATGCCGCGGCACTGGCGCCGATCAGGTGCGCGAGCGCGTCACCGTCTTCCGCATCCGCGGCCAGCATGCGCGCCAGGCGCGCGCGATCTTCCGTATTGAGCGGCAATTCGGCGAGCGCATCCGCGCGGGCCGCGGCCGGGAGTGCGATCAACCGCTCGAAGTAAGGCGCCAACGCATCCAGCGAGGTCATTCAGGCCTCCAGCGCACTGCGCAACCACGCGCGCGCCAGGCGCAGGTCGCGGTCGACCGTGGTTTCGGAAATTTCCAGGCTCGCCGCGACTTCGGCGCGCTCCAGGCCACCGAAATACACCAGTTCCACGATCTGCGCGCGGCGCGCGTCGGTGCGGGCCAGATCGCGCAAGGCGTCATCGAGCTGGATCAGGTTGGCGTCGGCACCGGGATCGGCCTTGTCCAGCGCCGCATCCAGCGCCACATGCTCGGCGCCGCTGCCACGTTTGTCCGCCAGACGCCTGCGCGCGGCGTCCACCAGCACCTGGCGCGTGGCCTGCGCAACGACGTGAAACAGGTGGCGTCGGTCCTGCCAGCTCGCCTCGGCGCCAAGCAGGCGGATCAACGCCTCGTGGGCCAGGTCGGTGGTGCCGAGCGTGGCCGCCGGCGAGCTGCGCAAGGATTGCGCGGCAATCGCGCGCACATTGGCGTAGACGCGCTCGACCAGTGCTTCGCGCGCATCCGTATCGCCATGCCTCCAGGCAGCGATCAGTTTCGTTACCTCGTGTTCGCCAGGTACGGGTGCGCCGTCGCCTGCACGATCATGACGTGGATTCATGGCACTCCCAGCAGTGCGTGGGCAGCATACCGCAAACGGGCATCAAACCCGGGTGAAGCCGGCCCGCATGGCCGCCACCGCCATTGCTGCAATATGCCATGCGTTGTCCGGACAAAAGGAGTAGATTCGCGCGCCCGTGCAAAACGCGGGCAAACAAGATGTCTCGTCAACCACCAACTGAGGAGGGTTTCATGAAAATCCTGATCTCGTGCGTGGCGTCGGTGCTGGCCTTTTCGGCCTTCTCCGGCGCAATTGCTGCTGAAGCAGGCAAGGCGAATGTTTATCGCGATTTCACCGACACCGTGGCCCCGGCCAATCAGGACGCCTACGAGGCCGGCGTGAAGGCCTGGAACCAGTGCCTCAAGGAGCATGGTTCCAAGTACCACTGGACGGCATGGAACCACGAAACCGGCAGTGACGTGTATGCCTATTCCTACGTCAGCGGACCCAATACTTGGTCCGACTTCGACACCATGCATGCGGCGTTAAAGGCTTGCGATACGACCTGGCGCAAACAGGCCGCGCCGCACCTGAAGCGCGAGAGCAGCGCGTTCATGGAATTGCAAGAGGACATGAGCAACCTGCCGGCGAGCTGGCGCACGGATCCGCCGCCAGCGATGATCCAGGTGATTGAATTCACGCTCAAGCCGGGTCACGAGGCAAATGAAACGTTTCGTGTCGACATGAAGAAATTCGCGGCGGCCGCGGCGAAAGCGAAATGGCCGTACCATTTCCAGACCGTCGGCATCACCGGCGGTGGTGACGGCGCACCGGACTACCTTCTGGTGGTTCCGACCAAAAACTGGGCCGATGCCGGCATGGAGCCGAACCCCACCTTCTGGAAGATGGTCGAAGGCGTGTATGGCAAGGCCGATACCGATGCGATGCGCAAGTCGTTCAACGAAACAGTCGCAAAGACATCGAGCCACTTCGACAGCTTCAACGCGGAACTGACATACACCGCCGCAAAGTGATTCCCGGCGGCGCCGCGGCTCGCCTGACGGGCCGCGGCGCTTTTTTTGCCGCCGGCAAGCGGCAATGCTTGCCGCATGAGCACATCGAACACGATCGCCTTCATCGGCGGCGGCAACAGGCTTGGGGTTTTCTATGCCCGAATTGCGTATTGGACAGCATGTCCACCCGTCATGGAGCGCCCATGTTTGCCCGTACCGTCACCTTCATTGTCGGCATGACGATTGCCGCAATCCTGACCAGCCCTTGCCGTGCGCAATCGATCCCGCCGAGCGGCGAGCGTCCGGCCCAAACCACGCAAGTCCTGCCCTGGTACAACGGCAGCCTGTCGAGCATCGGCACGGACTATGCGTGTTTGAGCAGTCCGCCGATCCTGGAAACGCGTGTGCTCGGCTATGCCGGATTCACGCTCATCCCGCCCAATCGCACGCCCGCCGTGGGCGAGGTGTTTTACACGCATCTGGTCCTTGGCCATCCGGGCAATCCCTGCACCGGCAGTGCGGTGGGGATCGAGCTGCTCTTGCCGCCGGGCGTGCAGACCGCCAATTCCGCCAACAATCCCGCGTTCTGCTTTTCCGTGACCGCCAGCAATCAACTGATCAATCTCGACACCGATGTCGACTACGGCTGTCCACAATCCTATCCGATCGGATTGCAAGGCCTTGCCGTGCGCGCGCTGCGCGGCGGCATCGGTGGTGGCGCCTGGGGCATGGCGCGCGGCTTCAAACTCGAATTGTTGATACCCCTGCGCGCGACCCAGCCGTACAACGGCGCCAATGCGATCGCCTGGCGCGTGAATCCCGATATTGGCGTCGTGGGATATCCGCAGGTTTCCCTGTACGTCAACAACGACGTGATTTTCCGCAGCGCCATGGAAGACAACCTGCTGAACCTGGATGTTTGCAGCACAAATCCGCGGCCGAACGGATGCTGAGGGCCCGAAGCGATCCTTGACGATTCCGATTGACGCGCGGCTTGCTATCCTAGCCGCATGAGCACATCGAACACGATCGCCTTCATCGGCGGCGGCAACATGGCGCGCAGCCTGATCGGCGGATTGCTCCGCGACGGCGCGCCGGCGGCAACCCTTTCCGTCGCCGAGCCGAATGAGGAGTTGCGCGCTGCGCTGGCGCGGGATTTTTCCGTTTCCACACATGCCGACAATGCAGACGCGGCACACGGCGCCGATGTGCTGGTGCTCGCGGTCAAGCCGCAGGTGATGAAATCCGTCTGTGCGGGATTGCGCGACGATGCACAAGCGCGCAAACCGCTGATTCTTTCCATCGCCGCCGGCATCCGCATCGATCAACTCGACGCCTGGCTCGGCGGTGGCATGCCGATCGTGCGCTGCATGCCGAACACGCCGGCCCTGATCGGCGCGGGTGCCGCCGGTTTGTGCGCGAATTCCGCCTGTTCGCCGGCGCAGCGCGAATCGGCGCACGCCATCCTGTCTGCCGCCGGGCTCGCCGTGTGGATCGACGCCGAGGCGCAAATGGACACCGTCACTGCGATCTCAGGTTCCGGCCCGGCGTATTTCTTTCTGCTCACCGAAGCCTTGATCGATGCCGGCGTCGCGCAAGGCCTGACGCCGGATGCGGCACGGGAGTTGGCGACGCAAACCTGCCTCGGCGCCGGTCGCATGTTGCGCGAGGACGGCGCCGCGCCCGCGCAATTGCGCCAGCGCGTGACCTCGCCGAACGGCACCACGCAAGCCGCGCTGGAATCGTTTGCCGCGGACGACTTCGCCCGGATCGTGGCACGCGCGGTCGCGGCGGCAACGCGGCGCGGCGGCGCATTGTCGGCGCAACTGGATACCTGACATGCCCTATCTGCAAAATGCCGGCGTATTCCTGATCCAGACGATTTTCGGCTTCTTCATCGTCGTGTTCGTGTTGCGCGTGCTGTTGATCGCGATCAACGCGCCGTTCAACCAGCCGCTTTGCCGATTTGTATACCTTTTCACCAATCCGGCGACGATGCCGTTGCGCAAGCTCATCCCGCGCTGGCGGCGCCTGGAGATTTCCTCGCTGCTGATCGCCTACGTGCTGGCGTTGCTGCAACTGATCCTGCTCGCGGCGATGTTCGGCGCGGGACTGGATGCCGGCGGATACACGCTGCGCGCGCTCGCCGACCTGCTGGACTGGATCGTGCTGGTCGAACTCGTCGCGATCTTCGCCTACTGCCTGCTCAGCTTCATTCCAAGCGCGCAGCACGATTCGAATTTCCGCCTGCTCGCCGCGATCGTCGAACCCGTCGTGCGTCCGTTCCGGCGCATCGTGCCGGCCGTCGGCGGACTGGATTTTTCCTGCTGGTTCGCAGCGATCGCACTCGTGCTGATCCGCCTGCTCGTCATCGCCCCGCTGGCGGATGCGGCGTTGCGGCTGTGAATCTGGCTCACGGATACAACAACCGCTTCGTCCACGCGCCATCGTCGGCACGTTCATAACGCTCGCGGTCGTGCAGGCGCGCGCGCTGGCCGAACCACAATTCGATCATGTCCGGGACCAGGCGATAACCGCCCCAGTGCGGCGGTCGCGGCACCGGCTTGCCGTCGAATTCGCGCTCGTAGTGCGCGATGCGCGCGTCGAGTTGCGCGCGGTCGCCAAGGGTCTGCGATTGCAACGAGGCCCACGCGCCGATCTGGCTGGCTCGCGCACGCGTGGCAAAGTACGCGTCGGATTCGGCGACGGAGGTTTTTTCCACCACGCCCTCGGCGCGGACCTGCACGCCGTCGCGCAGCGTCTTCCAATGCAGGCACAGCGCAGCGTTGCGATGCGCGTCGAGTTGCGCGGCCTTGGCGCTGTCGTAATTGGTGAAGAACGCGAAGCCGCTTTCATCCAACGTCTTGAGCAACACGATGCGCGCGGACAGGCGTCCGTGCGCATCGGCCGTGGCCAGCGTCATCGCCGTCGGCTCGGGATCGCCGGCAGCGCGCGCAGCATCGAGCAGTTCGCGGATCTGCGCGATCGCCTGCGTGTAGAACGGATCGCTCACGCGTTCGGCGCAACCGTGACGGCGGTGCCGTAGGCCAGCACCTCGGTGACGCCCTGCGCGATCTCGTTGGCATCGTAGCGCATGCCGATCACGGCATTCGCGCCGAGCAAGGATGCGTGTTTGCACATGATCTCGAACGCATCCTCGCGCGCCTTTTCGCACATGTCCGCGAACAGGCTGATGTTGCCGCCGAACAAGGTCTGCAGGCCCGCGCCAATGGAACCGACCACACTGCGCGAACGCACGACGATGCCGCGCACGATGCCATGATTGCGCACGATGGCCTGGCCGGGCAACTCGAATGCGCCGGTCACCATCGTTGGCGAAATCGTTGCCATCGCTTGCGTCCCGCTCAGTCGACGAGGAAATTCACGCGCATGTTCACGCGCCATTCCGCCACCGAACCGTCGTCACTGGTGACAACCTTGATGTCGTTGACCCATGCACCCTTGATGTTCTTCACCGTCTTGCTCGCCTTCTTCAGGCCGCCGGTGATGGCGTCCTCGATGCCCTTGGTCGAAGACGCATTCAATTCGATGACTTTCGTGATCTTGTTCATGGCTTGCCTCCTGATGTGACGGATCGCCGCGATGCGGCTGCCCGAGTGTATCAGGCCGGCGCGGCGCTTCGCCGGACCGGCAGCCAGCGCAGCCAGACCAGCCAGAACACCAGCGCGTCGAGGATGATCAGCGCCTGCCACAAGTAAAGATGGAACCAGTCGAACCAGACCTGGTTCCATTCATGCAGGTAGAACAGGCTGATGATGCGCACCAGGTTCAGGCTCTGGATGGCGAGGAACCCGATCGCGATGCCGGCGAGCTTGTGCTTCCACGGCGCGGGAAACGCGAGGATCGCGCTGACCAGGATCAACACCGCTTCCACGCCGTTGCAGCCGGCGACGATCTGGATGCCGCCGCCACTGCGCGCGCTCAGGATATCGTTGCCACGCGCGATGACGTTGTGGTCGAAGACCTGCATGATCCACGCGCTGACGTGGGCGATGCCCGCCGTAAACGGCATGATCACGTGCGTCTGCACCGGTTGCAGCAGTTCGGCGGTGAACAGCACCAGCAGGCTGACGAGAAAAACGATGATGAAGCGAATCATGGCCGGAACGGATCGCGAAAGCGGGCATTGTAGCGCGCGACGCAAACGCGCAGCCGCTCCTGCTAGGATTCGAGCATGAATCCCGCACCCAACCTTTTTTTCATCGGCCCCATGGGCGCCGGCAAATCCACGCTTGGCAAGCGCGTGGCGCAGGCGCTGGACCTGCCGTTCTTCGACCTCGACCACGAAATCCAGGCGCAATGCGGCGCCGACATCCCGCTGATCTTCGACATCGAGGGCGAATGCGGATTCCGCCGCCGCGAAAGCGCGCTATTGGCGGACTACGCCGCGCGCGATGGCATCGTGCTCGCCACCGGCGGCGGTGCGGTCCTTGCCGACGCCAATCGGCGGATGCTGCACGCGCGCGGCTTCGTCGTGTACCTGGAAACCACGGTCGATGAACAGCTCGAGCGCCTCGCGCGCGACCGCAAGCGTCCATTGCTCGCCGCGCCGGACCGGCGCGAGCGCCTGCTTGCGCTTGCCGCGCAACGCGATCCGCTGTACCGCGAGATCGCCGATTTCACGCTGGCCGCCGGGCATCGCGGCAATGCCGACGCGATCGCCCAGCGCCTGTCGGCGCAGATCGCGCACGCCTGGCAGCGCCTGCCGGCCGCGGGTTGTGCCACGTGAGCGCGCTGCGCCACGAGATCCGCGTCGAGCTCGGCGCGCGCGCCTATCCGATCCGCATCGGCGCCGGACTGCTCGCCAATGCGCCATGTTGGCGCAATGCCATCACCGGCAAGCACGCGCTCGTCGTCAGCGACGAGAACGTCGCACCGCTGTACCTGCAGCGCGTGACGGCGGGGCTGCGCGATGCAACATTGTCCACATGGATACTTCCCGCCGGCGAAGCGCACAAGACGCTCGATTCCGCCGCGAAGATCTTCGCCGCGCTGGCGCAACTCGGGGCCAGCCGCGACGCGACACTCATTGCATTGGGCGGCGGCGTGGTCGGCGACCTGGCCGGATTTGCCGCGGCGTGCTGGATGCGCGGCATCGCATTTGTGCAAATGCCAACGACCCTGCTCGCAATGGTCGATTCGTCGGTCGGCGGCAAGACCGGCGTGGACCTGCCGCAAGGCAAGAACCTGGTCGGCGCCTTCCACCAGCCGCGCGCGGTGATCGCCGACACCGACACGCTGGCGAGCCTGCCCGATCGCGAACTGCGCGCAGGCCTGGCCGAGGTGGTGAAGTACGGCGCGCTCGGCGATGCGGATTTTTTCGACTGGCTGGAGGTCAACGCCGCGGCCCTGCTCGCACGCGATCCGGATGCGCTTGCCGATTGCATCGCCCATTGCTGCGCACAGAAGGCCGGCATCGTCGCCCGCGACGAAACCGAACGCGGCGAACGCGCCCTGCTCAACTTCGGCCACACCTTTGGCCATGCGCTGGAAACCGTCTGCGGCTACGGCGTGTTGCTGCATGGCGAAGCGGTGGCGATCGGCATGTGCCTGGCGGCGGGTTTGTCGCAGCGCTCGGGACGGTCAACCGCCGCAGACACGACGCGCCTGCGCGATCTGCTCGTCCGCTTTGGATTGCCGACGTCGATTCCCGCCGGGACGGATGCCGATGCCCTGCTCGCGGCGATGCGCCTGGACAAGAAAAATGCCAGCGGCCGCCTGCGCGTGATCGCGTGGCGCGGCGTGGGTCGCGCCGAAATCTTCGATGACGTGGAGGCGGCGGCGATCCGGGCCGAATTGACCGCGGCACGCTAAACTACGCGTCATGCGCCTGTACATGCAAACCAAACCGCTCGCCGCGGAACCGCCGCGCTACTACCAGATCGCCCTGCAGCAGGACTTGCTCGGCGGCTGGACGCTGACCCGCGAATGGGGCCAGCCGGGCGGACGCGTCAGCTTGAAACGCGACGTTTACCTGGAACGCGACGCCGCGCTGGCGGCGTTCGAGCATGCGCGCGACGCCCAGCTCAAGCGCGGCTTCCACATCATGTTCACGCAAGGCCAGGATTCGCCGTATGCGGCCGCGTAGCCTGCTCGCCTTTGCCCTGCTGGCGGGCGCCGCGCTGGCGCAGGCGGATCCGTCCGACTACGGCAAGGTGGACACGTTCCAGCCCGGCAAGAAGTACAACTGCGTGCCGACCGCCGACCACAAGGGCTGGGATTGCAAGCAGATCGGCAATGCGGATTCGCCGCCGTCCTCCGCTGCGCCCGCTGCCTCCGCGCCGCCACCACGCGCGACGCCCACACCACCACCCGAATCGGCACCGGCAGCCGCGCCACGCGCCGGCGCACTACCGGGATATCTGGCAGCGCCGAATCCCGCGTCCGCCATGCAACCGCTGCCCGCGGCACCCGGGCCGAAACCCGCGCCGAAGCCACGCGTGCAAGGTCCGATGGTGCCGGCACAAGCGCCAGCCGCCGCGGCGAATCCGCCACCCGCGCCGCCTCCGCAACCCGCCACGCCAGTGCCGGAACCTGCTCCCGTCGTGACCGCGCCGCCGCCGAAGCTGATGCCCGCACCGACGATGACAGTCTCGACGCCGCCAGTCGATTTCCTCGCCCTGCCTGCCGATTCCTACGTGATCGAACTGGCGCACGCCGCGACCGAAGCGGAACTCACCGCGCCAAACGTCACCAGTGGAAACATGTACAAATTGCATTTGCGCCAGAACGACGCCGAGGTCTGGCTGCTGGTTTGCGGACCGTACGACAGCCTGCAGGCCGCGCGCACCGCGCGCGCCGATCTTGCCGCACAGGGCGCGACGTCAGGCTGGCCGCGTCGAGTCGGTCCGCTGCAGACCGAAGTCCGGCGGCGTCAGTCATTTTGATATTCGTGGAAAAATACTCTTCGTCATTCCGGCAGGGACTGCCGGAATCCAGTTGCCACGGATGGCATCCATGCAGTCTGGATACCGGCAATCCATGCCGGTATGACGGCTGAATCGGGATTCCAAGAATG
>JAFEFO010000003.1 GCA_018240565.1 Pseudomonadota bacterium | reverse complement strand
TCGAATCCAAGCGTACCGGCGTGGCTGCGCTCGAACAGGCGCTCGCGCGCATGCACAGCCAGCTCGCCCAGCTCGATGCGCGCAAGTCCGAAATCGCGCAGCAGCTCGAATCCAGCCACGCCCCGTTGGCAGGGATGGAAGCCGAGCGCCAGACCTACCTCAACCAGCGCCTGCTCGTCGACAAGCAACTGGTCGAGGCGCGCAGGGGCGTGGAAGACCGCGACAACGAGTTCCGCGGCTACGAAACCGAACGCCATCGCATCGAACACCTGCTCTCCCAGCAACGCGAAGCGCATGCCGAGCGGCGCCTTGCGCACCAAGGCCTGCAAATGCGCGCCGAACAGTTGCACGAAGCGATCACCGCGGCCGGGCACGAATTGCAGGCGGTGCTGGAAGCCTTGCCGGCCGGCGCCGAACCCGCCGAGTGGGAGCAACAACTCGAAGCGCTCGACGCCAAGATCAAACGCCTGGAACCGGTCAATCTCGCGGCGATTTCCGAGTTCGAGGAACAATCGCAGCGCAAAACCTATCTCGACGCGCAGTTGACCGACCTCAATACCGCACTGGAGACGCTGGAAGGCGCGATCAAGAAAATCGATCGCGAAACCCGCCAGCGTTTCAAGGAGACCTTCGATCGCGTCAATGCCGGCTTGCAGGAACTGTTCCCGCGCCTGTTCGGCGGCGGCCATGCGTTCCTGGAACTCACCGGCGAGGACCTGCTCGATGCCGGCGTGTCGATCATGGCGCGACCGCCGGGCAAGCGCGTGACCAATATTTCGCTGTTGTCCGGTGGCGAAAAAGCGCTGTCGGCGGTGGCGTTGGTGTTTGCGATTTTCCGCCTGAACCCCGCGCCGTTCTGCCTGCTCGACGAAGTCGATGCGCCGCTGGACGAGGCCAATGTCGGCCGTTTTTCGCAGCTCGTCACCGAGATGAGCGAGCGCGTGCAGTTCCTGTTCGTCACCCACAACAAGGCGACCATGGAAGCGGCGCGCCAGTTGTGCGGCGTCACCATGCGCGAGCCCGGCGTGTCGCGGCTGGTGCAGGTGGATCTCGCCGAAGCGGCTAAACTGGCGGGTGCCGCCTAGCTGCCGGAGACCAGAGCATGAGTTGGAATGCATCGATTGGAATTCCGCTCGCCATCCTCGGCGCGATCGTGTTTGCCGCCATCTACTGGTTCGGACGCCCGCAAAAGCCCGGACAGGGCCGGCGCGTTGCCGCGTCGCGCGAAGGCGGCGAGCGCATCGAGCCGACCTTCGGTGGGGATTCGACGCCCGAAGACGCCGGGCAGGCCGATCCCGACGTTGGCCTGGGTGATGAACTGCAACGCCTGGGATCGGCGATTGCCGCCGAGCGTGGCGCAAGCGCGGGCGCTCTGCCTCTACCGGCCAAGCCGGCGGCAGGTTTGCGTCCGGACCAGCCGATCGAGCGCATCGTCACCTTGTTTGTCGCCGCCCCGCCGGGCGAAGATTTCCACGGGTCGGATCTGATCGTCGCCGCGGAAAAGGCCGGCCTGGAATTCGGCGATCTGGGCATCTTCCACCGCCTGCTTTCCGGCAAGCCCGAAGCCGGGCCGATTTTCAGCATGGCCAGCATGGTCAAGCCTGGCCGCTTCGACATGAGTCAGATCGAGTCCTTGCGCACGCCGGGCGTGAGCTTTTTCATGACCCTGCCGGGACCGATGACGGCACTCGACGCCTGGGAAGCGATGCTGCCCACCGCGCAACGCCTGGCCGAATTGCTCGATGGCCGCGTGCTCGACGAGGAACGCAATGCGCTCGGCCGGCAGCGCATCGCACATCTGCGCGACGAATTGCGTGCTTGGGATCGCAAGCAGGAGCGCAACCAGATCCATATACGCTAAGGAGTTCGCACGATGATTTCGGCAACCGAAGCCCTTGAACGCCTGCGCGAAGGCAACCGTCGCTTTTTATCCGATGATTGCAACGGCGCTCAGCAGACCGGCCGGGATCGACGCCGCGAACTGGCATCGGGACAGGAACCGTTCGCCACCATCCTTGGCTGCTCGGATTCGCGCGTGCCGGCCGAGATCATCTTCGACCAGGGGCTGGGCGACCTGTTCGTGATCCGCGTTGCCGGCAACATCATTGCGCCATCACTGGTCGGCAGCGTGGAATTCGCCGCCGCCTTCTTCGGCACGCCCCTGGTCGTCGTTCTCGGCCACACGCAATGCGGCGCCATCGCCGCCACCGTCGACGAACTCACGCGGCCCGGTGGCGCGCAATCGCCGAACCTGATGTCGATCGTCAACCGGGTGCTGCCGAGCGTCATGCCGCTGATGAATACCGAATTGCGCCACGATCTGCACGCCCTGAGCCGCGAAGCGGTGCGCGCGAACATCCGCGCCTCCACCAATCACCTGCGCCACGGCTCGGAACTGCTGGAAAACCTGATCGAGCAGAAGGGTTTTCGCGTGGTCGGCGCCGAGTATTCGCTGGAAACCGGCGTGGTGGATTTCTTCGACCTGGGCTAGTGTGAAAGTTCTAACCGGTATCGTTATGTTGGCCACAACGCCGCAGCGACGCGGTTATTTCCGATGAGGCACGACATGACCAACAAGCGCAACAAGAAGCCGGCGGCACCTGCCGCCAACACTGCCCATGACGTGTGGCTGGCCGGTCTGGGTGCGGTCTCCATCGCGCAGAAGCGCGGTACGCGCCTGCTCGCCGGACTCGCCGCCGAAGGCCGCGATTTCCAGTCCCGCGCGCAGCAGCTCGTGCGCGAAGTGCGCGCCGACGCGCAGTCGCAACTCAAGGGCGCGCTTGCGCCGCTGCGCATGCATGCGCGCGACAATGCCAGGAAGGCCGGCGTGCTGATCCAGCGCATCGTTGCGCAGGCACTGGACAAGCTCGGCGTGCCGACCAAGTCGGACATCGAGTCGCTGAGCCAGCGCATGAGCGCGCTCAGTCGGCAGCTCAAGGCGGTGAAATAACCGAATTCACACTCCAACGAACTTGCGGCCGCCTTGTGCGGCCGTTTTTTTATCCGCGGTAGGCTTGCGCGAGCGTATTCAGATGCGCGCGTTCCGCATCGCGCAGGAATGGCGCGATCAGCAGCATGACCTGGTAGATGCCGTGGCTCAGATCCTGCTGCATCGGCTCCGGATTGCTGCCGCGCACGGCATGGTAGTTGAGCCAGAACGTCGTCAGCAGCAGGACGTTTTCCGCGGTGGCGTGGATTTCATCGTGCGTGGCGCGCAGGATCTGCGCCCGGGCAAGGCCGGTGAGCACGGCCTCGGCACTCCGCGAGGCGCGATTGAGGATGCGTGCGAAGCGCTGTCGCAGTTTGCGGTTGCGCGCGAGGATGTCGACGAGGTCGCGGTAGAGGAACCGGTATTCCCACATGCACTCGAAGACCAGGTGCAGCTGCAGCCAGATGTCCTCGAGGTTGGGAAGGCGACCCTCGGGGACCGACAACGCCGCGTCCATGCGTGCTTCGTAGCGTGCGAACAGGCGCTCGACGATGTCGTCCTTGTTGCGGTAGTGGTAGTAGAGATTGCCCGGACTGATGCCGAGCTCGTCGGCGATGTGGTTGGTGGTGACGTTGGGCTCGCCCTGGGCGTTGAACATCGCCAGGCTGGTATCGAGGATCCTCTCGCGGGTCTGCCCGGCGGCCATCGCTGCGCCGCGCCGCTCAGCCGCGCAATTTCTTGACCAGGTCGACGTACTTGAGCATCGCCTCGTCGGCTTTCATGCCCTTGAGTTTGGCCCAAGCCTCGTACTTCGCGGTGCCGACGAAATCGAAGAAGCCGGGTTTGGCACCGGCGACGTCGCCATCCGAACCCTGCTTGAACAGTGCATACAGCTTGAGCAGCGTGTCGTTGTCGGGGCGCTCGTCGAGCTTCTTGACATCCTGCGTGGCTTGCGCGAATTGCGTTTTCAGGTCGGCCATGGTCATCCCCGGTTGCACTGCTTGGCGGCGCATCATGGACGATGGCCGCGCAGGCGTCAACGCGCGCGGAAATGGCGCAAGCATTGGTCACTGGATTGGATAGTAGAAGGCAGCCGTCACCGTGCAGCTTTTCGTGATGGGTGGGGTTGTGAACATCGATCCACTCAGGGAGCCACCGCATGCGCCTGGCAATGCGGCATCTGCATTGGTTGTTGTGGAATCGATCAGGAAGCCGGTGGATGGTGTTAGGGTGAAGTGCGCGATGGTGCCGTAGGTAACCGTCATGGATGCAGGGCTGATCGCCCCTGTGCCATTCGGTGTAACCGCCGTAGTGATCTGGAACGTCGGCAACTGGACGGTAACGATGCCGGTTGCGGTGCCACCATGGCCGTTGCTGATGGTGTAGGTAAACGAATCCGTTGCGGGCGCTGGCGTCGGCGCCGCATACGTCAGATTGCCGTTGCCATTGTTCGTCACATAGCCGCCTTTCGTTGGTGCGCCGACCGAGACCACGGTCAGCGGGAATCCATTCGGATCGCTGTCATTGGCCAGGACGTTGATGCTGGCGGAGAAGCCGGCTATGCCGACAATGGGTTGCATCGTTGCGTTGTAGTTCGCCGCAATCGGGGGCGGAGGAGGCGCAACGGTAACCGTGACTGTTGCACTGGCCGTGCCGCCGTGGCCGTCGGAGATGACGTAGCTGAAACTGTCGACGCCACCGTAGAACGTCGCTGCGGGTGTGTAAACGATGCTGTTGCCGCTGATCTGGGTGCTACCGTTGGCCGGAGTCGACACGGTGCTGATGCTCAAAGCAAGATTGTTCGGGTCCGTATCGTTGGCCAACACGTTGATGGTGACCGGTGTCTTGTATGCTGTTGTCGCGATGTCATTCCTTGCGACGGGGTTTCCTGGTGCGGAAACCGTGACGGTGACTGTTGCGCTGGCCGAGTTTCCATGCCCGTCGGTAACGGTGTAGTTGAAGCTGTCCATGCCGCCATTGAACGATGCGGATGGCGTGTAGATGATGGCATTGCCGCTGATCTGTGCACTGCCGTGGGCAGGGTTTGTCACCGAAACGATACCGAGTGGGTAGCCTTGCGGATCACTGTCGTTCGCCAGTACGTCGATCGTTACCGGCGTGCCATAGGCGGTAGATGCGCTGTCGTTGACCGCGATCGGGGCCCCTGGCGGTTGCACGATGACCGTCACGGTGGCCGTGGCCGTCCCGCCGTGGTTGTCGCTGACGGTGTAGGTGAACGAGTCCGTTCCGGAAAATCCCGGCATTGGCAGATAGTCCACCGCATTTCCCGCGAGCTGTGCCGTTCCGTGCGCGGGATTCGTTACGGCGGTGACGCTGAGAACATATCCGTTCGGGTCTGTGTCGTTGGCCAGCACATTGATCGCTATGGGCGTACCAAAGGCGGTGGTGGCGTCGTCGTCGCGCGCCACCGGTGGTGCGTTGGCGACGATGGCTATGGCAACGCTCGCCATCGCACTAAGGCCCTTGTTGTCGCTGATCGTGTAGGTAAAGGAATCGGTGCCGACGTAGTTAGGGGCTGGCGTGTAGTCGATTTGCGAACCGGCAATCTGTGCGGTTCCATGCGCAGGCTGGGTGACTGCGGTTATCGAGATCGGGTTTCCGTCCGCATCGGAATCGTTGGCCAGTACCGCGATCGCGTTGTTCGATGAGTTGGCGGCAACGCTGGCCGAGTCGTTGCGTGCGACCGGCCGGTGTGCGGTGTATTGCTTGGCTCCGGGTACCGTGTGCTGGGTGATCGTGCCGTGCGATACATAGGTGCGCAACGTATGCGGCGTGGTGGTGACCGGATTGCCCAGCGCGCGCATGATCCACGCGGTGTCGCCGACTTTGTCGGTCGGAACGAAGGCGCCGCTGCCGCCGAATTCGTAGCGCAGCGTCAGCCACCAGCGATTGTCGCCGTGGTCGCCGAGGAGAGGATCCTTCTGCCGGGCATGCTCAGCCAGACCCGAAACGCTCCAGCCGCGCGTGCCGATGTATTTGTCGATGCCGATGGAAGCGCGTGTTTCGTGAACGCCCTGGTTGCCGCTGTCGTAGTCCGCTCCGGCGTTGAAACGCGCTCCCAGGGCATCGGAGAAGTGGCCGCCATGGACGCCTGCACTGTAATTGTACGGGTGCGACAGCAATTGTGTCGTAGTCGTGGTGAGGAAAGTCTGCGTGAAATTTCCGGTATCGTCGGTGCCATCCTGCTCGCTTTGTGTTGTGCCCGAGATCGAACCGATATCGCGGCTGCTGCTCGCCTTGGTGGCAAGGTAGGCATTGAGGAAAAACTGCTTGCGCTCGATGGCCAGCCCCAATGCGGCCTGGCGATTCTTGAACTCGTCCTGGTTCATGCCGAACGAAAACTTTGCGACCGTGGCCTTGTCGGGATTCGCGCGGGCTTCATCCGGCGTCATTCCGAACAGCCAGTTGTAGTCGGCCTGGAATCCGCCGGCGCCGCCGTGGTTCCACCACAATTGCGCAACGACAGCATGCTTTCCATTGCGGGCGAAAACGCCCATCAACTCGCCCTGCGTGTTGCCGTCCTTGTCGATGCCGATGGAGACTCGGTCATCGGCACCGACGTAGGTCAGCGGCAGCTGGCTGGCGGTTTCGATCGACGGGGTTCCATCCTGTGGCTGCCCTGGAACGGTTGGTGGCATCGATTGACCCAGCGCCACAGTCGAGGCGAAAGCAAGAATGGTCGGCCAGATTCGCATGACATGCCCCCACCGCCGGATGCGGCGCCTTTCGTGTCTATTCCGAAATTGGCGGCAACGATTACACGCGCATGCCGAGGCTGGGGTGCTTTGATTGGCTGCCCATGCACGTTATCTTAGGCAGGTGGCAAACCAGCCAATGCGGGGATCGCAAAAATGACCTATTTCGTAACCGGCGCCACCGGCTTCATCGGCCGCCATTTGCTCGAACACCTGCTGGCGCGCAAGGGCGATGTCCACTGCCTGGTGCGCAAGGGCTCGCAGAAGAAATTCGAAGACTTGCGCGAACGCTTCGGTGCGGACGGCAAGCGCCTGTTTCCGGTTATCGGCGACCTGACCAAACCGATGCTGGGGCTGACGCCGGCGCAGCGCAAGGCTCTGGCCGGAAAGGTCAAGCACTTCTTCCACCTTGCGGCGATCTACGACTTGGCCGCGGACGCGGAAAGCCAGGCGGCAGCGAATGTCGAGGGCACCCGCCACGCGCTGGAACTGGCGGGCGCGATCAAGTCTGGCTGCTTCCACTATGCCAGTTCCATCGCCGTGGCCGGCTTGTACTCGGGCGTGTTCCGCGAGGACATGTTCGCCGAGGCCGAAAACCTCGACAACGCGTACTTTCGCACCAAGCATGAGGCCGAAGCCCTGGTGCGCGGGGCGAAGATCAAGCACCGAATCTACCGGCCTGGCGTGGTGATCGGCAGTTCGAAGACCGGCGAGATCGACAAGATCGACGGACCGTACTATTTCTTCCGTACGTTGAAAAAACTGCGTGAGGCGTTGCCGGCGTGGATGCCGACGATCGGCCTGGAAGGCGGGCGCGTGAACATGGTACCGGTGGATTTCGTCGCCGCCGCCATGGATCACATCGCGCACAAGCCGGGCCTGGACGGCGGTTGTTTCCATCTCACCGATCCGGCGCCGCGCCGCATCGGCGAAGTGCTCAACATCTTTGCCCAGGCCGGTCACGCGCCGCAGATGACCATGCGCCTGGATGCGCGCATGTTCGGATTCATCCCGCCGATGATCAAGCAGGCATTGGCCGGGCTGCCGCCGGTCAAGCGTTTCACCGGCGCGGTGCTGCGCGACCTCGGAATTCCGGCCGAGGCGATCAAGCTCATCAACTATCCGACGCGTTTCGATTGCCGCGAAACCGAGCGCGCGCTCAAGGGCACGAAGATCCGCGTGCCGGATCTGAACGATTACGCGTGGCGGCTGTGGGACTATTGGGAACGCCATCTCGATCCGGACCTGTTCGTCGACCATTCGCTGTCGGGCAAGGTGCGTGGTCGCACCGTGCTGATCACCGGCGGTTCGTCCGGGATCGGCAAGGCGGCGGCGTTGAAGGTCGCTGCCGCCGGCGCGAAAGTGCTGATTTGCGCGCGCGGCGAGGACGAGCTCAACGCCACGCGCAAGGAAATCGTCGATGCGGGCGGTGTCTGCCACACCTATGTCGCCGATCTCGCGGAGCAAAAATCGTGCGACGAACTGGTGCAAAAAGTGCTGGCCGAACACAAGGGCGTGGACATCCTGATCAACAATGCCGGGCGCTCGATCCGGCGAGCGATCGCGTCGAGCTATGATCGCTTCCACGATTTCGAACGCACCATGCAGCTCAATTATTTCGGCTCTCTGCGCCTGATCATGGGATTCCTGCCCGGCATGGCCGCACGCCATCGCGGCCACATCATCAACATTTCATCGATCGGCGTGCTCACCAATGCGCCGCGGTTTTCCGCCTACGTGTCGTCAAAGGCCGCTCTGGATGCGTTCTCGCGCTGTGCGCAGGCCGAGTTCTCCGACAATGGCATCAACTTCACCACGATCAACATGCCACTGGTGAAGACGCCGATGATCGCGCCCACGAAGATGTACGAGTCGGTGCCGACGCTGTCGCCGGAGGAAGCCGGCGACATGATCGTCACGGCCATCATCGACCGCCCGGTGCGCATGGCGACAAGGCTCGGTACGTTCGCGCAGATTTTCTACGCACTGGCGCCGCGCGCGTATGAGATCCTGATGAACACCGCGTTCCGCCTGTTCCCGGATTCGGCCGCGGCGAAAGGCATGAAGGGACGCAGTGAACGCGATGCGCAGCCGACCAGCGAGCAGGTCGCGTTCGCGTCGCTGATGCGAGGCGTACATTGGTAGAAAATGCCGTGCTTGCGCAATGCGAAGTAACGCATTGCGCGCGGCATTTTCTGGTGAGGCATGGATGCCGAACGGCGACCCACCATGGACGGTTCTTGAGTCAATCGATCCTGATTGGTTCTTTCCCCGCCGCCTTCAACTGCGCATTCAGCGCCGGCAGTTCGCGCGACTGCAAATCGTGCCAAGCCTGCAACGTGGCATCGACCATAGGCACCAGCGCCTTGAAGCCGTTTTGCGCATCGATCGATGGCGCGGCATCGGCGCCGTCCACCGCGACTTGCAGTTTTGCCAGCGCGCCGGCGAGGAATGCGAAGTTCTGAGTATCGCGTGGTGGGAACGACCATGCATTGCGCGGATTGGGTGCGTCGCGCTTGCCGCTGAGCACCTGCACGCGCGTGTCGAGCGCCTGGGCATTCTTGCTCCAGTTGCCCTTGCCTTGCGCGCCCAGGGCGAGCAACGCACGATGCAGGGCATCCGCGGCATGCGCTGCGACGCCCACGCGCGTGTTTTGCGCCTCGATCCTGCGCGCAAAGGCGAATTGTTCCGCGTAGGCCGAGTCCTCAAGTTTCACCCGCGGATCAGCCAGCACCTGCAGCGATTGCTCGCGCTTTACGCCATCCACGGTCAGCACGACCCGGTATTTGCCGGGCGGCGCCCACACGCCATTGGCCCAGGGATCAGACTTGCCAGGCGCGGCAGGCGCCGCGTAACGCAAAGGCCAGACGAAGCGGTGCATGCCAGCGGCACTGGAAAGGCGGCTCGGCTGCTCGACCCATTCGGGCGCGAATTCGAGTTTGGCCGGATCCACGTGCTGGGCCGGGGCGGTGCTGGAGTAGTGTCGGACGAGTTCGTTGTTGGAATTGAAAATATCCAACGTAACCGGAATGTTGGACGCTGTTTTTAATGCGTAATCGATATACGCGCCCATGGGCGGGTTCACCGCCATCGGCTCGTCCTTGGGCATCGGGGTACCGGTGAATTCCGGCAGGCGCACGCGGTAGGCCGGAGCGGGTGCAAACAGCCACGCGCGCTCGTTGCCGACACTGGCATCCATCTGCCGCAGCGCGGAAATATCGTCCATGATCCAGATCCCGCGTCCATGCGTGGCAAGCACCAGGTCGGCGTCATGCACCACGATGTCGCGCACCGACGTGACCGGCAGATTCTGCTGCAGCGGCTGCCAATGATCGCCGTCGTCGAACGACACGTAGGCGCCGCGTTCGGTGCCGGCGAACAAAAGACCACGGCGCACAGGATCGGCTCGCACCACGTTCACCGATTGATTTGCCGGAATACCCTCAACAATGAGTTGCCAGCTCTTGCCGCCATCGTGGCTGCGGTAGAGGTACGGTTTCTGGTCGTTCAGGCGATGTCGGTCGATGGCGAGGTAGGCGCTGTCGGCGTCGAAATGCGATGCGTCGATCACGCCGACTTTCGACCACGGCGTCAGCGCCTTCGGGGTCACGTTGTCCCAATGTGCGCCGCCATCGCGCGTGCGCCAGACGAGGCCATCGTCGGTTCCGGCCCAGATCAAGCCGTCCGCGACTGGCGAGGGTGCGATCGCGTAGACAACGCCGCGTCGCGGACCCTGGCCGAGGTTGTCGGCAATGGTGGCGGCATCCAGATTGTTCGGCACGCCAGGATCTTCGCGCGTGAGATCCGGACTGATTGGTTGCCAGTGTTCGCCGCCATCGGCGGTGCGGAACACGCGCTGGTTGCCGAAGAACAGCACATGCGGCGTGCGTGGCGAGAACACCAGCGGCAAGGTCCATGCGCCGCGGTAGATCGCGGGCAGCGCCAACGTGGGATCGACGTTGCGCAGTTGCTGCGTGCGCAGGTCGAGCTTGTCCACGCGCCCGCCGAACACGGTCTGCGGATCGTCCGGATCGGTGGCGATGTTGTCGCTTTCGCCACCGGCGGCGACCTCGGCGAACTCGCGCATCGTGATGCCGTCTCCGCTGCTGCCGCGACTGGGCAGGCCCATGGCGCCCGAATCCTGCTGTGCGCCATAGATCCAGTACGGGAAGCGGTTGTCGGTGGTGACGTGGTAGATCTGTGCGGTCGGCTGGTTGTACCACGAACTCCAGGTCTTGCCGTCGTTGAGCGTGACCAGCGCGCCTTGGTCCACGCCGAGGATGCGTCGATTCGAATCCTGCGGATCGATCCACAGCGCATGGAAGTCATCACCGGTCGGATCGCCCTTGAGCGCGATGAAGGTCTTGCCGCCATCGTCCGAGCGCAGCACGATGGTGTTCATCGCAAAGACACGGTCGGCATTCTTTGGATCGGCGGTGATCTCGCCGAAGTACCAGCCGCGCTGCCAGACGCGCGCGTCGCCGGTGGTCTTGATCCAGTTCGCGCCGGCATCGTCGGAGCGGTACAGCCCACCCTGGTCGCCATCGACGATCGCGTAAACACGCTTCGGTTGCGCCGCGGAAATGGCCAGGCCAATGCGGCCAAGCGTGCCGGAGGCAAAGCCGTGGCCCTGGATGTGCGTCCAGTGTTCGCCACCGTCGGTCGATTTGTACAACCCGCTGCCCGGACCATTCGAGGGTGGATAGATGTTCCATGGCGGGCGCCGCGTCTGCCATAGCGCCGCGTACAGCGTCGAAGGATTGCCCGGTTCAAAAACGAGGTCGATGGCACCGGTGTCGGCGTTCGGGCCGAGGATCTTTTTCCAGCTCGCACCACCATCGCGCGACTCGAACACGCCGCGTTCGTCGTTCGGCCCGTACGGATGGCCAAGCGCGGCGACGTAAACATGTCGCGCATTCGCCGGATCGACAAGGATGCGCTCGATCTGCTGCGTGTCGGCCAGGCCGATGTGGGTCCAGGTCTTGCCGCCATCGACGGACTTGTACATGCCGTCGCCCTGGGCGATGTCCGAGCGCATGTCGGCTTCGCCACTGCCGACGTAAATGGTCTTCGGATCCGACGGCGCCAGCGCGATCGCACCGATGGAACCGACCGGCTGGCTGTCGAAGATCGGATCCCAGGTGCGGCCGGCATCGTGCGTTTCCCACACGCCGCCGTTGACCGAACCGAAGTAGAAATGCTTCGCATCGGTGGGGTCGCCGGTCACCGCCAACACGCGTCCGCCGCGGTACGGGCCGATCAGGCGCCAGTGCAAATCCTGGAAGAGGGAAGCATCGACCGCTTGCGCGGTGCCAACGGCCAGCAGAAGCAGGGCCAATGCGGCGCAAATGCGAGAGCGAAACATGCGGTTTCCCCCGGGAGGCAATCCCGCATCATCGTCCAGTGCGGGGGGCGAGGCAAGACGACGAAAGTCATGCCTGAAAAATAGAACGCAAGAAGATCCACCGCGAGCATGAAGCACAGCGAGGCAGGATGCCTCGCCCGCGATTCAAGCGTGGATGCGCTTGGTGAGTCGCAGCCGAGCCCGAATTTACTTCGGGTTCGGCGCGGACTGCCAACCCCAGGACGGGGTCGTGCAGACCATCCAACAAAGAACCCGCCAGCCAAAGCCATCGGGGGGAGGGGTCCTTGGGCTTCGTACGGCTGGCGGGTTGCTAAAGGATCAGCGGCGGGCGGACTTGACGGCCTTCTTCACGCTGGCGACGGTGCGCTTCATGGTCTGTTTGGCGGCGAGTTGGGCTTCTTCGAGCTCGCGCGCGAGATCGGACAAATCGTCGCGCGCGCGGCGCACGGTATTGCCCATGATCTGCCCCAGCGCGGGGCGCACGCCGCCGGTGACCTTGCGCACGTCGCGATTGAGCTCATCCACGCGCTTGAGCAGGTCGTCCAGTTCCTTGCGGCCGGGTACGCCGAGCTTGGCCAGGGCGCGTGATACGCGATCCTCGAAAACCTGTTCGAGGCGATCCCAGGTTTCCTGGGTGCGCTCGCGCACCTGGCTGACGCCGCTTTCGACGGCGTCGCGCACGTTGCCGACCTTGCCGCTGGCGAGCTTGCGCGTGGTTCGTTCGATGTTGCTGCCTTCCTTGAGCAGGGTGTCGAACACGGCGCCGCCTTGTTCCTGCGCCTTGGCGAAGGCACCCAGGCCTGCCAGCCAGATCTGCTGGGCCGATTCCATGATCGACTTGCCGCTCGGCGCCGCGGCGGGCTTTGCGGATTTGGCGAGCTTGGGAGGGGTCTTTGCGAGCTTGGGTTCGGGCTTGCGGGCCGCCGGGTGTCTGGAGGCGGCGTGTCTGGGCATGGCGTGCCGTGCGGGAGCGGCCGGCTTGGCGGTTTTCGCCTTGGCGGGTCTGGCCTTGGCCTTGTCATTCTTCTTCTTCACGGTTGCTTTGCTCACGAGTCCTCCTCCAGTGGCATTTCGAGCCCGATTGCGGCCGACGGTTGCAGTGTGGGCGTGGCGCCTAGAATATTCACACTATCGGTCGTGTTGCAATGTGGATTTTTCCCATTGTGCAGCGCCGCAACGCGCTTGCAAGGGCGATTTTCCGCGCGTAGCCTGCATACCATGGCGGTCAGGGGGCTCTTACGGTGGTTGTTGGCGGCGTCTGCCGCGGCCTGCGCGTGCGCCGGCGTTGCACAGGCGGATATCCCCGGTGTCGTCAGCGTCCGCTTCCGCAATTTCAGCACGAGCGAGGGCATGTCGCAGGCCAGCGCCATGTCGATGGCGCAGGATGGAACGGGTTTCCTGTGGATCGGAACGCAGGACGGCCTCAATCGCTTCGATGGCTACGGCTTCAAGGTTTACAAGCACATCCGTGGCAAGCCATGGGGACTCAGCGACAACTACATCACGGCGCTCGCTGCGGACAAGGGCGGTGCGCTGTGGGTCGGCACCCAGGCCGGTGGACTGGATCGCTATGATCCGTTGCTCGACCGCTTCGAGCATTACGCTCCGGATCCGCTGCGTAGCGACAGCGTGGGATCCGAGCACATAACCGCCTTGCTGGTCGACCGCCGCAACGGGCTGTGGGTGGCAAGTACTTCCGGACGATTGCAATGGCTGGATCGTGCGGCCAATCGATTCCGGGATACACCCTTGGGCAATCTGCCCATGCTTGCCAACGTGAGGGTGTTGCGCCAGTCGCGTGATGGCATGGTCCTGATCGGCAGTCGTGACGGCCTGTGGCAGTGCGATGAAAGCGCCGGCAAGGTGCACGAACTGCGGTTCGATCCCGCGCATTCGATGGACGTGCGTTCGTTGGCAATTGCTGCGGACGGTGACATCTGGGTGGCAACCACCGCTTCGGGCCTGTACCGGCTATCCGCATCTGGCACGCCCCTGGCCTGGTACCACCAGGACGCGGACGCCGCGCATGCCCTGCCAGGCGACGACCTGCGCAACCTGGAATTCGACAACGCCGGCCGACTGTGGGTGGCGACCAAGGCGAATGGGCTGCTGCGCCTGGATCCAGGCACTGGGCGCATCGAGCAATTCCGCCACGATCCCACCAATCCGCGCAGCCTCGCCGCCGATCGCCAGGAAACGATTTTTGTCGATCGCGACGGGTTGGTGTGGGCCGGGTCGTGGAACAACGGCATTGGCGTGCACGAGCCGCGCACGGAAGTTTTCAGCAACCTGCGCTCGGTTCCAGGCGATGCGCGCACGCTCTCGGCCAGCCCGGTGGTGGCCGCCCTGGCCAACCCGGACGGTACGCTCTGGCTTGGATCGCCCAGTGGCGGCATGCTGCGCTTTGATCCCGTCGCCGGCGTGGTCGAGCGCATATTGCCCGATGAAAGCAAGCCGGACGGCTTGCCGGTGGCGTTGATCGAACAGATCACGCGCAGTCGCGACGGCAGCCTCTGGATTGCGACCGCCTGTGGCGGCCTTTTGCGCAAGCCGCCCGGCAAGACGCATTTCCAGCGATTCAGGCACGACGCCAGCGATGCGTCCAGCCTGGCCAGCGACGACCTGCTGTTTGCCACCGAGGATCGCGAAGGGACATTGTGGGTCGGCACGATGGACGCGGGCCTGGACGAGCTTTGCGCCGGCTGCACGCATTTCCGGCACCATCAGCACGATGGCGCCAATGCCAGCACCATCGGCTTCGGCCCGGTCGCGAGCATGCTCGAGGATACGCAAGGCGCGATCTGGATTGCCTTGCGCCCCGGCGGCCTGGATCGCTACGACCGCACAAGCGGCCGTTTCATGCATTTTCGTTCCGATCCCCGCGATCCGCATTCGCTGAGCAACGATACGGTAACCACCTTCGCGCAGGACAGCCGTGGCGGCATCTGGATCGGCACGCAAGGCGGCGGCATGAACCACCTGGCGCCGGGCAACCATGGCGAACCGCGATTCGAAACCATTTCCACGCTGGAGGGGCTTGGCGCCGATGCGATCGGCAGCATCATCGAGGACGATCGCCACGCGCTGTGGATCAGTACCACGGCGGGCATCAGCCGCTATGACCCGGTCAACGGGCATATCGCCAATTTCGGCCCGGCCGACGGCACGCTGCTGCAAGGGTATTACATCAACGTCGCCAGCGTGTTGCCGGATCATCGCATTTTCCTGGGCGGGCCATCCGGGGCGACGCTGTTTGCGCCGGAACGGGTCGTCGCCGCACCGGAACCGATGCCGGTCCTTACCACCGTGTTGCTCAACAACCAGCCGGTGGGCCTGCGCTGGCAGGACAAGCAATCTCCCTTGCAAGCCGCGCCGTGGAATGGCGGCAGCGCCACGTTCGGCTACCGCCAGCGCAACATCGGTTTCGAGTTCAGCGCGTTTGGATTTTCCGACCCGCAATCGATCGAATATGCCTATCGGCTGGATGGCCATGATGAGCAGTGGATGCAGACGGGCGCCGCACGCCGATTCGCCGCGTACACGGATTTGCCGGCAGGCGATTACGAGCTGCACGTGCGTGCACGCCGCGCGGGCTTGCCCTGGAATACGCAGGAGGCGAGGTTGGCGGTGCGCGTCCTGCCGGCACCCTGGGCGTCGTGGCCAGCCATCGCCGGGTATGGCGCTGCCGCGGTGCTGTTGATCTGCATCGGTGCCTGGCGCGTGCGCGCCGATTGGAAACGGCAGGCGGTTGCACGCGAGGCGATCAGCGCCAGCGCCGAGCGCTTGAAGTATGCCTTGTGGGGTAGCGGTGGCGAGTTGTGGGACGTGGATCTGACGAGCGGGCGCTTCGTGCGCGAAAACGAACTGGAGGACTTGCGCGTGAGCAGTCAGGCGCGCGCGCAGACGATCCAGGACTTCGAACCGTTCCTGCACCCGGACGACAAGGTGCCATTCCAGCGCGCGCTGAAATCGCACCTGAAGGGCGAAAGCGAATTTCTGGAAGTCAGCTATCGGACGCAGAACAACGCCGGCGAGTGGCGCTGGTTGCTCACGCGCGGTCGCGTGCATGGGCGCGATGGGCGCGGTCGGGCCTTGCGCATCGTCGGCACCACCCAGGACATCAGCACGCTCAAACGCGCCGAGGAATCCTTGCGCAAGCTCAACGAGGAACTGGAATCGCGCGTGGATGCGCGCACCGCCGACCTGCGTCGGGCGAATGCCGAATTGCGCCAGACGCTGGAGCAGCTCACCCAGGCACAACGACAGCTGCTGGAATCGGAAAAGATGGCGGCATTGGGCGGGCTGGTCGCTGGCGTTGCCCACGAGATCAACACGCCATTGGGCGTGACCGTTACCGCCGCCTCGCACCTGCGCGAAGAAGCCTTGCGCCTGGGAAAGCTCCCGGCGCTCGGTGCCGACGAATTGGCCGACTTCCATGCCCTGATCGGCGAAAGCTCGGAAATCATCCTGCGCAACCTGCAACGCGCCGACCGCCTGATCAAGAGTTTCAAGCTGATTGCCGTCGATCAGGCCACCGAAGAACACCGCCGCATCGAGCTGGGCGCGTACTTGAACGAGATCCTGACCTCGCTCGGTCCGAGCCTGAAGAAGACGCCGCTGGTGGTGGACATCGTCTGTCCGCAACCGATCGCGCTCGAAACGTATCCGGGTGCGCTCTACCAGATCCTGAGCAATCTGGTGATGAACTCGCTGCACCACGCCTATGCGCCCGGGCAGGCCGGCGTCATCACCATCGGCGCGCATCGCAACGGCGATGTGGTCGAGCTGACCTACCGCGACGATGGCGCCGGCATGGGCGAGGATGTCCGTGCGCGCGTGTTCGAGCCATTCTTCACGACCCGGCGCAGCCAGGGCGGGTCCGGGCTGGGCTTGCACGTGGTCTACAACCTGGTCACGCAGTTGCTCAAGGGCAGCATCCGCGTGGAGTCGGCGCCGGGCGCCGGAGCCATGTTCGAGATTTTCCTGCCGATGAAGCCTGAATGAAACGATGGCGCGGCCCGCGCCGCGGTTCAGTCGGGTAGCTGCTCGCGCACGGTCTGGATCCGGTCCCAGTTGGCAAACAGCAGTTCCACGAGGCGCGGCTCGAATTTCACGCCGCTTTGTTCGAGGATGAAGGCGCGGATGTCCTCGGCCGGCCACGGCTCCTTGTAGCAACGCCGGCTGCCCAGTGCGTCGAACACATCGGCGAGCATGGTGATGCGTCCGCCGATGGGAATATCGTCGCCCGACAACCCGCGCGGGTAGCCCGAGCCGTCCCAGTTCTCGTGATGCGTCATGGCGATTTCGGCGGCCAGTTGCAGCAGCGGGCGCTGCGACATGGAAAGCAGGCGCGCGCCGAGTTCCGCATGCGTGCGCATGACCACGGTTTCTTCCGGCGTATGCGGCCCCGGTTTGTTGAGGATCGCATCGGGAATGCCGATCTTGCCGATATCGTGCAAGGGCGATGCCGTGCGCAATGCATCAGTGGTCGCTTCGTTGAGCCCATACAACTGGCCGAGCAGGTCGGCGATCATGCCCACGCGCTTGACGTGGTTGGCGGTTTCCCAGGAACGCGTTTCCGCCGCACCGGCGAGAAGGTGCACCATCTCGCGCTGGCTGTCGAGCAGGTCGCGATTCAAGTGCAGGTTTTCGTAGGCGACCGAGACATTGGTGGCGAAGACCTCGAGCAGGCGATGCGTCAGGTCGCCGGAAGACGGGCTTTCGCCGACATAGGCCAGGCTTTCCTGCGCGCGATTGTCACCAACGAAAAGGACGAAGTGATCGTCGCCGAAAACATGCTGGCGATTGGCGACGGCATGACGCAATGCCGCGGCAATCTTTGGCGGCAGCTTTTCATCGGCATTGCTCCCGGTGATGCCGCGGTATCCGCCCACCGCCGCCGCGATGGGAAAGTGCTTGGGGATGTTGGCCGCATTGGGCAGGCGGCAAAGCGCAACGCTTCGCGTTCCGCCGATGAGGTCGGCGACCTGCTCCATCGTGGCGATGGCGAAGCGTTGCGAGTGCTCGTGCGAGAAGATGTAGGTGGATGCGTCGATCACGCGTTCCAGGCCACGCCGGCTGGTTTCGATCGTGCGCATGTCGCGGTAGCTGCGCAGGGCCGCGAACATCGTCGTCGCCAGCTTCTGCGCGGTCAGTTCGGTCTTTTCCTTGTAATCGTTGATGTCGTAGTTGGCGATGACATGCTGCTCCGGGGCCTGCCCGGGCTGGCCGGTGCGCAGCACGATGCGCACGAACTGGTTGCCATGCCGCTCACGCACGGTGCGCACCAGGTCCAACCCGGCGCGATCGGTTTCCATGACGACGTCGAGCAGCATCACGGCGATGTCCGGATTCTCGCGCAGCATGATTTCGGCTTGCGCCGCGGATGTCGCGTTGAGAAATTGCAGCGGACGATCCGCGAATCGGAAGTTGCCGAGCACCAGGCGGGTGACGGCATGCACTTCGGGTTCGTCGTCGACGATCAACACCTTCCACGGCGACGCCCGGGGCGTGTCCCCGACCGGCCGAATGGTGTTGCCGAGCGCATTCATGATCCACCCCCGTTCGTGGATGGATCGAGTGTAGCGCAGAATCTGGCTGGCAACGCAACGGATGGGCGGACGAACGGGTTGCCGCGGCCGGCACGCGGTATTGCACTTACCACTTGCCGTGGAACAGCTCCCGACCGATCAGCATGCGCCGGATTTCGTTCGTGCCGGCGCCGATCTCGTACAGCTTGGCGTCGCGCAGGATGCGCGAGGCGGGAAACTCGTTGATATAGCCATTGCCGCCGAGTGCCTGGATCGCTTCCAGGCCAACCTGCACGGCGCTTTGCGAGGCATGCAGCAGGCATGAGGCCGGATCGACGCGCGATTTGACGCCGCGGTCGAAATCCTGCGCGACCATGTAGGCATAGGCGCGTGCGGACTGCAGTTGCGTGTACATGTCGGCGATCTTGGCCTGCATGATGCCGAACGTGCCGATCGGCGCATTGAACTGCTTGCGCTCGCGCACGTAGGGCAGGGTGAGATCCAGCGCCGCCTGCATCAGGCCGATCGGACCGCCGGACAGCACCAGGCGTTCGGTGTCCAGACCGCTCATCAGCACGCGCACGCCTTCGTTGACCTCGCCGACGCGGTTGGCGTCGGGAATCGCGCAATTCTCGAACACCAGTTCGCAGGTGTTGGAGCCACGCATGCCGAGCTTGTCGAGCTTTTGCGCGGTGGAGAAACCCGGCATGCCCTTTTCGACGAGAAATGCGGTCATGCAGCGGCTGCCGGCGCGCTTGTCGGCGGTACGCATGTAGACCAGCAGCACGTCCGCATCCGGGCCGTTGGTGATCCACATCTTGTTGCCGTTGGCGATCCAGGCGTCGCCTTTCTTCTCGGCCTTGCAGGTCATCGAGCCGACCACGTCGGAGCCGGCACCCGGTTCGCTCATCGCCAGCGCACCGACGAATTCGCCACTGCACAGCTTGGGCAGGCACTTCTTCTTCTGCTGCGCGTTCGCGTTGTGCAGGATATTGTTGACGCAAAGGTTGGAATGCGCGCCGTACGACAGACCGACCGAGCCGGACGCGCGCGAGATTTCCTCCATGGCGACCAGATGCGCGAGGTAGCCCATGCCACTGCCACCGAACTCATCCGGCACCGTGATGCCGAGCAATCCCATCTCGCCGAACTTGCGCCACAGGTCGGCCGGAAATGCATTTTCACGGTCGATCAGGTCCGCGCGCGGCGCGATTTCCTTGTCCGCGAAGGCGCGCACGCTTTCGCGCAGCAGGTCGATGTCTTCACCAAGGGGAAAGGGTCTCATCATTCAGCCTTGTGCTTGGCGGCGCACCCAACAGAATCGTCGCGAGCGAAGGCAGTTCGCGGGTCGCCGGAGCGCAGGAACCGGAGTGTACACGCTAGTACATGAGGATTCCGAGCACCGCCGGCACGCGAAATGCCGAGCGCAGCAGATTATGTTGGATGCGATCAATGTCCGCGCATGCGTCCCAGGAAGCGCGGGCCATTATTGCCCATGTGCGGCAACTTGATCTTGCCGATTGCGGCGATGCGCTCCTCGGCCATGCGGTCGGCGGCCTTGTAGGTCGGGATGCCGTCGCGCTTGGCGATCTGGAAGATGCGGCCGACGTTGTGGTAGATCGTGCGCATCATGCGCATCGCGCGCTCGCGGTTGTAGCCGTCGATTTCCAGCGACACGTTCATCACGCCGCCGGCGTTGACGGCGTAGTCCGGCGCATAGAGGATGCCGCGCTTTTCCAACTCGTCGCCGATCGCATCGTTGGCGAGCTGGTTGTTCGCCGCGCCGCAGATGATCTTGGCCTTCAGCCGAGGCAGGGTTTTCTCGTTGACCGTGCCGCCGAGCGCACACGGCGAGTAGACGTCGGCGTCGACATCGTAGATTTCGTCCAGGCCAACCGCCGTGCAGCCGAATTCGTCGACCGCGCGCTTGACCAGTTCCGGATGGATGTCGGTGACGAAAACCTTGGCGCCTTGTTCGCGCAGCAGCTTGATGAATTCCATGCCGACGTGGCCGGCGCCCTGCACGGCGTAGGCGCGCTTGCCGACGTCCTCGTCGCCGAACTTGGCGTGCAACGCGGCATGCAGGCCTTGCAGCGTGCCGAAGGCGGTGAACGGCGAGGGATCGCCCGAGCCGCCGTGCACCTGGTGCACGCCGGTGACGAATTCGGTCTCGCGGAACACCCATTCCATGTCGTTGACGTCGATGCCGACGTCCTCGGCGGTGATGTAGCGGCCGCTCAACGAATTGACGAAACGGCCGAACGCGCGGAACAGCGCCTCGGACTTGTCCTTGGCCGGATCGCCGATGATCACCGCCTTGCCGCCGCCGATGTTCAGGCCCGCCACCGCGTTCTTGAAGGTCATGCCGCGCGACAGGCGCAACACATCGTTCAAAGCCTCCTGCTCGTTCTTGTATGGCCACATGCGCAGGCCGCCGAGCGCCGGGCCGAGCACGGTATTGTGGATGGCGATGATGGCCTTCAGGCCCGCGTCCTTGCTCTGGCAGAACACGACCTGTTCGTGGCCGCTGGTGGCAATGCTGTCGAAAATCATGGGACTCTCCGCGATGTAAGCCCGCTATTTTAGCAGGATGGGAAAATCCGCGCGCCAGCCCTGACGGCGTGGCGCGCAACGGCGTTACAATCGCGCGGTAGCCACGGAAGAACGCCGATCATGAGCACCACCGCCAAGAATCTACCCGCCAGCGCGCCGTCCGCAGAACGCGCGCCGCTGCGCTTCGTCACCGCGGCCAGTCTGTTCGACGGCCACGACGCAGCGATCAACATCATGCGCCGGCTGATCCAGGCGCAGGGAGTGGAGGTCATCCACCTCGGTCACAACCGCAGCGTCGAGGACGTGGTGCGCGCGGCGCTGCAGGAAGATGCCGACGGCATCGCGCTGTCCTCGTACCAGGGCGGGCATCTGGAATACTTCAAGTACATGGTGGATATGTTGAAGGAGCGCGGCGCAGCGCATATCCGTGTGTTCGGTGGTGGCGGCGGCACGATCACGCCGGAGGAAATCGCGCAGTTGCAAGCCTACGGCGTGGAGCGCATCTACCATCCGAACGACGGCATGCACATGGGCCTCACGCACATGATCGAGGACGTGGTGCGGCGCGCGAACGAGCATCGCGTCGCGACGCAGCGCCCGGCCAAGGTCGCGCTCGACGATGAAATCTCAGTCGGCAAGATGCTTACCGCGATCGAAGAAGGCGTGCTCGACGAAACGGAGATGACGCGCCTGCGCCGCGAGTGGCAGCTCGCCGGCGGCAAGACGCCCGTGATCGGCATCACCGGCACCGGCGGCGCGGGCAAGTCGAGTGTCGTCGATGAACTGGTGCTGCGCTTCCTGCATGCGTTCGGGCACATGCGCATCGCGATCCTCGCGGTCGATCCGACGCGTAGGCGTTCCGGCGGCGCACTGCTCGGCGACCGCATCCGCATGAATTCGCTGCGCAGCCATCGCGTGTACATGCGCTCGATGGCCACGCGCCGCCAGCATGCGGCTACCAGTGTGGTGCTCAAGGACTGCATCGGGTTTTTGAAAGGGCAGGGCTACGACCTCGTCATCGTCGAAACCGCCGGCATCGGCCAATCCGATTCGGAAATCGTGGATCTGGTGGATTTTCCGATGTACGTGATGACCAGCGATTACGGCGCGGCCTCACAGCTCGAAAAAATCGACATGATCGATTTTGCGGAACTCATCGTGCTCAACAAGTACGATCGCCGCGGCGCCGAGGACGCGCTGCGCGACGTGCGCAAGCAGTGGCGGCGCAACCGTGTCGCGTTCAAGCTGCCGGACGAGCAGGTGCCGGTGTATCCGACGATCGCCAGCCAGTTCAACGATCCGGGTGTGACCTGGATGTTCGCCAACCTGTGTCGGCTGCTGCGCGAGAAGCTGCATCTGACGGAAGAAAAGTGGACGCCAGCCGTCGATACGACGTTGAAGGAACCGCGCGCCACCGTGCTGATTCCCGGTGCCCGCGTGCGCTATCTCGCCGAGATTGCCGAGCAGGGACGCGGCATCAATGCCGGCATTGCAAAGCAGGCCGAAGCGGCGAACCGCGCGCAGAGTTTCTGGGAAGCGCTGCGCGAGATCGGCGACCACAAGCTGCATCGCGAATTGGATTTGTACGCGCCGGAAGATTTGATTTTTACCTCCCCCCTTGTGGGGGAGGTCGCCGCGCGCGGCGCGGCGGGAGAGGGGATGGCGCCGAAGGCGCCTGCTGCGCAGGCACAACCCCTCTCCCCAACCCCTCTCCCGCAAGGGGAGAGGGGCTCCAGCAACGACCGTTCGCTAGTCACCCTGCGCCAACGCTACAACGACGCGGTCAAGTCGCTGTCGACGGAAGCGATCCAGCTGCTGCGCGAATGGCCGGCGCGGCTCAAATCCATCACCGATCCGCATTACCTGTACGAAGTGCGCGGCAAGCCCGTCGAAGGCGACAACTACGTCGAATCGCTGTCGCACCAGAAGGTGCCGAAGATCGCCGCGCCGACCTGCAAGAGCTGGGGCGAACTGCTCACGTTCTTGATGAAAGAGAATCTTCCCGGCGAATATCCCTACACTGGCGGCATTTATCCCTACCGCCGCACCGGCGAAGACCCGCTGCGCATGTTCGCGGGCGAGGGCACGCCCGAGCGCACGAACCGCCGCTTCCATTATCTGTCGCAGGGACAGAAGGCCACGCGCCTTTCCACCGCGTTCGATTCGGTCACGCTCTACGGCGAAGACCCGCATCCGCGCCCGGACATCTACGGCAAGATCGGCAACTCCGGCGTCAACATCCCGACGCTGGACGATATGAAGAAGCTGTATTCCGGCTTCGATCTGTCGTCGCCGACCACATCCGTGTCGATGACGATCAATGGTCCGGCACCGATCATCCTTGCCATGTTCATGAACACGGCGATCGACCAGAACGTCGAGAAATACCTGCGCGAAGACCAGAAGCGTTGGGACGCCGCGCACGCCAAAATCGAAGAGCTGTACAAGGGCAAGAAACGGCCGACGTATGCCGGCACGCTGCCGGATGGCAATGACGGCCTCGGGCTCGGCTTGCTCGGCGTGACCGGCGACCAGCTCGTCGATGCGGAAACTTACTCCAAGATCAAGGCGGCGACGCTCGCCGCCGTGCGCGGCACCGTGCAAGCGGACATCTTGAAAGAAGATCAGGCGCAGAACACCTGCATCTTCTCCACCGAATTCGCACTGCGCATGATGGGCGACATCCAGCAGTATTTCGTCGATCACAAGGTGCGCAATTTCTATTCGGTGTCGATCTCCGGTTATCACATCGCCGAGGCCGGGGCGAATCCGATCTCGCAGCTCGCGTTCACGCTGTCGAATGGTTTCACCATCGTCGAATACTACTTGGCGCGCGGGATGGACATCGACGACTTCGCGCCGAACCTGTCGTTCTTCTTCAGCAACGGCATGGACCCGGAATACAGCGTCATCGGCCGCGTCGCGCGGCGCATCTGGGCGCGCGCCATGCGCGAGCGTTACGGCGCCAGCGCGCGCAGCCAGATGATGAAATACCACATCCAGACGTCCGGGCGCTCGCTGCACGCGCAGGAAATCCAGTTCAACGACATCCGCACCACGTTGCAAGCGTTGTACGCACTGTTCGACAACTGCAACTCGCTGCACACCAACGCCTACGACGAGGCGATCACCACGCCGACGGAAGAATCCGTGCGCCGCGCGGTGGCGATCCAGCTTATCATCAACCGCGAGCTGGGCCTGAATTTCTGCGAGAACCCGTGGCAGGGCAGCTTCATCATCGACAAGCTGACCGACATCGTCGAAGAAGCCGTGTACAAGGAGTTCGAAGCGATCAGCGAACGCGGCGGCGTGCTCGGTGCGATGGACACCATGTACCAGCGCGGCAAGATCCAGGAAGAATCGCTGTACTACGAACACAAGAAGCACGACGGCAGCTTGCCGCTGATCGGCGTCAACACCTTCCTGCCGAAGGAACACGCCGGTGAAACTGCGACCACGATCGAACTGATCCGCTCGACCGAAGAAGAGAAAGGCCAGCAGATCGCCAATGTCGAAGCGTTCCGCACCAACAGGAATGTGCTAGCCGCGGACAGCCTCAAGGTGTTGCAGCAGACCGCCCGCGACCGCAAAAACGTGTTCGCGCAGTTGATGGAAGCGGTGAAGTACAACAGCGAAGGGCAGATCAGTCACGCGTTGTACGATGTGGGTGGGGAATATCGGCGGAATATGTGACATGAAGACACTCCCCAACATTCATCCCGGCGAAGTACTCCTGGAAGAATTCCTGCTGCCGATGGACATCAGCCAGAACGCGCTGGCGCGTGCCGCTGGCGTGCCGCCGCGCCGCATCAACGAGATTGTGCTCGGCAAGCGCGGCATCAGCGCGGATACCGCCGTGCGTCTGGCGCGCGTATTCGGCAACAGCGAGCGGTTTTGGCTCGGTTTGCAGATCGACTATGATCTGGAAGATGCCAAACGCTCGATCGGGCGTTCTATAGAGAACATTGATCGATTGGCCGCATAAACGTTAAATCGCCGCCTAGTCCAAGACGAGTGCCGGAACAGTGAGCCTGATCGCAGCGCTGGATAGCGCCAGAACGGAAGAAGACGTCAAAGACGCCTACATCAAGGCGCTCGGGCTGAAGAAATACAACAAGGGCCTGATCGACATCCGCACCGACGAAATCTGGTTCGAGGCCAAGGAAACGGCGACGCCGGCGACGTTGATGTTTGCGCAACTGCTTTGCTATGTGCGCGATGCCCGCAAGAAGGGCGAACACGTTCCGCCGTTTCTCGCGGTGATCGACCGCGAAAAGGCCGCGCTCATGGAAACGGCGAAGGCCTTGCCCATGCTCGCCGACAAGTCGATCAAGTGGCCGAAGTCGGGTTCTGCGGTGGACAAGGCCATGGCGGCGCAGATGGCGCCGTACATCGAAACGCATTTCGTGGTGTTCAAGCTGGACAGCCACGAAAAAGAATTCATCGCGGCCGTGAAGCACGCCATCACGGCGGGCGAATTCGTGCGCACGCCGATCACCCCGGACAACCTGCGTCAGGTGTTCGACAAATGGGTGGAGATGATAGGACGCGAGATCGAAGGCGTTGACGAGGTGGACTACGCCCTGCTGTTTTTCGCCGACATCATGTTCGATGCGGGACAGAAAAAGACTTCGGTCGCGAATCTGCCGGCGCGCCTGCTGCACGAAGGCGACAAGCCGCTGTTCCTGCTCAATGGCAAGACCTACGAGTTGTCCAGCGACCACGGCTACCGCAATTTCTGGGCGATCTACCACCGTCCGCCGGAAGCCGAATACCGCGCCTACCTGCTGGAGCGCCGCGACAGCCTGTTGCCGCTGGACGAGCGCAGCTTCAAGGGCGCCTTCTATACGCCGCTGCATATCGTGGACAAGGCCTACGATCTGCTGGCGCAGACGCTGGGCAGGAACTGGCAGCAAAACTACATCGTGTGGGACATGTGCTGCGGCGTTGGCAATCTGGAGGTGAAGCACTCCAACCACCGCAATGTGTTCATGAGTACGCTGGATCAGGCCGATCTGGACGTGATGACGGCCAGCCATACGTGCGTCGCGGCGACCAAGTTCCAGTACGACTATTTGAACGATGATGTGGATGATTTCGGCCGCATCGACTATTCGCTGACGAACAAGATGCCGCGGGCCTTGCGGCAGGCCATCGCCGACGCGAAGGCGAAGAAAAAGGGCGCGAAAAAGATTCTGGTGCTGATGAATCCGCCTTACGGCGAAGCCGCGAACTCGCAAGGGAATGCCGGAAAGGCCGATATCGCCACGAGCGCGATTGGCGCAAGCATGGACGCTCTCGGTTATGCGTCACGCGAGTTGTTTGTCCAATTTCTGACTCGAATTCAACGGGAACTTCCCAGCGCAACGGTTGCGTTCTTTAGCACGCTCAAGTACGTCAATGCTCCAAACTTCGAGCAGTTCCGCAATGAATGGAAGGCGAAGTATCTCGGCGGCTTTGTGGTGCACAGCAAGGCGTTCGATGGCCTCAAGGGCGATTTTCCTATCGGGTTTCTCGTCTGGGACACGGCAAAGACCGAACCTCTTTTGAAGATAAAGGCGGCAGCACTCGACCGAGAAGGAAATGGAGTCGGAGAGAAAAATTTCTACAATCTGCCCAACGAGCGCTTTTTAAGTGAATGGATAATTCGCCTGAGAAAGAACGACATCGACGTCGTTCCTCTCATCAATGCCGTCACTCCGACGACAAAAACCGAGCACGCCAGAAACACCAAGTGGTCGAATGAAGCTATTGGTCATTTTTTCTGCAATGGCAATGATTTACAGAATGCGGGGACAATGACTGCGATCTTTTCTTCCGTGCATTCGATTGGTCATGCAGGCGGTTACTTCGTCACGAGAGAAAACCTCTGGCAGGCCGCCATCGTTTTTTCCGTGCGCCGCCTGATCAAACCGACCTGGTTGAACGATCGCGACCAGTTTTTGCAGCCGTCGAAAGAGCTTTCCGACGCATTCAAGGCCGATTGTCTGGTGTGGATGTTGTTCAACGGCTCCAACCTGAGCGCCGGCGCGAACGACCTCGACTGGAACGGCAAAAAGTGGGCGCTGGTGAATCATTTCATTCCCTACACCGAAACCGAAGTCGGCGCCGCCGGGCGTTTCGAATCCGATTTCATGTCGCAGTATCTATCCAAGCTGAAGCCCTCGCCGGAAGCCAAAGCGGTGCTGGACGAAGGCCGCAAACTGTGGCGCAAGTTCCACGCCACCAAGTTCGAGAAGAAAATTCGCGACGAGTTCAAGCTCAACCGCCCGGATGCGGGTTGGTACCAGATTCGCCGCGCGCTGGAAGCCAATGCAGACGCCGAAGCGGTGGACTTCGAGCCGTTCAAGGAAGCCTACGCCGCACTGAGTGCGAAACTGCGCCCGCAGGTGTTCGAACTTGGCTTCTTGCGGTCGTAAGTAAACGAGTTATCGAATATGGACGAAGTCAGGCAAAACTTTCATCTTTTCGGACGCGAGGCCCTGCTCGATGAAATCATCGCCAACGTCGACGACTGACGATCCGCGACGCGAATTCTTCGTGCGCGAAGCCGGCATCGCGTATCGGTCGTCGCGCGAGCGCGATCCGTTCGAGGCATGGATATCGTTGATGGACGCCGTCGAAGCGCTATGCCCGCGCTGGCCCGAACGTGAGCGCCGCATGACGGGCGAGTTCAAGTTGTGATCGGATTGGCGTGAGCATCGAACTGGTCGGCTTCGACGGCGACGATACGCTCTGGCACAGCGAGGGCTACTACCAGAACGCTGCAGCCGAGTTCGAGCGCATCGTCGGCGGCTGGATCGACGTGCGCGACGCGGGCGTACGCGAGCGCCTGCACGCGGTCGAGCGGCGCAATCTCAAATTGTTCGGCTACGGCGCCAAGGGCATGACGCTGTCGATGGTCGAGGCGGCGATCGAGCTGACCGACAGCCGCATCGGCGCGCAGGACATCCACCGCATCGTCGCGCTCGGCCGCAGCGTGCTCGAGCATCCGGTCGAACTGCTGCCCGGCATCCGCGCCGCGGTCGAGGCGGTCGCGCGCGATCATCGCGTTGTGTTGATCACCAAGGGCGACCTGTTCCATCAGGAAAGCAAGGTCGCACGCAGCGGACTCGGCGACCTGTTCCAGCGCATCGAGATCGTGTCGGAGAAAAACGAGGCCAGCTACGCGCGCGTGCTCGCCGAGTTCGACGTCGCCGCAACGGCGTTCGCGATGATCGGCAACTCGCTGCGTTCGGACATCGAGCCGGTGATCGGCCTCGGCGGCTGGGGCATCCACATGCCGTACCGGGTGACCTGGGCGCATGAACTCGAACACGGCGTGGAACGTGGCCATCCGCGCGTGATCACGATAGCGTCGGCTGCCGAAATCGCGGATGCGGTCGCGTGCTGCGGTCAAGAATCATAACGAAGCGGGGTGCGCGACATGGGCATGGCAGCGAAAAGACCATCCGCGAGTACGAACTATTCGAAGCCGCTACGAAACAGGCAATAGCTCGTCGTCTGGCCTTCGCCGCATGCGTAGGCCTGGGAAGTCGCGACTCCCCAGGAGACGCGCTGAAGCGGTGCGGCGAAATTGATGTCGATGATCGGCGACGCGTTGCCGTTCTGCGTCCGCGGATAGCCGAAGACGGCATCGTTTACCGTGGTGGAACGGTACTGGTTGCCGACGAGCAGGATGCCGTCCCGACGCAACGCGAGGCCTGCCGTCTGCGTCAGTCCCGAGGATGTGCCGTCGATCGTGCGCAGTGCGGCGCCGCTGCGATCGAAGGCGCGGACGTAGCCCGTCCCGGTGGCGAGGAAGACCTCGTTGGCGCGCGCGTCGACGACCAGACCGAATGGATTGGTCGAGTTGGTGAATGGTCGCGATGGCGCCACATCGCCATTGGCTGTGCGATCGAATACGACGACACTGCCGCCATAGTTGACGGCGTAAAGCTCGTTGTAGACCCGGTCGATGAAAATTCCGACGACGGTGCCCAGGGTGGTCTGGCTGCCCTGAATGGCGCGCAGCGGCGCGGGACTTCCGTTGCCGGTACGCGCAAAGACGAAGATGCTGCCGTCGGGCGTACCCACGTAAACTTCATCGGCTTCGACGTCGACGGCAATGCCCGTCGCGAACAGAGTGGGGCCGGTGATCGTGCGCAGCGGGGCAACGTCGCCGTTCGCTCGCGCCGGAAAGACACGAACCGTGCTCTGCGTTGTCACCCACAATTCGCCGTGCAGGTTGTCGAGGGCGATCGCATAGCATTCGGCAACGCCCGCGGTCGGTCCGGTGATCGTTCGAATTGGCTGCGAGCCCAAGCCGGCGTCGTCGGCGAAAACGCCGATCGAGTCGCCGGCGCAGACGTAGGTATCGCCGAGCGCCGGGGCAGCAGCCAAGGAAAGAAAAGATGCAAGCAGGAAATGGGGAAATTGGAGGACCGACGCCTTCATGATTCTCTCCCGCTGCAAATTGCTTACCCGTGAGATTGGCGCGCATGGGCATAGTAGCACGTGTTGCGGTCGTTCCGTGGGCCGCGCGCGCGTCGCGGCGGAAGACCGATTGGGGCAGGCGACGTTGGATTGGCATGCGCGGGGTTGGCCGGGAAAACGCGGAGCAGGGTACACTTTCCCGTTCCTGGAGAGCATTGACCAGCATGCGCGTCTTTGTACTGAGGGCCAGATCCGCGCCGACCGACAGCCGGCAACTGTTGGATACCGTCGGCAAGGACGCACACACCGAGATCCTGGCGCACGCGCTGATGAATGCGATTTTCGTGGCGCAGTCGCATCGCCCGGACGTCATCGTGCATCTGGTACTGGAAAGCAGCGCCGACTTTTCGCGAACGATCAGTTTCGACGCGAACGAAATGCGCGACATTGGCGGCTTTCACGAACAGGCCTTGCTCGGCAAGATCGCCAAGGCGCTGGATGCCTCGCGCGGAATGGGCAAGGATGAATCCCGCGCGGTCGAGCCGGGCATCAGCGTGCGCACGCTCAGCTTCGAAAAACTCGTGCAGGAACTCGCACGCGATCATTCGCTGTATGTCATGGACAAGAAAGGCGCGCCGATGCGCGGCAAGGCCATCGCCGGATCGCCGTGCTTCATCCTCACCGATCACCTGCCGATGCCAAAGAACAGCCTGAGTACGCTGGCGCGACTGGGCGCGCAGCCGATCAGCCTCGGCGCGAAAATGTTGTTTGCCTCGCAGTGCATCCTGCTTATCCACAACGAACTGGATCATGGCGCATAATTCGTCGACTTCCGGCGATTTTGCAGCCCCCATGCACAACCCCTGCTGTTCACGCTGATGCGCCGCTTTCGCCTTGCCGAACCGCTGGTGATGCTGGCGACCGTGCTGCAGTGGCTGGTGCTGTCGACATTCACCGGCGCGCTGATCGGCGTGGGTTGCACGCTGTTCCTGCGCGCGCTGTTTGCGACCGAAGGCCACGTCTACGCCGTGTCGTGGTGGGTGTTGGCGCTGGTCTTGCCGCTCGGCGGCTTGGCCAATGGACTGCTGATGCACTACGGCTACCGGTTGCGCCGCAGCCGATTCGTCGACAATGCCATCGTCGCGGTCAACGAACAGCGCGGCAAGATGCCGTTCCGCACGATGTGGATAAAACCACTGGCGGCACTGATCACGCTCGCCTGCGGCGGCTCGGCCGGCAAGGAAGGCCCCTGCGCGCATATCGGCGCGAGCCTCGGCGCGGTCGTCGGGCGTTCGCTGCGTTTGAATCGCGAGATGCGCAAGCGCCTGCTCGCCTGTGGCGTCAGTGCGGGTTTTGCCAGCGTGTTCGGCACGCCGATCGCGGGTGCGATCTATGGCGTGGAAATGCTGGCGATCGGGCGCATCCGCCACGACTTCCTGTTCCCCGGCATCGTCGCCGGCGTGACCGCGTTCGAGGTTTCGCGCTACCTGGGCGTGCCGTATCCGCAGTACGCCATCGATTTCAAAGGCCAGTTCACCGAGTTGCTGTTCCTGAAAACCGTGCTGCTCGGCGTGCTGTGCGGGGCGGTGGCGTGGCTGTTCGTGGAATTCCTGCGCCAGGCGAAAAAATTGTTTGGACGGCTGAAGAATCATTTTGGCTTGTGGCCGCCGCTGGTCCCCGCGCTCGGCGGTGCGCTCATCGCGTTGCTGATGCTGGCGCTGCCGACGTCGTACCTGGGTCTGAGCCTGCCGATCATGGATCAGGCGTTGCAAGGCCAGGCGATTCCCTATCTGGCGTTCCTGTGGAAGGCGCTGCTGGTTGCGATCACGCTCGGATCGGGTTTTTACGGTGGCATCGTCACGCCGCAATTCGTGATCGGCGCGGTGACCGGTGGCGCATTCGCGCACTGGTTTGGCCTTGCGCCGGCTTTGGGCGCGGCCGTAGGTTTCGTCGCGGTGGCCGCATCCGCCTCCAACGCGCCGATGGCGGCGATCCTGATGGGCGTCGAATTGTTCGGCGCGGATTCGACGCTGTACGTGGCCGGCGCCTGCGTCGCCGCCTATCTCATCATCGGCCATCGCAGCGTGTATCCGGAACAACAGGTCGCCTTCAGCAAGTCGTCGTGGATCTTCGCCCACGCCGATCTGCCGGTCGGCGAGGAGAAGGTGCGCCTTTCCTATGGCTTGCAGCGTTGGCTGCGCATGCGGCGACGCGAGAAAAAAGACTCGGGGAACGTCCCGGAGCGCTGATCTGCTCCGCGATACGCACGTTGCCCTTGCTCAATGCATCGCGGACCGGGGCGTGGGAGCGGCGGCCGCGATTTCGCGCAATGCGTTTTCGAACACTTCCGGCGGCTGTCCGCCGGAAATCAGGTATTGCCCGTTGACGATGGCTGCGGGTACGGAATGGATGCCGGCCTGCTGAAAGTGGCGTTCCTGCGCACGCACCTCATCCGCATACGCGCCGCTCTCGAGCACGTGGCGGGCGGCGTCGGCATCCAGCCCGGTGTCGCGCGCGATGCGCACGAGCACGTTGCGATCGGCCACGTTTTCGCCGACGCTGAAGTAGGCGCGCAGCAGCGCACGCTTGAGCGCCAGCGCCAGGTCGCGGTTTTGCAATTCGGCCCAATGCAGCAGGCGATGTGCGTCGAAGGTGTTGTAGATGCGGCTACCTTTGCGCATGTTGAAGTCGAATCCCAGCGCCGCCGCACGTTCGCGGATGGCCGCGCGATTGGTTTCGAGCTGTTCCTCGCCCATGCCGTATTTGTCCATCAGGTGCGCGTTGGCGTCCTCGCCCTCGAGCGGCAAATCCGGGTTCAGTTCGAAGGGCTGCAGGTGGATGTCCGCCGCGATGTTGCCATCCAGTTGCGCCAGCGCCTGTTGCAGGCTGGCCAGGCCGATCGCGCACCACGGGCAGGCGATGTCGGAGACGAAATCGATGCGGAGTCGGGCGGGGGTAGTCATGGATGCACCAAGCGTGTGGACAGGACTGGGATGTGGGGGTGGGTGCGGGCAAGTCAATCCCGCAACGCCTTGCTGGATCGAGGGCTGCATGGCATCCATGCTGCGGCATCGTCTGCGTCGTTGCCAATGCGGCTATCCTGGCCGTATTTTCGCCAGAGCTCATGGCGCCAAGGGAGGATTTGCGAGCATGAAGACGTTCCTGCTGATGGTGATGTGTTCGTGCTTGATTGCGTCGGCATATGCCGACGAACCGCAAGCTCCCGCGGCGCGCACGATCATCCTCGTGCGGCACGGCAACTACGTCGAAGATGCGTCCGCCGATGCGAAACTCGGGCCGCATTTGTCGCCGATCGGCGTGGCCCAGGCGTATCTGGCGGGCGCGCGCCTGGCCGGCCTGCCGGGGCATTTCGACGCGCTGTTGGTCAGCCCGATGAATCGCGCACGCGATACGGCGGCGGCCATCGCGGGCAGTTTTCCAGGACGGCAATTCAAGGTCGTCGATGACCTGGCGGAGTGCACGCCACCCACGCGCCGCGTCGAGATTACGGCGCATGAGAAACCCTCCGACATGGCGGCCTGCGCGGTGCGCCTGGATCGCGTTTTCGCCACATGGTTCCGACCCGCAACGGGTCAGGAGCAAATCGACCTGATGGTCTGCCACGGCAACGTGATCCGCTACCTGGTGACGCGGGCGCTGGGCGTGGATACGAAGGCATGGCTGGAGATGTCGGTGGGCAATGCCAGCATCACGCGCATCCGCGTCGAACGCGATGGCCGTTTCAAGGTGCTGTCGGTCGGCGATGTCGGCCACCTGCCGCCGAACCTGCGCACGGGCGCCACCGGCGACGCGGATCGCAGTCTCGCAATACCGGCGCTGCCCTCAAATCCGTAGCCGCACCGGACTGCGCTATTCTTGCAGAATGGATATGCAACGGGACCCCGCCAAGCCCGCCATCGACCTGGCGACCATTCCCGATGAGGAACTGCTCGGCCTGCGCTTGTCGGAGCTGCCGCTGCGCATCGAAGGCACCTGGCTGGAGCCGTGCATCGCGCAGCTCTACGACGAACTCAAAGCGCGCAATATCCCGTTCGCGCCGCGCTGCTACCTCGCCGACGAATGGCTGACGCCGGAAAACGAGCCGGTGATCGGCGTTCCGTTTTATCTCGCGCATCCGCGCCTGATAAAGCTGCAGAAGAAGATGCTGCTCGAGGCCGAGGGCGACACTCCCGAGTGGTGCATGAAGCTGCTGCGCCACGAGTGCGGGCATGCGCTCACCTACGCCTATGACCTGAATCGCAAGCGCAGTTGGCAGCGCGTGTTTGGGCATCCGTCGGCGCCGTACGAGGAAACCTATCGTTTCCGCCCGTACAGCAAGAGTTTCGTGCGCCATCTGGACTACTACTACGCGCAATACCATCCGGACGAGGACTTTGTCGAAACGTTTGCGGTGTGGCTGACGCCCGGGCTGGACTGGCGCGGCAAGTACAAGGGTTGGAAGGCACTCGACAAGCTGCTGTTTGTCGACAAACTGATGGCAAGCATCGCCGGCAAGCCGCCACTGCGTGCGTCGGGGCGGCAATTGTGGAAGGCCGCGACGATCCGCAGCACGCTCAAGCATTACTACCAGAAGCGCCGCGCGGTCGAGGCCGAGGATTTTCCCGAATTCCACGACGCCAACCTGCTGCGCATGTTCGTCGCGGCCAAGCCCGATGGCGAGACGCGGCAGCCGGTGGCGAAACTGCTGCAGGCGCATCGCAAGGCCTTGTCGACCACGGTGGCAAACTGGACCGGCGAGCGCCGCTTCATGGTCAACGAGGTCTACAACGCCGTGCTTGCGCGCAGCCGCGCGTTGCGCCTGGTCTGCGACGAGCCGGAAGCGCTGGCGCTGTCCAAACTTGCGACCTACCTGACGACGCTGATGATGAACTACCGCTACACGACACGATTGCGCGGAGAACTATAGCCATGTCCACGCGCGTGCTGATGGTGTTCGACCTGCCGTACGCGGTGAAACCCGATCACGACTACGCCGCGGAATTCGCCGATCCGGACGGCAGCTACACCGAAAACGACGTGTGGAAGGCCCTGCTCGAATGCGGCTACGAGGTGCATCGCCTGAGTCTGTTCGATGACATCCGGCCGCTGCTCGATGCAGTACGCGACATCAAACCGGACGTGATCTTCAATCTGTGCGAGACTTTTCGCAACGCGCCGCATTGGGACAAGAACATCGTCGCCACCATGGAACTGCTCGGCGTGCCGTGCACGGGCGCGAGTTCACATTCGCTGTTCCTGTGCAATGACAAGAGCCTGTGCAAGAAGATCCTGCGCTTCCATCGCGTGCGCACGCCGCGCTTCCACGTTTACTATCGTGGGCGCAGGGTGTGGTTGCCGAAAACTTTGAAACTGCCGTGCATCGTCAAGCCGCTGACCGAGGAAGCCTCGCGCGGCATCTCGCAGGCCTCCATCGTCGACGACGAAGCGGCGTTCCTGGCGCGCATCGCCATGATCCACGAGCGCATGAACCTGGACGCCATCGCCGAGGAATACATCGATGGCCGCGAGATGTACGTCAGCATCATCGGCGACCGTGCGATGCGCGTGCTGCCGGCGCGCGAGATGACGTTCGGCCAGATGGCCGAGGACGAGCCGCGCATCGCCACCTACAAGGCGAAGTGGGACGACGCCTATCGCAAGCGCTGGGGCATCAGGAACCATTTCGCCAAGGCGCTGGAGCCGGAATTGCAACAGCACATCGACGACACGTGCAAACGCGCTTATCGCGCGCTCAACATCCGCAGCTACGCACGCTTCGACCTGCGCGTCACTGCTGCCGGCAACGTCTACGTGATCGAACCGAACGCGAATCCCTGTATTGCCCGCGACGACGAACTCGCGCAATCGGCGGCCAAGGCCGGCATCGACTATCCGGGCCTGATCCGCAAGGTGGTCAATCAGGCGCTGCGGCGCGCGAAGAAGGGCGACTGATGCGCGCCGATCACTCCATCGGACACACTCACGGCACGAAGCTCAGGAACAGATAGGCGGCGAAGATCACCAGGTGGACGACGCCGGGAAGCATCGTCGTGCGGCCGGTGCGCAGCGAGATCGAGACCACGAACAGCGACAGCACGAGCAGCACCGTCGACTTGGTGTCGAGTCCGAGCGCGAGGTGCCAGTCCATGAGCAGGGACAGGACGGCAACGGTCGGCACCGTCAAACCGATGCTGGCGATGGCCGAACCGATGGCGAGGTTGAGGCTCGTTTGCAGGCGGTTCGCATGCGCGGCGCGAATCGCGGCGACGCTCTCGGGCAACAGCACGATGGCGGCGATCAAAATGCCGACCGTGGCCGCCGGCGCACCCGCCGCCTGCAGTCCCGCTTCGATCGCGGGCGAGATGCCTTTGGCGCTGAGCACCACGACGACGAGTGCAATGAGCAAAAAGGCCAGGCTGATCAATGCTTCGCTCGATGTCGGCCGGGTCGCGGACGGATCGCCGTCCTCATCGCCGCCTGGCAGGAAGTAGTCGCGGTGGCGTACGGTCTGGAACACGGTGAAGGCGGCGAACAGCGCCAGCGTCGCCGCGGCGACGAACAGCAATTGCGCGGACGTGTACACGGGTCCGGGCGCGCTGGTCGAGTAGTTCGGCACGACCAGCGTGAACATGACGATCACGGTGAGCGTGCCGAGCGCCGCATTGATGCCTTCGAGCTTGAATTCCTGCACGTGGTGCTTGCGCCCGCCGACCAGCAGGCTGGCGCCGATCAGTCCGTTGAGGATGATCATGACCGCGGCAAACACCGTGTCGCGCGCGAGTCCCGCCGTTTCCGGGCCGCCGGACAGCATCATCGACACGATCAACGCCACCTCGATGACCGTCACCGCCAGCGCCAACACCAGGGTGCCGAATGGCTCACCCACGCGATGGGCGATGACTTCCGCGTGGTGGACCGAGGCGATCACGTTGGCGACGAGTCCGGCCACGAGCAAGGCGGTCGTGCCTGGCAGTCCCGGCAGCGCCCACGACAGGGCAAGCAGGACGAAACCCACGCACGGGACCACGAAAGACCACGTGGGATTGTGCCGGGCCGGATTGCTCATGCGTGTCGTTCTTCCACTGGGTTGAGGGTCCTCGCAAAACGCCCGCTATCAGGCATTCGCCGCGCGCACGCGATGAACGTGCCTATGCGAGCTTGGCACAAGGCAATGCTAAAGTCTTGCCCTGGTGCATCGGCAGCAGGGATTTGTTCATGGCTACGCAATCCGTCTATCCCGTGGGAACACCTGGCACACCCTGGTCGGACGCCGAGAAGGCACAATGGCGCGCGCGCCAGCACAAGCAACGCAGCTATGTCGAGGACGTGCTCGACAAGATCGACCTGCTGCGCGGACGCTTCGATGTACGCGAGTACGGACGGCTGGACTACGCCGAGGACGGTGCGTATGCGCTGTTCGCCATCGGCAGCCGCGGCTGGAATGACGATTTGCCCGCCGCCCTGGTCAGCGGCGGCGTGCACGGCTACGAGACCAGCGGCGTGCATGGCGCGCTGCAATTCGTCGATCGGCACTTGGCCGCTTATGTCGGCAGGATCAACGTGCTGGTCGCGCCGTGCGTGAGTCCGTGGGCGTATGAGCGCATCCACCGCTGGAATCCGTTCGCGATCGATCCCAACCGCTCGTTCCGTGCCGACAGTCCGGCGGCGGAATCCGCCGCGCTGATGGACCTCATCGCGCCGCTGCGCAGCCGCTTCGTGCTGCACATCGACCTGCACGAAACCACCGACAGCGACGAATCCGAATTCCGCCCGGCGCTCGCCGCGCGCGACGGCAAGCCATTCGAGCCGGATGCTATTCCGGACGGATTCTACCTGTGCGCCGATTCGGCGAACCCGCAGCCGGAGTTCCAGCAGGCGGTGATCGCGGCAGTGGCGAAGGTCACGCACATCGCGCCGGCGGATGCCAAGGGCGAGATCATCGGCTCGCCGGTGGTGGCACCGGGCGTGATCGAGTACGCGTACCGGCAACTCGGCCTGTGTGCCGGCATCACCGGCGCACGCTGCACGACGACGACCGAGGTCTATCCGGACAGTCCGCGCGCGACGCCGGAACAATGCAACGCCGCGCAGGCGGCGGCGGTGTGCGCAGCGCTCGACTTCGTGCTCGCGCGCTAGCCGGTCCCGCTGGCAGTTGCTATTGCGCGGTCTTCGCGTGCGGCAGCGCCTTGAGCGCCGCGAGCATTTCGCTGACGTGCTCTTTCGGGCTCATCGCCGAATAGGCGGCGGCGATTTTGCCGGACTGATCGATCAGGTACGAGGTGCGATTGGACCAATCCGGCTTCATCGTCAGGATCGAATCGTATTCCTTTGCCGTCACCGCGCCCTTGTCGGCGGCAACCGCGAACTTGCCGCTGCAATGGTCGGTTTCCTTGGAGAAATCCGCAATCTGGTCGAGATTGCCGGCGGTGACGCCGATGACCGTGGCGTCGAGTGCCTTGAACTGGTCGATGGCTTCGGAAAACAGATGCGCTTCGACATTGCAGCCCGAGGTGTGCGGTGCGGGGAAGAAATACACCACGACGGGGCCTTTTTTGAGTGCGGCGTCGAGATCGAAGGTGAAAGGATTGCCGGCCAGCCAGGCCGGCAGGCTGAATTCAGGCGCCTTCGCGCCGACCTTGAGTTCGGCCTGTGAGGATGTCGAAAATGCGGCGAGCGCGATGGCGGCAGCAGCAAGGGCAGTCAGCGATTTCATGGCAAGGCCTCCGTGGGAGTTGGAACGATACTACGGCAAACGTTCACGCCATGTGATCGACCGGGTGGAAGGCATTGTTATGACACGCTGCAGCGGTGGCATTTGCCCCTGTTCGTGAAGCGGCCCCGTCGAATCCAGGAGTGGGATCCGACGGGGCCGCATGTTCAATGGCAGGTGTCGCTTTCGAAGTCGCCACGGAAGATCGAATCGGCATCGAACTGTACATAGGCGGATGCGCTGTTGTTGCCCATGTAAGGATCGGACGTGCCCGAGCCACCGTTCGCGTCGAGGCGCAGCAGGTTGCCGCTGTAGCTCGACGCCACGCAGACCGTGGTGGTCACGGTGCGCGTGGCGCCGGGATCCAGATGGCCGATCGCGCACGGCCACGCCGAGGTGCAATCCCCGCTGTTGCTCACGAAGTTCAGGCCCGCCGGCAGCGAGGCGTTCAACTGCGCGTCCTCGGCCGCACTCGGACCATTGTTGGTGATGCTCACCTGATAGACGATGCTGCCGCCGCGCAGGAATGAATCCGGAGCGGCGATCGCGACCGTGATGTCGGCGCCGGCGCCAACAGTCGTGTAGGCCGAAAACACGTTGTTGCCCATGTTCGGATCTGTCGTACCGCTGCTGACGGACGCGATATTCGCGACCGGATTCGCACCGGCGTAATCCGGCGGCACGCCGAAGGTCACGACGAAGCTGCGGCTGTCGCCCGGGTTCAACGTACCGAGCGAGCAGGGCAGCGCAGCGCAGTCGCCGCTGACGTTACCGGCGACGAGGCCCGCGGGCACCGGATCGTCGACGACTACGCCACTGGCCGCGCTGGGACCGGCGTTGCCCACGGTCACCGTGTAGCTGACGGAATTGCCGGCGAGGACGGCGGCGGTGCCGGTCTGCGTGATCGACACGTCGGCCGAATCGGTCGTGGCCACGTTCACGCTGGCGCTATTGTTGGCGGATGCCGGATCGGGCGTGGCGGAATTGACCGTCGCGGTGTTCGTGAACGGGCTTGGCCCGGCGTAGTCGTACGGTACGCTGAAGGTCGCGGTGATGATCTTCACTGCGCCGTTGGCGAGCGAGCCGAGGTCGCACGGGAATGCGGTCGTGCAATCGCCACTGTTGGCGACGAACACGAGGCCGGCCGGCGCCGGGTCATCGACGCTGACGGCGCTTGCCGTACCCGGACCCTGGTTGCTCACGGCGATCGCGTAGGTCACCTTGCCGCCGCGCACGGCGCTCGCCGGCGCCTGCATGGCGAGCGCCAGATCGGCCGCCATGGTCACCGTGGTCGAAGCCGAAGACGAATTGTTGGCGGGATTCGGATCCTCGGTGTCGCTCGTGGCGCTCGCGATGTTGGCCAGCGGCTGGTTCACGTCATAACCGGCGGGTACCGTGTAGGTCACGGTTGCGGTGCGGCTGGCGGTGCTCGGCAGGCTCGCGAAGTTGCACGGGAACGCCGAGCATGCGCCGGTCACTGACGCAAGCGTTACGCCGACCGGCACCGGATCGTTGAGGACGACGTTGTAGGCCGTGTTCGGCCCGTTGTTGTTGACCGTCACGGTGTAGCTCGCCTGAGCGCCGAGCGCAACGCCCGCCGGACCGGTCTGCGCGACCGCGAGGTCCGCGCCACTGCCGATCGCCGCATTGGGCAGCGGCCATACCCAGGCGCCGCGCGAACGCGTGAACGCCGCGAGCGTGGTGAAGCCGCGATCGACGACGAGTTCCCACACCATCGCGCGCGGGAAGCCCTCGAAGTAATGCCACACCGGTGAATCGGCGTCGATGTTGTCGGTGTAGTACAGGCCCCAGTCGGTGCCGGCAAACACCTGCTGCGGCAGGTTCGGGTTCGGCATGATCTGCTCGACCGGGATGTTCGGCAGGTTGCCAGACTTGTCCTTCCAGCCGAAGCTCGAGCAGCCGTAATCGGCGCAAGTCACCTGGAACACATGGCCCGGACGCCCCGGCGTGTTCTGGTTGAAACCACCGACGGCCGCATAGGCGACCAGTGCGCTGCGCGCATCGAAGCGCACGCCGAACAGCGGGCGGTTAGGCAGCACGTTGTTGTTGTCGGTGACGTTGACCGCATTCGCGCAGTTCGGATCGGTTGCCGGCGGCGTCAGCGGGCAATTGGCCGTGACCGTGCCGCCGAGGCCGAACACGATCTGCATGTTGCCGTCATTGGTGCCGACGGCGGCCACCGTCGGGTCGGTGAACGAGTACGCGACGTAGTTGATGTACGAGCGGTTGTCCGTGCCGATGATAAGGTTGTTCTTGGTCAGGTTAGCGGTACGCGCCTTCCACGACGCACGCATGGTCGATGCGGTCGGATTGGCCAGATCCGTGGTTTCCCATAGACGGTTCGTGCCCGCGATCATGTGATTGCAACCACTGGCCGTGCTGCAACCGCTGCCCGCGGCATCGAGTAGGCCCCATTTGTAGATGTCGTAGGACATCGCGAAGATCGTGCTCGACAAGTCGCCGGCGCCGCCCCAAGTGCCGCCGGTATTGCCAGAGGCCGTGCTGAACGAGCCACTCAATGGATTGCCGTTGCCGTACGTCAGGCTGCGTGCCAGCGAACCGTACTGGCTGGAGTTGAACCAGATCGCGTTGTAGACCGGCTCGATCTTCATTGTGGTACCGTCGCCAGAGCAATTGGAATTCCATTTCACCGGACCGGTCGGCGTACCGTTGAACTTCACCGCCGAGCAACCGTTGTCCTGCGCGCCGGCGCCGATCGCCGGATTGGCTGCGTTCGCGAAGTTCGAGGTGATGTCGCCGAAGTAGAACTCGATGCTGTTGATCGTTTCGTTGAGCTGGCGGAAGCTGGGGAACGTGGCGTTGGCATCCTCGACGTAATACACGCCGCCGTCCGAGCCCGTCATCATCTTCGTCGAGCTGCCCGGCAAGAACGTCAGCGCATGCTGATCGACGTGCACGTGGTCGAGCGTGCCGGCCGGTTTCGTGGTCCAGCCGCAGGTGATGTCCGCATAGGTCGCGCCGCCGTCGGTGGAGCGATAGATGTCGTATCCGCTGAGGAAGGTCGTTTCCGGATTGCCCGGCTGCACGACCAGTCTGGCGTCGTACCACATTTGCGAGCCGCCGCCGGCGGACGACGAATCGGTGCCGCAGCGCGCCACGTTTGCCGTTGCGGCCTTCTGCGTCCAGGTGGTACCGGCATCGTCGCTGCGCCACACGCCAAGCACCTGATACTTGCTGGCGGTCTGCAGCGACTGCAGCATCGCGTACATCGTATTCGGCTGGTCAGGCGATACGGCCAGTTCGATGCGCCCGAAGTCGGTCTGCGGAGCACCTGCGCCCGTACTGGGCAGCCAGCCGTTGTTGAGCAGTGTCCATGCGTTCGTAGCCGGGCAGCCTCCGGATGGAATCGTAGCGAGGCGATAGACGCCGTTTGCGCCGTTTTGGCCGAGATCTGGCTGCACCGGCGTCGCCGAACCACGCGTACCGATCGCGACGTACAGGCGCGTGGTGCCGTCGCCGTTGCTGACGGGAACGAGGCCGGTCACGTCCTGGCGTTGCGACGACGCGCCCGTCGCGTACTGGTTGGTGTAGCAGGGGCCGACCCAGTTCTCGCCGGCGTCGTACGAGAAGTACACGCTGGTCTTGGTGCCGACGATCACGGTATTGGAATTGTTCGGATCGACAACAACCTTGCCGATCGCCTGGTACTGCGGAAAACCGCCCGCACCGCCGGTGTAGTAGGGGCTGAACACGTCGGTGCCGAGAAGGCGCCAACTCTGGCCCTGGTCGGTACTCTTGAGCACGCCGACGGCGCCGAACGAGAACGAACCGTAGTTCAGGTCGCCGGTCGCGCCGTAGATCGTGTTGTGATTGTTCGCATCGATGGTGATATCGGAAATCGACAAGCCCGCGACTTCGGGTACGTCGGTAACCGGCTGCCACGCCGTGGGATTGTTCGGCGGCGCTTCCATCGAACAGCAGTTCGTGGTCTTCCAGATGCCGCCACCGTCCGAACCGAAGTAGGCGATGGTCGGGTCGACCGGATCGATCGCGATGACGTTCACGCGGCCGGAAACCGAGCCGTAGCTTTGCTGGGTGTTGTTCTCCGGCATCGGCCCGAGCGGAACAAAGGTGTTGGGCTGCAGGGCCAGCGGAGAATTCGGGACAAGATGCTTGGCGTAGGTTTTTGCGCCGGCCGGCGTTGCCGCTGCCACGTTCAGGCGTTCCTGTTCCGCCGCTTCGACGACCCATTGCGGATCGAAACGGCGCAATGCACCGTTCGCGTAGGTACTGCGCACGATCCACTGGTCGGGATCCGGTGCGTCGTCCTCGCCGTTGTCGAGGTCGAAATGCAGCCACTGCGGTTCGGACAGATGCAGATAGGCGCCGACGGCTCCCGCGGCAAGGATCGATGAAAATGCCCAAGGCAATAACTTACGCATGAAGGACTCACTCCCCAGAATGGCGGATATCTCATGGGGCAGTGTGCCGCCGCCGGTGCGCAACGGATTTCCCCATCCGTGCACGACGATCGTGCAGTTGTCCCCAGGACGGCAGGCCGATATCCAAACCCTGCCGAAGTCCCGGAGGCTATCAGCCGAACGACTGAAGTCAATCCGCACGTTTCGATTTTTACATTTGCTCACGCATTGATATAAAAACCTTATGCGGCTGGTGTTCGTGCATTCTGTACAAAAATTTTCCCGCCTCGGCAAAATGCCTGCGTGTCGATGAGCGCACTGGCCGGTGCGTGTGGCAAGGGGGCAGAGTGCGCCTTCGATTCATGGGGTGGAAACGTGTTGTGACGACGCCGCGTTTTGATCCCATCGGCACGCAATGCATGGCTTGGGAAGATGCCGAAAAACACAAATGACGATGGCGCCAGCGCAAGGTCGCGCAGGCGGCGCTGTGCGCGGCGCACAATTTCGTGCTTGCGCAGTAGCCGATGGCGCAGGCGGTTCCTACGGCATCGCGGCGGCGGTCACACGCATGCCCCGCGCCGCATCCACATCCGCAATGAGTTTGCGCGTATCGCTGCGGATGCCGGTGACGATGATGTCGGCGACCTGGATCATGGACATCCAGGTGCGCAGATTTGGCAGCAACGACGGATCGTGTTGATAGCTGTCCAGGATCGCCGCGGACTCCTGCTCGCTGATCGGAGCGGGGCAGTCGAGCAGGACTTGCTGCGCGCCTTCGCCCTGGCGAAAACAGTGGTTCCAGATGTACTGCTGTACCGTCCACGGCGTGAGCCCGCGGATCTGCATGCGATAGACGGGGTTTTGCCGCAGGATATCGCTGCGCACGCCATTGCCGCTCAGTCGGTAATAGTCGGCAAGGCGTTTGCGCAAACCTTCGTCGGCAACCAGGGTCAGCGCGCCGCTGGTACGCATCTCGACGAATGTGGTATCGGCAAGCTCGAACGGATACAACTGGCTGGCCTGGAAAAACGCCAGCAGGGTTTTCCAGTTGGAGTCCTCCACGCGCTTGCGGTGTTCGCTGAACGCCATTGCACTTTCGCCGAACTTCGTCACGCGCGACCAGAATGCGCGTGCATCGTCGATCGCGGCGATATCGGATGTCAGATCCGCGTGAAGGCGCACGTAGTAGCGATCGGCGCGCGCGCTGTCGAGGCGATCCTGGTTCCAGTTGCTGACCTGCAATGCGATCAGGATGCCGACGACGACGATCGCGAGTTCGATGGCCGCCGCCAACCAGTCGTGTTCGCGCAATCGTGTGATCAGCCGCTGTGTCGCCATGCGTGTTCCCCGATCCTTCGCCACCCGTGCGAGGGTGTCACACCGCGAGGCATTCGTGAAGTGTCAATGCGGGTGGTAGAGTCACGACATGGCTACCGGCTGGGCAGGCGACAACGCGGTGCAGGATCAGATCGACGCGACCATCAAGGACGCGATCAAACGTGCGCGCGCCAATGCGCCGAAGGGTCCAAGCCGCAAGCGTTGCGAGGAATGCGACGCGCCGATTCCCGAGGCGCGCCGCCGTGCGGTGCCCGGCGTGCGCTTGTGCGTGAGCTGCCAGAGCGAGCGCGACAAGGATCAAGCTGCAGCCAGCGGCTACAACCGCCGCGGCAGCAAGGACAGCCAACTGCGATAAATGCATCTGTGCTATTTGGTTCGCTGCCTGCGTCATCTACTCTCATGATTTGCATTGAAACGCAACGTGCGTTTCCCTTCTCCCGCCAGTGGGAGAGGCGAATGACGGCTGAACTTGTGCTCCAATCCGGTCTACTCAAAGCCGTTGCTGAACAACACATCGTTGGTGAGTATCGTCACAGTACCGGGTTGGTAGTTGAGCACGGCGATGTCGGGCCGACCGTCGCCATCAAAATCGGCTACCGCCACCGCCGCAGGATCGCTACCCGACGGAATGGATAGGGGGAGGGCAAAAGTACCGTTTTCGAGCCCGCGCATGATGCTGATGGTACTGCCCGACTTGTTGGCGACAATGATGTCCAAGTGACCATCGCGATCGACATCCGCAAGTGCAACCGCGTTGGCGTACCCTTGGCTCAGGCTGAGCGGACCCGTCGGATAGTTCACGACTGGCGCAAAAGTGCCGTCTCCATGACCGAGCAATACGGATACTGTGTTACCGCCCGAAGCAACGACGGCGTCCAGCTTGCCGTCTCCGTTGACGTCGCCCAAGGCGATGGAACGTGGGTTTCCCCCTGTAGCAAAGAACACCGGTGCTGAAAACGTTCCGTCGCCTTTGCCGAGCAGCAACGAGACTCCGCCCGAATCGCTATTGGCAACCAGGATATCGAGTTTCCCGTCACGATTGAAATCGCCTGTGGCGACCGCAGTCGACGCCGAGCCCATGGGGTAGTCAGTGTGGTTGCCGAAAGTGCCGTCGCCATTGCCGAGCAGAACTGAAATGCTTTGACCGTCGAGATTTGCCGTGACCAGGTCGATCTTGCCATCGCCGTTGAAGTCACCAGACGCAATCGATACGGGGCAGATACCCGTTGCGAACGGCAGTTGTGGTTGGAAGGTGCCATCGCGCTTGCCGAGGAGCACGGACACATAAAAAACCGGGCCGCCGTATTGATTCGGAACGGCGATGTCGGGAATTCCGTCGCCATTGAAGTCCGCGATAACCAGAGATTGCGGGAGCGCCTGCATGCGCGCACAACATGCATTCAGATAGGGCACTGCGGGCAAAAACCCATCTCCTGGCGCCGCCAAAAGCACGTTGACGGTCGGGTCAGAATCGTTGGCTGCGGCAATGTCGGGTCTTCCGTCGCCATTGAAATCGGCGGTACCAATTCCAGCAGGAGTCTTGCCAATCGGTACAGTTAGCGTTTGGACGTATGCAAGCGACCCCGCAGTTGACATGGATGGCCCGACAAGCATGCCAATTGTTGCCAGAGTCCCGAGAATCCACAGACGTAAGCGCATGTTTGCCTTCCCGTGTCGCGAAACATATTCCGCAGCGAATTCATTTGGATCGCCCTGATCCATACGGCACGTTCCAAATCTATTTTCAGGACAACCGGAGAAACTACATCGCCAACTCGGCGTTGTGATACACGTTCTGCACGTCATCCAGGTCGTCGAGCTTGTCGAGCAGGTCGCGCAGGGTTTCCGCGACGTCGCCATTGACCGGCGTGCGATTGTCCGGGCGCCAGATGACATCGGCCTTGGACGCATTCAGGCCGGCGGCGGCGAGCGCCTGCTTCACCTTCTCGAAATTTTCCGGCGCGGTGAGCACGATGCTTTCGCCGGCGTCGGTCTGCACATCGTCGGCGCCGGCATCCAGCGCGACTTCGAGCAGTTTGTCCTCGCTGCCAGGTTTGCTGGTGTCGATGACGAACTCGCCGACATGCTTGAACTGGAACGCCACCGAACCGGACGTGCCGAGATTGCCGCCATGCTTGGCCAGCGCGCTGCGCACGTCCGCGACGGTGCGCTGCGAGTTGTCGGTCATGCAGTCGATGATGAGCGCCACGCCCGACGGGCCGTAGCCCTCGTAGCGGATTTCCTCCATCTTGTCGGCGTCGGCGCCGCTGGCGCGCTTGAGCGCGCGCTCGATGGTGTCGTTGGGCATGCTCACGGCCTTGGCCTTGTCGATGCCCGCGCGCAGTCGCGCATTGCCGGCCGGGTCCGGGCCACCGGTGCGCGCGGCGATGGTGATCTCGCGGATCAGCTTGGTGAAGAGCTTGCCGCGGCTGGCGTCTGCGGCGTTCTTGCGACCTTCGATGCTGGGACCTCTGCCCATACGGGTTCCTGCGCAATGCGTGAAAAGGCGGCTATTCTAGCGATGACCGGCGCGCCGCGCGAGGTCGCACCGGGCCAGGGCCGGCTCGGCGGCGGTGTTACCATGGCGCCGCCGCCATGATCCAGCGCAAGGAATCCGCCGCGTGAGCACAAGCCTCATCATCATCGCCGTCACCTGCATCGTTTCGATCATGGGCTTCAGCAATACCCGGCTGGTCGATCAGTTGATCCTGTGGCCACCGGCGATTTCTCGCGGCAAGGAGTATTACCGGCTGGTCAGTTATGGGCTGGTGCATGCTGATCCGATGCACCTGTTCTTCAACATGTTCACGCTGTATTTTTTTGGCCGCGTGATGGAGCAGTTGTACGACGCCATCCTCGGCCCGCTTGGTTTCGTCCTGTTCTATGCGGGCGCACTGGTCGCGTCGATCCTGCCGACCTACCTGCGCAATCGCGGCAACTCGCGCTATCGCAGCCTTGGCGCGTCGGGTGCAGTGTCGGCGACGCTGTTCGCCTTCATCCTGCTGCAGCCGTGGGCGCAGATCCTGGTGTTCGTGATCCCGATGCCGGCGATCCTGTTCGCCGTGCTGTATCTCGCCTACGAGTTCTGGCTCGAACGCCGAGGCGTGGACAACATCAACCACAATGCCCACTTGTGGGGAGCGGCCTACGGCGTGCTCGTCACCATCCTCCTCGAGCCGCGCGTGCTGGGCATATTCCTTTCCCAGCTGACCGGACACTGATTCATCCCTGTGCAAACGGAGACCTGCCATGCCTAGCCGTGACGTTGCCGTGATCGTGGGCAGCCTGCGCCGCGATTCGATCAACCGCAAGATCGCCAATATCCTGATCGGACTCGCGCCGGATTCGCTGCGCCCGCAGATCGTGGAGATCGGTGATTTGCCCCTGTACAACATGGATCTGGACACGGACTCGCCACCGCTGGCGTGGACAGCATTCCGCGAACGCATGCGCCGTGCGCAGGCGGTACTGTTCGTCACGCCCGAATTCAACCGTTCGGTGCCCGGTGCGTTGAAGAATGCGATCGACGTCGGCTCGCGCCCGTACGGATCGAGCATCTGGAGCGGCAAACCCGCCGCCGTCGTCAGCGCCTCGCCGGGCGCGATCGGTGGTTTCGGCGCCAACCACCATTTGAGGCAATCGCTGGTGTTCCTGGACATGCCGGTCCTGCAGCAGCCCGAGGCCTACCTGAGCGGTGCCGACAAATTGCTCGATTCCCACGGCGCGCTGGCCAACGAAGGCACGCGCGAGTTCCTGGCCAAGTTCATGCGCACGTTCGCCGCGTGGATCGAGCGCACTGCCGCCTGAATCCGCTCAGCGCCGATTCAACTGCGCGGGACTAGCCTCGAGATGGTGAATGACGGAGGCACGGTCATGAAACGTCGAATGCAAATGTTGATTGCGCTTGGCGCGCTGCTCGCCTTGGGCGGCTGCGTCTACACGCCGGGCTACTATGCGCGCCCCGGCGTGGTCTATGACGATGGCACGGCGGACTATGCGCCGGCCGATGCATACGTCGGCGATTACTACGCGCCCGGCTACTACGACGGCTATTACGGCCCGGGTTGCTGCTACGGCGGCCTGTGGCCGTGGGTAGGCGTCGGTTTCTACGGCAACTACTACTATGGCGGCCGCGGGCATTGGCACGGCGGACACGGCGGTTGGCATGGTGGCAGCACGCATGTCGCGCCGCGCCCGATGCCCGGCGCCAGCGCGCCGCGTCCGCGCAATTGATCGACACGGCGCGAGGCGGCTGGCTTTGATGCGGGTGTTATGATCGACGCATGTCAGCCGTAGCCGCCATCGGAATCGATCCATTGCCTGGACGCTTTGCGTACCTGATGGGTCTGTACGCGGAAAACTACCATCGGCTCGCGCGCTTGTTCGCGCCGCAGGAGCTTGCGCCCGGCAGCTACATTTCCGCAGTGGACGATGGCTTGGATGTGCGTCTGGAGATCGTCGAACGGCATCGCTACACGCTCGAATTGCACCTGACCTATTGCATCACCGATGCGCACACGGGCGGCCCGTCGCCGGCGGCGTGGTTGCGCATGTACCGCGATGCGCACGTGGCCGAGGTCACGCATTGCCATCCCGGGCAACGCCTGTGGCGCGAGCTCGGCCCGTTTGCGCCGGCCAAGACCGTGTTCCAGCATCGCATGCGCATGGCGACGTTTCTCAACCGCTGGCTCGAATACCTGGCCGAGCAGGGGCACTCGCGGGCCACGCTGTTGCCGCTTCGCGCTTTGCCGGCCTGCGCCTGACGCATGCGCGGCCGCACCGAACTGCCCGCCTGGAAGGCACTCGCCGCGCATCGTGATGCAGTGGCGGACGCGAATCTGCGCGATCTGTTTGCACGCGATTCGCATCGCGGCGAACGCCTGACTGCCGAAGCCGCCGGCTGGTATCTGGACTACTCGAAGAATCGCATCGACGATGAGGGCTTGCGACTGCTGCTCGCGCTCGCCGGCGAATGCAAGGTGCGCGAACGCATCGAGGCGATGTGGCGCGGCGACAAGATCAACTTGACCGAACATCGCGCGGCCTTGCATGTCGCACTGCGTGCGCAAACCGGCGAGTCGTTCGTCGTCGATGGCGTGGACGTCGTACCGGAAGTGCATGCCACGCTCGCGCGCATGGCGGAATTCAGCGAACGCGTACGCAGCGGCGAATGGAAAGGACACTCCGGCAAGCCGATCCGTGCCGTCGTCAATATCGGCATCGGCGGCTCGGATCTCGGCCCGGTCATGGCCTACGAAGCGCTTCGACATTACAGCCGGCGCGACATCGCGTTCCGGTTCGTATCCAACGTCGACGGCACCGATTTTTACGAGGCGGTGAGGAATCTGGATCCCGCGCAAACGCTGTTCATCGTCTGCTCGAAGACCTTCACCACGCAGGAAACCCTCGCCAATGCGCATGCGGCGCGCGCGTGGCTGCTGCAATCGCTTGGCGACGAAGCCGCAGTGACGAAGCACTTCGTCGCGGTTTCCACGAACGTAGCGGAAGTGGCGAAGTTCGGCATCGATCCTGCCAACATGTTCGGCTTTTGGGATTGGGTCGGTGGTCGCTATTCGATGGATTCGGCGATCGGCCTGTCGACCATGCTCGCCATTGGTGCGGACCATTTCCGCGCCATGCTCGATGGATTCCATGCGATGGATGCGCATTTCCGCCGCACCCCGTTTGCACAAAATCTTCCGGTGCTGCACGCGCTGCTGTCGGTCTGGAACACGAATTTTCTTGGCACGGAAAGCGTCGCGATCCTGCCCTACGATCAATATCTCAAGCGGTTTCCCGCATATTTGCAGCAGCTTGCGATGGAGAGCAACGGCAAGCAGGTCACGTTTGATGGCGCTCGCGTGGACTGCGCGACGAGTCCGATCTGGTGGGGTGAGCCCGGCACCAACGGCCAGCATTCGTTCTATCAATTGCTGCATCAGGGCACGCGGCGCGTGGCCTGCGATTTCATTGGATTTCACCAAAGCCTGAACCCGCTTGGCGATCAACATACCGTGTTGCTCGCCAACCTGATTGCGCAAGCGCAAGCGCTCGCGTTCGGCAAGACTGCAGATGAAGTGCGCGCGGAAGGTACTCCCGAAGCGCTGGTTCCGCACCGCGTCTTTGATGGCAATCGCAGCAGCAACGTGCTGTTTGCCGAGCGCCTGACGCCACACGCGCTTGGTGCGTTGGTGGCACTCTACGAGCACAGCGTTTTCGTGCAAAGCGTGATCTGGAATATCGACGCGTTCGACCAATGGGGCGTGGAACTGGGCAAACAGCTCGCCGCGCGCATCGTGCCGGAATTGCAGAACACGGACGCAGGGCTCAAGCACGACAGCTCGACCAATGCGCTGATCCGACGCTTGCGCCCAAGGCGTGACGGAATTTAGGAAACGATAACACGCGGGGTAGTAATGGTGCGCCTCCGCAAGCGGGCAGGGGGTGGCAAACCATGAATTCGCGGAATCGTTCGACACGTGTCTTGCCGCGCCTTGCGCCTATCGCCACGGGCATCTCGATGTGCTTTGCCATTTCGGCGCATGCCGCGACGATCGCCGTGACCAGTGGCAGCCTGGTGGAATCCCCAAGCAACTGCACCATTCTCGATGCCGTCAAGTCGATCAATCAGGCCAGCTTGGTAACCGGTACGGCCTGTGCGGTCACCACCGGACCCTTCGGCGACAACGACACAGCGCTGCTCGGAAGCAACACATTCGATTTTCAGAATGGCCTCGGTGGCAAGTACGCAGGTGTCGCGTTGGTGGTGTCCAAGCCGATGACCATGGTCGGCGCCATGGACGGAAATGGTCGGCCGCTCGCCACGATCAGGCGCGATCCCAATGCAGCGCATTTTGGCCTTATCGCTACCGAAGCGAGCCTGACGTTGCAAGGTGTCACGATAACGGGTGGCATCAGCGACGCTTCGGCATCCGGTGGCGCTGGCGGCGGCATCCTGGCCGTATCTCCGAACACGAACAATCCCATCACGCTTGCCTTGGTCAATTCCGCCGTCACCGGTAATTCCGCGGTCGGCAATGCAAGCAAGGCAAGCGTGGGAGGCGGCATTGCTGCGTACGATGCGACCGTACTGGTGGAGAACACCACGATCGGAGCGGCGGGTGCAGGCAACGTCGCGGACATCGGCGGTGGAATCTATGCCAAAGGTGCGCCAGTCTACGTGACCGCTTCTTCGATCAACAGCAATCTAACGACGAAAAGCCATGATGGATCCGGTTATGGCTATGGCGGAGGCATTTACTCGACGATCGGGGCCGTGTTGACCAACAGTACGATCAGCGGGAACTACGCTTACAACGGAGGTGGAGGCGTCGACGCACCTATCGTCAACACGAATTTCTGCACGCTTTCCGGCAATACCACGCGCAGCGGCCGCCCTGGCGGCGGCGTGCTGCTCACCGGGAATACCGGCTCAACTTCAAAGTATGCTCAATCGATCGCGACATTGATGACTGGCAATTCGCCCGGCAACGGTGTCGACGCGAAGAATGCTGGTACCCGATTCGGCGGCGACTACAACTCCATCGAGCACATTGGCGGCAACATCACGATTGCCGGCAACGCGCACAGCAAATTGATGGCATTGGCTTGTGGCGCACCGAGTGCGTTGGGCAACAATGGCGGACCGACACAGACCATGGCCCTGGTTCCGGCGACAAACGGCTGCGCCATTGACGCCGGACCCATATCGACCGACGGCTTGTCCTCCGATCAACGCGGCGCCTTGTTCGAGCGACGAGCAGGGAGAGCGACGGACATTGGCGCATTCGAATATCAGCCTGCCAACGACCGGATTTTCTACGACGGATTCGAACTGCCATGAGTTCCGGCCTGGCGGCAGTGCAATTACACGCGACCTGAATTCCCGACTCGATTGGCGCATACTTTGGCGTACTCAACGTCAAGGAGAACGCCATGAAACTCGAAAAAGTCGTCTACACCGCGCAAGCCACCGCCACCGGCGGGCGTGACGGCCGCGCGAAGACACCCGACGGCAAGCTGGATCTGAAACTCAATCCGCCGGTCGAAATGGGTGGCAAGGGCGAGGGCGTCAATCCGGAACAGTTGTTCGCCTGCGGCTATTCGGCCTGCTTTCTCGGCGCGATGAAATTTGTCGCCGGCCGCGACAAGATCGCGATACCCGCGGAACCTTCCATTACCGGCCTTGTCGGCATTGGTCCGATCCCGAACGGTTTCGGCATCCAGGTGGAGCTGAAGATTTCCCTGCCGGGCATGGATCGCGCTGCAGCCAAGGCGCTCGTCGATGCGGCGCACATCGTGTGTCCGTATTCCAACGCCACGCGTGGCAACGTCGAGGTAACGTTGAAATTGGTCTGACCCGCACGGAGCCCGGTGATGCAACACACGTTCGATCATCTGATCATCGGCGGCGGCATGACCGCCGATGCCGCGGCCAAGGCGATTCGGGAGGCCGATGCAAATGCGCGCATCGGGCTCGTCGGCGACGAGGCGCGCGCGCCGTACGAGCGTCCGCCACTCTCGAAAGCGTTGTGGAAGGACAAGCAAGTCGCGTCCATCGACCTCGGCACGGACAAATCCGCTGCCAAGCTGCATCTGGGTCGCCGTATCGTCGCGCTGGATCGCGCCGCGCATGTGGCACGCGACGACCATGGCGACGAATATCGCTATCGCAAACTGCTGCTCGCGACCGGCGCTGCGCCACGCAAGCTGCCGTTTGCGGGTGAGCGCGCGATCAATTTCCGCACGCTGGACGATTACCTCGCACTGCGCAAATTCGCCACGCAGGACGCGCATATCGCCGTGATCGGCGGTGGCTTCATCGGCAGCGAATTGGCGGCGTCGCTGGCAGACACTGGCTGCAAGGTGACGATGATTTTTCCCGGCGAGGCCATTGGCGCGGGACGTTATCCGGAACGCTTGAGCGATTTTCTCAACGGCTATTACCGCGAGCGTGGCGTCGAATTACGTACCGGCGAAAAGGTGGACAGCGGCAAGGCCGATGCAAGTGGCGTCGATCTTGAATTGTCGGATGGAACCTCACTACGTGTCGATGCCGTGGTGGCCGGCTTGGGCGTTACGCCAAACACCGAACTCGCCCAGCTGTCGGGCTTGAAGATCGACAACGGCATCGTGGTTGACGATCGCTTGCGCACATCGGATCCAGATATCTTCGCCGCCGGCGATGTGGCCAATTTCCACAATGCCGCGTTGGATACACGCCTGCGCGTGGAGCACGAAAACGCCGCGATCAGCATGGGCCATCACGCCGGCCGCGTCATGGCCGGCGCGGACGAGGCCTACACCACGCTGCCGTTTTTCTATTCCGACCTGTTCGATCTCGGCTACGAGGCCGTTGGTCAACTCGATGATCGCCTCGACGTGGTCGAACACTGGACCACGCCGTTCCGCGAAGGCGTGGTCTACTACCTCGACGGCGGGCGTGTGCGCGGGGTGCTCTTGTGGAACGTCTGGGGTCAGGTCGACGCCGCGCGCGAACTGATAGCCGAACGCGGTCACCACGATGCGGAAAGCCTGCGCAGCCGGTTGCCGAAGGCGGTCTAACGCAACGCCTTGAAGAAGCGATCCTCGCGTGGCAGGTACCAACGATCCGGATTCAACGACCAGGCCACCGCAAACGCGCGGCCGACGATGGCATCGCGTGGCACAAATCCGATGTAGCGCGAATCCTTGCTGTTGTCGCGATTGTCGCCAAGCATCAGGTATTGCCCGGCGGGCACGCTGACCGGACCGAATGAGCGATCCGCGCCGCGGTTTGGCAGCAGCATGATCGGATGCGATTTGCCCGGCAGGTCTTCGTGCAGATAGGCGTGATCCAGCGCCTGCGTTGCGCGCGGCAGGTCCGCATCGGCAGCCGGCTGCGCCGGCGCGTATTCGACCGCGACACCATTGATCGTCAGGCGTTCGTTCTGCATCGCCACGGTGTCGCCGGGCAAGCCAATAACACGCTTGACCAGGGTGATGCCGTCTTCGGGAGATGAAAAAATCACGATATCGCCGCGCTGCGGATCGGCGCCTTGCGTGAGACGCATCGTGGTGAACGGAATGCGCAGGCCGTAGGCATCCTTGTCCACGACGATGCGGTCGCCTTCGATCAGGGTCGGATTCATCGAGCCGCTGGGCACGTACATCCAATCCGCAACGGCCGATCGGAACACGAGCATGAAACCGAAAAAGATCAACAGCGAACGGTATTCGACAAGCAAGCGGTGCAGACGCAAATGCATGGGGCAGGCTCCGGCAAACGTTGCCGAAGCTTGACCCTTACAGAAGTGCGCGAGTTCCCCATTGGCCAGTGTGCGGGCAAACATGCCACGTTGCATGGCCGAAACGGCCGAAAAACTTGCGCGGCCGGCAACGGATCACGTCGGCTTGATGCGGCATGGAATCAGACTGATCCCTTGCGCCGCTTGTACTGACCGAAGCCAAGACCCAGCAGGGCGAGCAAGGCTGCAAGTCCCAGCATGCCCCACGTGCCCAGTGCAGGCGTGGGCGTCGCAGCCACTGCGGCGCACGATGCCGTGACTGTCACCGTTCCCGACCCTGAATCGAAATAGAATCCAACCCCCAGCGCGAGCGGCGTCGATGGCGTGATGGTATAGGAAAGCGTTGCCGGAACCGACGCAGGCTCAGCGTATGAAGGCGTGCCCGTGCTGTCTCCGACGATACGGAAGCTGCCGGTTCCCGGTCCCGCAACGCTGATCGTGTAGGTCTCGCCGACCGCGGGAGTACCCGGGACGCCATTGGTGTTACCTGGCGCAGCTGTACCAGTGAACGACAGGCTGGAAAAATTTGCGCAGACCGCGCTGGCGGCTGTCGTCGAAGGTTTTGCAACGGCGGCCCATTGGGCGTTTGCGCACAGTGGCGCAAGCGCACAAAAAACTCCAGCGGCGATCAGGCTCGAATGCAAGCGTTTCATGACTACTCCCCATTTGGTGTGTGAAAAATCCGACACGCGATCCACCGATCCATCGTATCAGAGGCTTTCGAATATCCCCGCCGCGCCCATGCCGGTGCCAACGCACATGGTGACCATGCCGTATTTGAGCTTGCGCCGGCGCAGGCCGTGCAGCAGGGTGGCGATGCGCACCGCGCCGGTGGCGCCGAGCGGATGACCGAGCGCGATGGCGCCGCCGAGTGGATTGACCTTGGCCGGATCGAGTTTCAGATCCTTCATCACCGCCAGCGATTGCGCGGCGAAGGCCTCGTTGAGTTCGATCCAGTCCAGATCATCCTGCTTGATGCCGGTGAGCGCGCAGGCTTTGGGAATCGCCGCCTTCGGGCCGATGCCCATGATTTCCGGCGGCACGCCGGCGACGGAGAATCCGACGAAGCGGGCGAGCGGTTTGAGGTTGTAGTCCTTGAGTGCCTGTTCGCTGGCGAGCAAGACGGCGCCCGCGCCATCAGACATCTGCGAGGAATTGCCGGCGGTGACACTGCCGCCTGCGCGAAACACGGTTTTCAATTTTCCCAACACCTCGAGCGTGGTGCCGGCACGCGGGCCTTCGTCGATCTTGATCGTGCGCGTATCGTCGGTCGTGCCGCGCGAATTCAAGTCGGGATAATGATCGGCCAGCGTGTACGGCGCGATCTCATCATTGAATTCGCCTGAGGCGATGCCAGCCAGTGCCTTGGCGTGGCTGGACACGGCGAAGGCATCTTGTTCCTCGCGCGTGACTTTCCACTGTTCGGCCACTTTCTCGGCGGTGATGCCCATGCCGTAGGCGATGCCGATATGTTCATTCTCGAACACACGCGGGTTGAACACTGGGTGGTAGCCCATCATCGGCACCATGCTCATGCTTTCGGTGCCGCCGGCGAGCATCAGATCGGCTTCGCCCAGGCGGATGCGATCCGCCGCCATCGCCGCAGCTTGCAGACCGGATGAACAGAAGCGATTCACCGTGACTGCCGGCACGCTCTCGGGCAGGCCCGCGAGCAGCACGCCGATGCGCGCCACGTTCATGCCTTGCTCGGCTTCGGGCATGGCGCAGCCGATGATGGCATCGACGATTTTCGATTTGTCGACACTCGGGCACTGCGCCAGCGTCGCGTCGATGGCGAAAGCGAGCATGTCGTCCGGGCGCGTGTTGCGGAAAACGCCGCGCGGGGCCTTGCCGACCGGCGTACGTTTGGCGGCGACGATGTAGGCGTCTTGAACTTGCTTGGTCATGGTGTTCTCTCTCTTTGCCCGTCATTCCGGCATGGAATGCCGGAATCCAGAGCGCATGGATGCCAATCTGATCACGCCGTCCATGGAGTCTGGGTCCCGGCAGTCCCTGCCGGGATGACGCAATTCAGTTCCTTAGCGGTTTGCCCGTCGTCAACGTATGCGCTATCCGCGCCTGCGTCTTCGGGTTCAGCGCCAACGCCACGAAATGCTTGCGCTCCAGATCCAGCAGCCATTGCTCGTCGATCAATGAACCGCGTTCGATCTGCCCGCCGCACAGCGTATCGGCAATGCGCGTGGCGATTTCCATGTCGTATTCCGAGATGAAGCGGCCTTCGAGCATGTTGACGAGGTTCGCCTTGAACGTTGCCGTGGCCACATCGCCGGCGGCAAGGATTTGCCGATCCGGCAGTGGCGGTCGCCAGCCGGATTCGGCCATCGCATTGGCCTGCTGCTTGGCCACATACAGCAATTCATCGGCGTGGAAGACGACGACATCGCTTTGCCGCAGCAGTCCCATTTCCTTGGCTTCGAGCGCGCTGCCGGAAACCTTGGCCATCGCCACGGTTTCGAATGCGCCTTTGAGTGCTGTAAACACATCACCGCCAAAGGCATGCTGCGAGGCGCGCAGGGCGAGTTCCTTCAGGCCCCCGCCCGCAGGCAAAAGGCCAACGCCGGCTTCGACCAGGCCGATGTAACTTTCCAGCGTGGCGACCGTGCGCGCGCTATGCATCTGCAATTCGCAGCCGCCGCCGAGCGCCATGCCGCGCACCGCCGCGATGACGGGCACGAGCGCGTGCTTGACGCGCATCGTCGCCTGCTGGAAACGTGCGATGAAGCCATCCAGATCGGACGCCTTGCCCGACTGCAGCATCGCGGAGGCTTCCTTGAGGTTGGCGCCAACGCTGAAGGGTTCGGAATCCTGCCAGATGACCAACGCCTTGCAGCCGCGCTCGGCCTCGTCCGCCGCACGCACGATGGCATCGAGCACACCGGCGCCGATGGTGTGCATCTTGGACTTGAACGACAGGATACCGATGTCGTCGCCGCCGAGCGTCCACATCCGTGCGTCGTCAGTTTCGAAAATCGTCGTGCCGGTGTCCGGCTTCTTGGCGCCGAGCACGCTCTGCGGGAACAACTGACGCTTGTACACGGGCGCATCCGACGGCGGCACCTGCTTGCCGGTCGCGGCGGAATAGGAACCTGCAGCATCATGCACGCCGGTACGTTTCGCATCGCTCGCCCAAGAGGGCAAGGCGGACTTGGCCATGGCCTTGCCGGCCGCAATGTCTTCGGCGATCCATTTTGCCACGTTCGCCCAGCCGGCGGCTTGCCAGGTCTCGAACGGGCCGAGCTTCCAGCCATAGCCCCAGCGCATGGCAAAGTCGATGTCGCGCGCGCTGGCGGCGATGTCGCCGAGCCAATACGCGGCATAGTGGAACAGATCGCGATGCATCGCCCACAGGAATTGTGCTTGCGGGTCGGCGCTGGCGCGCAGTTTGGCGAATTGTTCGGCCGGCGTCTTGAGCTTCAAGATCGCGGCCACTTCATCGCTGACCTTGCCGGTCTGCGGCACGTAGCCGGAAGATCCTTGATTGAATCCGGCGGGATCCAGCACCAGAATGTCCTTGCCGACCTTGCGGAAGAATCCGGCACCGGTCTTCTGGCCGAGCGCCCCTTTGGCGATCAAGGCGTCGAGCACGGCCGGATTCTTGAAATAGGCATGCCAGGGATCGTCGGGCAGGGTGTCCTGCATGGTCTTGATGACGTGGCCCATGGTGTCCAGACCGACCACGTCGGCAGTGCGATACGTCGCACTCTTGGGATGGCCGATGGCCGGGCCGGTCAGGGCATCGACCACGTCGTAGCTGAGCTTGAACTGCTCGGTGTGGTACATCGTGGCCAGCATCGAGAACACGCCGATGCGGTTGCCGATGAAATTCGGCGTGTCCTTCGCAAAAACCACACCCTTGCCGAGCGTGCTGGTCAGGAACGCTTCCAGGCCGGTGAGGACGCTGGGGTCGGTCTTGGCGCAGGGGATGACTTCGACCAGGTGCATGTAGCGCGGCGGATTGAAGAAGTGCACGCCGCAGAACCGGTGGTGAAGTTTTTCGTCAAGAACATCCGCCAATGCATTGATACTCAAACCAGATGTGTTGCTGGCGAGCACTGCGTCCGGCGCGACAAATAGGGCGATTTTCGCGTAGAGGTCGCGCTTCCAGTCCAGGCGCTCGGCAATTGCCTCGATGACGAGATCGCAGCCCTTGAGCCAATCCAGATTCTTGTCGTAGTTGGCCGGCGTGAGCGATCCTGCGAGCGACTTGTCCGCCAGCGGGGCCGGTGACAATTTTTTCAGATTGTCGATGGCCTTGAGAACAATGCCATTCGGGTCGCCATCTTTCGCAGTCAGATCGAACAGGACAGTGTCGACACCGGCATTGGTCAGGTGCGCCGCGATCTGCGCGCCCATGACGCCTGCGCCGAGCACGGCGGCCTTGCGGATCAGCAATCGGGAATTACTCATGGAAACCTCGTGATTCAAAAAGCCAAGGGGGAATGTTTCAGCCTGCCCGGAGGCCTGCGGCGGCAAAGGCGATCAGGTGTTCGGCGGCCATTTCGCGATGCCGTTGCTCCGACATGCCGGCCGCGCGCTTGATCACGCCGAAGTCGGCCATGGCATAAGTGAGTGCGCCGCTGACGATGTCCAGCCGCCAGTAGAGTTCCTGCTTGTCCAGGCCCGGCAGCACCTGGGCGAAGGCCATGGCGAACTGCTTGAGCACATGGCTGTAGTTGTCGTGCAGGAACTTGCGCAGGCGTTCGTTGTGTTCGGCGAAGGCACGCGCCAGCACGCGCACGAAGCCGGCGCCGCCGTCGTCCGCCAGGGACAACGCCAGCGCGGGGCGCACAAAGGCGCCGAGCACGTCCTCGATGCTGAATTTCGACTTCTTGAGCACTGCGGCAAGCGCGGACAGGCGTTCTTCGTTGAGGCTGTCCAGGCGGCGGCGGAACACCTCGTTGATGAGGTTCTCCTTCGAGCCAAAGTGGTAATTGACCGCAGCGAGGTTGACGTTCGCCGACGCGGTGACCTGGCGCAGGGATGCGCCGGCAAAGCCGTGGCGCGCGAACAGCGATTCGGCCGAATCCAGGATGCGTTGCTTGGTGGAGAAGTGCGGGGCGTTCAAGCCGGAGTCCTTTGTCGATCCACCAGAAACAGGGCGCAAGCAGGGCATGAAACGATCGTTTGAATCTTATCCGACCGGACAAAACCGGGTCAACACGCAAGCCTACCACGCGATATCCGCCAACACCTCGCGGCGAGGATTCACCGCAGCGTAGAATCCGGCGGCATTTTGTGACGTAACCCCTCGGAATCCCGCGAAATAGATGTTAAGATTCCGACCCTTGTCAGCAACGATTGCGGAGAAATTACATGGCGCTGGAGCGCACCTTGTCCATCATCAAACCCGATGCCGTTGCCAAGAACGTCATCGGCGAAATTTACGCGCGTTTCGAAAAAGCGGGTCTCAAAGTGGTTGCCGCAAAGATGAAACAGCTCTCGCGCGCGGAGGCCGAGGGCTTCTATGCCGTGCATCGCGAACGTCCGTTCTTCAAACCGCTGGTCGAATTCATGATCTCCGGTCCGGTGATGATCCAGGCCCTCGAAGGCGACAATGCGATCATGAAGAACCGCGACCTGATGGGTGCGACCGATCCGAAGAAAGCGGCGCCGGGGACGATTCGCGCGGACTTCGCGCAGTCCATCGACGCGAACGCCGTGCACGGTTCGGATGCGCCGGAAACTGCAAAAGTGGAAATTGCGTACTTCTTCAGTGGTGTGGAATTGTGCCCTAGGTAAGAACGCGTGGATCAAGTCACTTCCAAACTGAATCTGCTCGATTACGATCGCGAAGGGCTGCGCGAGCTGTTCGCGCAGCTCGGCGAGAAACCGTATCGCGCCGAGCAGGTGATGAAGTGGATCTACCACCGCCATGCCACCGATTTCGCGCAGATGACGGATGTCGGCAAGGCCCTGCGCGAAAAGCTCGAAGCTGTTGCCGAGATCGTGCCGCCGAAGACGCTGTTCGAGAAGCAGGCGGCCGATGCGACCTACAAATGGCTGCTGGGAATGGATGGCGGCAGCGCCGTTGAAACCGTGTTCATCCCCGAGTCCGGCCGTGGCACCTTGTGCGTGTCTTCGCAAATCGGCTGCGGCCTGAATTGCACGTTCTGCTCGACCGGCACGCAAGGCTTCAACCGCAATCTTTCCGCGGCCGAGATCATCGGCCAGGTGTTCATCGCCGCCAGGCATCTGGGCAACGTGCCGCATCAGCAGCGCAAGCTCACCAATGTCGTGATGATGGGCATGGGCGAACCTTTGCTCAATTTCGACAATGTCGTGCGCGCGATGAGCGTGATGCGCGACGATCTCGGCTTTGGTCTTGCCAACAAGCGCGTGACCCTGTCTACAGCCGGGCTCGTGCCGATGATCGACAAGCTTGGCGAGGTTGCCGATGTGTCGCTCGCGGTGTCGCTGCACGCGCCCAACGACGAACTGCGCACGCAGCTTGTGCCGCTCAACAAGAAATACCCGATCGCGGAATTGCTTGGCGCCTGCCAGCGTTATGCGGCGCGCCGACCGCGCACCACGATCACCTTCGAATACACCATGCTGCGCGGCGTCAACGACCAGCCGGAACACGCGCGCCAGCTCGTCAAATTGATGCGCCAGGTGCCAAGCAAGGTGAATCTGATTCCCTTCAACACCTTCACCGGCACGCAATTCGAGCGTTCCGACGAAGCAGTGATCCGCGCATTCCAGAAGAACCTGCTCGACGCCGGCGTGCTGACCATGGTGCGTCGCACGCGCGGCGACGACATCGATGCGGCCTGCGGTCAGTTGAAGGGGCAGGTCATGGATCGCACGCGGCGACAGGCGGAATTCCGTCGTCGCATCGAAGAAGGAAGTCGCCATGCTGCGTAGTACCCTGCAAACGTTCGGCATGGTCGCCGCTTGCATCGCTTTCGCGTCGTGTTCGTCGAACAACAAGATCGTCAAATACCGGCAGGCCGACAATAGCCAGAGCCCCAACGAATCCAAGGCCGAAAAGCGCCAGGACGCGGCGCAGGTCCGGGTCGAACTCGGCCAGCAATACATGCAGCAGGGCAAGCTGGAGCTTGCGCTGGAGAACCTGCAGAAGGCGCTGCAATACGACGCCAACTACGTCAATGCCCATACCGTCATTGCGGTCTTGTACGAGCGCATCGGCAACACCGTGGAGGCCGGCAAGCATTACAAGCGGGCCGTTGAACTGGCACCGAAGTCCGGCGATACCAACAACAACTACGGGCAGTTCCTGTGTGCGGGGGGCAACTACGACGAAGCCCAGAAATACTACGCGCAGGCCATGCGCGATCCGTTCTACAAGACGCCGGCGGTGCTCTACGCCAATGCCGGCGTGTGCCTGGTCGACCACGGCGGCGGCCAACGCCTTGACGAAGCGCAGACGGATTTCCGGCGCGCACTCGAAGTGGAGCCGCGCAATGCCCTGGCGTTGTACTACATGGCCAAGCTGCTCTACCTCAAGGACGATTTTTTCCACGCCCGCGCCTTTGTCCAGCGTTTCGAAGCGCTGGGTCATCCGGACCCGGCCGCCTTGTTGCTGGCACGCAATATTGAAGTCAAGCTCGGCCACGCCGATGCGGCGCGCGGCTATGCCGAGCGTCTGCGCAAGGACTTCCCGGATTCGGAACAGACCCATTCGCTCGACGCCGTCGCGCCCCAATCGCCCTGACACGCCCCATGAGCAAGCGCAAAAGCAAGAACAAGTATCGTTTCCAGCCGATCGCGGCAGAGCCTGCCGTGGACACGGAACAGCAGGCGCAATTGCCGCTGGGAGCCCTTGCGGAGCCAGAACCCGTGACCCCGATCGCGGAAGTGAGCACGCACTCCGCGCCTGATGCGGGCCCTGTCGTGAACGCGGAACCAGCCAGCGTCGAAGTCGATGCCGACCACGCTGCGCAGCAGTCCAATGCGGCACCCACGGCGATCGTGATGGAAGCCCCGCTCGGATCGCGCCTGCGCGCGGCACGCGAAGCGCGAGCCTTGACCTGCGAGCAAGCCGCCCACGCCTTGAAGTTGCCGGTCACGGTGGTGCGGGCGCTGGAAGCTGAGCAGTTCGATCGCATCGGCCATGGCGTTTACTTGCGCGGCTACATGGGCAAGTACCTGCAATTCCTCGGCCTGCCGCAGGTGCTTGCCGAGCGCGTCGTGCACGAACATGCCGAGCCGCCGCCGTTGACGACCAATGGCACGATTTCGCGGCCGCGCTATCTTTTCGACCGCTACTCCGGCTCGGCGCTTTACCTCATCCTCACGGCCGTGTTTGTGGTGCCGGCCGTCCTGCTCGCGCTGGGCGTCGGCTTCCAGGAAAACGTCGCCCGCATCACGCCGCTGGATACCGCCGCGCCATTGGCAGCGGCTCCGATGGACGTGTCGAAATCACCGTCGCCCGCCGCGCAGGCGCCTGCCACGCCGGTGGTCCCCAAGCTTGACGATGCGCCGCTGGTTGCTTCGATGACGCCATTCCCTGCGGCCGTCGAACCCATCGCCCCGATCGAATCCGTGCAGGCCGCGGGAACCCAGCGCCTGCACCTGAGCCTGACGCAGGCCAGCTGGGTGGAAATCGTCGATGCCGATGGCAACAAGCTCGAATACGGGCTGCTCCCGGCCGGCAGCGAGCGCGACTACACCAGCAAGCTCGCCCTCGACGTGCGCATCGGCAATGCCGAAGGCGCGACCTTGCAGATCGATGGCAAGGCGCAGGACCTGGCGGCATTTCGCCGCGCCAACGTCGCGCACCTGAAGGTTTCGGCGGGCGTGGCCAGCGCGGAACACAACGCCGGCTGACCGTCCTAACGTGCTTTGAACGCACGCACAGGCGCTTTGCTGATACCCTACGCGCCCTCGCGCACCGGTGTTGCGGCGCGCGCAAACTTTTCCTTTTCCGGATACACCCCATGGCATTCGATGTACTGGACGAACACGAACAGGGCGAACTCGTGCAGAAGTGGCTGCGCGAGAACGCGCTGTCGATCCTGATTGGCGTGGGCCTCGGCCTGGTGCTGATCTTCGGCTGGCAACAGTGGCGCCGGCACAAGACCATGCACAGCCTGGATGCGGCGACGCAATATCAGGTATTCAGCGACGACCTCGCCAAGAAGGACAATGATGGTGCCAAGGCCATCGCCGCGAAATTGCAGAGCGACTTTGCCGATACGCCGTACGCGGTGCTTGCGGCCATGCGCCTGGCCAGCGAAAACGCCGCCGACGGCGACCCGGCCGATGCGAACAAGGCACTGCGTGATGCTTACGAACACGCCGGCATCGGCGCGCTGAAAACCCTTGCCGGACTGAACCTGGCGCGCTCGGAGATCGCGCAGAAGAAGCCGCAGGACGCGCTGGATCTGCTCGCCAAACTGCCGGAAGAGGGCTATGCCGCAATGCGCGATGAACTGCGCGGCGACGCGTTGTCCGCCTTGGGCCGCGGCGCCGATGCGCGCAGCGCCTACACCGATGCCCTGACCCATCTCGACGCGAACGCTCCCAATCGCAGCTTCGTGCAGATGAAACTCGACGACCTGGCCGGTGCGGAGAAGAAAGGCTCATGAAGCGTATCGCAATCGTGTTGTCGCTGGCCGTCGCGATGAGCGGCTGCGCCACCATCAAGGGCTGGTTCAACAACGCCAAGAAGGAAAACATCCAGCCGCCGACGCCGCTCACGCAAATCACGCCGACGCTGAACGTGCAAAAACTCTGGGATGCGCACGCCGATGGCGGCGCGGGTGAGAGTGGCGCGCGCCTGGCGCCGGCCTTCGCCGATGGCAGGGTGTTCGTTGCCGGCGTCGATGGCGGCGTTTCGGCGCTGGATGCGGCCACCGGCCACACCGTGTGGAACCGGCATTTCGGCAAGCGCGGCGGCTTCATCCTGCACCGCGGCAACAATTCCTTGCGCTGGGGCGGTGGCCCGGCGGTGGACAGCGGCCTGCTCGTGATCGGTTCGCTCGAAGGTGAAGTGCAGGCGTTGGATGCCGGCACCGGCGCCGATCGCTGGCATGCGCAGGTGTCCTCGGAAGTCATCGCCGCGCCGGCCATCGCCGATGGCATCGTGGTGGTGCGTACCGACGACGGCCGCCTGTTCGGGCTGGACGCATCCGACGGTTCGCGCAAGTGGGTATACGATCGTTCGGCCGTGCCGGCACTGAGCCTGCGCGGCAATGCCGTGCCGCGCATTGTCGATGGCGTGGTCTATGCGGGCGAGGACAACGGCAAACTCGTCGCGTTGCGGCTCAAGGACGGCAATGTGCTGTGGGAACAGACCTTGTCGCCGGGCGAGGGCCGCACCGAACTGGCGCGCTTGCAGGACATCGATGGCGGCATCGCCGTGGCTGATGGCGTCGTCTACGCCGCCGGCTACCAGGGCATGACCGCGGCATTGATGGCCGATTCCGGGCGACCGCTGTGGACGCATCCGCTGTCCAGCTACACCGGCGTGGCGCTCGCGCTCACGCAGATTTACGTCAGCGATGCCGATTCGGTGATGTGGGCGCTGGACCTGCGCACCGGCGCGTCGGACTGGAAACAGGACGGGCTAAAGTATCGCTGGCTCGGCGAAGCCGCCACCATGGGCGACTATGTCGTCGTCGGCGACATGGAAGGCTGGGTGCATTGGCTGGCCTCATCCGACGGCAAGTTCGCCGCGCGCGAGCGCCTGTCCAAGCATGCGATCCAGTCCGCGCCACTGGTCGTCGGCGATACCGTCTACGTCGAAGACGTGGATGGCGTCGTCGGCGCGTATCGAATCGGCAAATAAGGATTTGTCATCCCGGCATGGATTGCCGGGATCCAGAACGCAGGACGCGAATTGCAGCATTGACGTTGCCTTCCGTGGCATCTGGATTCCGGCATTCCATGCTGGAATGACGGAGGAGATGATGCCGCGATGCTCCCCGTAGTTGCCTTGGTCGGCCGCCCGAACGTCGGCAAATCCACCTTATTCAACGTGCTCACGCGCTCACGTGATGCGCTCGTCCACGACATGCCCGGGCTCACCCGCGATCGCCAGTACGGCGTATGCCGCAGCGGCCCGCGCGAGTTCGTGGTCGTCGACACCGGCGGCCTTACCGGCGAATCCGGCGGCATCGGAGCGCTCACCGCGCGCCAGGTCGAAACGGCCGTCGGCGAAGCCGACTGCGTGGTGTTCGTCGTCGATGCACGCGATGGACTCATGGCCGCCGACCGCAGCATCCTGGACGCCTTGCGTCGTTCCGGCAAACCCGTGTTGCTGGCCGTGAACAAGGTCGATGGACTGGACGAGGCGTCCGCGCTCGCGGAGTTTTCCCGCTTCGGGTTGGCGACAGCGCTGCCGCTCGCCGCCTCGCACGGTCGCGGCGTGCCGGCACTGGTCGAGGCGGTGCTCGCCGGTTTGCCGGCCGTCGATCCGGATGCGGTTCCGGCGCAAGCCGCGGACGAAGGCGTGCGCGTGGCCATCGTCGGCCGCCCGAACGTGGGCAAGTCCACGCTCGTCAATCGCCTGCTCGGCGAGGAACGCGTGGTGGTGTCCGACGTCGCCGGCACCACGCGCGATGCGATCCGTGTTTCGCTCGATCGCGACGGCAAGCGTTACACCCTGATCGACACCGCCGGCGTGCGCCGGCGTGCACGCGTCGAGGAAGCGGTGGAGAAGTTCAGCGTGATCAAGACACTGCAATCCATCGCCGCCGCCAACGTCGCCGTGGTCATGCTCGATGCCAGCGAAGGCGTTTCCGAACAGGACGCCACCGTGATCGGCCATGTCCTGGACGAAAGCCGCGCGCTGGTGATCGCGGTCAACAAATGGGACGGCTTGTCGACCTACGCCCGCGAGCAATGCCGCGCCTCGCTGGCGCGCAAGCTCGATTTCGTCGGCTACGTGCGCGTGGTGACGATTTCCGCACTGCACGGCAGCGGCATCGCCGAACTCATGAAGGCCATCGATCGCGCGCACGCCTCGACGACGCGCGAATTCGGCACGGCCGAACTCACGCGCGCGCTGGAAAAGGCCTATGCCAGCTACCAACCGCCGCTGGTGCGTGGACACGCGCCCAAGCTGCGCTTTGCCCATCCGGGCGGCACCAATCCGCCCACCGTCGTCATCCATGGCAGCCGCACGCGCCATGTCGCCGAGGCGTATCGGCGCTATCTGGAAAACTTCTTCCGCAAGCGTTTCAAGCTCGAAGGCACGCCCATCCGCATCGAGTTCCGCGAAAGCGAAAACCCCTACGCCGGCCGCAAGAACGAATTGAGCGAGCGCCAGGTCAAGAAACGCAAACGCCTGGTGCGCAACGCCAAGAAGCGGTAGCGTGTCTGCTTTCGATCCTTCCGTCATTACCGCCGCGATACTTGCCGGCGGGGAAGGGCGCCGTGTCGGCGGCGCGGACAAGGGCCTGCTGATGCTCGATGGCCGTCCGCTGGTAGCGCATGTCATCGCCGCGTTGCGCGGGCAAGTTGGCCACATGCTGATTTGCGCCAACCGCAATGCCGATCACTATGCGCAATTCGCGCCCGTGATTGCCGATGGCGCGGAAGGATTTCGTGGTCCACTGGCGGGCATCGCCGCCGCATTGCGCGCATGTGCGAGCGAATGGCTGCTCACGGTTCCGGTGGATTGCCCGCGACCGCCGCAAGACCTCGCGCAGCGCCTGCTCGCCGGAATTGGCGGATACAGGACCGCCGTTGCCGTGGATGGCACCACGCGACAGCCTCTGTTCGCCCTCTACGCACGGGAATTGGCGGCGTCCGCTGCGCAGGCGCTCGTACGCGAACTCGGCGTCTGGCAATGGCAGGACGAAATCGGCGTGGCCACAGTGGACTTCTCCGATGCGCGCGGTGCGTTCGCAAATCTGAATTCGCCCGAGGATTTCCGCAACTGGCAAAATGCGCTGCATGAGTGAGGAAGACGACATTTTCCCGACCGGCCTGAGCGTCGAACAGGCACGCGCGCGCATCGTCGCCGCGGTGCAGGCGCGCAACATGCCGGCGGAGCCAGTCGAGGTGTCCATGGCGGTCGGACGCATCCTGGCGCAGGACGCGCACGCAACGCGCGACATTCCCGGCTTCGCCAATTCAGCCATGGACGGATTTGCGTTGCGCGGAATGGATTTGCCGACGACGGGCGAAAAATCCTTTCGCCTCGTCGGTGAAGTTTTCGCCGGCGGCAGCATCGCAATGCCGGTCGTTGCCGATGCGTGCGTGCGCATCACCACCGGCGCGCCACTGCCACCCGGCGCCGATACGGTGGTGGTGAAGGAGAACACGCGCATCGAAGGCGGACGCATCGCCATCGCGGCGGGTACGAAGCCCGGCGAGAACGTGCGCCCGGCGGGCGAGGACTTTCGTTGCGGTGAGCTGGCACTGGCGCGCGGCGCGCGCCTGACTCCGGCGCGGCTTGGCGTGCTCGCCTCGCTCGGTGTCGCACGCGTCGCCGTCGCGCGACGTCCTCGTGTCGTCCTGCTGACCACGGGCGACGAATTGACGGCGCCCGGCGAACCGCTAGGCTTCGGCCAAATCCATGACAGCAACCGCTTCAGTCTTGGGGCACTGCTCGAATCCCTCGGTGCGCAACTGTTCCGGCACGAACGCGTGCGCGATGATCCGGCCGCATTGCGCGATGCGCTGCAACGCGCAGCCGCTGATGCCGATCTCGTCGTCAGCAGCGGTGGTGTTTCCGCTGGCGAAGCGGACTTCCTGCCGCGCCTCGTCGCCGACATCGGCAAGGTCCATTTCTGGAAAGTGCGCATCAAACCGGGCATGCCGTTCCTGTTCGGCCAGGTCGGCGGCGCACTGCTGTTTGCCTTGCCGGGAAATCCGGTTTCCGGATTCGCCACGTGCGTAACGCTGGTGAAACCGGCATTGGACGCAATGCGTGGTGTCGCCGAGGCGCCGACGCAATTGCACGCGCGCCTGCGCAGCGCCATCGACAAGCGCCATGCGCGCGTCGAGTTCCAGCGCGCGCGGCTCGAAGGCGATGCGCAAGGCGTGTTGTGGGCGCTGCCGCATGCCCGGCAAGGGTCGGGCATGTTGCGCGGCGTCGCTGAAGCCGACGCGTTGATAGCGCTGCCGGAAGGAGCGCACGAATTCGCGGTCGGCGATATCGTGCAGGTGCTCCCGCTTCCCGGTTGGCCGGCGTGAGATGCGTATAATTTCGGCATGAGCATCGAACGGATTTCACCGGCGCAGGCCCTGCAACGTCAACGCGACGGGGCGATCCTCATCGACGTGCGCGAGGACGACGAGCGCGCCGCCGGCAAGCCCGCCGGTGCGATCGGCGTGCCGCTCGGGGAAATCCTCGACCGCATTGCGGCGATCGCGCCCCGACTTGACGCGCCGCTGTTGCTCAGTTGCGCGCACGGACAGCGCTCGCTGCATGCCGCTATGGCGCTGCAAGGTCTTGGTTATTCACGGCTTGCCTCGGTCGATGGCGGTTTCGTGCGTTGGGCCGCGGAAGGCCTGCCGGTGGAGCGGGGCGCGCTCGATGCGGACGCGGCCGAGCGCTATTCGCGCCACCTGTTGCTGCCGGAAGTCGGCGCCGCCGGCCAGCAGCGCCTGCTCGAAGCGCGCGTCGCCCTGATCGGCGCCGGCGGCCTTGGATCGCCAGCCGGGTTATATCTGGCAGCAGCCGGCGTCGGCACGCTGACCCTGATCGACGACGACATTGTGGAAAAATCCAATTTGCAGCGCCAGGTGCTGCACACGGATGCGCGCGTGGGCACGCCCAAAACACAATCCGCACGCATCGCGCTGAAAGCGCTCAACCCTTCAGTTGAAATCGAAACCGTCGCGCAGCGATTGACGGCGGCGAACGTCGAAGCGCTGATCCGCGATCACGACGTCGTCATCGATGGCGCCGACAATTTCCCGACGCGCTACCTGCTCGACGCGGCCTGCCGGCGCTTGAAAATCCCGTTGGTCTACGGCGCGGTGCATCGTTTTACCGGGCAGGTGAGCGTGTTTGATGCACGCGATGCGGCGTCGCCGTGCTATCGCTGCCTGTTCCCGGAACCGCCCGCGGCGGCGGACGCACCCAATTGTGCCGAGGCCGGCGTGCTGGGTGTGTTGCCGGGCATCATCGGCTTGCTGCAAACCAACGAAGCAATCAAGTTTCTGCTCGGAATCGGCACACCGCTGGTCGGGCGCCTGCTGTGCTTCGATGCGCTCGGCGCGACATTCCGCGAGTTGAGGCTGCCTCGGGATCCGCAGTGTCCGGGTTGCGGTGCACAAGCGCAATTCCGCGGCTACGCGGATATCGAACAGGTCTGCTCGACGCATTGACGCGCTTATTCGCGCGGATGCTTGGTTTCTGCCAGCGCCAGTGCGAACAGTTGTTCCTGCGTTGCTTCCCTGCCGTATTTGGCTTTCCAATTCGCGTAGGGCTCGCCGTAGATGCGTTCGCGCGCGGCGTCCTTGTCCAGCGTCATGCCACGCTCGGCGGCGGCTTCGCGGTACCAGTCGGCCAGGCAGTTGCGGCAGAAGCCGGCCAAAATCATCAGGTCGATGTTCTGCACGTCGCTGCGTTCGACATTCAGGTGTTGCAGAAGGCGGCGGAAGGCGGCCGCTTCCAGTTCGACGTTGTCGTTCATGATCAGCTCCTGCGGGATGCCGATGGCCCATTGTAGCGCCACCCATGTTTGTGGGAAGTGCGGGCAACGGTAGAATGCGCGATCTTCCCGCGCAGGACTACCGATGGCCGCCAGGATTCTCGACGGCAAGCGCATTGCCGACGAATTGCTCGACCGCCTGCGCGCGCGGGTGGGGCAACGCATTGCGCAGGGCAAGTCGGCGCCGGGCCTGGCGGTCGTCCTGGTCGGCGATGATGCCGCGTCCGCCGTCTACGTGCGCAACAAGCGCCGTGCCTGCCATCACGTGGGTTTTCGTTCGCGCGACTACGACCTGGCGGCGGCGACGACGCAGGCGGAGCTTGCGGCCCTGATCGACACACTCAATGCGGATGCGCAAATCCACGGCATCCTCGTGCAATTGCCGTTGCCGGCACACATCGACGCCAATGCCATCGTCAACCGCATCGATCCGCGCAAGGACGTCGACGGATTTCATCCGGAAAACATCGGGCGCCTGGCTTTGCGCCAGCGCGGTTTGCGACCGTGCACCTCGAAGGGCGTTATGTCCCTGCTCGCGAACACCGATCGCCCGGTGCGCGGCTGTGCCGCGGTCGTGGTCGGTGCGTCCAATCACGTCGGCCGGCCATTGGTGCTCGAACTCATCCTGGCCGGTTGCACCACCATCAGCTGCCACAAATTCACGCGTGATCTGCCCCATCAGGTCGGCGAGGGCGAGATCGTCGTGGTCGCCGCGGGCAAGCCGGGCCTGGTCAAGGGCGAATGGATCAGACCCGGCGCAGTGGTGATCGACGTCGGCATCAACCGGCTGGCGGATGGCAAGCTGACCGGCGACGTGGAGTTTGCGCCCGCCGCCGCGCGCGCATCGTGGATCACGCCGGTACCGGGCGGGGTAGGGCCGATGACGGTGGCGACACTGATGGAAAACACGCTGGAAGCAGCCGAAACCACCGGATAATCTGCTGCACTCGGCATCTCGCGTGCCGGAGGTGCTCGAATTCCTCATGTACTGACGCGTACACTCCGGTTTCTGCGCTCCGGCGATCCGCAAGCTGCCTTCGCTCGCGACGATTATCCGGCGGTTCGGCATTCACCTGAATCCCAGCGCAATTGGATCGCGAATTCACTGCGAAAATCAGGTGACTTGGGCTATCCTTCGCGCCCCATGATTTCGAATTTCCTGCCAACGCAGCGCCTGCGTTTTGCCGTGCTCGTCTGCGCCGCGCTTCTCGGCGCCTGCGGCAGTGTGATGCGCAAGGCGACCGATCAGTTTGCCGACAACCTGACCACGGCGATCCTCAACGAGGACGATCCGGGCACCGTGCGCGACGGCGTGCCGGCGTATCTGCTGCTGATCGACGGCATGATCCAGGGCGATCCCGACAATGCCGACGCGCTGCTTGCCGGCGCGAAGCTCTATGGTGCTTATGCGGGCGGTTTCGTCAGCGATCCGGTGCGCGCGCAACGCCTGGCCGGTCGCGCCTACGACTACGCGCATCGCGCCTTGTGTCAGCGCGAGAAGGATTTGTGCGAAGCATTGGACAAACCCTACGACGCCTATGTCGCGCAGTTGAGCGACACCGGACGCGGCGACGTGCCCGTGGTCTACGGATTCGCCGCCGCCTGGGCAGGCAAGATCCAGGTCAACAGCGGCGACTGGAACGCGATTGCCGACCTGCCCAAGCTGCAATCCACGCTGGAACGCTGCGCGACGCTGGACCCACATTACGACAACGGCGGGGCGTATCTGTATCTGGGCGTGATCAATTCCATCCGACCAGCCTCGCTCGGCGGCAAGCCCGAGCAGGGCAAGGCTTATTTCGACAAGGCGCTGGAATTGTCCGGCGGCAAGAACCAGATGGTGCGCGTGCTGTATGCACAGTTTTATGCGCGCCTTGTGTTCGACAAGGAGTTGCACGACAAGCTGCTCAACACGGTCCTGGCCGCGGATCCGCATGCGCCGGGGTTGACGCTGATCAACACGCTGGCGAAGGAAAAGGCGAAAGCCCTGCTTGAATCCGGCATGGATTATTTCTGATATCTGGAACGTACCCATGAACAAATGCACATTGCTGGCTGCGATCCTGCTTGCTGGCTCCGTACAGGCCGCCACCACCATCAAGATCGCCACCGTCGCGCCCGATGGCACGGCGTGGATGCGCGAGATGCGTGCCGGCGCCGATGCCGTGAAGAAGGACACGGGCGACCGCGTCGAGATCAAGTTCTATCCCGGCGGCGTGATGGGCGACGAGCCCACGGTGCTGCGCAAGATCCGCATCGGCCAGTTGCAGGGCGGCGCGTTCACCGGTGGCGAATTGTCGCAGATCGACAAGGACGCGCAGATCTACAGCCTGCCGTTCCTGTTCCGCACGCAGGATGAAGTGGACAAGGTGCGCGCGCAACTCGATCCACTGCTCAAGCAAAGCTTCGACAAGGCCGGTTTCGATGTCGCCGGCATCAGCGGCGGTGGCTTTGCGTATCTGATGAGTGTCAATCCGATCAAGACCCGTGATGACCTCAAGGCTGCCAAGGTCTGGGTGCCGCAGGGCGACCGCGTCGCCGAAGCCGGTTTCAAGGCCGGCGGCGTCACGCCGATTTCGCTGCCGCTGGCCGATGTCTACACGAGTTTGCAGACTGGGTTGATCGATACCGTGGCCAATACGCCGGCCGGCGCGATCGCGTTCCAGTGGCACACGAAAGTGCGGCATATGGTCGACCTGCCGATCACCTATGTCGTCGGCATCCTCGTCATCGACAAGAAAGTGTTCGATGCGCTGACACCGGCCGATCAAAAGGCCGTGAACGACGATCTCGGCGCCGCGTTCGCGCGGCTGGAAAAAATCAACCGCGACGACAATGCGCAGGCGAAAGCCGCGTTGCAGAAACAGGGCGTGGAAACCTTCACGCCGAATGCGGCTGAAACCGCCTCGTGGGAAGCGGTCGGAGCGGATGCGCGCAAGCAGTTGCAGGCGGCCGGTGAAATCACGCCGGAGATGGCCGCCGCGCTGGACAAGGCGCTGGCGGCGGCGCGGAGCAAGTGACGGCTCGTGTAGCGAGCAGTCATCCCGGCATGGAGTGCCGGGATCCAGATGCCAAGGACGGCAACTGTCAATCTTGAACTTACCTCCCTGTAAACTGGATTCCCCTCGGCTCGCTGGCGCAAGCCTCGACCCTGCCGGAATGACAAACATTGAAAACGAACGCGCCAATGACTTCGCCCACGTTGGGCAGCACAATTGAGTGGCTGCGCCGCATCGAGGACTGGCTGCTTGCCATCCTGGTATTGATCCTGGTCGTTCTCGCTGGCGGCCAGATCATCCTGCGCGATTTTTTCCACACCGGTATCTCGTGGGCCGATCCGCTGATGCGCCAGCTCGTGCTGTGGACGGGCATGCTCGGCGCGCTCGCGGCCGTGCGCGATGAAAAGCACATCGCGTTGGACGTATTGCAACGCTTCCTGTCGCCGCTGCTGCAGAAAATCGCACGTATCGTCACGTTTGGATTCTGCGCCGCGATCTGTGCGGCGCTGGCCTGGTACAGCTACGTGATGCTGGGCGTGGATTACGCCAGCGCCACGCCGTCGAGCGCGTTCGCCTCGCTTCCGGCGTGGATTCCCGAAACGATATTGCCCGCAGGATTCGGTCTGATGGCGCTGCGTTTCGTGCTTCGCGCCTTCGCGCCGCCAGCGCATACGCCGCCGCTGATGCATTCGATCGAGCCCTCGCCATGATCTGGCTCATTGTTGGCGCGCTCATCGTCCTGGCCGCACTCGGCGCGCCGCTGTTCGCGATCATCGCGGCGGTGGCGCTGTTCGGATTCCATGCCGCCGGCGAACCCGGCGCGGCAGTGGCGATCGAGTTCTATCGCCTCGCCGACATGCCGGCGCTGATCGCGATTCCGCTGTTCACGCTGGCGGGTTACCTGCTGGCGGAAAGCCAGGCGCCGCGACGCCTGGTGCGTCTGACCAACGCGCTGTTCGGCTGGCTGCCGGGCGGATTGGCGATTGTTTCCGTGTGCGCCTGCACCTTGTTCACCGCGTTCACCGGCGCGACCGGTGTCACCCTGATTGCGCTTGGCGCCGTGCTGTATCCGGCGCTGCGCCAGGCGCATTACGACGAGCGTTTCTCGCTGGGCCTGCTCACCTGCGCGGGCAGCCTCGGCTTGCTGCTGGTGCCATCGATGCCCTTGATTTTGTATGGCGTGGTCGCGCAACAGTTCCACACCACGCCGCCGGTGAGCATCGATGCGCTGTTCAAGGCCGGCTTGCTGCCGTGCCTTTTGATGGTGGTGATGCTGTCGATCTACAGCGCATGGAAGGCGCGTGACCTGCCGCGACCGCCGCCGTCGAGCGCGCGCGAAGTCTGGGCGGCGGTAAAAGATGCCGCGTGGGAATTGCCGCTGCCGTTCGTCATCCTGATCGGCATCTACACCGGCAAGCTGGCGGCCTCCGAAGCGGCCGCGGCGACGGCGTTGTATGTGCTGATCGTGACGGTGCTGATCCGCCGCGAAATTAAAATCGGTGAATTGCCGCGCGTTATCCGCGAAGCGATGCTGCTGGTCGGTGCGATCCTGATCGTGCTCGGCTTCTCGCTGGCCCTGACCAACTGGCTGATCGACGGCGATGTGCCGGAAAAACTCTTTTCGGCCTTGCAGTCCGAAGTGTCGGGAAAGTTCGCGTTCCTGCTGCTGCTCAACGTGTTCCTGCTCGTATTCGGCATGTTGCTGGAAGGTTTCCCGGCCATCATCATCCTGGTGCCGCTGATCCTGCCGGTGGCCACGCACTACGGCATCGACCCGGTGCATTTGGGGATAATTTTCCTCGCCAACCTGCAGATCGGCATCTTCCTGCCGCCGGTGGGCATGAACATCTTCATCGCCAGCGCACGCTTCGGCAAACCGGCGACGTCGATCGTGCGCGCGAGCCTGCCGTTCTACGCGATCCTGCTGGCTGCGGTGCTGATCATCACCTACTGGCCTGATTTGTCGCTGTGGCTGGCGCGGTAGGTGTTCGACCGGCGTGAATCTTGACACCTTTGTCCGGACGATGTAGAAATCGCGCCATTGCAGGGGAAAGCGATGGGCGAGCGGCTATCAGTCGTTGGGTCATCCGCTGGACGCACAAGTCCAACTTCTTCTTGCGCGCGCGAAAAAGACAGTAGGATCCTCGCGCCTCGCGCCTCGCGCGCGCATGAGGCTTTTCCTTGTGGTTTCGCGGGTTTCCGGCATTCGCCGGTAGCGGCTTGTCGCCCGCGCAAGGGCGATTTCAGAAACGCCGCATCCGCTTCCCTGACGGTCTTACGCGACCTCTTGCCGCAGCGGCCACGCGCCTTGCTTGCGCGCATCGAGAATCACCACTTCGACCACGCTGCCATCGGCCGCGTAACTGACGTTGGTGTGCCAATCCTGCGATGTCTCGCGCACGATGGCTTTGTCGCTCATGTGTACCACCAAAATGTCGTCGGTTTCGTCGTAAGTGGTGCGCATGGATTACTCCGGCATGAAGTGGTGCATCACGGTTTTGACGATCAGTGCAGGGCCGATAAGAATCGCGGCGCAAAGCAGATTGTCGCTGCGGCCCGCATATTCGCGCCAGACCCAAGCGTGCTCGTTGTCTTTGTGCCGCACCGTACCCGTTTCGATCAGGTCGAGCAACAACGCCTCGCTCATGCCGCGTTCCGCCATGCGCCGCGTGGCGTGATGGGTAATTCGCACCGGACGATTGAAGCGCGCACTGAACACGCCAAATCCGCTGAGACAATCGCCGCGGTCGTGGCTCCTTAGATTGCGATGGTCAACTCAACGAGCCCACCCATGAAAAAAGACCTCACTCCCACGACACTGCGCGATCCCACCCGCTACGGCTGGCTACCAGGCCTGATCGGCAAGAGCAGCCACTTTTTATTCCGTCGCGGGGAAAATCAGACAATGCGGGTACTTGCATGGCCAACGATTCTATTTTTTCTGTGTATCTGTAACTATGCCGCTGCGCAATCAACGCAGCCACTTCCATCCCCAACGGTGCATTTCGCCATGCCCGGTGCGATTCTCGCGATGCTTCGATTGCCTGATGGGAGCATCATTCTCGGAGGTGAGTTTACAGAGGTAAATGGCTCGCCACGCCCAGGGGTGGCAAAACTCGATCCTGATGGCTCCCTAGATCCATCCTGGATTCCTCAATTGGTTAATGGCTATGGTGCAGACCCTTGGGTGACTGCGATTGCTTATGACGCATCGAGTGGGTTTTTGTACCTTGGTGGGGTTTTCGTTCAAGTCAACGGTCAGCCTCAAAAATCAATGGTGAAAGTCAGTGCCACGGGGCAGGGGGCCTCTGATAATACTTGGAATCCGTTCGTAAATTACCCAGAACCCTTCACAATAGTAAGGGCGCTTGCTGTCTATGGAAACAATGTGTACATCTCGACGGACGACTTTGGTTTTGTTCGCGTGCCCACTTCAGGCAGTGGGTCGATCGATCAGACGTGGAATCCGGGGGTTTCAGGAATAGTGTCGATGGTCATTGACGCGAGCGGCAATCTGTTCGCGGGCGGATATTCATTGGCAAAAATAAAAACTACGGGTAGTGGAGGGATAGACACGAGCTGGACTCCGAACGTGGATTGTTACGGCGGCAGCTGCTTCTCCATTGGAAATGGAAATCAATTGTTGCTGAACGGATCGGGCTTGCTATATTTCACGTGCATCAGTGGGCTGTACAGGGTTCCAACAACCGGGGCCGGAGTAGTCGACGCCTCCTGGACCCCCAATCTTGTTTTCCCTGCAGCAATCGCTTTGTCTTCCGATGGCAGGCTGTTTGCAGTGGCGGCCACTACAGGCGCCTTCAATACCAACGCTACGCTCTTTCGTGTGTCGACGACGGGCGCGGGTTCAATAGATTCAAGTTGGCTACCGGTGTTCGGCGCCTATGGTAATGGAGACGTGCTCCTCTCCGACCAAACAGGTGGCGTCTATGTCGCCGGTGCTTTTGCGTCTATCAACGGCAAACTGGCCATGAGCTTCGCAAACATCGATGCCAGTGGCAGCGTGTCATCGACCACTGCCAGCGTCGAGAATCCGGCGCAGATAAGGGCGATTGCGCATCAAACGGATGGCAGTCTCATCGTCGGTGGTACTTTCATGCGTGCCGACCAATACGTGCGTAATGGCTTGGCCAAATTAACGCCTGCCGGCGCGGTGGACAGCACTTGGAACCCCCTGCCAGAGGCTGGCGCATCCGGAGTCTCTGCGCTCGCCGTTGATAGTGCTGGAGCGGTCTATGTCGGAGGTGGCCTGCTGCCCATTCAGGGGAGCCAATTCGGCACAGCGAATTTACTCAAGATTTCGGCTGGAGCCACAGGTACGCAGGTCAGTACATGGAATCCAGCACCTGACTCGACGGTCAATGCACTCAGCTTTGGCCCCAGTGGAAAGTTATATGTTTGCGGAGGCTTTAATAACATCGGTGGGCAAGCACGCCACTTCCTAGCAAAACTAGATCCGAACAACGGTAGTGCCGATCCGCTGTGGAATCCATGGCCGTCATCGCCCAGTAACTCATTGTACTACGACAACATTCTTGCACTTGCGATAGATGCATCGGAAAACGTATACATTGGTAGCCTCGGACTGTACCGCGCTCCGGTATCTTCTGGGGCATTGGATCCCACATGGCAGGTCACTGCCAATGGATATGTTAGCAACATCGTCATTGATGGACCCGGTACCGCCTATGTCGCTGGAAGTTTCAGCACAATTGGTGGCCAACCGCGTATGAGCGTCGCGAAGATCAACACAGTTGGTTCCGGAATCGTCGAGGCCTGGGATGCGCATATCGATACGACCAATTGTGATACTCAGGGTTGTACAGTTGACTCCATTCTTCCTCAAGGTGGAAATGTTTATCTGGGCGGTCAGTTCGGAAGCATTGCCGGAACGCAGCGAACGGATCTCGCCGCAGTCACCGCGACCGATGGCGGATTAGATATGGACTGGAATCCACCCGTAGTCAGCGTTCGCCAAGCGTGGTTTTTAGTGTCGATTGGCGAAGTCTACACGTTAAGCGGGGCTGCAAGTGGCAACATATTGGTCGGGGGAAATTTCGGAACCACCAGCGGACAGGCACGCTTTGGCTTGGCGGTACTGCCACCATCGGAACACATCTTTTCCTCCGGGTTTGAATGACGAGACAGAAATGCGCATAAGTGAATAGGCAGGCACGCCCAACCGAAGGGCGCACGGTAGGAGTGGCGGCAACCGCGCCATGTCTGTAAAATAGGGCATGCGCCTACTTACCGAAGCTCTCACCTTCGACGACGTCTCGCTCGTTCCCGCCTTCTCGAACGTCCTGCCGCGCGACGTCAGCCTAGCCACCCAACTCACACGCGATATCCGCCTGAACATCCCGGTCGTATCGGCCGCGATGGATACGGTCACCGAAGCGCGCCTGGCCATCACCATGGCCCAATCCGGCGGCATCGGCATCATCCACAAGAACATGCCGATCGAGCAGCAGGCCGCCGAAGTGCGCCTGGTGAAGAAGTTCGAGGCCGGCGTGATCCGTGATCCGATCACGGTCGCGCCCGAGACTTCGATCGGCGAGGTGATGAAGATCGTCCGCGCGCACAATATTTCCGGCGTGCCGGTGGTCGATGGCGACGGCCTCGTCGGCATCGTCACCAGCCGCGACCTGCGCTTCGAGACGAAACCCGAAGATCCCGTGCGCCACATCATGACGCGCAAGGAACGCCTGGTGACGGTGAAGGAAGGCGCGGGCGAAGACGAAGTGCTGCGCCTGCTGCACAAGAACCGCATCGAGAAGGTGCTGGTGGTCAACGACGCCTTCCAGTTGCGCGGCCTGATCACGGTCAAGGACATCCAGAAGGCGCGCGACAATCCGCATTCGGCCAAGGACAGCCACGAGCGCCTGCGCGTGGGCGCGGCGGTCGGCGTGGGCGGCGATACCGAACAACGCGTCGCGGCGCTGGTCGAGGCGGGCGTCGATGCGCTCGTCGTCGACACCGCACATGGCCACTCGGCGGGCGTGATCGAGCGCGTGCGCTGGGTGCGCAAGCACTACCCGAAGCTGTCGCTGATCGGCGGCAATATCGTGACTGGCGATGCGGCAAAAGCGCTCATCGACGCCGGCGCGGACGCGGTCAAGGTCGGCGTGGGTCCCGGCTCGATCTGCACCACGCGCATCGTCGCCGGTGTCGGCGTGCCCCAGGTCACCGCGGTTAACATGGTTGCCGAAGCCATCAAGGATAGCGGCGCCTGCCTGATCGCCGATGGCGGCATCCGTTATTCCGGCGACATCGCCAAGGCGCTGGCCGCCGGTGCCAACTGCGTGATGATCGGCGGCATGTTCGCCGGCACCGAGGAAGCACCCGGCGAGACCGAGTTGTTTCAGGGCCGATCCTACAAGAGCTACCGCGGCATGGGTTCGCTCGGTGCGATGCAGAAAGGCTCCAAGGATCGCTACTTCCAGGATTCGACCGATGCCGACAAGCTGGTGCCGGAAGGCATCGAAGGCCGAGTGCCGTATCGCGGGCCGCTGCGCAACATCCTGCACCAGTTGTCCGGTGGACTGCGCGCGTCGATGGGCTACCTCGGTTGCGCGAGCGTCGAAGAAATGCGCACCAAGCCGCAGTTCGTGCGCGTGACCAGCGCCGGTATCCGCGAATCGCACGTGCACGACGTGGCGATCACCAAGGAAGCGCCGAATTACCGACTTGATTGACGCGAGGCTTGCGAGCTTGCACGGCGGGTCATTTTGTGAGAATGTAGTGTAAATCACTACATTTTGCTGCTGCCATGAGCGAAACCATTTCCGCTGCGGACGCCAACCGGCATTTTTCGAAGATTCTGCGCGGCGTGCGTGAGGACGGCACGAGCTATGTGGTGACCGCACACGGTAAGCCCGTGGCGAAGATCGTGCCCATTGCCGAAGGACAAGATCGCGCCTTGCGCGAAGCGGCTTGGAAAAAGATGCTGGAACGCTGGGCCACCCAGCCCGCGCTGAACATCGGACGCTGGACGCGCGATGAGTTGTACGACGATTGATGCGCATCGCACTGGATACCAATTTTCTGGTTTGCGCCGAGGGCATCAACGATCCTGTGCGTCGCGATCTCGCGCGCGGAATCGCGCCACGCTTGCCGGCGGGAGAAACATTCGTACCCGTGCAGGTATTGGGTGAGCTTTTTCGCGTGCTGACTGGAAAAGGTGGCTACGACACAGCGACGGCTCGCGCCACGATTCTCAACTTGCGCGATATTCATTTTTCGTTGGAAACGACGCAGCAATCCCTGCACGCCGCCATGGACTTGGCCTGCGACCATCAGTTGTCCATCTGGGATGCCATCATCATCTGCGTCGCCGCCGACGCCGGCTGCCGCTTGTTGTTGTCGGAAGACATGCACGATGGCTTCGTCTGGCGCGGCCTGACCATCGTCAATCCGTTTGCCGCGAAACGCAACCCATTGCTGGAAGCCGCCTTGTCCTGAGTGCAAAGAATGCAGAATATCCATTCCGACAAAATCCTGATCCTCGACTTCGGCGCGCAGTACACGCAGCTGATCGCGCGGCGCATCCGCGAAATCGGCGTGTACTGCGAAATCTGGGCCTGGGACCATGATCCCGGCGAGATCGCGAAGTTCGCACCCAAGGGAATCATCCTTTCCGGCGGCCCGGAATCGACGACGCAGCCGGGCGCGCCGACGGCGCCACAGGCCGTGTTCGATTCGGGTCTGCCGATCCTCGGCATCTGCTATGGCATGCAGACGCTTGCCGCGCAGCTGGGTGGCGCCACGGAAGCCGCCGACCAGCGCGAATTCGGCCATGCGCAGGTCGATATCGTCGCCAAGGACTTGCTTCTCGACGGCCTGAGCGATCACGGCGGCGCGAAAAGACTCGATGTGTGGATGAGTCATGGCGATCACGTTTCCAGCGCGCCACCGGGATTTGCGATCACCGCCGTCACCGAACGCATTCCCATCGCCGCCATGGCGAACGATGCGAAGCGCTGGTACGGCGTGCAGTTTCATCCGGAAGTCACGCACACGAAGCAGGGCAGTGCGCTGCTGCGCCGCTTTGTCACGGACATCTGCGCTTGCGAAACGTTGTGGACGGCCGCCAACATCATCGACGACCAGATCGCGCGGGTGCGCGCGCAGGTCGGCGGCGACGACGTGATCCTCGGCCTTTCCGGCGGCGTGGATTCCTCGGTGGTCGCCGCGCTGTTGCACAAGGCAATCGGCAAGCAGCTCACGTGCGTGTTCGTCGATACTGGCCTGTTGCGCTTCCAGGAAGGCGACCAGGTGATGGCCATGTTTGCGCAGCACATGGGCGTCAAGGTGATTCGCGTCAACGCCGCCGCGCGCTATTTCACGGCGCTGGCCGGCGTGGCCGACCCCGAGGCCAAGCGCAAGATCATCGGCAATCTGTTCGTGGAGATCTTCGACGAGGAATCGGCCAGGCTTGCCAACGCGAAATGGCTGGCGCAGGGCACCATCTATCCCGATGTGATCGAATCCGCGGGCAGCAAGACCGGCAAGGCGCACGTCATCAAAAGCCACCACAATGTCGGCGGGCTGCCGGAGCACATGAAACTCAAGCTCATCGAGCCGCTGCGCGAGTTGTTCAAGGACGAAGTCCGACGCCTCGGCATCGCACTGGGCCTGCCGCGCGAAATGGTCTACCGTCATCCATTCCCGGGCCCCGGCCTGGGCGTGCGTATTCTTGGCGAAGTGAAACCCGAGTACGCGCAGTTGCTGGCCCGTGCCGACGCCATTTTCATCGACGAATTGCGCAAGGCCGGCTTCTACGACAAGACCTCGCAGGCCTTTGCCGTGTTCCTGCCGGTCAAGTCGGTCGGCGTCGTCGGCGACGCGCGCGCCTACGAATGGGTCATCGCATTGCGTGCGGTGGAGACCGTCGACTTCATGACCGCGCACTGGGCGCGTCTGCCGTATGACCTGCTCGGCGTCGTCAGCAATCGCATCATCAACGAACTGCGCGGCGTCTCGCGCGTGGTTTACGACGTGAGCGGCAAGCCGCCAGCGACGATCGAATGGGAGTGATTTTGCGTCTGGTACGCACTGGCAACTACGGGCAATAAATGCCGCCTAAGTGGATGTTTTAGGTGGACATTTTGATTGTTCTGCCTGGTGCTGTCTGGCAAGTTCTGGCACCAGCAAGCAATTTCTCCTGATGGCATGGGCGATGGTAGTATCCCGCCTGATGCCATGATGTTGCCTCGATACCATGTGCGCTCGGCGGTTGTTTGCATGGTATTAAATTCTGATAAATTGTTGATTTTTAACGATTAAAGTGGGATTTTTTGGCAGTTCCTGATCATGGTATCCAGTTCGGACTCTGGAACCTTGTCATGTTGACCGATACCAAGCTGCGCAACCTCAAGCCGAAGGACAAGCTGTACAAGGCCGTCGATCGTGACGGCCTCTATGTGGCCGTCACGCCGGCTGGTGCCATCTCTTTTCGCTACAACTACGCGATCAATGGCCGGCAGGAGACGATGACCTTCGGCCGCTACGGAGTTGGCGGCATCACCTTGGCAGAAGCGCGCGAGCGGCTTAATGAGGCCAAGAAGATGATCGCGGCGGGCAAGTCGCCGGCAAAGGAGAAGGCACGCGACAAGGCGCGTACCAAGGATGCCGAGACGTTCGGGGCATGGGCCGAGAAGTGGTTGCGCGGCTACCAGATGGCCGATTCCACCCGCGACATGCGCCGCTCCGTCTATGAGCGCGACCTCAAGACCAAGTTCGGCAACTGGAAGCTGACTGAGATCACCCACGAGGACTTGCGGGTATTGACCGATGCCATCGTCGGCCGCGGTGCGCCAGCGACGGCTGTGCATGTTCGGGAGATCGTATTGCAGGTCTATCGCTGGGCTATCGAGCGTGGTCAGAAGGTCGAGAACCCAGCCGAGCTGGTGCGCCCGACTTCCATCGCCAAATTCGAGCCGCGCGACCGTGCGTTGACGCCTGATGAAATCGGCTTGATGTACCAGTACATGGAGCGTATTGGCACGACGCCAACCATTCGGGCGGCGGTCAAATTGCTGCTTCTGACAATGGTGCGCAAGAGCGAGCTGACCGATGCGACCTGGGACGAAATCAATTTCAGCGAGGCGCTTTGGACGATCCCGAAAGAGCGGATGAAGCGACGCAACCCCCATCTGGTGTTTCTTTCCCGGCAGGCGCTGGATATCTTCATCGCGCTGAAAACCTTTGCCGGTGGCTCGAACTATGTGTTTCCGGGGCGCTACGATGCCGACGTGCAGATGAGCAGTGCCACGCTCAATCGCGTGCTGACGCTGACCTATCGGCTGGCGCAAAAAGAGGGGAGGCCTCTTGCAAACTTCGGGCCGCAT
>JAFEFO010000039.1 GCA_018240565.1 Pseudomonadota bacterium | reverse complement strand
GAAGAAAGCTGCAAAAAAGAAACCCGCGAAGAAGGCCGCCAAGAAGACCGTGAAGGCCAAGGCCGCCAAGAAGACCGCACGCAAGACCGCGAAGAAGAAGTAAGACTTCGCACCTTGTAACCACATGCAGTACGAGGCTCCTAGCATGGCTGACGGAGCAGCCTGAGCCGACCGGATGAGGAACCAGCATCCGGGGATGTCGCGAAATCCGGCGCAAGCCGGGTTCCGCGGCAGGAAAGACCAAAGCAAAAACCATCTGTTGTACGGTTCACTCTCCCTGTGACTTGCCCAGCGCAGGGAGAGTTCTTACCCCTCCCGTTCCGCCCCTGTTTGCGCGCCACGCGCCGATGCCGTGACGCAATCGGACGTTTTCGCCCGTGCACTGCATAGAATGCAGCTGCGACAAGGGGAACAATGATGCGCACGTATTCGGGTTTCTGGCTGGTGCTTTGGTGCGTGGCCGCATGGCCTGCGACCATCAACGTCAGCGTCGATCTGACGTCCAACGTGCATCCCTTCAGTCCGCAGATTTTCGGCGTGGCCTTCGGCGATCCGGCGCGCAATGCGCAGATGCGCTACACGGTCGATCGTTGGGGCGGCAATTCCACGACGCGCTACAACTGGCATGTCGATTTCCACAACACGGCCAACGACTATTTCTTCGAAAACATTCCGGATTGCACGGCGCCAACTTGCGTCGGTACACCACCGGCAGGAAATTCCGCCGACACGTTTTTGCATGAGGCGTTCGTTGCCGGTGCGCAGCCGCTGTTGACGATCCCGACGATCGGCTGGACGCCGCGGCCGGACAGCGCGACGCAGCATCCCTACACCGTGGGGTTTTCCGTGGCCAAGTACGGCGCGCAACAAGCGGTCGATCCTTGGGACACCAATGCCGGCAATGGCAACCATACCGACGGTACGCCGATCACCGGCAACGATCCCGCCGATACCTCGGTTGCTGCGCTGCCGTCATTCGAGGCCGCCTGGATCGCGCATCTGCAGTCGACATTCGGCACCGCCGCGAACGGTGGCGTGAAACTGTTCGCACTCGACAACGAAGTGATGTTGTGGAACTCCACACACCGCGACGTGCACCCGCAGCCCGCGACCTACGACGAAATCTGGAACAAGACCATCGCCTATGCGAGCGCGATCAAGCAGCAGGAACCGAATGCGCAGGTGACGGGGCCGGTGACATGGGGCTATTGCGACCTGTTCGGCTCGGCCGCGGACACTTGCATGAATGGTAGCGATCGCCAGAACCATGGCGGCATCGCGTTCGTCGCGTGGTATCTGCAGCAGGTCTGCGCGTACCAGACCCAACATGGCATCCGTCTCGTCGACTATCTGGACCTGCACTGGTATCCGCAGGATCCGCACGGCGCGTCGGGCGCGATCTACAGCAACGACGACGATGCGGCGACGGTCGGGCGGCGCTTGCGTTCGCTCAAGGAACTCTACGATCCGGCATGGGTGTCGGAATCCTGGATCGCGGATCTGGGCAACACCGACGCCAACCATTACTCCATTCCGGATCTCATCCCGCGCGCGCGGGCCTGGATCGGGCAGTATTGCCCCGGCACGAAACTCGCGATCACCGAATACGCCTGGGACCAGGATCAGACCGCCGATGGTGCGGTGGCGCAAGCCGAGGCCCTGGCGATTTTCGCGCGCGAAAGCGTGGACCTGGCCACGCGCTGGATTGCGCCAGCCGCCGGCACCCAAGCCGAGAAGGGATTTTCCATATTCCTCAACTACGATGGTGCGGGTTCGAAGGTGCAAGGCAACAGCGTCAGTGCGACCAGCGCCAATGTCGACGCAATCGGAGCCTATGCATTCCATGGCAATGCGCGCACCTTCGTATTGCTCACGAACAAGACCACCGTGGCGCAGAGCGTCGCGCTGGCCTTCAACACGGGCCATGCAGCGACGTGGAAACTGTACGGCTTCACCGGCGCCGGCGCGCTGAGCCAAACCGGCACTGGCGTGATTGCCGGCGCAACGCTCACGCTGTCGGGGTTGCCGGCGATGTCGGCGAGCTTGCTGGTGATTCCGGACGACGACGAGATATTCAAGAACGGATTTGAATAGCGCGGACGGCGAATCAGGATTTGCGAGCGCCGCGGCGGTGCGTTACCTTGTGCCGACCGCGCGGTGGCCGAGTCAGGGGGCCTGGGAGCCCGTTGACGCGGTTGGCTAGAAAGTTGCAAGCGTAAAAGGCGCGGTTCCTTTTCCTATTGCGGACTTTCCGATCATGGCCGAAAAACCCCACTACACCCCGATTGCTGCTTCCGGGATTGCCCGGTTCGCTCCCATCGCCGCCCTTGGCCTGATCATCGCTGCCTGCGGCGGCAACGCGCCACCACCGGCGGCACCGGCCAAACCGGCGGCCCCCGCCGCGACGGCGGCGGCAACGCCGGCGGCCAGTACGCCGGCTGCGCCCGCCGCGGCTCCCGCTCCGGAAATGACGGAAGACCAGCTGATGAAGGCCGCCTCGACGGCATTCGGCGACAAACGCTATGTCGCGCCGCAAGGCAACAACGCCCTCGAGTATTACCTGCAAGTGTTGGCCAAGGATCCGAAGAATCACATCGCCGAATCCGCGCTGCGCGAGATGTTCCCGTTCGCAACGGGCGCCGTCGAGCAGGAAATCAACGGCGGCAGTCTCGACGAAGCCTCGCGGGTGATCGACGAACTGGCCAAATTCGACCCGAGCAATTACACGCTGACGATTCTTCGCGGCAAGCTCGACGCAAAAAGGAAGCAAGCCGACCACGACCAGCAGGTGGCTGCTGCCGCAGCCGCTGCCGCGGCGGCGAAAGCCGCGGCCGACCAGAAGGCCGCAGCGACCGCTGCGGTTCCGGCAACACCCGAACCCGCGGCGGCGCCAGCGCCGAAACCCGTTCCGCCGCCGGAAAAGCCAGCTCCGGCGCCAGCGCCTGCCGTTGCCGCAACGCCGCCGCCTGCGCCGGTGACTACACCGGCACAATTGCTCAAGTCGGTGCCACCAACCTATCCGACCGACGCGTTCCGCTCCGGGCGCGAGGGCTGGGTCGAAGTGGAATTCACGATTACCACGGATGGCACGGTAACCAACGCCAAGGTCGCCAATGCGCAGCCTTCCCGGGTCTTCAATCAGGCTGCATTGGAAGCGGTGCGCCGCTGGACCTTCAAGCCGCGCACCGTCGACGGCAAGCCGGTCGAGGAGCAGGCCACACGCCGCATCGAATTCAAGCTCGGCAAATGAACGCTGCGTGCCCAGGCATCCCCGTGGCACGTAGCCGTACAGGACCGGTCAATCGCGCAGCAGAGCCTGCCTGACTTCTGCGAGCACGCGCCGCGACTGCGGCGCCCAGGCCTCGACCTGATTGAGTGCGAGCAGTCGTTTCACGGCGGGTGCGTGATCGTGCGCGTTCAGGTGCTTGGGCAGGATGCCGCTGGCATCAGCCAGCAACAGCAGCGCCAGCCCGTGCGTGTCGTCCGCATGCGCGGCGGACTGGAGCAATTGCAGGGCCTCGTTGCGCGCCTGCACCGAGCGCAGCGGATAGCGCAGGCATTTGCGCAGCCGCCAGTCGCGGAATTCGATGCGATGCACAAGATCGCGGCGGAACAGGGCGTCGAGAATCTTCGATGGCAATGGCGCCATGCTGCGCGCGATCAGGTCCATGCCTTCGGCGACGGTCAAGCTCTTCCCGGCCAGCAATTCCATGGCACCGGTGAGCAGGGGATGGTTCAGCGGCATTTGCGAATCGGTGCGCAGTCGGCCGTCATGCAGATGGATGCGCTCGTTCGCCGCCAGATCGACGAGGATTGCCGCGGCGACCAGTTCGCCGGCGTCCTGCTCGCGCCGTGGCCACGACAACATTCCGCTGCGCGGATCACAGGCAATCAGGAAGAAGTGTTCGGCGACCAACATCCCCATCTCCCGCCGTCGACTACTGAGCACCCCTGCTGGCAACAGTGTGCCGCGAAGAGCGCAAGGTTTCCAGTCCCGCCCAGTCCACTTCATGCAGGCCGAGGTAGCGGTCCAGCAGCATCGGCATCAGGCCGCTGGGCAGGGCGCATTCGCAGTTCCACAGCATGACCGCGCCAAAGCGGTATTTGGGAAAGAACGCGATCATCGAGCGATAGCCCTGCACGGCGCCGGCATGGAAGACCAGGGTCTGGCCGGCATAGTCGTAGACCCGCCAGCCCAGCGCGTATTGCGCATCCTCCAGGCGCGCGCGTCGCCACGGCGTGGCGTGGCGCTCGCTGGGCGTCTCCACCAGGGGCGAATGCACGGTGTCGAGCAGATGCGGCGACAGGACATCCGGGCGTCCGCCCATCTGCGCGATCAGCCATTGCGTCATGTCGCGGATCGACGCGTTGACGCCGGCCGCGGCGGGCACGTGGTAGTAGGCTTCCTTGATCGCAATCGGCGCCCAGCCATGGCCGCGGCGTGCGTGCGGGCGGGCCCAGTCCTTGTCCGCTTCCAGCGCCGTGCGTCCGTAGGTGGCGTCCTTCATGTCCAGCGGATGGAAAATGCGTTTTTCGACGAGGTGGTAGAAAAAATCGCCGCTGACCGCGTAGGCGATGTCGCCGATCAGGGCAAAGGTGATGTTCTGGTAGCCATAGCAATCGCCGACATCGCAGGTCATGGGTACCTCGCGCAACTTCTCGACCAATTCCTCGTAAGGCTCTTCCTGCTCGAGCAGGCGGTCGTAGGTGTTGTGCGGCAGGCCCACGCGCTGGCTGAGGATGTCGCGCACGGTGAGCTTGTCGCTGGCCTCGATGTTCTTCAGCTCGAATGTCGGCAACACGCTGGCCACGCGTGTATTCCAGTCGAGCATGCCATCATCGACCAGCATTGCCGCGAGCGCGCTGGCGAAGGCCTTCGACAGCGACGCGAGTCGGAACGGCGAGTCCACGTTGATGCGCCGGCCGCTGGCGGCATCCGCGTAACCGATGCCGCGCTGGAGCAGAACCGTGTCGTCCTTGACGATCGCCGCGGCCATGCCCGAGATCTGCCCGGACTGTTCGATCTGGTCCATCCATTCGCCGAACTGCCTGGCGACGGCCTTGGGATTGGTCGACACGTGCACGCCCTGTTCGGCGTTGCGGTGCAGCCACTTTTCGCGCACGTCGCGCGCATCGGCCGTGGCGATGTGCGCTACGCAGGCGAATAGCGCCAGCAGCACTGGCGCACGCGGGAAAATCATTCGGTAAAACCCTCGTCCGGAACGTCCGCACGGCCGCGGATTCGCACCGTGCTATGCTCATCGCACGGGGCGTCATGGTAACGCCAATCGGGAGCGCAAGTGTTATGGGCATGGTAATTTTTCTGGTCGTCATTCTTGCCATCGTGTTCTGGCTGGTCGGCATCTACAACGGTCTGGTCACCGCGCGCAACGGCTACAAGAACGCGTTCGCGCAGATCGACGTGCAACTGCAGCGCCGCTACGACCTGATTCCGAACCTGGTGGAAACCGCCAAGGCCTACCTCGCGCATGAGCGCGGCACCCTGGAGGCCGTGACGGCGGCGCGCACCGCGGCGATGGGCGGACTGGCCGCGGCCAAGGCCAATCCCGGCGATCCGCAGGCGATGCAGCAGTTGAGCGCCGGCGAAAACCAGCTTACCGGCACGCTCAAGAGCCTGTTCGCCGTGTCCGAAAACTACCCGGACCTGAAGGCCAACCAGAACATGATGCAGTTGTCCGAAGAGTTGACCTCGACCGAGAACAAGGTCGCATTCGCGCGTCAGGCCTACAACGACGGCGTGATGTACTACAACAACAAGCGCGAGGTCTTCCCGAGCTCGATCATCGCCGGCATGTTCAATTTCGCGCCGGCCACCTCGTGGGAAGTCGAATCGCCAGACGTGAAAAAGGCGGTCAAGGTTTCGTTCTCCTGAGTCCGGTTGACGGTCACAGATCGCGGCGATGAACTTTTTCGCCCAGCAAGAGCGCGCGCGCGCCCACACCAAGCGCATGCTGGTGCTGTTCGTGCTGGCCGTGGCGTGCATCGTCGGCGCGCTCGACTTCGTGCTGTTCCTCGCCTTTGGCTCGTCCGGGCACGGGGTGCATCCCGGATTCGGCGCGGTGATGTTCTGGAACAGCGTGCTGGTGATCGGCATCATCGGCGCCTGCTCGCTGTACAAGATCACCACGCTGCGCGGCGGCGGCGGGGTGGTCGCGCGCCAGCTCGGCGCCACCTTCGTCGAGCCGAACACGACCGACTTCGCGCACAAGCGCCTGCGCAACGTGGTCGAGGAAATCGCCATCGCCTCGGGCGTGCCCGTGCCCGAGGTCTACGTGCTCGAAGGCGAACCGGCGATCAACGCCTTCGCCGCCGGCTACACGCCGGCCGATGCCGCGGTGACGGTAACCCAAGGCTGCCTGGACAAACTCAATCGCGAGGAACTGCAAGGCGTCATCGCGCACGAGTTCAGCCACGTGCTCAACGGCGACATGCGCCTGAATATCCGCCTGATGGGCGTGCTGTTCGGCATCCTCGTCATCGGCATCATCGGCCGCAAGATCGCGGCCAACAGCGGGCGCAGCCGCGACTCGGGCTATGCGGTGCTGATCGGCATCGCGATTCTTGCCATCGGCTACATCGGCGTGTTCTTCGGTCGCCTGATCAAGGCCGGCATCTCGCGCCAGCGCGAATACCTGGCCGATGCCTCGGCGGTGCAGTTCACGCGGCAGACCAATGGTATTTCCGGTGCATTGAAGAAAATCGGCGGCCTCGCGGATGGCTCCAAATTGGCCAGCGGCGAAACCGAGGAAGTGGCGCACATGCTGTTCGGTGATGGCGTCGGCTACTCGGCGCTGTTTGCCACGCATCCGCCGCTGGTCAAGCGCATCCAGGCGATGGAACCGCAATTCGATCCGGCGGAATTCGACGCCATCGCGGCGGCCTGGGCGAATCCCGTGCCGGTCGGCGACGCCGATGGCGCACAGGTGTCGATTTCGGGTTTTGCGCCGGCGGCGATCGCGGCGGCAACCGTGCCGGTGGCGCCAACTCCGACTGCAGCGGTTTTGCCGCAGGCCGATGCGCAAATCGCCCTGGACGCGCAAAACGTCGTCAAGCAGGTCGCACATCCGGGCAACGACGACTACCAGGCCGCCGGTGCCATCCACACCACGATTTCCGACAAGCTGCGCGCACTCGCCTACATGGGCACGCGCTGCCAGCAGGTTGTCTATGCGCTGGCGCTGGATACCGATGCGGCGATGCGCGGCAAGCAACTCGCGTTGCTGGAAAAACGGTTTGACGCGAACGTACGCAAGGGTGTCGAGGAGATCGCCGCCGAAACCGATGGCCTGCATCCGATGCAGCGCCTGCCGCTGGCGCAGATGGCTTTCCCGGCCTTGCGCCGGCAACCGCGGCCGCAGTTGCAGACGTTCCTGGTCGGCCTCAACGAACTGGTGCAGGCCGACGGCGAAGTGCGCCTGGAGGAATACTGCCTGGCAAAGCTCATTTCCGTGCAGGTGATGGATGCGCTGGATCCGTCCAAGGCGCGGCCCACGGGTTCGACGAAATTGTCCGCCTGCGCCGCGGAAGTCGGCGATGCCATCGCCATCGTCGCGCAATATGGCGCCGACAACGAAGCCGATGCCGAGCGCGCGTATCTGGTGGGCATGAACGAAGCCTTGCCCGACGACATCGCGCCCTACGCGCAGCGCGAAGAATGGATGGCGGCGCTGGATCGCGCCTTGCCGATCCTCGATACGCTGGCGCCCGCCGGCAAGGAATTGCTGGTGCGCGGACTCACCCAGGCGATCGGCGCCGATGGCCGCGTCAGCGTCACCGAAGCGGAACTGTTGCGCACGATTTGCGCGGCGCTGCATTGCCCGCTGCCGCCGCAGCTCGATCAGGTTTCCTGAGCGCCCGTAATCAGTTCCGCCGCGCGCTCGGCAATCATGATGGTCGGCGCATTCGTGTTGCCGCTGGGCAGGCAGGGCATGATCGAGGCATCGACTACGCGCAATCCGGCGATGCCGTGCACGCGCAGTTCGGCGTCCACCACGGCCCCGTCATCGTTGCCCATCTTGCAGGTGCCGACCGGGTGGTAGACCGTTTCCGCCTTGCGTCGGATATAGGCGGCCAGATCCGCGTCGCTGCGGCCGCCGGCGTCGGCGAACACCTCGCCACCGCGGTAGGCATCGAACGGCGCGGCGTCGAAGATGTCGCGCGACAGCCGCGCGGCGTGGATCGTCGTGGCGAGGTCGAAGCCGTCCGCATCGCTCAGGTAATTGGGCTGGATCACGGGTTTGGCGGCCGGATCGGCGGAGGCAAGCCGGATCGTGCCGCGGCTGTGCGGACGCAGCATACACGCGTGCATGGTGTAACCGTAGCCGGGCAGGCGGTTGCGGCCGTGATCGTCGATCATGGCCGGGATGAAATGCAGTTGCACGTCGCAACGTGCATCCGGCGCGAGCGGCGTACGCGCGAACGCGCCGCCTTCGGCCACGTTCGAGGCACCCGGTCCGTTGTGGTGCAGCAGGTACTGGATCGCCACGGCGACTTCGTTCAAGCGGTCGTAGCTGACCGGCTGGCTGCAGTGCTGCAGGGTGCATACATCCAGATGGTCCTGCAGATTGCCGCCGACGCCGGCCAGGTCATGGGCGACGCCGATGCCGTGCTCGCGCAGGTGATCGGCGGGCCCGATGCCCGAGAGCATCAGCAGTTGCGGCGAATTGATCGCGCCACCGCACGCGATCACCTCGCCGCCTGCGGCGTGCACCTCGCGGCCCAGGTGCCGATAATCCACGCCGACCGCGCGCTGGCCATCGAGGCGCACGCGCTGCACGGCTGCACGCGTGACGATGTGCAGATTCCCGCGCCCGTGCGCCGGGCGCAAGTAAGCAGCGGCGCTGGAGCAGCGCGCGCCGTCTTTCTGCGTGACCTGATAGAAACCGACGCCTTCCTGTTGCGCGCCGTTGAAATCGGGATTGAGCGGCAGGCCGACGCTGTGCGCGGCATCGATGAAGGTTTGCGTGAGCACGCTGTGGTGACGCAGGTCCTGCACCGCGAGCGGGCCGTCCGCACCGTGGAATTCATCGGCGCCACGGCTGTTGGCTTCGGCGCGCTTGAAGGCCGGCAGCACGTGCTGCCAGTTCCAGCGCGCGTCGCCGACCCGGCGCGCCCAGTCGTCGTAGTCGTGCGCGACGCCGCGGATATAGCACATCGCATTGATCGAGCTGGAACCGCCGAGCACCTTGCCGCGCGGCCACCAGATGCGCCGATTGCCGAGCTGCGCCTGCGGCAGCGTGGTGTAGTCCCAGTTGATGCGCTTCATGCTGGCAAGCTTGGCGATGCCGGCCGGCATGTGGATGAACGGATGCCAGTCGCGGGGTCCGGCCTCGAGCAGCAGCACGCGGCGGTTCGGATTCTCGCTCAGTCGATTTGCCAGCACGCAGCCAGCCGAGCCGGCGCCGATGATGATGGTGTCGTAGGTCATTTTTTAAGGGTAGAACCTGCGGCTAGAGCAGGTACTCCATCGCAGCGCAGCATTCATTCAAGCACTTCCACCGCATCGCCCACGCGCAGCAAGCCCGTTCCGCGCGGTATCAGGTTCTGGCCGAAACTCACGCCCTTGGGCGTGCGTCGGTAGGTGAGCAGGGTGCGCAACGGTTCGCCGGCGGGATCGAACTCGCCGCGTTCGAAATCCACCGTGGTGAACACGCAGCGGATGCACGGCTTGGCCATGTTGAATTCGATGTCGCCGATGCGCACGCGCTTCCAGGCGTCTTCGGCATGTGGCGCGGTGCCGTCGACGACGATGCTGGGCCGAAAACGCAGCATCGGCACGGGTAGCGCGAGTTTGGAATTGAGCAGGTCCAATGAGGCCTGCGTGATCAGCAGTAGCGGATAGCCGTCGGCGAAGCTGACGATGTCGCCCGGTTGCGAGTGCGCCGGATCGACCGTTCGCCGACAGGCGTGGTCCATGTGCACGAACTGCGCGCGCAGGCCGAGGAAACCGCTGATCCAGTCGTTTGCCGCCGCCTCCGCGACAAGCGCTTGCACGTGGCTGTCCCAGACTTCCACGTCGCTGCGCCCGCCATTCACGGGCACTACGAGATGCAAATCCGGCATGCCCGGCGCGCGCAGATGCAGGTCGCCATCGCCGGCGGGCTCGGCGCGAATCAGGGTCAGGCGCGGATACGTGCGCGCGGTGATGAATTTGCCGGCGGCATCGACCAGCATCCAGCGCCGGTCGTGTTCGAGGCCACGCGCCTGCACGCGCGCGCTGTGCAGCGTCAACGCCGCGCCGGATTTGAGCGGATAGACGTGGATCGTCGCCAGCCGGGCCATGGCGTTCAGAATACCATCGCGCGCGTGTTACCCTTCGTCGCCTTTTGTTTTTGGACTGTCGACTTGAGCGCAGCCGATCCGACCCCGCGCCGGGGCATCATGGCGATGTTCACCGGCGTCGAGCGCCACGAATGGCCGGCGGTGACCCTGGCCTTCGCCTATTTTTTCCTCGTGCTCGCGGCGTATTACGTGTTGCGACCGGTACGCGAGCAACTGGCAGCGGCCGAAGGCACGCAGGCCTTGTTGTCGTTCTACAGCGCGACCTTCGTCGCCACCCTGATCCTGACGCCGGTGTATGGCTGGCTGGTCGCGCGCTTCCCGCGCAAGCGCTTCGTGCCGATCGTGTACCTGTTCTTCATCTGCAACCTGCTCGCCTTCATTCCCGCGTTCCGCGCACAGGGCCAGCTCAGTCCGCAAATCCTCGGCACGGTGTTCTTCGTCTGGATGAGCGTGTTCAACCTGTTCGTGGTTGCAGTGTTCTGGAGCTTCGTCGCCGACATCTTCAGCACCGACCAGGCCTATCGCCTGTTCGGCATCGTCGCGTTGGGCGGCACCTTGGGCGCGATCACGGGTCCGTTGCTGACCAAGTGGCTTGTGCACGTCATCGGCATCGCGCCCCTGCTGGGCGTCGCCTCGGCCCTGCTCGGCGGCGCCGTGGCCTGCATCCTGGGCCTGATCGCGTGGTCGCGGCGGCACCCGGTGGCGCAGGACCGGGCGCGCAACGAAAGCGTCATTGGCGGCGGGTTCTGGACCGGCGCCAAACTCGTGGTGTCCGCGCCGTTCCTGCGCCGGATCGCGCTGCTGATGGTGCTCGGCGATTGCGTCGGCACGGTGTTGTACAACCTGCAGACCGACATCGGCCATCGTTTCTATCCCGACGCCACGCTGCGCACCGAGTTCTATGCCAGCGTCGATGCCGCGACGAATGTGCTGATGGCGCTGACCCAACTGTTCGTGACGCGCGTCGTGCTGGTGCGCTTCGGCCCGGCGTCGAGCATCGCCGGCACCGAGGTGGTCAAGATGCTCACCTTGTTGTCGCTCGCGCTGCTCGGCATGCCCGGCGCGGTCGCCGCGGCATTGATCGTGACGCGAGCCGGGTCCTATGGCGTCAACAATCCGGCCATCGACAGCCTGTTCACCCACGTGGATCGCGAAACGCGCTACAAGGCCAAGGGCTTCATCGACACCGCGGTGTGGCGCTTCGGCGACGTGCTCGTGATCGCCGCGATCCAGGGCCTGCACGACCTGGCGACGCGTTTGCCGGCGCTGGCATGGATCGCCACGACGCCCGCGCTTGCCACCCTGTCGGCACTGGCGTCGGCCAGTGCCGTGTACGTGGCATGGCAGATCCGCAGGATGCCGGAGATGCGCAACGGCAGCGGCTGATGCCGGTCACGCCGCGCTGCGCAATTCCGGTTTCGGTCGCACCACGGCGGCGCGCAGTTCGGCCGGGTCGAAATCGTCCACGTCGATGAACTCTTGCGTTGCCGCGCGCACGCGCGCGAGCAACTTGCGTTCGTCGGGCGAGATCGCGCCGATCTGTTCGGCCTCGGCGAGTTGCGCATCGGCATCGAGCGCCTTGAGGCTGCCGGACTTGAGGGCCTTGGCGAACTTGCGTTCGACGGGTTCGGCGGCGATCACGTCCGGCAGCAGCGCGTTCATGCGCCCGACCGGATTGTTTGCGCTGGGCGTAAGGTACGCCCATTCGGCCAGCCGCGTGCGCGCATCATTCGGTGCGCACAGGATCGCGGCGACGCGATGACCCAGGCGATCCGACGGCGGCGCCTCGCGGCGGCCGATCGGGAAAATCAATGCACGCAGCAGCCACGCCACCGGACGGATCGGGAAGTTGCGCAGCACGCCATCCAGCGCGCCCTGCATGCGATACGCGCAATCGTGGAACGCCCAAGCCAGCAGCGGCTGGTCGGCGACGGGGCGGCCCTGGTCCTCGTAGCGCTTGAGCATGCTGCTCGCGATGAACAGGTTTGACAGCACATCGCCCAGGCGCGCGGACAGCCGCTCCTTGAACTTGAGCTTGCCGCCGAGCGTGAGCATGGCCGTATCCGCGGCGAGCGCGAGGTTCGCCGCATAGCGGTTGAGCTTGCGGTAGTAGCGGCGCGTGTACTTGTCGCCCGGCGCGCGGCCGATGTGCGCGTGCGTGAGACCGAGCACGAAGCTGCGCGCGGCATTGGAAATCGCAAAGCCGATGTGGCGGAACAGCACGCGATCGAACTCGGTCAGGCGCTCGCGGTAATCGGCGATCTGCGCCGCATGCAGTTCCTTGAGCACATACGGATGGCAGCGGATCGCGCCCTGGCCGAAGATCATCAGCGATCGGGTCATGATGTTGGCGCCCTCCACCGTGATCGCGATCGGCGCGGTCTGCCACGCGCGGCCGGCGTAGTTGGAAGGCCCCAACTGCACGGCCTTGCCGCCGTGCACGTCCATCACGTCGCGCGCGACCTCGCGGCCCAATTCCGTGCAGTGGTACTTGGCGATCGCCGAGCCGACCGCGGGTTTTTCGCCGCGATCCACCGCCGCCGCGCTGGCGCGCGCCAACGCGGTGATCGCGTAGCTGTGGCCGCCGATGCGCGCGAGTGCCTCTTCCACGCCCTCGAAGCGGCCGATCGCCATGCCGAACTGCTTGCGCAGGCGCGCGTACGCGCCGGTCGCGATCGCGCCCATGCGCACGCCGCCCGAGGCGTTCGCGGGCAGGGTGATGCCGCGGCCGATGGAAAGGCACTCGACCAGCATGCGCCAACCTTGTCCGGCCATGTCGGCGCCGCCAATGAGTTGCGACAGCGGCACGAACACGTCGTGTCCGCGCACCGGCCCGTTCAGGAACGCCGCGTTGAGCGGGAAATGCCGACGGCCGATTTCCAGTCCCGGCGTGTCGTGCGGAATCAGCGCGAGCGTGATGCCGAGGTCGTCCTTGTCGCCGAGCAAATGATCCGGATCGTGCATGCGGAAGGCGAGGCCGACCAGGGTGGCGACCGGGGCGAGGGTGATGTAGCGCTTGTCGAAGGTCAGGCGCACGCCGAGCACATTGCCGCCCTGCCATTGGCCCTTGCAGACGATGCCGTAGTCGGGAATCGAGGTGGCGTCCGATCCCGCATGCGGTCCGGTCAGCGCAAAACACGGGATCTCGCGGCCATCGGCCAGGCGCGGCAGGTAGTAGTCGCGCTGATCCTGCGTGCCGTAATGCAGCAGCAATTCGCCGGGGCCGAGCGAATTGGGCACGCCCACGGTCGAGGACAACGAACCGGACATGCTCATCAGTTTCTGCAGCGCCGCCGATTGCGCGTAGGCGGAAAATTCCAGGCCGCCGTATTTCTTCGGGATGATCATGCCGAAGAATTTCCTGGTCTTGATGAACTCCCAGATCTCCGGCGGCAGGTCGGAAAGCTCGTGCGTGATCTGCCACTCGTCGGTCATGCGGCACACCTCCTCGCACGGTCCATCGAGGAACGCCTGTTCTTCCACCGACAATTCCGGTTTGGGTTGCTTGAGCAGTTTCGACCAGTCCGGCTTGCCGCTGAACAACTCACCCTCGAAACCGACCGTGCCGGCTTCCAGCGCGATCTGTTCGGTTTCCGAAAGCTGCGGCGTGATCTTGCGGTAGATGCCGAGCAATGGCGCGGTAAGGCGCCGACGGCGGAATTCCGGAATGTTCAGCGGCAGCGTAATCAGCGCGAATACCAGCGCCGGGATCGCGATGGCGAGCCAGTGGCTGCCAGCAACGAGTCCGACGCCGACGACGGCGACGAAGCCGGCGATGGCCCAGGTGCGAAGGCCCACGCGCAGGTAGGCGCAGGCAAGGCAAACGACGAGTAGGGCGATGAGCGGATACCAGTGGATCATGGTGTATGCCTCGTGGCGCAATCACGCAAAGGGGTGATGAAGTGGGCGACCGCGGTGGTGAAGGCGGCGTTGTCATCGCCGGCGATCATGTGGGCGGCGCGGTCGACGCGCACGTGTTGCGCATGCGGCACGCAGCGCAGGAATTCGGCGATGGTATCGTCGGACACCACATCGCTGCGCGCGCCGCTGATGAGCAGGACCGGCACGCGAATGCGCCGCGCCGCATCGAGCAGGCGCATCTGTTCGCGCTCGCTGCCCGCGGCGATGGTATCGAGCAGGCGCGGATCCCAGTGCCAGCGCAGGCGTCCGCCGGTATCCGCCACGAGCAGGCTGCGCAGGCGCTCCGGTGACTTGGCGGCGACGCGATGCGGCAGGTACTGCGCGATCGCCGCGCTCGCTTCCTCGACGTTGGCAAAACCTTGCGGATGCGCGCGCATGAACGTGAGGATGCGTTCCACGCCGGCCGCTTCCCAGCGTGGCGTGATGTCGACCAGCACCAGCGCGCGGAAGACTTCGTGTTCGGCCTGCGCGACCAGTCCGAGCAGACCGCCCATCGAGGCACCGACGAGGATCGGCTTGTGCGGGGCGATACGTGCAGCCCGCACGAGGTCATCGACGAACTGCGCAAAGTCGTATTTTCCGTCCGCACGCCAGCCGCTGTCGCCGTGGCCGCGCGCATCCATGGTCAGGCAACGCCAGCCGCCGTCGGCCAGTGTCGCGGCGCTCGCATTCCAGGCCTGCCGGGTCTGGCCGAAACCGTGCGCAAAGACGAGTGCCGGATCGCGTGCATCGCCGCGCGAATCGATCGCCAGCGCCAGGCCGTCGGCCGCGATCAGCGTGATTCGCTCGGGCGTGGCATTGGTCGTCGGGATGGGCATCGGCGATGAAAGCATACGCGCGAGTATGGAAATCCGGATTGGAGTAATCAATCAGGATTCGCCAAGGCGAGAAGGAGCGCGATTTGTGCTGCAATGCAGCGTGCGCGTCCCTTCCCGCTGCCGGTGGCAGCCGCTACCATCGTCTGATAGGAAGTTCGTCTGGCGCCGCTGCGCCGGCGGATGGCGACCCGAGCCGGCGATTCGCCAATACGCATTTCATTTTCAGCCGCACGGCTGCCGAAGGAGAAGCATGACCAATCTGGAATCCCTCAAGCGCTGGGTCGAGGATGTTGCCCGGCACACCCAGCCCGACCAGGTGCACTGGTGCGACGGCTCGGAAGCCGAAAACGACGCGCTGATCGACCTGATGCTGCAACGCGGGGATCTGATCGAACTCAATCCGCGCACGCATCCGGACTGCTATCTGCACCGCTCCAATCCCGGCGACGTGGCGCGCGTGGAGCATCTCACGTTTATTTGCACCAAGAACAAGGACGACGCGGGCCCGAACAACCACTGGATGGACCCCGCCGAAGCGCACGCGAAAGTCGATGCGCTGTTCGCCGGCTGCATGAAGGGCCGCACGCTGTACGTGATCCCGTATTGCATGGGCCCGATCGACTCGCCCTTGTCGCGCTGCGGCGTGGAGATCACCGATTCGCCGTATGTGGTTGCCAACATGCGCATCATGACGCGCATGGGCGCGACGGCGCTCGCGCGCATCGAGCGCGAGGGCAAGTTCGTCAAGGGCCAGCACTCGATCGGCGAACTCGATCCGCACAAGCGCTTCATCATGCATTTCCCCGAGGAATTGACGATCAAGTCGATCGGTTCCGGCTACGGCGGCAACGCCCTGCTCGGCAAGAAATGCCACGCCCTGCGCATCGCCTCGTATCAGGCGCGCACGGAAGGCTGGCTGGCCGAGCACATGCTCATCGTCGGCCTGCAGAATCCACAGGGCGAAACGCATTACATTGCCGCGGCGTTTCCCTCGGCCTGCGGCAAGACCAATCTCGCCATGCTGATTCCGCCGGAAAGTTACCTGAAAGACGGCTGGAAAATCTGGACGGTCGGTGACGACATCTGCTGGATGACACCGGGCGCGGACGGCCGCCTGTGGGCGATCAATCCCGAAGCCGGCTATTTCGGCGTCGCGCCTGGTACCAGCGCCAAGACCAACCCCAACGCGCTGGCGATGCTCAACCACGACACGATCTTCACCAATGTCGCCGTCACCGCCGACGGCGATCCATGGTGGGAAGGCCTGCCTGACGGCGTGCCGGTCAAGGATTGGCAGGGCCGCGATTATGTCGCCTCGAACGGACCGGCCGCGCATCCGAATTCGCGCTTCACGGTGTCGGCAAAGCAATGCCCGAGCTGGTCGCCACATGCGGAAGACGCGCAGGGCGTGCCGATCTCGGCGATTGTGTTCGGTGGCCGCCGCGAGCATTTGCTGCCGCTGGTATTCGAAGCGCGCGACTGGACGCATGGCGTGCTGGTCGGCGCGGCGATGGGATCGGAAACGACCGCCGCCGCGACCGGTGCGGTCGGCGTGCTGCGCCGCGATTCGATGGCGATGAAACCGTTCTGTGGTTACAACTTCGCCGATTATTTCGCGCACTGGCTTTCGCTGGACAAACCCGGCGCCAAGCTGCCGAAGATTTTCCACGTCAACTGGTTCCGCAAGGGCGCGGACGGCAAATTCCTGTGGCCGGGCTTCGGCGACAACATGCGCGTGCTGGAATGGATCCTCGGCCGCTGCGCCGGCAGCGAAGGCGCCGAAGAAACACCGATCGGCAACCTGCCGCATGCCCAGGACCTGAATCTCGATGGCCTGGACCTGGCGCCGGCCAAGCTCGAGGCGCTGTTGCACGTCGATCCGGAAAGCTGGAGTGCCGAGTACGAGAGCATCGGCGAATACCTCGCCTCCTACGGCGCGCGCATGCCGCAAAAACTGCTGGACGAGCATCGGCGCATCGCGGCCTTGTTGGCCGAGGATGCGGTGGAGTCGGATGCGGTCGGAACGCCCTGAACGGAACCCGTCATTCCGGCATGGAATGCCGGAATCCAGAAGCCATGGATGGCAAGATCAAGCGCATGAATAGCACGGCATCCGTGCAGTCTGGATGCCGGCAATCCGTGCCGGCATGACGACCAACAGCCGACGGGGGTTAAACCTCGCTCCGACTTCCAGCATCCAAGCCCACAAATGGATGGCCTTGCCTTGACCGCGGATTTGCCCCTTGCCCCGTCGCCTGCCGGCGACGCGGATGCCGCCTTGGTGCGCCGCGCCGCAGATGGCGACACGGTGGCATTTGAGCATTTGTATCGCCGTCATGCGGGCCGCGTGCACGGCACGATCCTGCGCCTGGTCGGGCGCGATCGCGCGCGCGCCGAGGAGCTGACCCAGGACGCCTTCGTGCAGGCCTGGCGCAAGCTCGGTGGATTCCGCTTCGAATCCGCATTCGCGACCTGGCTGCATCGGCTCGGCGTCAATATCGCCCTGATGGACTTGCGCGTGCGTCGCGACGAAGACGCCATGGACGACGAAGCCCTGCAGGCGGCCGCCGGTGGTGAAGTGCCATTTTGTGCCGCCGAGCGCGGCGACCTGGAGCGTGCGGTCGCGGCACTGCCCGCGCGCGCACGCGCCGTGCTCGTGCTGCATGATGTGGAAGGCTACAAACACGAGGAAATCTCGGCCGAACTTGGCATGGCCGTGGGTTCGTCGAAAGCGCAATTGCATCGTGCCCGCGGCCTGCTGCGGCGCACCCTCGCGGATCGTTGAAGACGACATCCGCGAGCCATGAAAGTGACGAGGTGAAGCATGAACATCGACAACGAATTCGCCTGGCGCAACCAGCTGCGCGGTTTGCGCGGCGATGTGCAGCCTCAGCGCGAGCTTTGGACTGCGATCGCCGCGCGCATTGCCGTGCGCCCTGCGACGCAGCGCTGGCGCTCGGGATTGGGATTGGCTGCTGCGCTCGTCGTGGCCGCCGGCGTCGGCGCGCTCGCGTGGCGCACGTCATCGCCGCCGGCGGTTCCGCTCGCCGCGGCGACCGTGCCAAGCCCGGTTGCGCCCGAAGGCGTGGCGCTGGCGTGGGCCATCCCGGAGGGATCGCAACTGGCCGTCGGCGCGCGCGACCTTGATGCGGCCAGCGCGGCCTTGCAACAGGCCATCGAACGGCAGCCGCGCGCGCTGTTCCTGGTCGGCTTGCTCAATCGCACCAACGATCAACGGCTGCGCCTGCTGCGGCAGGCGCAGGCAGCGGGATAACCTGGAGAGGCGAAGACATGATCAGGAAAATCTCCCACACGCTGGCATTTGGTGCGTTCCTCGCGGCCAGTGCGTCCGCTCTGGCGGACGCGCCGGCATCGGCGTGGCAGGACATCGCCGCCGGCGACACGGCCAAGGCGCTGGCGCAGGCATGGCCACTGGCCGCGGACGGGCGCATCGATGTCGGCAACATCAGCGGCAAGGTGCAGGTCAGCGGCTGGAACCAGGCGCAGGTCAGGCTCGAAGGTACGCTCGGCGCGGGCTCGACGCTCGTCGTGACGGGCAATGCCCGCAGCCTCAACCTGCGCGTGAAGGCAACGAAGACCGGCTGGTTCGGTTCCGATTCGCCCACCCACGGCAGCACCCTGATCCTGCATGTTCCGAAAGACGCGGCGCTGGACCTGAATGTTGTCAGCGCCGACGCCAACGTGGACGGCATGGCCGGGCCGACGCTCAAGGTCGGCAGCGTGAGCGGCGACGTGGCGTTGTCCAGCGCCGCGCCGCAGATCGACGTCGACAGCGTCAGCGGCAACGTGACCGTGACGGCGGCCGGCACGGCGGCGGGCAAGACCCATGTGCAAACCGTGAGCGGCGACGTGCACGCGAAGGATCTTGGCGGCCGGATCAAGCTGGAAACGGTGTCCGGCACGATGCATTGCGCCTGCGCCAGCGTGACCGAGCTGGAGACCGGCAGCGTGTCCGGTGACGCCGACGTCGCCGTCGCACCGGCCGGGGACGCCCGCGTGCACATGTCGTCGATGAGCGGAAACCTCCGTTTGTCGATTCCGGCGGCGACCTCGGCGCGCATCGATGCCTCGAGCTTCAGCGGCGACATCCGCAGCGATTTCGGCCAGCCGCAGGAAAAATCACACGGTCCCGGCAGCAGCCTCAAGGCCACGATCGGCGGCGGCGACGCACAGATCCAGATCGAATCCCTGAGCGGCGACGTGCGCTTGTCGAAGCAGTAGCGCCGATGCAGCCAGTCGCCGCGTTGCGCTGGCGCATGCGATGATGGCGGGATGAATGCGAACTCCCGCCTGGCCGGCCTGACGCCGGCGGCCGCACAATGCATTGTTGCCACCGCGCACGCGCTGGAAGCCGGCCGGCCCGACGATGCCGCGCGTGCGCTCGCGGGTGCGCTGGCGAGCCACCCCGAACACCCGGAAGCCCTGCGCCTGGAGGCCGGCATCTTCACCTTGCGTGGCCAGCACGCGCAGGCCGCGGCGGCGATGCAACGCGCCTTGGCGCAGCGCCCGCATGACGCGCTGTACCACAACACCTACGGCAATGTGCTCGCCGACGCGGGCGAATTCGATGCGGCGATCGCGGCCTTGCGGCGCGCCTGCGAACTCAAGCCCGACTTCGCCGCAGCCTGGTACAACCTGGGCATCGTGCTGGTGCGTTGCGTGCGTTACCGCGAGGCCGAGGCCGCCTTGCGCCGCGCATTGGCGATCGATCCGCGCAATGCCGGCGCGCGCGCGCAACTGGCCGACGCGTTAAAGGTCGCCGGCGACAACGACGCGGCCATTGCCGAATACCGCAAGGTGCTCGCCGCGCATCCCGGCGCCGGCATGGCCTGGTGGGGATTGGCGAACATCAAGACCGTGCCGCTCACAATGGCGGATGTCGAGTCGCTGCGTGCTGCCTTGCACGATGCGCGCGCCGGCGACGATGACCGCATCGCGATGGGTTTTGCCCTGGCGCGGGCGCTCGATGACCAGGGTCGCCCCGGCGAGAGCCTGCAAGCGCTGGCGCAGGCCAATGCCATCGCCCGGCGGCGCCGGACCTGGGATGCGGCCAGCTTCGACGCGCACCTGGCGACCATGGACGCCGTGTTGGCGCGGGCGTCCGGCGCGGACGATCCCGCGTTGGGCGGACACGTCATCTTCGTCGTCGGCCTGCCGCGTTCGGGGACGACCCTGGCCGAGCAGATCCTCGCCTCGCATTCGCAGGTCGAGGGCGCCGGCGAATTGCCCGACCTGACCCTGACGCTCAACGAGGAATCGCGTCGCCGCGGCGCGCCATTCGCGCAATGGGCCGCCACGCTTGCGCCGGCGGACTGGTCGCGGCTGGGGCGCCGCTATCTCGAACGCACTGCGTATTGGTGCGAACGCAAGCCGCGTTTCGTCGACAAGATGCCGAACAACTGGATCCAGATCGGCGCGATCCGAGCGATGTTGCCGGCGGCGCGCATCGTGGTGTGCCGGCGCGATGCGCTGGAAACGTGCCTGTCCTGCTATCGCCAGCATTTCGCCGGCAACGACTGGACGCGCGATTTCGCCGATCTGGCCGCGTATTGGCACGCGTTCGATCGGACCGCGCGCGCGTGGCAGGTGCGCTGCCCGCGATCGCTGCGCTTGCACGACTACGAGGCATTGGTCGCGGAACCCGCGACGCAAATCCGCGAGCTGCTCGATTTCTGCGGATTGCCGTTCGAAGAAGCCTGCCTGCGCTTTCACGAAAGCGCACGCGCGGTGCGCTCGCCGAGCGCGGCGCAGGTTCGCCAACCCTTGCGCGCCGATACCGCGCGCGCCGGCGACTACGGCGCGCTGCTCGATCCCTTGCGCGTTGCGCTCGGCTTGCCGAAATTCGGAAGCGCCGCACATGCCGACTGAGGCGCAAGCGCTGGCGGATCTGCGCGCGTCGGTGCTGCGCGGTGAATGGAATGCCGCCTTGCGGCATGCCGAATCCGGCCTTGCCGCAAATCCACAATCGCTGGAATTGCGTCGCGCGCTCGCCGGCATCCATCGCCAGAACGCACGTCTGGCGGATGCGGAATCGCTGTTGCGCGACGTGCTGGTGCGTGCGCCCGGCGATTTCGCGGCGGCGTTCACGCTTGCCGAAATGCTGATCGAAGCGGGTCGTGGCGCGGCCGCCGCGGAAACGCTTCGCACCTGTTTCGCGCAGGGTGCGCACGATGCGGAACTCGCGATCCGCGCCGTCGAATTGCTCGACGAAGCCGGGCGCAAGCATGCGGCGGCGAGCATCGCCGATGCGGCCCTGGCAGGGCATGCGGACGATGCGCGATTGCATGCCTACGCCGGCATGTTGCGAATCCAGCTTGGCGAGTTCGAGCGCGCGCGCGGGGATTTTGCGTTTGCGCTCGAACACGATGCGCGCGCCTGCGACTGGCATGTTCCGCTTGGCTTGGCGTCGGCGCAGCGCTACGCCGACGCCAAGCATGCGGATTTCGGCGTGTTCCGCGAATGCCTCGCGCGTTCGGATTTGTCCGACACGGCACGCACGTCGCTGCTGTTCGCCGCCGGCAAGGCGCACGATGACATCGGCGACTTCGCGCAGGCGGCAGGGTCTTGGCGCGAGGCCAATGCGCGCGCGCACGCGGCCACCGCCTGGTCGCGCAAGAACTGGCAACGCGCGGTCGAATCGCGCCTGGCGTCCAGGCCCCAGGCGCGTCGCCTGCACGAGCCGGATTTCGTTCCGGTGTTCATCGTCGGCATGCCGCGCTCGGGCACCACGCTCGCCGCCGAATTGCTGGCGCGCCATCCGCGCGTGCGCAACCGCGGCGAACTGCCCTGGCTGGCGAAGCTTGCGCAATTGCCGGCGCTGGCCGGCAATGCGCCGCGCGACGTGCTCGAGCGCTGTGCGGCGATTTATGCGGCGCAGCTGCTGCAGGACGATGCGGGCGACACGCGGTTTTTCATCGACAAGCAACCGCTGAACTTCCGCTACGTCGACCTGATGCTCGCGCTGTTTCCGAATGCGCGCATCGTGCATTGCCGGCGCGACGCGCGCGACACGGCGTTGTCGCTGTGGGCGCAGTACTTCCATGAAGACGTGCAGGGCTACGCCTACGATTTCGCCGATATGGCACGGGTGATGCGCGACAGCGAACGGCTGATGGCGCACTGGCGCGAGCGCTATCCGCAGGCGATTCGTGAATTGCGTTACGAGGACCTGGCCGCGCAGCCGCAAGCGCAGATCGCACGTCTGGCAGAGTGGATCGGCGTGCCTGCGGGGCCGGTGTCGCAGGCGCAAGCGGCCACGGATGCGATCGGTACGGCCAGCCTGTGGCAGGCGCGCCAGCCGGTGTACACGCGTTCGATCGGGCGCTGGCGCCACTACGCGCCGTTCGTGCCGGAGCTGGAGAAGATCACGGCCACCTGACGGCGCTCAGGCCCGGTCGGTTGAATAGCCCCAGTGGTCGAGCATGGGTTGCAGAATCGGCAGCACCGGCTCGAACCATTCGCGGTAGCGCTGCCAGCGACCCAGCGCGCGCGCGTTCACCGGCTCGATCACCTGGCTGTAACTGGGCGTCGTGATGTGCACTTTTTCGCGCGCGTGCGCATCGAAGCGCAACATCGGCGTCGCGTCGTCGAGATCGAGATGATTTGCAATGCGCCGGGTTTGCGCCGGCGTATCGGCAACCAGATCCTCGTAACGCGAGACCAGGACATCGGGCTGGATGACGGACGCATGTTGCAACCAGGTGTGCATCGCCTGCACGTAAGCGCGCGCCAGGCGTTCGAGGTTTTCGCAGGCCGCGCCGAGCACGGCGGAGCGGAAATTCTGCATGTAGCACGACAAAATGACGTCGCAGGGATGGCGCACGCACAGGATGAACTTGGCCGCCGGGAACAGGCGGTAAATCATCGGCAGCCACAGCATGTTGAGCGGATTCTTGTCGACGAGCTGCGTGTCCGCGCGGCGTGCGATGCGCTCGGCGGTGAGCAGGAAATAGCGCTTGCGCAATTCGTCGCAATCGTACTGGCGCAGCACGGAAAGGTCATCGAGGATGCGCGGATCGTGCGCACGCAACTTGCCGGCGAGGCGTTCGAAGAACGGCGTCTCGTCCATCGATTGCAGGCGCGGATGCGCATCCAGCATCTGTTCGAGCAAGGTCGTGCCGGAACGCGGAAATCCGACCACGATGATCGGCGAGTCGCGCGAATCCGGCGCGCGATAGCTCGGCCAGCGTGCGAACTCTTCAGGCGTGATCGTGCGCACGGCACCCGGCAAGGGCAGTGCGTCGGCGGCAAAAATGTCCGGTGCCGCATGCCGGAATTCGGCGATCTGGCGGGCATGGCCTTCGGCCAGGGCGTGCATCGCCGCCGCCGCGTCGCCGAGTTTGTCGCAGACGCTGGCCAGCTCGAACCAGTACGGATAGTCCGCGTCCTGCGTGGGGCCGGATTGCTCCAGCAGGGTGCGCGCGCGACCGGGATCGCCCTGACGCAGGGCCAGCAGTGCGCGGGTACTGTTCACCTGACGGCGCACGGGTTCGCTCAACGCCATCGCATCGAGCGGTTGCAGCACCGCTTGCGCTTCGTCGAGCAAATTCAGGCGCTCTTCCACCCGGGCCAGCAGGATGCGCGCATCGGCAACGTCCGGTTCGCGTGCCAGCAGTTCCTGCAGCGCGAATTGCGCTCCCGGTGCGTCCGCCAGCAAAAGCAGGTAGCGCGCCAGCTCAACCTGCAATGCGGCCTCGTCCAGTGGCAACCACGTACGCCATGCGGCGAGCAGGTCCTCGCAGCCGCGAAAATCCAGAGCCAGCGCGCAGGCGCGCGCGGCGAGGATGCGTGCGCGCGGCGCTTCGCGGTCGCGCTCGAAGGCGTCGAGCAGCATGTCGCGCGCAGCGGCGTATTCCTTGCGCGCGACGAGCATCTGGCCGAGTTGGATGCGCGGTTCGGGATCGTCCGGATCGCAGGCCATCGCGCGGCGCCAGGCTGCTTCGGATTCCTCCGCGTGGCCGGCTTCGGCAAGTATTTTGGCGTAGTTGCTCCAGTGCACGCCGCTGTCGGGCTGGATCTGGGTGAGGCGGGACAGTGCACCCAGCGCCTCATCGGTTCGATATTGTGCGTGCAGGCTCAGCGCCAGGGCCAGCAGCGCATCGACATGGTCCGGAGTCCTGGCCAGAACGTCGCGGGACAGGCGTTCGGCCTCGGTCGGATCGCCACCGTTGAGCGCCGTCCCGATGTTCGTGAAGATCGCCAATTCGTCCATCGCAAACACCGAGGCAAAAAAAGGGCCGCGCGATTTCTCGCGCGGCCCTTGAGTTTACGCTGTTTGCTTGACCGGTTCGATCAGAACTTCACGGTCACGCGTGCCCAGTAGTAGCGGCCCAGCGTGTCGAACGTTGCCGTATCGGTGTTGCCGTTGAGCGAGTTGTTCGCCCACAGGAACGGCGGCTGCACGTCGCCCACGTTGTCGATACCCACATCGACGCGCGTGTTGAGCGGTTCGATGTTGTAGCCGACCTGTACGTCGTTGTACGTGCGTGCGCCGTACTTCAGCTTGAAGCCGTGCAGCGTGCAATCCTTGCCGAACTGCGCGTAGTAGCACTGGCCGGCCGGGAAGACGTCCTCGTCGGCGCGAGCCGAACCCAGGGTGGTCTTGCCGATATAGCGCATGCGCCACGACGCATCCCACGGACCCATGTTCCAGTTGATCGACGCCAGGGCACGCCAGCGCGGGAAGGTGCAAATGCCGGACGGCGCGCTCGGGCAGGACGATTCCGGAGCACTCAGGTACGGCAGGATGTGGCCGGCGTTGTGGTACACGAGGTCGCTGATGCCCGGGGCCACGTTCTGGTTGTACTGCGCCAGATAGGTGGCGTCGATGCCGACCGAGAACTGGCCGAAGCCGAACTGCGGCAGGCGGTACTTGGCGGACAGATCCAGACCCTTGGTATCGAGGCGGCCGAGGTTGCCCGTCGGTTCCTGGATGTAGCTGATCTGGCCGGCCTGGTCGCCGCTCTGGATGCGATGCAGCAGCGGGCAGTAGGCGGTGGCACCGACGAAGCAGCTGATGAGCACCTGCTGCGCACCGACCGTGGTAATGGTGTTCTCAAGCTTGATGCGCCACAGGTCGGCGCTGAGCGAGAGGCCCTCGACCCAGTGCGGCGAGTAGACGAAGCCCCAGTTGAACGTCGAGCCGTTTTCCGGCTTGATCGGGAAGCCGGCGTACTGCGAACCGGACTGGATGGCCTTGATCTGCTGGCCGCTGACCGTGTACTCGTTCTGGAAGCCGCCCGTGGCCGGTACGTACTGGCACGCCGGGTTGCTGGCGTTCGGGTTGGTGGCGCCGGAGTAGTTGCACGGATCGGTCTTCAGGCCCGGTGCATCGTTGACCGGTGCGCCGAAGACGTCAGCGATGGTCGGAGCGCGGAACACCTTGTTGTAGTTGCCGCGCAACAACAGGTCTTCGATCGGCTTGAACTCCACGCCGATGGCCGGATTGTTGGTGCTGCCGAACAGGCTGTACTTGGAGTAGCGGTCGCTCAGGGTGACGTTCAACGAATTGACGAACGGCAGGTCCTTGAGAACCGGGATGAACAACTCGCCGTAGGCTTCCTTGACGTTGTAGCCGCCGTTCAGGTGCGAGGAGCACTGGCTGCCCAGCGTACAGTTGCCGGTGGCCGGGTTGATCGTCAGGTCGGCCGCAACGGTGTTGTTGACGTATTCCTTGCGGTAGTTGCCGCCAATGGCGAGCTGCACGGTACCGGCGGGCAGGTCGAACAGGCCGCCGTTGAAGTCCAGGCGGTGGACGCGTTCGAGCGACCAGGTGTTGGTGATGGCCGGCGACGCGATGGTGGCGAGAATCGCCTTTTGGTCGGCCGTGTACGGGTTGAACGGATTGAACGGCACGCAACCGGCGATGGCCGTGGAGGCAACGCCCGGCGTGGTCACGCAGGTTGGCGTGCCGTTGACGAGCATGGACGGGCCCATGGCCACGTTCAGCTTGGCCGTGTTGGGAAGACCCAGCGTGGTGCCGACGGAAGACACGTGACCGTAGTCAGTGCCCAGTTCCCAGTTCCAGTCCTGGTTGATGATGTTGAAGTGACCCTTGAAGCCGAAGCTGAACTGGTCGGTCGTGTTGTTGGAGCGGAAGGCGCGCGGGCCGGCCGCCACCAGACGCAGGCGGAAATTGTTGCCACCCGGCACGAAGCTGACGCCGAACGGGTTGTACATGTTGTATTGCGAGATCGACGCGCCGTAGTCCGTGCCCAACAGCGCTGGTGCGAGCTGGAAGCCCGACTGCGTCTTGTTGTGGTAGCCGGTTGCGTAGACGTCGACGCTGTCCGTCAGATGGTAGGTGCCATTGAGGAACAGGTTGGTGCGCTCCTGCGGGGTCATCAGCAGGTTGACGGCCGCGTAGTTGAATTTGTCCGACGGACCATTCGCGTTGGCGTTGTTGCGGAAGCAGTGGTAGTCGGTGGCGGCGTTCGCGCCGCTGGCGTTCGGATTGCGTGCGAGAGACGTGCATCCATACTGGGCGTAATACGGGCTGGACTTGGGAATGGTGATGCGGCCATTCGGGCCGAAAGTCGAGCCGCCCGGTGCTACGTTCGCCGGGTTGGTCGGCGGGGCGATCGCGCCGATCGGCGAACCGCCGGCCGTCACGCCCGCGCCGCGGCCGTACAGGGACTTGGCGTCGTGCGAGAACGCGCGGTGCGACTGCAGCACGCTGTCCTGCTTGTTGTAGTCGATGCCGGCCATGATGCTGCCCTTGTCGGACGTCTGGCCGAACAGGAAGTGATAGCCCTTGCGCTGGCCGTCGTCATGGTCGGAAATACCGTAGTCGGCCGAGAACTCGGCGCCCTGGTAGTTCTTCTTCAGGATGACGTTGACCACGCCGCCGATCGCCGCCGAGCCGTACACCGCGGAGGCGCCGGAGGTCAGGATTTCGATGCGCTCGACCGCGGAAATCGGAATCGCGTCGATGTCGTTGTTGACCGCGGAGTGACCGTCGATCAGCAACAGGGTACGGCGTGAGCCGATGCCGCGCAGGTTGATGGTGGCCGAACCGCTGCCGCCGCCGTTGTTGACCTGCGGGTTGGTGCCCATCATGTTGGCGGGCAGGCTCTGCACCACGTCGCCGAGGGTCAGCTTGCCGGTGTTCTGGATGGCTGCGGCATCAAGGGTGATGACCGGGTTGGACGTTTCGATGTCCACGCGGCGGATGTTCGAGCCGGTGACCACGATGGTCTCGAGGGCCTGGCTCTTCTGATTGGTATTGGTACTGGTGGTAGTGCCGGTATCCTGGGCATTCGCCGTCAGGGTTCCGGCGGCGGCCACCGCGCCCAGCGTCAACGCCAGGCGAACCGCCGATGAAAGCTTATTCACGTCGAGTCTCATTACACTCTCCAACGTCAGGGTTGTATACAACGTTTCGGGGACAAATCCTTCCTGGAAAACAGCCAAAAATGGCACAACTAAGGCCTTGGCAGCGGTCGATAGTAGCAACATTTGCTTAACATGGGAATCCCCGCGCGGATTCCGCCGCAAGGCATTGAAAATACGCAAGTAGTGGGTTGAAACGGGCGTTTGCCAGGCGCCGGCGACCGTGTTCAGTCCGGCAATGCCAGGGCACGCGCCAATGGCGCCAGTTGCGCTTCGTAGCGCCGCCAGGAATCGACGAAGCGCTTGTGGATCGGCTCGCGCACCTGCACCGCGCTCAGGGTGGACACGGCGCTGCGGTTGCGGGTCAGGTCGGCGCATCCGGCTTCCCACGGCAGGCCGCAGAAATCGAGCACATGGCGCAGGGTGGCATCCGGATCGGCGACCAGGTCAGCGTAGGCGACATCGAGGATGCGGCCCGGCATTGCCGCCTGCCAGTGCGCCAGCGTGTGCCGGTAGATGCGATAGTGGGAGGCCAGCGCGTCGAGGTCGTAGATGTGCGCGAAGGCATCGGCGAACAGGGCGCGGAAGTTGGAAAAGCACACATCCATCGGATCGCGCACCAGGTGCAGGATGCGCGCCTGCGGCAAGGCCTTGGCGATGAGACCGGCCAACATCCAGTTGCGCGGCAGCTTGTCGGTGTAGAACGGTCGGCCGGCGGCGCGCCACTGGGTCTGCTCGAGATAGCGGCGGCCGAGCAGGGCAAAATCCAGTTGCGGCAAGCGTTCGATGATCGTTGCATCGAGCGTCACGCGGTGGTTGGCCGTCCAGCGCAGTTGGAACGCGAAGTCGTCCAGTTCGCCCACGGACTGCACCTGGCTATGGTTGCCGAGCAGGCGATCGAGCACGGTGGTGCCCGAGCGCGGCATGCCGATGATGAAGATCGGCTGCGGCCCGGCGTGCACGGCTTCGACCGGACGCAGAAACCGGGCGTCGCAGGCGCGCGTGAGGTTTTCGAACAAGACGCGTGTCTTCGCCGGGTCGTGGCGGTGGCGGGCATACATCAGCGCATTGCCGTGGGCGAGCGCTGCCCAGGCCGCGTCCATCTGGCCGAGGTCTTCGAGTTCCTTGTAGCGCGCGAACTCGATCGAAGCGTGTTCGTAACTGCCCGGCGCCACGCGTTGCAGCGCGCTTGCCATGCCCGCCAGATGGTTGTCCGTCGCGCTGCGTTTGCGCAGGCGCGCCAGCTCCTGCCAGGCGCGGCCATAGGTCGGGTCGCGGCGCACGGTTTCGCGGAATTCGCCTTCGGCCTCGTCGATGCGGCCATTGAAGATCAATTGCACGCCACGCCGGAAGCGGAAATCCGGGCCGTCGGCGCCGAGTGATTTGGCGCGGTCGTAGAGCGCAAGCGATTGCGCGGTCTGGTTCAGCAAATACCGGTGTTCGGCCATCTGCACCAGCGCCTGCACCGAACGGACGCCGGCGCTGGACGGTGAATCCAGGCAACGCGCGGCGGCCTGGGTCTCGCCGGCGCGAATGAGCGCCGCGACGGTATCGACAATGGCCTCCGGTTCGTCCGCAACCAGTGCAGCGGCGGCGAGCGCGTGCACCGCGGACTCGCGTACGCGGTCGTCTTCCCAGGCGATGTCGGCCAGCAGCAACTGTGCCCGTGCATGGCGCGGGTTGTGCTGGAGGAAGGATTCGAGCTTGACGCGCGCCGCGTCGAGGTTGCCCTCGGCCAGATAACGCTGGGCGCGGTTCCAGTGGCGATCGGAAGTTTCAGTCATGACAATCCAGCAGCGAACGCGGATCGCCGAGCGTACGCGAAAACCGCCAATTTACAGGTCTTGATGGTATTGCACGTAGGGCACGCGCGCCTGGCCGGCATCCGGCTCACGCACCGGATCGGCGAGCAGCGGCGGAGTGCCGGAAGACCACAGGTTCTGCGCGCCGATGCTGAACACGCCGCGCCACGGCGAGCGCCAGGAGATGCCGAGGTCGATGCTGGTCCAGTTCTGGCCGTTGCCGAGCGCGTTGTCGGGACCGAGCATGCGGCCGGTGACGGTGCCGCTGAAGTTGCCGCTGCGCAGGCCGAAACTCAAGGCGGCCTGGTTGAGCGCCGGCAGCAGCGGGCTGCCCGGCAGCTCGAACTGCAAGCGGCTGAGCGCGGCACCGATGTCGAGGCTTTGCTCGTCGTTCCAGCGCCAGTGGCTGCGCGCGCCGATGCCGGCGTCGCGGATATCGGCCCATTGCAACGCCGGAATCGCCAAGGTCGGCAGCGCCTGGCTGCCGATGGTGGCGAACAGATCCCACGGCGCTTGCGCGGCGCCGGCCAGCGGTGCGGAAGAATGCCGCACCCAGGCAACGCCATAGTCGACACCCGCACTGAAATGATCGTTGCCCGCGCCGGCGCCGACACTGATCGCGCCGGTGTTGGCAGTGGCTGTGCTCTGCGGACACGCGGCATACGGTGCGAATGCGGTTGAGCCGCAACCGATCGTGGCGGCGGCGGAATTGAGCGGCGTCAACGCGATGCCGCTGCCGAATTTCGCCCACGCGCTGACATGATTGCCCATGCGCACGGACAAGCCGCCGCCAACGAAATTGGTGACGTCGATGAGCTGCCAGTCGGCGGCCGAACCGATCTGCGGTGCTTGCGGCAACTGCGGAGCGCCATGGCTGCCGCCGAGTGCGACGAGTGCCAGGATGCGGCCGTCCGGCGTGCCCCACAGTGGCATCAGCAAGCCCGCATCGTTGTGCGCATGCGCAGTGCCGACCGGCTGGATTACTGGCGCCGTCGTCGCCGACTCAGGCACCGTCACCTGCGCCAGCGCGAGGGCTGGCGTGAGAATGACGCTGAAGATGGCGGCAAGAAGGCGCATGGGTTACGGGGCGTGTCGGGCAGTTCTTGAGAAAGCGGCGTGGTCCGCGGAGTTCCTTCGTACGCAAACGATGCGTACTTGCGCACAGTATAGCGCAAATTACGGAAAACTAACAATTACTTTCGGTGCCTGTTGCACGTTTGCCGGTGGTAAAAATCGTTAAACTAGCGCAATTACCTGTAGGGAATCGGATTTTGTCGTCGCGCGCATCAGATTTGACCAAAACGCCTGCCGGCGGCGCCGCCGGTACCGGGCCGGACCTGCCCGCGGCAAAGTTCTCCGGCGTACGCAGTTCGGGCATGGAACAGGCCGAACGCCTGCAGCGTGCCCTGTTTGCCATCGCCGACCTCGCCAATGCCGATCTGGACCTGCCCGAGGTCTACAAGGCGCTGCACGCAATCGTCGGCAGCCTGATGTACGCGGAGAATTTCTATATCGCCCTGTATGACGCACAGCGCGAAACGCTGCGTTTTCCGTATTTCGTCGATGTTGCCGATACCGACGTGCCCTTGCCCGAGGAAGAAGTGCCGATGCGCGAGCGCCAGGGCAGCATCACCTGGCACCTGATCAAAGGTGGCAAGCCGATGCGCGGCACGCTCGATGAAATCGAGGCGCAACTGGGCGAGTCGATGGTCGGGTTTGGCCCGGACTGCGTCGACTGGATGGGCGTGCCGCTGCTGCGCTCGGGCAAGGTCAATGGCGGCCTGGTGGTGCAGAGCTACACCGAGAACGCGCGCTACACCGATCTGGACCAGGAACTGCTCACCTACGTCGCCCAGCACATCCAGTCCGCGCTGGAACGACGCTTCGTGCACGAGGAACTGGAACGGCGCGTGGCCGAACGCACCGACGCACTGCGCGATGCCAACCGCATGCTCCAGCAGCAGGTGCTCGAACGCCAGCGCGGTGAGCGCCTGCAGGCCGCATTGTTCCGCATCGCCGAACTCGCCAACAGCAGCGAGAGCCTGGAGGAGTTCTACGCCGCGGTGCATCGCGCGGTCGGCGGCCTGCTGTACGCGCGCAACTTCTACATCGCCTTGCTCAGCGATGACGGCGAGCAGCTGGTGTTCCCGTATTCGGTGGACGAGCGCGACCTGAAGCGCGAGCCGCGCAAGCTCGGCAATGGCTTGACCGAATACGTGCTTACGACGCGCACCGCGCTGCTCGCCGATCGCGTCGGATTGGAAAAACTCTACGCCTCCGGCGCGGCACAGCCGATCGGCACGCGTTCGCGCAGCTGGCTGGGCGTGCCGCTCATATGCAGCGATCGCGTGGTCGGCGTGCTCGCCGTGCAGAGCCACTCCGAGGAGCACAACTTCACGCCGCGCGACCAGGACCTGCTCACCTTCGTTTCCTACCACATCGCCAACGCCCTCGAACGCAAGCGCAATGCCGAGTCGCTCAAGCAGGCCAACGCGGAACTCGAACAGCGCGTCGTCGAGCGCACCAGCGAACTGGCCGCGGCCAACCGCGAATTGCGCGACAACATCGCGGTGCGCGAGCGCATGGAGCGCCAGCTCAAGCACGAAACCCTGCACGATGCGCTGACCGGGCTGCCCAACCGCAATTTCCTGCTGCAACGCCTGACCCAGGCACTGGCCGGTTTCGCGCGCGATCCGCGCCGCCGCTTCGCCGTTCTGTTCCTCGACCTGGACCGATTCAAGGTCATCAACGACTCGGTCGGGCACCTGGTCGGCGACGAATTGCTCAATCAGGTCGGCAGCCGCATCGCCGCGTGCCTGGAACCGCGCGATCTGGTCGCGCGGCTGGGCGGCGACGAGTTCGCCATCCTGCTCAACGACATCGAGGATGCCGAGGATGCCTGCGCGCTGGCGCAGCGCGTGATCGACGCGCTCAATGCGCCGATCCGGCTCGGTGGCAAGGAAGTGTTCAGTTCCACCAGCATCGGCATCGCCATGGCCGCCTCGCGTTATCGCAAGGCGGAAGAATTGCTGCGCGACGCCGACGTGGCCATGTACCGCGCCAAGAGCGAGGGCCGCCATCGCTATGCGCTGTTCGATGAACACCTGCACATGGAAGCGATGCAACTCATGGAGCTGGAAAGCGACTTGCGCCGCGCAATCGCGCGCAACGAGTTCGTGCCGTTCTTCCAGCCGGTGGTGCGATTGTCCGACCGCGCGACGATCGGCTATGAAGCCTTGTTGCGCTGGCAGCATCCGGAACGCGGATTGCTGTTGCCGGCCGATTTCCTTGCGGTTGCCGAGGACATCGGCATTGCCGAGCAGATCGACTGGCAGATGTTCCAGAGCACGTTCGATGTCGCCGGCCGGCTGCTGCGCGGGACCGCGGGCTTCGTCGCGATCAATCTGTCCGGCCGGCATTTCCGCACGCAGACGCTGGACGAAAACCTGCTCGCCCTGCTGCAGCAGCGCGCGATCGCGACGGAAAGCGTTCGCATCGAAGTGACCGAGCGCATGCTGATCGACAATCCGCCTGCCGCCAAGCGCCTGCTGGAGTCCTTGCGCGTGCACGGCATCGGCATCTCGCTGGATGATTTCGGCACCGGCTATTCCTCATTGAGCTACCTGCACCAGTATCCGGTGCAGACCTTGAAGATCGACCGCTCGTTCGTGGCCGGGATGGGTTCGGAGAAGTCCGGCAGCACCGCGATCGTGCGCGCGATCCTGGCCCTGGCCGGTGCGCTCGGCATGCAGGCGATCGCCGAAGGCGTCGAAACCGAATCCCAGCACCGCTTGCTCACGCAACTGGGTTGCCAGTTCGGCCAGGGCTTCCTGTACGCACGGCCGCAGCCGGCCGCGACGTGGATCGACAAGGGGCGCTGAGGCGCGTCAGTGCCGGATCGGCGCCGCGGCCATGTCGCCGGCGCCGCGAAAGACCTGCTCCAGGTCCACGCGATCAAAGCGGTAGTGCGTGTTGCAGAATTCGCAGGTCACCTCGACCATGCCGTCTTCGCGCACGGCTGCTTCGCCCTCGGCGCGGCCGAGCGAATGCAGCATCCCAGCCACGCGCTCGCGCGAACAACTGCAACCGAAGCGCAAGGGCTTGGATGCGTGCAGGCGCACGCTTTCTTCGTGGAACAGGCGGTACAGAAGGGTTTCCGGTGCGAGCGCCAACAACTCGGTGTCGCGTGCGCTCGCCAGCAGATGGCCGACGCGATTCCACGCGTCCGCATCATCATCGGCATGGACGCTACCGGGCAGGCGTTGCAGCATCAAGCCGGCGCAGCGACCGTCGCCACACGCGAGCAGCACGCGCGTGGGCAACTGCTCGGAACGCTCGAAGTAACGCTCGAACAAGGTCGACAACTGCGCGTCTTCCACCGGCACCAGGCCCTGGTAGCGCTGGCCGCTGTCGCGATTGTCGATGGTGATGGCAAGCAAGGGCGCAGGCGTGGCGCCGAGCAACGCGGCTTCGTCGGCGATGTCGCCGGTCCAGCGCGCCAGTCCGCGCAAACGGCCGTCGCTGCCGCATTCGGCGAACAGCAGGCCCACCGGCCCGGCGTTCTTGATCTGGATCGACAGCGCACCGTCGAACTTGATGTTGCCGGTGAACAAGGCGCTCGCGGCCAGCGTGCGGCCGAGCAGGTCGGCCAGCACGGACGGGTAGTCGGCGCGTTCGCGCACCTGGTTCCAACTGTCGGACAGGCGCACGAACACGCCGCGCACGCCGGCGCGTTCGAGTTCAAAGCGGTGCAGGAAATCGTTGGCGAATTCGGACATGGCCGCGAAAGATGGGGCAGGTGTTCGCAAACTCAATGGCAGCTTGGACTATTGCACAATGCTTGCGCGTCGGCCATCTTGCATGGCTTATGCCTTCCAAGACTTCGAAGCGGCCGCGCGGCGCATTGCGCCGGATCTGGCGCTGGACCTGGCGCCTCGCGCTCGGATGGGTCGTGCTGACCTGGCTCGTCGTCGCCGTGTTGCGCTTCGTGCCGCCACCGACATCGGCCTTCATGCTCGAGCGTCGCATCGCCGCGTGGCGCGCGGGCGAGAAAAACTTCGCGCTGCGTTATCACTGGGTGCCGTGGCGCGAAATCTCCCCGCAATTGCCGATCGCGCTGATCGCCAGCGAAGACCAGAAATTCCCGACCCATCACGGCTTCGATGTGCAAGCGATCCAGGATGCGCTGGACGAGGCCGATGCGGGCGAGCGCCTGCGCGGTGCCAGCACGATCAGCCAGCAGACCGCCAAGAACCTGTTCCTGTGGAGCGGGCGCAGCTTCGTGCGCAAGGGATTGGAAGCGTATTTCACCGTGCTGCTGGAAACGACCTGGCCGAAGCGGCGCATTCTCGAGGTGTACACGAACATCGCCGAGTTCGGCGACGGCATCTACGGCGCCGACGCCGCCGCGCGCACGTTTTTCCGCGAGGCACCCGCGCAACTGGATGGCTATCAATCCGCCTTGCTCGCCTCTGTCTTGCCGAATCCGAAGCGCCTGCTCGCGGATCGGCCGTCGCCGTATGTGCTGCGCCACGCCGATTGGACGCAACGGCAGGTGCGGCAACTCGGCGGTGTCAGCTATCTGCCGAAATGACGCGGCTTTCGGCTAGCATGCGTCCATGCAAACCCTCGCCGTCGTCGTCCCCGCATTCAACGAAAGCGCCGGCTTGCGCGAGTTCCACGCGCGCCTGGTCGCCGTGTTCGACACGCTGGATCTGGATTGCACCGTGCTGTACGTCGACGACGGCAGCCGCGACGATACGTGGACGGTGATGGAATCCCTGCGCACGGCCGACGCGCGCGTGGCGACGCTGAAACTGAGCCGCAATTTCGGCAAGGAACTGGCGCTGACCGCAGGCCTGGACCACGCCGATGCGGATGCTGTGGTCGTGATCGACGCCGACCTGCAGGATCCGCCGGAATTGATCGCGCAATTCGTGGCCGCGTGGCGCGAAGGTTTCGATGTCGTCTACGGCACCCGCTCCACGCGCGCCGGCGAAAGCGGCATGAAGAAGCTCACCGCGGCCGCGTTCTACCGCGTCATGGAACGCTTGAGCCACACGCCGCTGCCGCGTGACACCGGGGATTTCCGCCTGCTCGATCGGCGTGCGCTCGATGCGCTGAAAAGGGTGCGCGAACGCCAGCGTTTCATGAAAGGCCTGTTCGCCTGGGTTGGCTTTCGCCAGAAGTCCATCGTTTACGAGCGCGATCGGCGCGTTGCCGGATCGAGCAAATTCAACTATTGGCGCTTGTGGAATTTCGCGCTGGAAGGCATCACTTCGTTTTCCACCGCGCCGTTGCGCCTGGCCACGTATGCGGGCGTGCTGACCGCGGTGGCCGCGTTTGCGTTCGGCGTATTCGTGTTCGGCAAGGCCTTGCTGTATGGCGATCCGGTGCGCGGCTATCCGACCTTGCTATTGGTCATCCTGTTCCTCGGCGGCGTGCAATTGATGGCGCTGGGCATGATCGGCGAATACCTCGGGCGGCTGTACATGGAAGCCAAGCAGCGGCCCTTGTACCTGATCGACGAGGCGCATCCCGCGCCGGCACGTGGCGATCGGCAGTAGACTAGCCGGGGGCAACGGACAGACGGAGGGACTATGCGACTGGTCAAGCATCTTCTCGAAGACAAGGGCGGCGCGATCCACGCCATCGAGCCGGACAAACCCGTGTTGGAGGCGGTCCGCATGATGGCCGACAAGTACATCGGCGCCTTGCTGGTGATGCGCGGCTCGCAACTGCTCGGCATCGTTTCCGAGCGCGACTACGCGCGCAAGGTGATCCTCAAGGGCCGCTCGTCGGCCGACACGCCGGTGCGCGAGATCATGTCCGCAACCGTGCTCACCGTGGCGCCGGGCGACAGCGTCAATCACTGCATGCAACTGGTCACCGACAAGCGCGTGCGTCATCTGCCGGTAGTCGACGATGGCCGCGTGATAGGCGTGGTATCGATCGGCGACCTGGTCAAGGCGGTGATTGCCGATCAGGCGCAGGAATTGGAGCACATGCAGCGGTACATTGCTGGGTGAGGGCAAGCGCTTGCGCGATGCGTTGAAGCGCATCGCGCGCGCGACCGAACGACGCGAGCTGGAGCGAGCGGCCGGGTTGCTTGGTGAGCGCCGGATGCGCGAACCTAGCAACACACCGAGCGTAGCGAGGCAGGCTAGAATTGCTTCATGAGCTTCGATCCAGCCCTGCGCGCCCGCCTGCACCAGCTCCTGGCCGATTACGGCGCGCGCGTGCGCGGCCTGATCGAAGGCCACGGCATCGCCCAATACGGCATCGATGCGGCCGATATCGAGCAGGAAGTGCGCATCCGCCTGTGGCGCGCGCTGGAACGTGACCGGAATGCGGCCTTTCATGCGTCTTATATCCACAGAACCGTGCTTTCGGCGGTGATCGACGCGATCCGCGCAGCCAATGCGCGTCCCGCCGATCCGCTGCCGGATGCGGAAGGTGCCGGTTCCGAAGCCCTGCTGGCGACGGCGCCGGGGCCCGAGCGGCTGGCTGGCGGAGCGCAGGATTTTTCCCGTGTTGCCGCCTGCATGGCCGGCCTGCCGTTGCGGCGGCGCGAGGCGGTGGCCCTGCATCTGCAAGGCTTCAGCCTGCGCGAGATCGGCGGTGCGGTGGGGGTTTCGGAAGAAGCGGCGCGCAAATTGCTCGACCGCGGGATGCAATCCCTGCGCGAGCGGCTCGCTGCACAGGGGTTTGGAGACTTCGATGAATGAGATGGAATTGAAAAACCTGTTCACCCGCGTTGCCCGCCGACCGGTCGAAGTACCGGATGCGGACGCCGTGCTGGAACTCTCGCGCCTGCCGCATGCCGAAGATGCGGCTTCGCCGCTGCATGCGGATCTTTTGCGTTTCAGCCGTGAACTCGAACCGGTGTCGGCGCAGTTGGGTACGGATATCGCTGCCGCCTGCGGCGCAACCGGTGCGGTCACGAGCCATCGCCGCGCCAGCGCGCGCCGTGCCGCGCCAGTGCGCCGTGGTTGGCGCATCGCCGCCGCAGCAATGGCAGCGTGTCTGATCGTTGCCGTTACGGTCGTGACGACGCACCGCAACCAAGCGCCCGCGCCGGTGGCGACGGCCTCGGCTGCCCCGGATCGCATCTTCGCCGGCTTCGACGAACGCAATGTGGCGGCAAGCAAGCCGGCGCAAGGCGATCAGATTTTCCGCGGCAATTTCCTGCCGGACGAGATCTTCAGTTCGTCCAGGAAGCACGAAGGGTGAGCGGACACGTTTGCGCGATGCCTTGATTGGCATCGCGCGTGTTCGCTCCGCGCGAAGCGCGAATCAAGCCTCGAATCAAACCTCCACCGCGCTCGCGTGTTCGCGCGTTGCTTTGAACGTGACGTCCGGCGCGCGTTCCTGCGCCAATTGCAGGTTCACGCGTGACGGCGCGAGGTAGACCAGCTCGCCCGCGGCGTCCAGTGCCAGGTTGAGCGCATTCTTGTCGCGGAATTCGGCGAGCTTCTTCTCGTCCGTGCAGCGTATCCAGCGCGCGGTCGTAATGGTCACGTTCTCGAACGTGCAGTCCACGCCGTATTCGTCTTTGAGACGATAGGCGACGACGTCGAACTGCAACACGCCGACCGCGCCGAGTATCAGGTCATTGCTCATCAGCGGGCGGAAGAATTGCGTCGCGCCTTCCTCGGACAACTGCGCGAGCCCCTTCTGCAACTGCTTCATCTTCAGCGGGTCGCGCAGGCGCGCGCGACGGAACAGTTCCGGCGCGAAGTTCGGGATGCCGGTGAAAGACAGCGCTTCGCCCTGTGTGAACGTGTCGCCGATGGAGATCGTGCCGTGGTTGTGGATGCCGATCACGTCGCCGGGATAGGCCTTCTCCACGATGTCGCGCTCGCTCGCCATGAAGGTGAGTGCGTTCGCCAGTTTCATTTCCTTCGCCGTGCGCACGTGGAACGCCTTCATGCCGCCGTCGAATTCGCCCGAGCAGATACGCAGGAAGGCGACGCGATCGCGGTGCTGCGGATCCATGTTCGCCTGGATCTTGAACACGAAGCCGCTGAACGTGTTATCGGTCGGCGCGATTTCGCGCGTGGTCGTCGCGCGTGGGCGCGGCGACGGCGCATGCTCGACGAAAAAATCCAGCAGCAGTTGCACGCCGAAGTTGTTGACTGCTGATCCAAAGAATACCGGCGTTTGCTTGCCCGCAAGATACGCATCTTGATCGAACGGATGCGAGGCGCCCTGCACCAGTTCGAGCTCATCGCGCAGTTCGCGCAGCATGTCGGCACCGACTTTTTCGGCGAGTGCCGGGTCGTCGATCGAAGCGAAAATCGTCGAATCCTGGCGCGTGAAATTGCGCCCCGGCTCGAACACATGCACCTCGCCGGTGACCAGGTGATACACGCCCTTCAGGCGCGAGCCCATGCCGATCGGCCAGGTGATCGGCGCGCAGGGAATCTTCAGCACCGATTCGACTTCGTCGAGCAGCTCGATCGGCGCGCGGCCTTCGCGGTCGAGCTTGTTGATGAAGGTCATGATCGGCGTGTCGCGCAGGCGGCACACGTCCATCAGCTTGATCGTGCGTTCTTCCACGCCCTTGGCGCAGTCGATCACCATCAGCGCGGAATCGACCGCGGTCAGCACACGATAGGTGTCCTCGCCGAAGTCGGCGTGGCCGGGCGTGTCGAGCAGGTTGACGATGCGACCTTCGTACGGAAACTGCATCACCGACGAGGTGACCGAAATGCCGCGTTCCTTTTCCAGTGCCATCCAGTCGGATGTGGCATGGCGCGCGGCCTTGCGGCCCTTGACGCTGCCCGCCATCTGGATCGCACCGCCGAACAGCAGCAGTTTTTCGGTCAGCGTGGTCTTGCCCGCATCCGGATGCGAGATGATGGCGAACGTGCGCCGGCGGCGGGTTTCTTCGGTGTGGGTCATGACGGGTTTGCGCGAATCGGCAAACCCGCGATTGTACCGTGGATCACTTCGTCAGACGGGTCAACAGCGTGTGCCAGTAATCCAGTTCCGCGGGGATTTCCGAAGCCAGCAACTTCTCGTTCAGGCCGTGCGCGAAGGTGTCGTTGGGTTTGGCGAACTCCGGGGAAACGCCATAGCTGGGCACGCCGGCATTGCGGAAATACATGCTGTCGGTGGCGCCCGCCGACATGCCCGGTACGATTTCCACGCCCGGAAAGCGTTCGTGGATGGTCGCGGCAACGGCGTCGACCACGTCCTTGCGCAACGGCGAGGCCGGGCTTTCCACCGGTGGCGGCGGCTTGACGGAAATCTTCACGCCGGGGTCATCGATGACCTTGGCAAGCATGGCCTGCACCGAGGCGACGCTCACGCCCGGGAAAATCCGGCAGTTGATGTTCGCGTCGGCGCGTTGCGGCAGCGCGTTGAGCGCATGACCGCCATCGAGCATGGTCGCCACGCAGGTGGTGCGGAGCTGGCCGACATAGGCCGGATCGGCCGAAATGATGGCCGCCGCCTTCGCATCGTCCGGATGCGCGGCGAACTGGCGCATCGCATCGGCCAGCGGGCCGCTGCCGTGCTCGCCGGTGGCCTTGAGCGAGGCCAGCGTGATCTCGCTGTGCTGCACCGGGAATTGATACGCGGCGATGCGGCCAAGCGCTTGCGCCAGGTGATAGATCGCGTTCTGTTTCGGGTTGGGTTCGCTGGAGTGACCACCCGGCGAGGTGACCGTGAGGGTGAAGTCCGCGTAGACTTTTTCCGCCGCCTGGATTTCATAGACCACGGGCTTGAGCTGCGCATCGTAGGTGCCGCCACCGGCGTCCGCATTGAGCAGGAATTCGGCCTCGTGGTGGCGCCTGGCCAGCTCGCGCGTGGAAGCCATGGCGGTTTCCTCGTCGCCGGAGAACACCAGCATCATGCCGCGTTTGGGCACGTATCCTTCGCGCTTCAAGCGCATGAAGGTCTCGGTCAGGGCGATCACGCTTGACTTCATGTCGGCGACGCCGCGGCCGTAGAGGTAACCGTTTTCCTCGATCAGCGTGAACGGATCGCGCTGCCAATCGGCGGGATTGGCGGCGACCACGTCCATGTGCCCGGACAGCAGGATGGGTTTGAGCTTGGCGTCGCTGCCGTGGTATTGCACCACCAGCGCGGCCGTATGCTCGACCGGGATGATCTCGATGTCGGCCTTGGCGAAGCCCGCCGATTCCAGTTTGCCGGCAAGGTATTGCGCGAAGGCCGGGACCTGGTCCTTGCCTTCGACGGTCTGCGCGGCAATCGCATGGCGCAGCATGTCCTTCATTTCCGGCAGCGCCTGCGCGGTGGTTTCCGCGAGGATTCGCGGCGCAGTGGCGGCGAGTGCCAACCCGATGGTCAAACGCAAAATCGAAGACATGATGATTTCCCGTAGTCGGAACAGTTCCGTTTGGAGTATATGCCGGGTTGGTGGGCTATGCATTTCCGCTTGCTTTGGCTCGATGTAACCGTAACAACCCGACTTGTTACTTGTGGGCGCCGCAGCGCGCCGGCGAGCATCGCGCAGTCAACATCTCATTGCGCGAGGTTCGCCATGCAACAGCGGAAATTCGGACCGGTTTGCGGCACGCCCGCGTGCATGGCAAGGCTGCGGCTGGCGCTGGTGCGTGGCCTGTGCGCGTGCGCCCTGATCCTCTCGGGAATCGGCGCGGCATCGGCGGCAGAGCAACGCTTCGCGCTGTATCTGGACACGGACGCGAACACGGCAACGGGCTGCACGCTGCCCGCGCCGAACGGCGCAGTAAGCGGCGTCGAGCAGGTGCTGACGACCGTGGTGACGACCTCGACGAGCGGAGCGACGGTCTCGCGCATCGAGCGGCAGACTTGCACGGGCGGCACGCTCGGCGCGGCCACGGTGCTCAATCCCGGAAGCTGGTCGGCGGGGATCGGCAACGGCACGAACGGCACGGCGGCGATCGAGACGGCGATCGTGCTGAATCTGCTGCCGACGACCGGTACGATGCGGGTCACGCCGGTGAGTACGAACGCGAGCGGCGGCCAGGACGAAACGGCCGCGTTCGCGGTGCCGCTCGGCACGAGCAATCCGGGTGGCGGCACTACGGGCACGACGGCGCCCACGCCGCTGTCCGGATTCATGTTATCCGTGCTGACGCTGGTCTTGCTGATCGCGGCGGTGTGGTGGTTGCGCCGCCATCCGCAGACGTTCTCGCCGCTGGTGAGCTTGTGCCTGGCGCTGCTCACGACGCTGGCCGGGGCGGCAGTCGCGGTCACGGTTGTGCTCGACGGCAACGTCGGCGACTGGGCAGGCGTCAGTCCGGCCGTGACCTCGCCGCAGAGCGGCCCGATCGACGCGGACTTGCTTGAGGTGTACTGGCAGAAGGACGCGGGCAATCTTTACTTCCGCATCGATGCCGACGTGCGGCCGGATGCGCAGACCAGCAGCTCGGTGACGGTCGATGCCGGCTCGGATCAGAACATCGTGCTGCCGGCCACGGCCAACCTCGCCGGCAGCGCGACGCTCGACGGCGGTGCGGCGACGTTCACCTACCAATGGACGTTCGTCTCCGGCCCCGCCGCGGTGATCTTCGGCGATGCGACGCAGGCCGCGACCACGGCGACTTTCCTGCAACCGGGCGACTACGTGCTGCAATTGCAGGCAACGACGGGCAGCCTGGGAAACACGGCGAAATTGACAATCCACGTGACCGACTCGGGCCCGACGCTGGCGGCCATTGCGGATCGGCAGATCGAACTCGGCGCAACGCTGGACTTCGCCGTTGCCGGCTCGTCGCCGAGCATCAATGAAACGCTGACCTACACGCTGCCCACCGCGCCCGCCGGTGGCGCGCTGCAACCGTCTTCGGAAATCGTGTGGACGCCGACGGCCAGCCAGCTCGGCGCGCACACGTTCACGGCGAAAGTGACCGACAGTCACGGCCGCAGCGACAGCAAGAGCTTCACTGTTACCGTCGTGCACAACAATCGCGCGCCGGTACTCGACGCGCAGCCCGATGCGACGGTTGGCCGCGGCACGGCGTTCGCGCGCACGATCCACGCGACCGATCCCGACGGCGATGCGATCACGTACACGCTGCCCGGCGCGCCGGCCGGCATGACCTTGAGCGGCACGGATCTGAACTGGTCGACGGCAACGGTCGCGCCGGGCGACTACTACGTCACCGTGCAGGCGACCGATCCGTTCGGCTTGTTCGATGCGAAGCGCTTCAAGATCAGCGTGACCGACGCGGCCGCGCCGGTGGCGCAGGACGACGCCTACAGCGTGCGCCTCGGCGACACGCTGACCGTCGACGCCGCGGGCGGCGTGCTTGCGAACGACTACACGCCGCCGAGTGCGGTGCTGACGGCAGTCAAACAAAGCGACCCCGACAAGGGCGCGCTCACCGCCTTCAATGCCGACGGCAGCTTCACCTATGTCGCGCCGCCCACGCTCGGCTTGCCGGCGTTCACGCCGAGCGTGAAATGGTCGTCGAACAACTATCGAAACGGAATCAATCCGCGTGTCATCCCCGTGGCGGGGCGCCGCGCGCCGGTCGTCCTTGAATCGTATTCTGTCCTGGGTTCCGGCGGAGGCGTGCATGCAATCGACGGCGCCAGCGGCGTGGAGCTGTGGAACGTGCAAACGCTGCCCGCGCCCAACGACGATTGCGTCGTCCCGGGATCCGCCGCCTCGACCGACGGCCTCGCGGTGGGGGATATCGACGACAGCGGCAACCCGGCTGTGGTCTCCGCGGCGTATTGCCAGCGTGACCGGTATTACTACGCCAATCCGAATATGGACCAGCCCATCCAGCGCTTCGTCGCGCTGGACGCGCAGACCGGTGCGGTGAAATGGCTGAGCGACCGACTCGGCATCTACGTCGCCGACGCCGACGGCCACGGCAATGGCTCCGCGTATTCCCTGACCAATGGCGTCGACCCGGCGATCGCGCGCCTGCACAACGGCGAAACGCCCAGCGTGTTGTTCGACAATACGGGCGGCAACAACCAGACCTACGGCGGCGTACCCTACTGCACCCAGTTCGACGACGCGGCCACCGATCCTGCTCTGTACTGCATCGGCGTGCTCGCGCTCGATGGTAAAACCGGCAAGGTACGCCAGAAATGGATCGCGCCCTCCAGCCAGCTGGCCAATTACTGGGGGGGCAGCTATGGTGGGGCCGGCTTCCGCCCTGCCGGGCCGCTGGTGGTCGCGCCGATTCCCGGCGCCTGCTTGCCCTGCCTGCTTGCCGGCGGGGCGGTCTGGGACGCCGACGGGCATCTCGTCTCGAACACGGTGGATGACCATGCAACGCTGAGCGCGGCGCTGGCCAAGCTCGACGACGGCTCGACCGCGATCATCCGCTACGAGCGGGGCAATGGCAACGAAACCTTCGTCAGCGCGCGCCGCGCCGACGGCACGCTGCTGTGGAAGACCCGCATGCCGGCGACGACTGTCTTCGGCTACCTGAGCGTCGGCGATCTGGACGGCGACGGTTCGCCCGACATCCTCGTGCCGGTCGATTCTCAGCTCTGGGCGCTCGACGCCAAAGGCCAGGTCAAGTGGATACGCACGCTGCAGGATGGCGGCGGCAACCGCCTGATCGACGAGCGCAATCGCCCGGCGATCTTCGACCTCGACGGCGACGGCGTCGCGGAGGTGATCGTGGAGACCGCGCAAGGCCTGCTGTTCCTCGACGGACGCGACGGTTCGACCAAGGCCCAGATGAGCGGCGCCGACCTCGGCGTGCCCGCGGGTTGGAACGTCGATCACTATAACGCCTACCTGTCGCCCGTCGTCGCCGACGTCGATGGTTCTGGCCAGGCGGGTATTCTGGTGAACGTGGCGTACACCCAGTGCTGCTATCAGTACGGCAGCCTCGTGACGCTCGTCACCGCCGGCGGCGGGACGACCTGGCGCGACGCGCGCCCTGTCTACGGCCAGCACACCTACCACGTCGCCGACATCAACGACGACGGCAGCATCCCCGGCTTCCCGCTGGTCGACAACTTCGCCACGCCGCGCACCAACGTGTTCGGCAATCAGCCGCAGACCAGCGCACCGGTCGATCCGCGCAAGGTGCAGCAGACCACTTTCACCTACGCGGCGAGCTCGGGCGGGCTGACCTCCGCGCCGGCGACGGTGACGATCACGATCCAGCCGCAGAACCGGCCGCCGGTGTTCACCACCACGCCGCCGACGCGTTACGGCGGTTACGGCAGCACTGCGGCTGCGGCGTTCATGGCCGCGTATGTGCCGCATGCAGTAGATCCCGACATCGGCGACACGGTGACCTACTCGATCGCCGCGATCGGCGGAGCGGCTTACGGCTGCTCGATCAATGCGGCGAGCGGGCAGTTGTCGGGGTGCGTGTTCACGTTATGCTGCGACGCCTCGGCGAGCGGCGACGGTGCGATCACGATCGTTGTCGCCGCGACCGACACCTTCGGCGCGCAGACGCTGCAGATGATCCAGCTTCTGCACAGCGCCGGCACGGGCACCGTGCCCGACGTGACCGGCCAGACGCAGTCCGCAGCAACGAGCGCGCTCACCACGGCCGGCTTCGCCGTCGGCAACGTGAACACGATCTACGCTTCCGCGCCTGCCGGAACGGTGATCTCGCAATCGCCGGGCGGCGGCACAGCGAACATCGCGCTCGGCGAAGCCGTCGCGCTGACCGTCTCGCAAGGCCTGCAGCCGATCGCGGTGCCGTTCGTGGTCGGCGCGCCGCGCGTCACCGCGGCCGGGCAACTGACCGCGCTGGGATTCAGCGCGAACTACACCTACGTCTATTCCAACACCGTGCCCGCCGGACAAGTGATCGCACAGTCGCCCGCCGCCGGCACGCTGCTGTCGCCCGCGCCGGCGAATCCGGTTGCGCTGACGGTGTCCGCCGGCCCGGGCTTGAAGTTGCGCCTCAGCCAGACCTACGTCAACGCCAACCATGCGGTGACGGCGACGGTGATGCACGTCGCGCTCGACGGCACGGAAACGCCGTTCCCCGGCGCGACGTTGAGCATCGCGCCGCTGAATGCGTCATCGACGACGGGCGCGGCGCCGACGATTTCCGGCACGACGATCACGCCGGTCGCCGACAGCTTCGGCGCGTATGTGGTGCGGGCCAGCGACTCCGGCATCGGCGCGGCCGACACGGCGGCGCTCACGGTCGTCGGCAACGATACCGTTTCGCCCGATCTCGCCGCGTTTGCGCAGCAGGCGCAGACGCTCGCGGCCGTCACCTCGCTGCTGCGCGACGCGCAGGCCGCCATCGCCGCGAACGACACGGTCACCGCCAAGACCAAGTCGCTTGCTGCGGTGGCCACATGGCGCGGCTTCGACCGCACCATGCTGGGCGTGGCGTCGCCGCTGAGTCCGGTCGGCGGGTTCCCGCCGACGCTGGGAGACCTGACCGCGAGCGGCTCCACGCAAAGCACCGAGGACAAGCTGGCCTACGCCACGCTGGAGATGGCGCTGTCCCAGCTCGACAACCTGATCGCCGTGGTCAACGATCCGCAGGTCACGGACGATGCCTTCGCGGCGGCCCTCGCGCCGCTGCCGCAAACGGTGGCGCTGTACAAGACGACGCAGCCGGATCTGTACGGAATCATCGATTCGCATGAAGGCTACATCGCGCTGATGGCGCATCGCATTCCCGAACTGATGGACGCGCTGACCAAACTGCTCGAAAGGGCGGCGAACAACGTGGATGCCCCGCACGCCGCAAAAGCGCCCGGCTCGAAGCCGCAATCGCTGATCCTCGACACACTGCTCGCGCAATCGATCGCCGCGCTGCTCGATGCGATGGATCCATCGGCGCAGATGCTTTCCAACGCGGAGAGCCAGTGCGCGCAGGGCCTGATCCTGATGGGCCTGGCCGCCGATTTGCGCCACATCTACCAAGCGACCAACCTGCCCGGCATCGTTACCGGCGCCTCGGCGAGCTTCAACCAGTTCTACGTCGCGCCTTCGTGGATCGAGGTCGATGGAGCCAAGGTCGTGCATCCGGAAAACAACGACATCGTCTTTATCGGTCCGGATTCGGCAGGCCCGCTGGCGGGCGTGTTCAAGGAAATCGCCAACTCGCCGGATACGGCCGAGTCGCTGGCAAAAAGCGCCGTCGCGATGGCCAACTTGATATTCGCGTTCCAGCAGAATGGCGCTGCGGGAATGATTCCAGATTATGCGGTGGCGAACAGCATGCAGAAGCCGGCGAAGGTATTGCACGGCTGCATCTATTCCAGCGATCCGACGTGTGCCGAGCTGGTCTATCTGGCCGGATTCAACAGCGTCTACGGGCAGGATCCGGGCGCCCTGGCCATTCCGTTGCCGGTGATCGTTCTGGTGCGCAGCCCGGCGAACGGGCAGCCGCAGATCGGTACCTTCGTCTTCATGCCGAGCCATTGATGTGTGCGAGCGACGCGGCGCCTGAAGAACGGCCCTTCTCCCGCTGGCGGGAGAGGGGCGGGCGCTGCGGCTCAGGCGTGATTGGCGGCGATGCGCAGCGTGGCCAGATCGACGAGCCTGCCGGCCACGGCCTGCGGCGCATCCACCGCGAGTACGGCGGCGGGGGAATGGCGCAGCAGGCGCAGCGCATAAGCGCCGCGCGGCAACTCGAAGCGCAGCGCGTCCTGGCTGCCTTCGCCCGCGTAGTAGGCGGCCAGGCGCTGGCGCAGGCGGCCGGCCTCGACGCGCACGATGGGATCCAGGCGCGGATCGTAGCGCGCGGCATCGCGGCCGAACACTTCGACCGCGATGACCGTCTCCTTGCTGCCCACCGCCGGCGCCTGCAAGGCCCGATCGAGCAGGTACGCCAGCAGCCGGCGGTGGCGGCGCGAATGTACGAACGCCGCGCTGGCGACGACGCGCGCAAAATGCAGGCGGGCCGCGTCGATCAGGGTGGCGTGAGGCTGGATGTGCGAAACGCGGGCGAGCATGGACGATTCCCCTGTGAGACGGCATGGCGTCCTGGTATCGGCCCATGCGCAAAACCGGGGCGAAAAGTCTCACCGGCGCCGATTTTTGCGCCAGTCCGGCGCCGGCGGCTGGCAGGCTATACTCGTGGCCGGCCACGGACGATGCCGGCGGGCGGCGGCGCGAGCATGACGGGCGATCGAAATGAACCGGTGACAAACCTGCTGTCGGCGATGCACGCGGGCGATCCGCAGGCCGCGGAGCGGCTGTTTCCGATCGTCTACGCGCAATTGCGCCAGCTCGCGCAGCGCCAGCTCGCCAATGAATTCGGCCAGGTGACGCTGGCACCGACCGACCTCGTCCACGAGGCCTATCTCAAGCTCTACGGCGGCGATGCGCCGCAGGCCCTCGACCGCCGCCATTTCTTCGCCGTCGCCGCGCGCGCGATGCGCCAGGTGCTGGTCGACCGCGCGCGCCGCCGCGATGCGCAAAAGCGCGACGGCGGCGAACGCATCACCCTGACCGCCGACCTGGCTGCGGACGCGCGCTCGCCGCTGGATTTGCTCGCCCTCGATCAGGCGCTGACCCGGCTTGCCGAAGTCGATGCGCGCAAGGCGCGTGCGATCGAACTGCGCGTGTTCGCTGGCATCGACTTCGAGCAGATCGCCGACACGCTCGGCGTCTCGCGCGCCACGCTGGCGCGCGACTACCGCGGCGCGCAAGCCTGGCTGTATCGCGCGCTCAACGCCGGCGAGCCGGCCGCGTGACCGACTCGCGCCGCGCGCTGGAGCTGTTCGACCGCGCCGTTTCACTCGATCCGGCGGCGCGCGGCACGCTGCTCGCGGCCGAATGTGGCGGCGACGCCGCGCTGCGCCGCGAGATCGACGAACTGCTCGATGCCGACACGCAGGCGCAGGACTTTCTCGCCGTGCCGCTGGTCGTCGACGGCATCGAACCGGCCGACCGCAGCGGCGAGCAGCTCGGCGCGTATCGCCTCGTCGCGCTGGTCGGCGCGGGGGGCATGGGCAGCGTGTACCGCGCGCAGCGCGCCGATGGCGCGTTCGACAAACCCGTCGCGCTCAAGCTGCTGACCTTTGATGCGGGAGATCTGCGCACGCGCTTTGCGCGCGAGCAGCGCATTCTCGGCAAACTCGACCACGCCCACGTCGCGCGCTTGCTCGATGTGGGCCGCGACGCGAACGGCGCGCCGTACCTGGTGATGGAATACGTCGACGGTGTGCCGATCACGCGCTACGCGCGCGCACTCGGGCTGCGCGCGCGCATCGAACTTTTGCTGCCCGTGCTCGACGCCGTGCAGGCCGCGCATGCGCAGCTCGTCGTGCACCGCGACATCAAGCCCGGCAATGTGCTCGTCGACGGCGACGGCAAGGCCAAGCTGCTCGACTTCGGCATCGCCAAGCTGCTAGACGACGAGGCACGCCACGGCCGCACGCGCACCGGCATGACGCCGCTGACGCCCGAGTACGCGAGTCCCGAACAGGTACGCGGCGAGCCGGTCGGACCGCCATCGGACATCTATTCGCTCGGCGTGCTGTTGTACGAACTCGTCTGCGCAACGCGCCCCTACCAGCTTGCGGATACCTCGCCGGCCGGCATCGAGCGCACGGTTTGCGAGAGTGAACCGCCGCGTCCAAGCGCCTGCATCGCCGATGCCGACGGCGGCAACCTGCGCGATCTCGACGCGGTGCTGCTCAAGGCGCTGGAAAAGACCCCGGCGCGGCGCTACGCGAGTTGCGCCGAATTTGCTGCCGACCTGAAACGCTGGCTCGCGCACGAGGCCGTCGTCGCGCGCGAGCCTTCGACGCGCGAACGCCTAGCGCACTACGTGCGCCGGCATCGCTTGGGCGTTTCGGTCGCCGTGGCGGCGAGTCTGGCGCTGCTCGTCGGGCTTGGCCTGGCGCTGTGGCAGGCGCGCGTGGCGCGGCAGGCGCAGGCGCGCGCGGAGGAGATGAACCGTTTTTTGCTCGCGATGTTCGACGCGGCCGACCCCGACGACCTCGGCCGCAACACGCCGGTCGGCACCGTGCTCGACCGCGCCGGTGCGCGCGCCGAGCGCGAACTCGCCGGCGATCCGCTGTTGCTCTCACAGATTCAGGGCGCGCTCGCGAACGCCTATTTCAAGTCCGGCGACACCGACAACGCCGTGCGCGAAACGCAGGTCCAGCTCGCCAGCGCCGAGCGCAGCGGGGATGCGCGCGCGCGCATTCTCGCGCGGCAGAATCTCGGCGATGCGCTGATCCACGCGAGCCGCCTCGACGAGGCGCGCAAGACGCTCGACGCCGCGCACGAACTCGCGCAGGCGGCGGGCGAGCGCGGCCTGCTCGGCCGCGTCGAGAATTCGCTCGGCGCGCTGGCCAACGCGCTCGCGCAACGCGACGAAGCATTGCGTCACTACACCGCCGCGCTGGCCGATCTCGGCGCGGACGACGTCGAACCGCGCGCCGAGGCGCTCAACGGACTGGCGCTCGACGCCGGTAACCGCGGGCAGTGGATGCAGGCGATCGCGTATCACGAGCAAGCGCTGGCGCTGCTCAAGCGAATCTATCCGGACGGCTCGATCTACATCGTCACGCAGCTCGGCAACCTCGCCGCCGAACTCGAAGCGGCGGGACGGCACGACGAGGCCGACCGCACCTATGCGCAAGGGCTGGCGATGGGCCGGCGTCTGGTCGGCGAGAACGACGCGCAGGTCGTCAACCTGCTGGCCAACTGGACTTTCGACGACACGCGTCGCGGTGACGTCGCCGCCGCGCTTGCGCACGGCGAGGCGGCGTATCGCACCGCGCAGCCGCTGGCCGCGCGCAACAACACGCAGGCCGCCTATGCGTTGTCCGTTTACGCTGGCGCGCTGATTCTCGCCAAACGCTACGCTGACGCGCTGCCCGTCGTCGATCAATGCCTGAAAATCCGCACGGCGATTTTGGCCAAGGATCATCCGCTGCTCGTCAACACGCGCAACCTGCACGGCCTCGTGCTCGCCCACGTCGGCCGCGTGGACGAAGGCGTGGCGTTGGTGCGCGAGACTTACGCGGCGCAGCGCGCCAAGCTCGGCGACGACCATCCGCTCACGCGCATGGCGCGCGAGCGGCTCGATGATGTGGCGCGTCTGTCGCGTTGAATTATGCGCGGGCCATCAACACTCGATCACGTTGACGGCGAGTCCGCCACGCGAGGTTTCCTTGTACTTGTCCTGCATGTCGCGCCCGGTGTCGCGCATGGTCTTGATGACCTTGTCCAGCGACACGCGGTGCTTGCCGTCGCCGCGCATGGACATGCGCTGCGCGTTGATGGCCTTGACCGAACCCATCGCGTTGCGCTCGATGCAGGGAATTTGCACCAGTCCGCCGATCGGATCGCAGGTGAGCCCGAGGTTGTGTTCCATGCCGATCTCGGCGGCGTTCTCGACCTGATAGACGGTGCCGCCGAGGGCGGCGGTGAGCCCGCCTGCGGCCATCGAGCAGGCCACGCCGACTTCACCCTGGCAGCCGACTTCGGCGCCGCTGATGCTGGCGTTTTCCTTGTAGAGAATGCCGATCGCTGCGGCGGTGAGCAGGAAATCGAGCACGCCTTGCTCGTTCGCGCCCGGGATGAAGCGATGGTAGTAGTGCAAAACGGCGGGAATGATGCCCGCGGCGCCATTGGTCGGCGCGGTGACGACGCGCCCACCGGCGGCGTTTTCCTCATTCACCGCGAGCGCGTACAGATTGACCCAGTCCAGGATCGTGAGCGGATCCTTGAGCGCGGCTTCGGGGCGATCCTTGAGCTCCGCGCACATCGCCGGCGCACGCCGTTGCACATGCAGGCCGCCGGGCAGGGTGCCGGACTCGCGCATGCCGCGTGCGACGCAGTCCGACATGGCCTTCCAGATGGCCAGAAGGCCAGCGCGGATATCCGCTTCGCTGCGCCACGCCTTTTCGTTGTCGAACATGACCTGCGCGATCGACTTGCCCGATTCCTCGCAGATCTTCAGCAGTTCGTCGCCGGTATGGAACGGATGCGGCAGCGGCGTCGTATCGGCGACAATGCGATTCTCGGCCGCCTCGTCGGGATTGACCACGAAGCCGCCGCCGACGGAGTAATAGTCGCGCGTCGCCAGCGCCTCGCCGGCGGCATCGAAGGCCGTGAAACGCATGCCGTTGCTGTGGAAGGGCAGCTTGGTGCGCTTGTTGAAGATGAGGTCGGATTTTTCGTCGAACGCGATTTCACGCTTGCCGAGCAGGTGGATTTTCTTCGTCGAACGGATGCGTTCGAGCCGCGTCGGAATGGAGTCCGGGTCGATCTTGTCGGGCCATTCGCCCTCGAAGCCGCACAGCACGGCCTTGTCGGTGCCGTGGCCGCGACCGGTGTGCGCGAGCGAGCCGAACAGCTCCGCGCGCACGCGCGCCACGCGCGACAACGCGCCGGTTTCATCCAGCCAGCGTGTGGCAAAGCGCGCCGCCGCGCGCATCGGGCCGACCGTGTGCGAGGACGACGGTCCGATGCCGATCTTGAATAAATCGAAGGTACTGACTGCCACGATGTATTCCTTGCGCGTTGTCGCCGGTATTCTACGCCGATGCGCCTGATCCTTTTTCAACGCGACGACTGCCGCCTGTGCGACGAAGCCATCGCCGTGCTCGCACAGGCACACACGCCGGAATTTGCCAGCGTGTTCATCGACGAAAGCGCCGAGCTGGAAGCGCGCTACGGTACGCGTGTGCCGGTCTTGCGCGAGGACGAATCCGGGCGCGAGCTGGATTGGCCGTTTGATGTCGATGCGCTGCGGGCGTGGCTCAACGGCTGACGGCTTCCCCGTCCGGCGTGCCCCAGCCGCGGAAGAAGAACACGGATACGAAGCCGAAGGCGAGATCCAGCCACATTGCCGCGCGCGGCACGCTGCGACTGGGTTTGCGTGCCTCGCCGGCCATGTTCACCGGGCTCCGCAGGGCGCTGCAATCGCAACGAAAGCGCGATGGTGGCAGGTTCGGCGGGTGTTGTCAGCGGGCCGTCACTTCGGCGTCAGCAGCAGATGCCCGTGCACGTTGATCTGCTGGCTGATGTCGTCCCAGTCGCCGCTGGCGCCAAGGCCGAAGTCGCGGCGGTTGAGCGTGGTCGTCACATCCAGCGTGGTCGTGCCGCCGGTCGCGGCGAACGTCACTTTCAGCGTGACCGGCTTGGCGATGTCACGAATCGTCAGCGTGCCTTGCGCGGTCACGCCGCCATCGGCACTGCGATTGAACGAAGTGGTGACGAAGTGCGCCTGCGGGAATTTCGCAGTGTCGAAGAAATCGGCCGTGGCCAGCGTCTGGTCGCGCTCGCCGCTGCCGGTGTCGACGCTGGCCAGTTGCACGGTCACGTCGAACTTCGCCTTGGCGAGATCCGTTTCGTCGAAGGCGATGGCGGCCGTCCATTTGCCGAACTTGCCGGCGAACGCGCCGCCCTGATAAGTGCCGTCGAAGCCGAGGCCGCTTTTGGCCATGTCCACGTTCCAGTCGCGGGCGAATGCAGCGACAGGCAGCAGCAAGAGGCAAAGCATGAAAATGCGCATGGTGGAATCTCCGTCAGGATCGCGTAAACGGCAACATCCGCTTCAACACGCCGTCGCGGTTGTGGAAATGATGGATCAGCGCCATCGCCGCGTGTCCGGCGGCGACGATGACGAGCACCCAAAACAGCAGCTCGTGGCGTTCGGCGGCGATGTCCTTTAGGTTCGGAATCGCCGCATCCGGCCCGCCGAGCGCTGGCATGCGCACCAAGCCCCACCAATACAGCGGGCGCAGCGAAGCGACGGAGTCGAACCACCAGCCCGACAACGGCACCAGGAAAATCAGCAGGTACAGCAGGGCATGTCCGGCGCGCGCGCCGAGCGCTTGCCAGCGCGGCATCGTCGGCGGATCGCGCGGATGCGGATCGAATGCCCGCCACACCAGGCGCAGTATCGCCAACGCGAGGATGGTCAGCCCCAGTGATTTGTGGAAACTGAAAACCGCAATCACGTTCGGTCGTTTGGGCAACTCGACCATGACCAGGCCGATCGTGCCTTGCACCAGGATCAGCACCACGATCGTCCAGTGGAAGAACTTGGCGAGGCTGCCCCAGTGATTGGTTCCGCTCTTGAGCATGGGTGCCTCGACCTACCTGCTGCACTCGATATTTTGCGTGCCGGCGGTGCTCGAAATGCTCATGTACTGGCGCGTACACTCCGCTTCCTGCGCTCCGGCGACACGCAAACTCTCTTCGCTCGCGGCGGAATTTCGAGGCGTCCGCATCTCATTGCTCCAGCTTGGATGGCACAGTCTGGACCGGCGCAGGCTTGCCGCGCAAGCCCTCGGCTTCGATGCGGATCGAAACCGCGTCGCCGATGTCGGGCAGGTATTTCGTCATGCCGAAATCCGAACGCTGGAGCGTCGCGCTCGCGCTGAATCCCGCGGTATATCGAAACGTATAGGGATCCAGCCCGGCGCGGTTGAACGTCACGTGCAGGTCCAGCGCACGTGTCACGCCACGCAAAGTGAGCACGCCGTGGATGATGCCGGTTTTCGCGCCGGTCTGCGCCACCGATGTCGATGCGAAATGCGCGTCCGTATACTTGCCGGCATTGAGGAATTGCCACGAACGCACCGTGCCGTCCCATGTGGCATCTCCCAGGTCGGCCGACGCGGTGTCCACGTCGACATCGAGCTTGGCGGTGTCCCAGTGCGCATCGTCGAAGTGGAAAAATCCACTTTTTACGCGGAAGCGGGCGCACGGCGTGGTGAAGTCCAGGTGCGCGGCGCAGGCATAGACCTGCGTGTGCACGGTGTCGATGACGTAGTCCGCAGCGCGCGCGGCGGGCGCCGCCACCAGGGCCGCTGTCACGAAAATTGCGGATCGCGCGTTCATGCGATCCACAGTGTGCCAGAAGCAGGTGCAGCGTGTTGGCGCTCGTGCGCTACGCGCGCCGCACGCGCGCCAGCGCGACGAGTCCGATCAGGGCGATCAACGCCAGTAGCGCGCGATGATCCAGCATCGGCGTCGGCACGAGCGGGGCCGCCACGGCGATACTCACGTTCTGCGAAACCAATGCGTAGTTCGGAAAGCCGACTTGCCCCACGGCCAGCGTGCAGGTGCCCACGGCAAGCGGGAAAAAATCACTATTTCTAGGGATGGACAACGGCGCGCGCAGGGTTTATGGCCGAGCGTGCGACGCCGCGCTTTCCGGCATGCTTCGTGACCGCGCACGTATAAAAAAAACGTAATAGCGCCGGGTGGATTTTCAGGCATCATCGGCGTGGGGAAACGCCGGGGAGCTTTCCATGTGGGGCAGCTTGCTGATCGCGGCGGCACTGGCAGCGGCACCGGCGGATGCCGCGCCGTTGAAGGCGACGCCGTCCTTTCGCGTGCTCGATGCCTCCGACGGCTTGCCGTCGAGCACGGTGTGGAAGCTCGCGCAGGATCGCGACGGCTACATCTGGATCGGCACCGCCGATGGCCTGGCGCGTTACGACGGCGTGGACTTTCGCGTCTATCGCAACGATCCGAACGATGCGGCGAGCCTTGCCGGCGCGGATGTCACCGCGCTCATCGTGGATCGCGACAACCGCCTGTGGTGCGGTGGCGAGGAAGCGGGCCTGAACGTGCTCGACCGGAACCGCGGCGGTTTCGCGCACTTCCGTCACGACGACAAGAATCCCGCGAGCCTCGCCGGCAACGACGTCTGGGCCATCGCCCAGACCCGCGATGGCGCGATCTGGGCCGGCGGCTATGCGATGGGCCTGGATCGCCTGGACGAATCCGCCAGGTCCTTCACCCACTTTCGCCACGACGCCGGCAACGATGCAAGCCTGGCTTCCGACAACGTGCTGGCGTTGCGCGGCGATGTTTCCGGTCGACTGTGGATCGGCACCGACGCCGGCATCGACGTGCGCGGCACCGACGGGCGCTTTCGCCATGTCGATGTGTCCAAGCTGCCGGGAGGTGGCGGGATCAATGCCGCGGCGTTCCTGGAGACGCCCGAAGGCATGCTCGCCGGCACGCGGCGCGGCCTGCTGCGCATCGGCGCCGACTTCGTGGCGCGGGTGCTGGAGGATGCGCGGCTGCCGGATCCGGTCGTGTATGCACTGGCTGCCGATGTCGACGACGCGGTGTGGATCGGCACCCGCGAGGGCCTCGCGCGACGAGCGCAGGATGGACGTCTGGACGTCTATGCAGCCAACGCCGCGGTTGCCGGCAGCCTGCCCGGCAAGAAGGTCTTCGACGCCCTGCGCGATCGCGAAGGCGGGCTGTGGTTCGCCAGCACCAGCGGTGGCGCGGCCTACCTGCCGGCGCAGTGGCGGCGTTTTGCCTTGTTCCGGAACGATCCGCGCGATGCCGCCAGCCTGAGCGGCAATCGCGTGCAGGGACTGGCGGCGGATGCGCACGGGCGCGTGTGGTCGGTCAACCTCGATGGCGGCATCGATCGCCTGGATCCGTCCAGCGGGCGCATCGAGCGCTTCGCCACGCGCTGGAGCGCGCCGGAAACCGCGCTGTGGTCGGTCCTGGCCGCGCGCGATGACCGGGTCTGGATCGGGCATGCGCATGGCTTGCGCGTGTACGGCGGCACGGACGGCAAGTTCGTCGACTTGCCCGTGGACGCTCGGCGCCGCGATGCGCTCGCACCGGGCATCGTCGATCTGCTGGCGCAGGCGCCGGACGGCGCGATCTGGGCCAGCGCCAACGGCGGCGGCCTTGCGCGCGTGGATGCGGCCACGCTGGCGATCACGCGCTACGACGAGGATGACGGACTGCGCAGCACCGACATCGGCCAGATCGGATTCGCGCCGGATGGGTCGCTGCTGGTTGCCGGCGCTGCCGGCATGGACCGCTTCGATGCGCGCGTGCAGCGCTTCGCGGCGCTGGCCGGCGCGCCGGCGCAGCGCGTGCTGGCCTTCGCATTCGCCGAGGACGGCACCTTGTGGATGCACGCAATCGGTGCCTTGGCGCACTTTCGCTACGCCGATGGCAGCCTGACTGCGCTGGAGCGCATCGATGCACGCGGCGGCTGGCCGGCACTGACCGCGGGCGGCATGCACACCGACGCGCGCGGTCGGGTGTGGGTGGCGAGTGCGCGCGGCCTGTGGCGTTTGGATCCGTCGACACGCGGCGTGCGTCGCTTCGGCGTAGGCGACGGCCTGGCCAGCGCCGAGTTCAACCGCGCGCCGCTGCTCAAGCGCGGCGACGGCACGATTTTTGGCGGCACGCTGGCCGGCATCGTCGGTTTTGATCCGCAGCACATCGTGGATGACGCTGAGTCGCCAACGCCGCGCCTGGATCGCCTTGTCGTGCGCCGCGATGGCCGCGATGTCGATCTGCCGGTCGCCACGGACGCCATCGAACTGGGCTGGAAGGACCGCGACCTGCGCATTACCGCGCGTGCCCTGGCCTACGCCGACCCCGCCGCGCAGCGTTACCAGTGGAAGCTCGACGGACTCGACGCCGAATGGGTCGAAGGCAATGCGCGCGGCGAACGCGAATATGCGCAACTGCCGTCCGGCGCCTATGCGCTGCGCGTGCGCGGCGCAAGCGGCGCGGGCGCATGGAGCGAACCGGGCAGTGCACTGTCCCTGCGCGTCGGCGCGCCACCGTGGGCGCGGCCGTGGGCCTGGGCGATCTATGCGCTGGCCGGCGTGCTGGCGCTGCTGGCCGTGCTGCGCGCGTATCGCCTGCGCCTGAAGCGCCGGCACGCGTGGGAGCTGGCCCAGCAGCAGCGCGCATTCGCCGAACACGCGAGCGCGGCCAAGTCCGAATTTCTCGCCACCATGGGTCACGAGATTCGCACGCCGATGACGGGCGTCCTGGGCATGACCGAGCTGTTGTTGCGCACGCGCCTGGACGACACACAGAAGGATTACGCGCAGGCCATCCGCACATCCGGGCAGTTGATGTTGCGCCTGGTCAACGATTCGCTGGACCTGGCGCGCATCGAGGCCGGCAAGCTGCAACTGGACATCGCGCCGTTCGACCTGCGCGCCCTGCTGCGCCAGGTGCAGGCGCTGGCGCAGCCGCAAGCCGCGCAACGCGGGCTGGCGTGGCAGCTCTCGATCGAGGACGCCGCACCGCGCTGGCTGCAAGGCGATGCGCTGCGCATCGAGCAGATCCTGCTCAATCTCGTCAACAATGCGATCAAGTTCACGTCGCACGGCGGCATCGAACTGGCGGCCATGCGCGGCGCGGACGGCGGCATCGTCTTTCGCGTCAGCGACAGCGGCCCGGGCATCGCCGCTGCCGAACGCGAGCGCCTGTTTCGTCGCTTCGAGCAGGCCGACGGTCCGCAGCGCCGCTCCGGCAGTGGCCTGGGCCTGGCGATCTGCCGCGAACTGGTGGCGCGCATGGGCGGTACGCTCGAACTGGACAGCGCGCCGGGACGCGGCAGCACGTTCCGCGTGTTCCTGCCGCTGGCGACGGCCGCGGCGCCGGCAGGTACACAAGATGCAATAGTGGAAAATGCGGCGTCATCGATCGCCGCGCGACGTGTCCTGCTGGTGGAGGACGACGCCACCGCCGCGGCAACGATCGCCGGCCTGCTGCAGGCACAAGGGCATCGTGTCGCGCGCGCCGCGAATGGCCTCGTCGCGCTGGCCGAAATGGAATCCGCCGCATTCGACGTGGTCCTGATCGATCTCGACCTGCCCGGCGTCGATGGCCTCACCCTGGCGCGCATGATCCGCAACCGCGAGGCAAAGGACGCGAAGCCGCGCCTGCGCCTGGTCGGCGTCAGCGCGCGATCGCGCGGCGACGAGGACGCACTGTGCCGCGCCGCCGGCATGGACGCCTTCGTGCGCAAGCCGGTGACCGGGGAGATGTTGGCGGCGGTGTTGGCGGGTTAGCGGTTAAAGCGTGCGCCCGGCGACGTCGGTGAGCAGTTTGGCGCCATGCACCGTGGTCGTTGCAGAGTCCGGCAAGGTATCGTCCGAGCACGCTGGCAGCCCTGTGCAAGCCTTGGCGTCATGCGCATCGAAGCGGTAGCAAAACGGCGCGAATGCCTCGCCCGGCAATGGCTGGCCACCCACCGTATCGGGGATGATGCGCCATTCGCGAACCGCTTTTTCGCTGGCATCGATCAATGCTGGCGTAGCGTCGTGCGAACGTGGATCGGTAGCGATCGAGCTAATCGCACCGTTCGCGTTGTAAGCGATGCGCAAGACGACATAGCCGCCTTTCTGCGCACGAATCGCATCGGCCGGGAAGCGCGGGAACCGGGCCTGCAGCAAACTAGCGCCCGCGCCGGCGCAGTCGAGGCGGATGTTCACCTTGTCGGGTCCAACGCGGAGCAGGGTCGTGCTGAGATGCAAACCCGTTCGCGTTTCCGCCGGTTTGCCATCGACCGTGCCGGGTGCGAATTGAAAGGTCTTGGCTTCGGCTTCCAGGCGCCGACGAATCTGTTTGAGCTGGTTGATGTTCTCGTACGGCGCCGGGGTGATCGACGTGATGCTGCCCTGCGCATTGATGACGACGCGCCAGCGAAATTCGGCGTGCATGCTGGTGTCTGCCGCGGGCGCGATGCCGCTCAGGGCAAGGCTGGCGAACGCAAAGAACCATGTGCGCATGGAAAACCTCCTTTCGCGGTACAGCCCTGTGCGAACGAGCTTAGCACGCATGCAGCTGACCGATCGTGCTCAAGCGCGCCGGCTCAAATCCTGCACCGCCTCGATCAGCACGCCGAGACTTTCCGGTTTCACGTCCGGCGTGATGCCGTGGCCGAGGTTGAACACATGCCCCGGATGCGGGCCGAAGCTGTCGAGCGCACGCTTCGCCTCGCGGCGGATCGCGTCGGGACTCGCATGCAGCACCGCCGGGTCGAGGTTGCCCTGCAAGGCGACGCGGTGGCCAACGCGCGTACGTGCATCGCCGAGTGCGATCGTCCAATCCAGACCCAGCGCGGCGCAGCCGGTGTCGGCGAGCACTTCCAGGTGTGCATTCGCGCCTTTGGAGAACAGGATCAACGGAATGGATTTTGCGACATTGTGGATTTGTAGACTCTGCGCTATTTGCGCGAGATAGCGCAGGCTGAACTCGCCGAACATGTCGGGCGCGAGCAGTCCGCCCCAGGTATCGAACACCATCAACGCCTGCACGCCGGCACTCGCCTGGGCGGCAAGATAGGCGGCGACGCTGCGCGCGACCACGTCGAGCAGCTTGTGCATGGTCGCCGCATCGTCCAGCGCCAGCGCCTTCGCGCGCGCGAAGCTCGAGGAGCCTTCGCCTTCGATCATGTAGCAGGCCAGCGTCCACGGGCTGCCGGCGAAACCGATCAGGGGCGCCTTGTCGTGCAGTTCGCGACGGATCAGGCGCACCGCGTCCATGACATAGCGCAGGTCAGTTTCCGGATCCGGCACGCCGAGTTTTTCGATGTCGGCGCGCGTGCGCACGGGTTTGGCCAGGCGCGGGCCGACGCCTTCTTCCACCGATAGGCCCAGGCCCATCGCGTCGGGAATGGTGAGGATGTCGGAAAACAGGATCGCCGCATCCAGCGGATAGCGCGCGAGCGGTTGCAGGGTGACTTCGCAAGCCAGTTCCGGTGTCTTGCACAGAGTGACGAAGCTGCCGGCGCGCGCGCGCGTGGCGCGGTACTCGGGCAGGTAGCGGCCGGCCTGGCGCATGATCCACACCGGCGTGCGGTCGACGGGTTCGCGTGCGAGGGCGCGAAGAAAGCGGTCATTCATTCTTGGAATCCCGATTCAGCCGTCATACCGGCATGGATTGCCGGTATCCAGACTGCATGGATGCCATCCGTGGCAAC
>JAFEFO010000038.1 GCA_018240565.1 Pseudomonadota bacterium | reverse complement strand
AGGTTCGGGTAGAACCTGAAATCGAGGCTTGAAGACGCTCTTGTCTCGATGGACTCTCATCCATCCCAAGGCGCCCACACAAGTCACCTGCGCACACTGTCAAAGATCAAACCCGGCGAAGCTTCCCGCCCCGCCACCGAACCTTTCGTCCGGCGAGCCGCACATTATACGACAGCTTTTTGTTTCGTCAACATGTCAATTCACTCGAAAATAGCGGGACATGGGCTGTGATAGCATCCGGCCACGAAACCGGTCGGCAGCCAGGCAGCATGGGCGAGCTCTACGAAGAACGCAGGCAGGAACCGCGCTTTGCCGCCGCCGGACGTTACCGGCTGGAAACCGGTCGCGTCGGTGACATCCAGGGCCGCATCCTGGACCTGTCGCTCAACGGGGCGCTCTTCGAACACGGCGGCAGCGTGCGATTGCAACCCGGCGCGCATCATCCCGTGACGCTGGAATTCGATGGCCAACCGCCCTTCCGCGGCGATGGCCTGCTCGTGCGGGTGGACAAGGCGCATATCGGCATCGAGTTCTACGACATGGATCCGCAAAACTTCGCCGCGCTCGCCGCCTTGATCGAAGCGCTCGATCGCGCGCATCGCTGACCTCGGGATCGAACATGCAAAATACCCAATTCCGCATCCCGGCCCTTGCGGCTGCAGGCATGCTCGCCAGCCTGGCCGCCTGCTCGGCGCATGCCGCCGGTCCGTATGTCGTGCTCGACGGACATCGCTTCCAGATCGAAGTCGCCGCCGATGATCCCTCGCGGGAACGCGGCCTGATGTTTCGCGAATCGATGCCCGCCGATCACGGCATGCTGTTCATCTTCGACGATGCGCAGGTGCGCACGTTCTGGATGAAGAACACGCATATTCCATTGGACATTTTATACTTTGACCAAAACTATAAACTGGTCAGTGTGCAACAGCGCGTGCCGCCCTGCCTGAATTCGGGCAACAACTGTCCGGTCTACCCTTCCGAGGGCGACGCACGATACGTACTGGAACTCAATGCCGGCATGGCGGGAAAACTTGGCATCAAGCCGGGCGACGTGCTGTCGGTGCACCGCTGATCACCGCGCGCGCAGGGTACGCCACAACGATACGGCACCAGTGGCAGTGGCGCCCCCTGCCACGCATCGAGCATCTCGTCGGTCAACGGCACGAACTGCAGCATCGTCCTACTCCACGGCGGCGATGTGGGGATTGCAACACGCCCGGATGAACCTGCCATGACGAACAACGGGCATTTCACGGGCAGCTTCGATCCGATCGCTTGAACCCGGCTTGCGTCATTGCGTGCTTCGCGTAAGATCGTGGCAATGCGGCGCCGCCGTGGATGGAGATGCGCGATGCACGATGCCTGGCAGGACTTGCGCAATGCCAATGACGCCGACATTCCGCTTTTCGCCACCGCCTTGCTGATCGCCAGGGACGAGTATCCCACCCTCGATGCGGCCGCCTACGAATCGCATCTGCATGAATACACGCAACGCCTGAGTACTGCGCCCAAAAGCGTCGAGAGCGCGGCGCAACTGCAAGCGATCAACCGATTCCTGTACGACGAACTCGGATTTTGCGGCGACGACCGCGACTACTACGATCCACGCAACAGCTATCTCAACGACGTGCTCGATCGCCGCATGGGCAACCCGATCTCGCTCGCGGTGGTGCAGATCGAGCTGGCGCGACGACTGGGCGTGCCGTTGGAGGGCATCTCGTTTCCCGGACACTTCCTGGTGCGCCTGCCGCTTGAGGACGGGATCGTCGTGCTCGATCCCTACCAGAAAGGTCGTTCGCTCGACGTCGCCGAATTGCGCCGACGCGCGCGCACGCACACGGATGAGCGTGAGCTCGACGACGATCGCCTCGCGCGCATGCTCGAACCGGCCAGCCATCGCGCGATCCTCACGCGCATGTTGCGCAATCTGAAAGGCGTCTACGCCGAACGCGAGCAGTGGGACAAGGCCGTGCGTTGCTGCGACCGCCTGCTTATCCTGGATACGCTTGCAGTTTCCGAATACCGCGATCGCGGCACCTGCTACCTGCATCTGGGCCACGTGCGCGGTGCGCGCGAGGACTGGCAACGTTACCTCGCGCTGTTGCCGCAGGCCGACGACGCGGAGGAAATCGCATCGAAGCTGGCGGAGCTGGGCGGCGCGCCGCCGCGCCTCAACTGATCTCGACCATCTCGAAGTCGGACTTGGTCACGCCGCAATCCGGGCAGGTCCAGGTTTCCGGAATGTCTTCCCAGCGCGTGCCCGGCGCGATGCCGTCCGCCGGCCAGCCTTCGGCTTCGTTGTAGATGAAGCCGCAAACCACGCACATGAAGCTGCGGAAGGGCACGGTATCGGTTTGCAGGGCGGCGTTCATCGAAGCGTTCGAGGCAATGGCGGCAATTACGGGCGCGCATTCTACCGCTTACACTAGCGTGCATGCACCCCGCCCCGTTTCCCGCGCGTGGCCTGTACGCCATCACCGATGGACCGCGCATCGACCTCGTGCAGGCGTGTGCCGCCGCCCTGCGCGGCGGCACAGCGCTGCTGCAATACCGCGACAAGAGCCTCGATCACGTGCGCCGCCGCGCGGAAGCGTCGGCGCTGGTCGCCTTGTGCATGGCGCATCGTGTACCGCTGATCGTCAACGATGACGTGGAACTGGCTGCGACAATCGGCGCCAGCGGCGTACATCTGGGCGAAGACGACGCGGATATCGTCAGCGCGCGCGAGCGCCTTGGCCGCGACGCCATCATCGGCGTGTCGTGCTACGACTCGCTCGAACGCGCCCGCGACCTCGCTGCGGCTGGAGCCGACTATCTTGCCTTCGGCGCGTTTTTTCCTTCCTCGACGAAGCCGCACAACCGGCGCGCGCGACCGGACTTGCTGCGCGCCGCCAAACTGCTGGGCAAGCCGCTGGTGGCGATCGGCGGCATAACAGCCGACAATGCGCGGGCGCTGATCGAAGCCGGCGCGGATTTCGTCGCCGCGATTTCCGGCGTGTTCGGTGCGGGCGATGCGGAAGCCGCGGCGCGGCGCTATGCCGACTTATTCCACAAGTAGATATTCATACATGAGCACCAACCACGACCTGTTCCAGCGCGCTCTCGCGCACCTGCCCGGCGGCGTCAACTCGCCGGTGCGTGCGTTCCGTTCCGTCGGCGGCGAGCCGTTCTTCACCGACCACGCCGACGGCGCGTATTTGTGGGATGTCGAGGGCCGACGCTACATCGATTACGTCGGCTCCTGGGGACCGATGATCGTCGGCCACAACCATCCCAGGGTGCGCGAGGCGGTGGAGCATGCGGTGCGCGCCGGACTGTCCTTTGGCACGCCATGTCCGGCCGAAGTAACGATGGCCGAAACCATCGCGCGCCTGGTGCCGTCGATGCAGATGCTGCGCATGGTCAATTCGGGCACCGAAGCGACGCTCTCGGCGATCCGCATCGCGCGCGGCTTCACCGGTCGCGACGCCATCGTGAAGTTCGAAGGCTGCTACCACGGCCACGGCGATTCGTTCCTGGTCAAGGCCGGTTCCGGTGCGCTTACCTTTGGCGTGCCGACATCGCCCGGTGTGCCGAAAGCGCTGGCCGACCTCACGCTCACCTTGCCCTACAACGATTTGGCCGCCGCGCAGGAACTGTTCGCACGCGAAGGCGAGCGCATCGCCGGCGTGATCGTCGAGCCCGTCGCCGGCAACATGAATTGCATTCCGCCGCGCGCAGGATTCCTGCAAGGCTTGCGTGAGTTGTGCACGCGCCACGGCACGTTGCTGATTTTCGACGAGGTGATGACCGGCTTCCGCGTCGCGCTCGGCGGCGCGCAGGAGCGCTACGGCATTGCGCCGGATCTTTCCACTTTCGGCAAGATCATCGGCGGCGGCATGCCGGTCGGCGCCTACGGAGGACGCCGCGACATCATGGAACAGGTCGCGCCAAGTGGCCCGATCTACCAGGCCGGCACGCTCAGCGGCAATCCCGTGGCGATGGCGGCGGGACTCGCGATGCTCGAACTCATCCAGGCGCCGGGCTTTTACGCGGATCTCGAACGCAAGAGCCTGCTGTTGTGCGACGGACTGCGCGCCGTGGCGATCGAAGCCGGCGTCCCGTTTTCCACGAACCGCGTGGGCGCCATGTTCGGCCTGTTCTTCACCTCGGAAAATGTGGAAACGTATACGCAGGCCACGGCCGGCGATGTCGCGGCGTTCAACCGCTTCTTCCACGCCATGCTCGAACGTGGCGTGTACCTGGCGCCATCCGCGTTCGAAGCGGGGTTCATTTCCGCCGCACACACCGAGCAGGACATCGCCGACACACTCGACGCTGCACGCGCGGCATTCAAGCAGGCCCGCCGTGCGTCCTGAGACCCTCGCCGTACATGCGGGTGCCGAACCCGACGCCGCCACCGGCGCGGTCGCGCCACCGATCCATCTATCGACGACGTTCGCGCACGGCCCCGCCGCCGAACGCATCGCCGGCTACGAATACCAGCGCGAAGGCAGTCCGACCCAGGACCGCTGGGAAACCGCGCTGGCCGCGCTCGAAGGCGGCGCTGCGGCGCTGGCCTTCGCCTCGGGCATGGCGGCGATCACGGCCATGCTCGAAACCCTGCCGAACGATGCGCGCATCCTGATTCCCGACGATTGCTACACCGGCCTGCGCGTGCTGGCGCACGAATTCCTCGGCAGACGCGGCATCGTCGCGACCGTCGTGGACATGGGCGATCTGAATGCGGTGCGCACGGCCAGCGCGGGTGGAATCGCCCTGATCTGGGTCGAGACGCCCTCGAACCCGCGCCTGCAAGTCGCCGACATCGCCGCGCTGGCGCAGATCGCCCATGCGCACGGCGCAGCGCTGGTGTGCGACAACACGTTCGCATCACCTGTCCTGCAACAGCCGCTCGCGCTCGGCGCCGATGTCGTGATGCATTCGACGACGAAGTACTTCGGTGGCCACAGCGATGTGCTCGGCGGTGCACTCGTATTTGCACGACGCGACGCGCACTTCGATGCCGTCGCGCATCGCCGCTATATCACCGGCGCGATACTCTCGCCGTTCAGCGCCTGGTTGTTGTTGCGCGGCTGCCGCTCCCTGCCCGCGCGCATGGCTTGGCACTGCCGCAATGCGCGCGTCGTGGCGGAATTCCTCGCGCGACACGCGCGTGTGGAGCGGGTGAACTGGCCGGGGCTGCCCACGCATCCAAACCATGCCGTCGCCGACAGACAGATGCGCGATTTCGGCGGCATGCTGAGCGTTGCGATCCGCGGCGGGCGCGAAGCCGCACTGGCCGTGGCGTCGAAGGTGAAGCTGTTCACCAATGCCACCTCGCTCGGCGGCTGCGAATCGCTCATCGAACACCGCGCCTCGGTCGAGGGCGAGCATCCCACCTCGCCGCAAGACCTGTTGCGCCTGTCCGTTGGACTCGAGCATCCCGACGATCTCGTCGCGGATCTGGCGCAGGCGCTGGGCTGATCCGCCAGGCGCCTGTCCACTACAATGTGCCTGGCACACTGGGGATACGCTCGTGGACGACGTCAGCGACATCACCGTCCTGTTGCGGCGACTGGGAGCCGGCGAGGCAGCCGCAGAATCCGAACTGCTGCCGCTGGTCTACGCGCAATTGCGTGCCTTGGCCGCGCGGCAGTTGCGCGGCGAACGCAGCGGGCACACGCTGACGCCCACCGCGCTGGTGCACGAGGCTTACCTGCGCATGGCCGACGAAACGAATCTCGCGCCACAGGGGCGCCGCCAGTTTTTTGCCATCGCCGCGCGGCGCATGCGCCAGGTGCTGGTCGATCACGCGCGGCATCGCGACGCCGCCAAGCGCGGCGGTCCGGATCGCGAAGCGGTCACGCTTTCGGCATTGAGCGAAGATGGCGACAAGCCCCTGGATGCGCTGGCGCTCGAGCAAGCGCTGTCGCGCCTGGAAGCCATCGATGCGCGCAAGGTTCGCGTCGTGGAGCTACGCTACTTTGCGGGACTGGAAATGGGTGACATCGCGCAGGTACTGGATATTTCGCGCGCCACCGCGCAACGCGACTGGGAAGTGGCGCGTGCATTCCTGTTCGAGGCATTGGCGTGAACAACGAGGCGTCCACACAGCCTGCGCCAGATGACGGGCTGCGCCTGCAGGCAATGCGCCTGTTCGAGCAGGCGCTGGATCGGCCGAGTGGCGAGCGCCGTGCATTCATTGAAAGCGGGACCCGCGACAACGCGGCCTTGGCCAGGACCGTGTTGGCCTTGCTCGATGCGCATGCCGCAAGCGACGGGTTCCTTGAACCGCTGCCGGCCACGACGCGCGAGATTGGCGCCTATCGCCTGATCGAACCCGTCGGCAGCGGTGGCATGGGTCGCGTATGGCTCGCCGAGCGTCGCGACGGTGCTTACCAGCAACGTGTGGCGATCAAGGTGCTGGCCAGCCTGATCGGCGATGCCGACAGCCTGCGCCGCGCCGAAGCCGAGCGCCAATTCCTCGCCTGGCTTGATCACCCCAACATCGCGCGCGTGCTCGATGGCGGCACCACGCCGGAGGGCCAGCCCTATGTGGTGATGGAATACGTGGAGGGCGCGCGCATCGACGCCTGGTGCCACGAGCGCCAGCTTGATCCGACTGCGCGCGTACGTCTGTTCCTGCAGGTGCTCGATGCGCTCGATGCCGCGCATCGCGCGCTCATCATCCATCGCGACATCAAGCCGGCAAACGTTTTCGTCACCGCCGATGGCAATGTCAAGCTGCTCGATTTCGGCATCGCCAAGACGCTCGACGACCGCATCGGCGGCATGACCGGCACCGGCATGGCGCCGATGACGCCCGAGTACGCCAGTCCCGAGCAACTCGCCGGCCAACCGCTGACCACCGCCAGCGACATCTACGCGCTCGGCCTGTTGCTGTACGAGCTGCTTTGCGGTGCTTCGGCACGCCCGCATGGATCGACCACGGGGTCCGACCGTGCACGCCAGGCGGCATTGCAGTTACCCACGCGACCGAGTCAGTGCATTGACAGCGGTGCACTGCAACTTGCAGACGCGAAGGCACGCGAATGGCGACGCCGCATCGCCGGCGATCTGGATCGCATCGTGCTCATGGCGCTTGCGCCGGAACCCGCGCGGCGCTACGAATCCGCGCACGCGTTTGCCGAGGATCTGCGCGCCTGGCTCGATCGCCGCCCGGTGCGCGCGCGCCTCGGCGGCGGCGGCTACCGATTCGGAAAATTCGTGCGGCGCAACCTGCTCGCATCCACGGCGGCGACGGCGGCACTCGTCGCGCTCGCCATTGGCCTGGCGGTTGCCGCCGTGCAGGCGCAGCGCGCCGCCGCCGCGGGCGAACGCGCGATGCGCGCCAATCATTTCCTGATCGGCATGATCGCCAACGCCGATCCGTACTACGGCGGCAAGCCGCCGTTGCTGGTGGATGCGCTCGATCGCGCCGTGGCGACGATTCCACGGGAACTGGCCGGACAGCCTTTGCTCGAGGCCGACATTCGCCACGCCATCGGTCGCGCCTACCTCACGCTCGAGCGCAACGAGGCGGCGAAGGTGCAGATCGAACGCGCGGTGGCGTTGCGCGCGAGCGAGGGCGGCACCGACTATGCACGTGCGCTGGACGCACAGGCTTTGCTGGAATGGCAGATCGGTCACTACGAATACGCCGAACGCCTGCTGCGCCAGGCCTTGATCCAGTGCGGCGAGGACGCGCGCGGACGCCAGCAGCGCGCCGACATCCTCAACGACCTTTCGGTGCTGCGCAACACGCTCGGCGCCTACGCCGACGCGCTCGCGCTGGCACGCGAAGCGCAGGAGATCAAGCGCGCCCTGCCCGACACATTGCCGCGCGAACAAGCACTCGGCTTTGCCAATATCGCCTCGGCATTGGATGGACTCAAACGCTACGCCGAGGCTTTCGCCGCCTATCAGCAGGCACTGCACATCGAGGAATCGATGTCCCCGCAACCGGAAATGGACATCTCGATCACGCTCAACAACATCGCCTATCTGCAAAACGAAATGGGGCAAGCCGAAGCCGCACTCGCCTCGCTGGAGCGCTCGCTTGCCCTGCGCCGCAAGGTGATGGGAGCCGACTACCCGCGCCTCGTCGTGCCGTTGTCGAACCTTGCGCTGCAGTATGCGCAGGCGGGGCGCCACGATGAAGCCGCCGCAACGATGCGCGAAGCCTTGCGCCTTGCGCCGCAAGCCTATTCCTCGAACGACCAGATGCTCGGTCACCTGTATGCCGCCGCAGCCAGCATCGCGCTTGCTCGCGGCGACAAGCCCGAAGCGCGCGCGCAGGCGCAACACGCGCTGCACGTTTACGACGGCGCCGAGGCGGTTGAACCGGGTCGGCGCGACAAGGCCCTGAAAATCCTGCATCAGGCCACGCCTGCGCAGGCAAGCGCAGCGGCAACATCGAAATAGTTCCCCGCGGCATGCGACACGGCAACGCCGTTTTACGCCCCTGACCACGACCGGCCATTTCGCCGCCGGCCTTGAACAAGGGGAATCGACGTGGACATCTTGCCCTGCCTTGCCCGCGCCTGCGCGGCTTCGTGCCTGCTGGCCATGGCGCCGGCATCCGCGCAGGTCGCATTCAATGTCACCTTTGATGGCAGCGCCAGCGCCCTGACGACCACCGAACGCGCCAACGTCACGGCGCATTTGCAGGCGGCGGGCCGGCGCTGGGCGCGTCTGATCGCGATCGATGGCGCGCGTTCGATCGAGGTCGAGGTCGGCGTTGCCGCCATCGCCACCGCCAATGGCACCAGCGTCACCAGTACTCCGATCGGCACCGTGGGTTCGCGCACGATCTACGAACAAGGGCTCGCCTACGAATTGCTCAGCGGCATCGATCCCAACGGATCCGCGCCGGATGTGCATGTGAACATCGGGCTCGCCTATCTGCGCAACGATCTGTGGTTCGATCCCGATCCGACCCAGCGCAGCGCAACCATCCCGGCCAATCGCATCGACGCGATGAGTGTCTTCCTGCACGAACTCGGCCATGCACTGGTCTACAACGGCTGGTCGGACTTGACCACGGGACAACTGCCGGCCACGTATGCATCCACGTTCGACTACTGGACGACACCCGGCGCACCGAGCGTGTTTTCCGGTCCGGCCGCCACGGCAACCTGGGGCGTCGCGCCCGACCTCACCACTGGCAACAACAAGCACTGGGGAAACCCTTCTGGTCGGCCACTGGCACCCATTTCCGCGCCATCACTGCCACCGGTGCAGTGGTACGACGGAGCGCCCGCGCCGGTGCCGGTCGCGGCGCCGCCCAGTGGCGATGCGCCCCCACAAAACGGCGCGGCGCGACCGGCCGCATCGCTGCTCGACCAGCTGATGAACGGCGTGGTGTTCCATTACCAGCAACGCTACGACATCTCGGCGCTCGACATCGCCGTGCTCAGGGATACCGGCATCACCCTCGACGAAATCTTTGCCAATGGCCTGGAATGAGACGGCTCCGCAGCACCGCATCCGCGCGTTTACGCATGCGCGCGATGCCCTTTTCAAACTTCGGGAGAACACCATGAAATCGAACTGGCCGAGCCTTGTGCTGACGACTGTCGCGTGCCTCGCCACGACGCCCGCAGCGGCGCAGAATCCGCTGCTCGCAACCAATCCCGATTTGCAGCTGCTGATCGCGGGCGAGGTCGATGCCGTACTGCGTCTGTCCGACGGCAGTGTGGTGATCGGCGGAAAATTCAGCTCGGTGAATGGCACCACGCGCAAGAACATCGCCAAGATCAAGGCGGACGGCACGCTCGATGCGGCGTGGAATCCGGCTGCCAATGGCCAGGTTCGCGCGCTCGCGCGCGACGCGCAGGACAACATCTATGTCGGCGGATTCTTCAGCGACTACGGTGCCGCCCAGATCAGCATCGGCGGCCAGGTGCGCAACTACCTCGCGAAATTGTCGCCGACGGGCGCTGGCGCGGCGGATGCGACGTGGAATCCGGCGCCGGGCTCGAGTGTTTTCGCACTGGCCTACGATGGCATCGACGCCGTGTACGTGGGCGGCGGCTTCACCAGCATCGGTGGCCAGCCCATTGCGCGCCTGGCCAAGGTTTCCGCCGCGACGGCAACGGTCGATGCGAACTGGAAGCCGGCGCCGGGCAACTCCAGCATCAGTGCCCTCGTGTTCGATGGCGGCAGTGTCTATGCGGCCGGCGGATTCACAACCATAGGTGGGCAGCCATTCAAGGGTCTGGCCAAGCTTGCCGCGACCGGCACGGGCCTCGCCGATGCGGCGTGGAATCCGGCGCCGGACCAGCCGGTGTCCGCGCTCGCCGCCGATGGCCTGGGCAATGTGTATGTCGGCGGCTATTTCAATGCGATCGGCGGACAGACCCGAACCTATCTTGCCCGGCTTGCTGCGGCGGGCAATGGCGCCGCGGATGCGACATGGAATCCGGCGCCGAACAGCCTCGTCACCGCCTTGTGCGCAGACGCTGCGAACAATGCGATTTTTGCCGGCGGGTATTTCACCTCGATCGGCGGACAATCGCGCAAATACCTCGCGCGACTCTCCGGCACCGGCGCGGGCAATGCAGACGGCGCGTGGGATGCACCGGCCGACAACCTCGTGCTCGCACTCGCCAGCGGCGGCGGCAAGGTCCACGCAGGCGGTTCCTTCGCGCACGTTGCGGCGCAACTGCGCATGGGATATGCCGCCCTCGCCAGCAGCGGGACGGCCACGCTCGCCACGGCCGCCGACGTGGGCAACCCAGGTTCGATCAATGCATTGCTGCGCCAGAACAATGGCGGCATCATCGCCGGTGGCGCGTTCGTCAAGGTCAACGGCCAGGCGCACGGCAACCTGCTGCGCCTGCAATCCGATGGCACGCTCGACAACGCCTGGCATCCGCAAGTCGATGTGCTGGTCAACGCATTGGCGCAGGATGCAACCGGCAATATTTTTGTCGGTGGCGTGTTCTCGCAGGTCGATGGCCTGCCGCGCAAGGGACTGGCCAAGTTGTCCGCCGGGGGCAGCGTGGATGCGAACTGGAATCCGCAACTCACCGCGACGCCGTTCAATGGTTACGCCCTTGCGCTTGCCACCGATGCGGCCGGCAACGTGTATGTCGGCGGGTCGTTCTCCCAAGCGGGCGGACTCGCGCGCAGCAATCTGGCCAAGATTCCCGGCAGCGGCAACGGCGCCGCGGACCCCAATTGGAATCCGGGTCCGGACAACAGCGTCTACGCGCTGGCCACCGATACGAACGGCAATGTTTTTGCGGGCGGCAGTTTCAGCAACATCGGCGGCGGCGCGCACCATCACCTTGCCAAGCTCTCCGCCACCGGAAATGGCGCTGCCGATCCGACCTGGAGCCTCTACGGCACCTACATCCAGGCGCTGCTGGTCGGCAACGGCTGGCTTTACGCCGGCGGCTCCTCGTACCTGAAGAAGATCCAGATCGCCACGGGCAGCATCGACGCGGGCTGGAACCCGAATCCGGATTCAAGCGTCAACGCCCTCGCGCTGGACAGCGCAGGCAACGTGTATGCCGGCGGCGATTTCGATGCCTTGGGCAGCATCTACCGCGAGAACATCGCCAGGATACTTGCCGATGGCAGCGTTGATCCGAATTGGAATGCACACGTCGTCGATGCAACGACGAAGGCGTTGCTCGTCGATGGCGGCAGCGCGGTATTGGCCGGCGGTCAGTTCACGACCATCGCCGGCGGTTTGCGCATCGCGCTGGCGCGGCTGGTCGGCGATGCGATCTTCGCGAACGGCTTCGAATAAGGCTTGTCAATCGAGGAACAAATCCGGCAGCAAGGATTGACTTGCGTCGACGGCGTAGCCGGAGAAATCCGTCACGCCAGCCGCGCGCAGCACGTCCTCGTCGATGAGGAAATTTCCGGAAAATCCGCGAGCTGGCCGCGCCAGGATCGCATGCGCGGCATCAGCCATGATCTCCGGCTTGCGGCCGTTCGCGCCGCTCACGCCCGGGATCATGTTCAGTGCATCCGTGGCAATCAGCGTACGTGGCCACAGTGCATTGACGGCGACCCCTTGCGGGCCGAATTCGCCGGCCAGACCGAGCGTGACGAAGCTCATGCCCATTTTCGCCAGCGTGTAGCCGGTGTGCGGCGCCCACCACTTTGGATCGAGCGACGGCGGCGGCGCCAGCGTGAGGATATGCGGATTGGCGGATTTCAACAGATGCGGCAGGCACGCCTGCGCGCACAGGAAGGTGCCGCGCGCATTGACCTGTTGCATCAGGTCGAAACGCTTCATCGGCGTGTCGAGCGCGCCGCGCAGCCAGATTGCGCTGGCATTGTTGACGAGCACATCGACGCCACCGAATCTCTCGACCGCAGCGGCGACGGCGGCGCGCACCTGGTCTTCCTCGCGGATATCGCATTTGATCGCGAGCGCCTTGCCGCCGGCCGCCTCGACTGCCTCGGCCGCGGTGTGGATAGTGCCCGGCAGTTTGGGATTCGCCACGTCGGACTTCGCCGCAATGACGACATTGGCGCCATCGCGTGCCGCGCGCAGCGCGATGGCCAGGCCGATGCCGCGCGAAGCGCCGGTGATGAAAAGCGTCTTGTCTGCGAGTGTTCTCATGAGGATTTTCAGGCGCGCTGGAATCGCGGCAGATAGTGCATCAACTGCTGCAGGCGTTCCAGTGGATCGGTCAATTGCAGCAGGTGCTGGCGCTCGCGGTTCTCCAGCGGCAGCGCCTCGGCCAGGCGAAATCCCACCCAGGTTGCATCATCCAGGCTCGCGCGCGCGAAACGGGTTCCCTGCTTTTCGAGCAGGCGTTCGCCTATGGTGGCAAGCAAGGCAAATTCCGGCGGCATCGGCAGCGCCGGTTCGTCCGGCCAGAAGTGCGCCTGTCCGCGCACCAGGCCATTGTCGCGCACGCGCGTGTGCGCGATGCGGAAGCGCTGCTCGCCGATGGCGCGGATGCCGAGCAGGCCGCCATCGGTGGTATAAAAATCCACAATGCGCGCCAGCGTGCCGATCGCGGCCGGGATCGCCGGATCGCCGGCGTCACTGCCGTGCAGGATCAGGCATACGCCAAAGCCGCTGTCGTTGCGCGTGCAATCGCGCACCATGTCAAGGTAACGTCGCTCGAATACGCGCAATTCGAGTTCGCCGCCGGGAAACAGCACCGTATTGAGCGGAAACAGGGGAATATCGGCGGCCGTCACGGCCCGAGTGTAGGCCGAAACGACGTCAGCGCAAACTCTGGAGGAAGCGCCGCGGCGCGTTCTCGAAACCACCATTGGACATGAACACGATGACGTCGCCAGCGCGTGCCTCGTCGCGTAGTGCGGCGAGCAGGGCATCGACCGTTGGCGCGGTTCGTCCGCGGCGGCCGCCGAGCGCGTCCGTCACGCGCGTGGCGTCCCACGCCAGTTCCGGCCGTTGCAGGAACACCACGACATCGGCGTCGCGCAAAGATGGCGCGAGTTCGTCCGCATGCGCACCGGCGCGCATGGAATTGGAACGCGGCTCCATGCCGACGAGGATGCGTGCCTGGCCCACGCGCGCGCGCAATCCCGCGAGTGTCGTCGCGATCGCTGTCGGATGGTGCGCGAAATCGTCGAACACTTTCATGCTGGCGTGTTCGCCGATGAATTCCAGGCGGCGCTTGGCACTGCGAAAATCCGCCAGCGCGCGGATCGCACGCGCCGCATCCACGCCCTCGGCGTCCGCCGCCGCGAGCGCGGCCAGCGCGTTCATGACGTTGTGGCGCCCGAGCAGGTTCCAGCGTACTTCGCCGATTTCACGGCCGTCGCACAGCACCACGAAGTGCGAACCATCCGCCGCAATCAATCGCGCGCGCCAGTCGCCGGATTCGATGCCGAACGTGGTGACCGGCGTCCACGCACCCATGGCCAGCACCTCGCGCAGACGCGCGTCTTCGGCGTTGACAACCAGGCATCCGTTGCCCGGCACGGTGCGCACCAGGTGATGGAACTGGCGCTGGATCGCGGCGACGTCGGGGAAAATGTCGGCGTGGTCGTACTCGAGGTTGTTGAGGATCGCGACCGTGGGCCGGTAATGCACGAACTTGCTGCGCTTGTCGAAGAACGCGGTGTCGTATTCATCGGCTTCGATCACGAAATCCTGGCCACTCAACCGCGCCGACACGCCAAAATTCTCCGGCACGCCGCCGACGAGAAACCCCGGCGCGCGGCCGCAGGCGTCGAGGATCCACGCCAGCATCGCCGTGGTCGTGGTCTTGCCGTGCGTGCCGGCGACAGCCAGGACGCGGCGCCCGGCCAGCACGTTTTCGCCGATCCATTGCGGACCGGAAACATACGGGATGCGCTTGTCGAGCAGGCGTTCGACGATGGGATTGCCGCGCGAGAGCGCATTGCCGACGATGACGCGATCGGGACTGGCGGCGTCCAGGTGTTCGGCACGATAGCCCGAATCCAGTTGCACGCCGAGCCCCGCGAGCTGATCGCTCATCGGCGGATAGACGGCCGCATCGCAACCGGCGACGTCGAACCCGAGGTCGCGCGCCAGCGCGGCGACGCCCCCCATGAAGGTTCCGCAGATTCCCAGAATATACAATTTCACAATGCGGCCTCAGGCCGTCGCGGCGGCCGGACCGCCGAGCGCCGCGCCGAGGGTCAATTCGGCGACGATCCAGAACAGTGCGATGAGCAGGCCCGCGGCGAACGGCACGTCCAGGCTGTGGCGCAGGATGTGTGCATCCACGATCAACTTCCACACCACGACCGGCAGGGCCAGCACGCCCAGCAAGGCCTGCGCCGGCGTCATCGTCTCGGGCGTGGGCGGCTTGCCGCCGGCGGCGAGCACGATCGGTACGCTCAGGATCGCGAACACCATCGCGCAACTGGTCAACGCCAGCGCCGCCTGCACGAAGCGGCTGCGCACGCCGCGCAGGCCGAGCAACAGGTAGAGCACGCCAAGGTTGAAGGCCAGGCCGATCAGGCCGGCGCCGAACGCGTCGCCGGAAATACCGAGGACGCTGGCAATCGCCAGTTGCAACGCCAGACTGGCCGCACATACCGCGACGAGCAGTCGCGGCGCATGCGGCATGTCCTGCGGACCGCGACGCAGCAAAATGACGTCGCGCAGGACGGAAAAAAACGCGGGCATGGGCTGTGCCGGCGGCGCGATCAGGCGAGCGCGCGGGGCAGCACGCCGAGGATACGCGCGAACACGGCATCGACCGTGCCGACGCCATTCACCGTGACCAGCTTGCCAAGATCGGCGAAGTGTCGCGCCACCGGTGCGGTCTGTTCGCGATAGACCTGCAGGCGCTTGCGCACGATGGCCGGATCGTCGTCCGGCCGATGCTCGGCGGCAAAGCGGATTTCGCAGCGCTGCAGGATGGCGCTGTCGGGCACGTCCAGCTCGATGGCAATATCCAGCGGCTTGCCGATGCGCGCGAGCAGGGTTTCCAGCGCCGCGCACTGCGCGAGATTGCGAGGATAGCCGTCGAGGATGAAGCCGCCGCGCGCATCCGCCTGCGCGACGCGCTCCTCGAGCATGCCGAGCACGATCTCGTCGGAGACGAGCTTGCCGGCATCCATCACCACCTTGGCCTTGAGCCCGAGCGGGGTGCCGGCCTTGACCGCCGCACGCAACAGGTCGCCGGTGGAGATATGCGGTACCTTGAGTTCGGCCCTGAGCAAGGCGGCCTGGGTACCCTTGCCCGATCCGTTCGGGCCGAAGAAAACGATACGCATGGGGGATGTGTTCTCGTGTGCAATCCGCACTTTCTCGGGCTAACCTAGCGGCAGCGCCAGCCGTAGTCAAACATTGGAACCCAGCCATGAGCCGCGGAAATCTGCTGTACGCCCAATCCGGCGGGGTCACTGCCGTGATCAACGCCACCGCCTGTGCCGTGATCCAGGCCTGCCGACGCAAGAAAATCGGCGTCTTCGCGGCGCGCAACGGCATCCTTGGCGCGCTGCGCGAGGAATTGTTCGACCTGGCGGGGCTCGATGCCGCCAGCATTGCCGCACTGCGGCATACCCCGGGCGGCGCGTTCGGTTCCTGCCGCTTCAAGCTCAAGTCGCTGGAGGCCGATCGCGCGCACTACGAGCGCCTGATCGCCGTGCTGCGCGCGCACGACATCCGCTATTTCCTTTACAACGGCGGCAACGATTCGGCCGACACCTCGCTCAAAATCACGCAGATTGCGCAGGCGCTGGGTTACCCGCTCAATGTGATCGGCGTGCCCAAGACCGTGGACAACGACCTGCCGGTGACCGATTCATGCCCCGGCTTCGGCTCGGTCGCCAAGTACACGGCGGTGTCGGTGCTGGAAGCAAGCCTGGACGTGGCTTCCATGCACGAATCCTCGACCAAGGTGTTCGTGATGGAGGTCATGGGTCGCCATGCCGGCTGGATCGCCGCGGCCGCCGGCCTTGCCGGCAAGCGCGCGGACGAACCGCCGCAGGTGATCCTATTTCCGGAAGTTCCATTCGACGAGGCGGCGTTCCTGGCCAAGGTCCGCGCCACGGTCGAGCGCGTGGGCTGGTGCACCGTCGTCGTATCCGAAGGCCTGAAGAACGCGGATGGCAAATTCCTCGCCGAAGCGGGCACGACGGACGCGTTCGGCCACACCCAGCTCGGCGGTGTCGGGCCGATGATCGCGCAACTGGTGAAGAGCAAACTCGGCTACAAGTACCATTGGGCGGTGCCGGACTACCTGCAACGCTCGGCGCGGCATATCGCATCGAAGGTCGATGCCGAACAGGCCTACGCGGTCGGCAAGGCCGCCGTCGAATACGCGCTGGCAGGCCGCAGCGGCGTGATGCCGGTGATCAGGCGCACCTCCAGCACGCCGTTCAAATGGAAGCTCGAAGCCGCGCCGCTGACCGCGATCGCCAATGTCGAGAAGAAGTTGCCGCGCAACTTCATCAACACGGACGGTTTTGGCATCACGCCCGCGGCGCGACGTTATTTCGAGCCGCTGATCCGCGGCGAAGACGCGCCGCCTTACGACCAGATCAGCGGGCTGCCCATGTACGCGAAGTTCAAGCCGAAACTGGCGAAGAAAAAACTGCCGGCATATGCGCTGGCGGACAAATAGTCAATTTGATGCGCCGGCTCGTTGCAATTCGACCACCTTGCGTTGATGTGGCGCCAGGAATGGCCGCTCGATGAAATGCTGCGACAGCCAGCTCACCAGCAGGATTGGCGGCACGGCAATCAGCACCGTGCGCAGCATGGCGCCTGGGCTTCCGGTCGCCAGCCAACCCAGGTGCTGCGCGGCTTCAAGCATGGGGTAATGCCACAGGTAGAGGCTGTAGCTGATCAAACCCAACCAGGCCAGCCAACGCCAGCAAAACCACGAACGTTGCCCGGCCGCACCGAGGATGATCGCCCCGAATGCTGCGCCAATCCAGGTGAAATGCAGGTATACCCACGGCAGTTGCGGCGGTAGCAGATCGTTGCCCACACGCGCGAAAACCATCATCGCCAGCGCAATCCCCACCGCGCCGGCAACGAGCAGAATGCTGCCTGCGCGCGCGGACGGCGGTCTGCGCAAAAAAACGCCGGCGCCGAGCACGCCGAAGAAAAACTCGTCCAGCCGTGCCGGCAATTGCACGATCCAGCTGTAATCGAAATGGCCCGCCCACGGCTCATTGAAGTACGCGCCATAGCACAGCAGCCGAAATGCGAAGACCAGCACCAGCACGCCCAGCAGCACGAATCCGGCGCGCGATCGCGCCAGCGCAAGCATCAGCAAGGGCAGGATCGCGTAGAAATCCCACTCGATCGGCATCGTCCAGTACACACCGTTGAAGGTTTCGCGCACCGGCACCAGGTTCTGCGCCAGCACGAGATGCGAACCCAGGTTCAGCGGCGATAGTGACGCAACATTGCCCATCGCCAGCATGACCGCCACGATGATCGCCAACTGCGCGTAATACGCCGGCAGCACGCGCCGACAGCGCCGGATCCAGAACGTGCGCAGGCCGGGCATCGGCGCTTGCGCGATGGCGGCGCGATGAAATGGCATCGACAAGAGGAAGCCGGAGAGGCCGAAAAACAGGTCCACGCCGAGGAATCCGCATGCGGCGAGCGGCGTGACATCGATCGCCAGGCCAACCATCCGGATCGCGAGCGTCGGTGAGCCGGAAAATTGCCATAGATGGAAAACCAGCACCCAACCGGCGGCCAGCCCCCGCAGACCGGTCAAGGCCGGGACATAGTCCGCCTCGCGCGCAGTCGAACGTCGCGCCACGCCATCGATTGCCTGATCGTCCATCGCGCTTATTCTGCCAGATGGCATGGGCTCACCTGTCGCAAGACCATGGTGGCCTTGACGCACGCAGCAGGTATACTCCGCAGGCTTTTTTCCGGGATTTTCGGCCTACCGGCCCTTCTTTTGCTTCAGGGAGAAACCGATGTTCTTTCAGCAATACGCCATCTGGGTCGCGCTGGCTTGCGCCATTGTCGCGATCCTGTACGGAATCTGGTCGCGTGCGTGGATCCTGGCCAAGCCGGCCGGCAACGAACGCATGCAGGCCATCGCCCATGCGGTGCAGGAAGGCGCCAGCGCCTACCTGAGCCGCCAGTACCGCACCATTGCCATCGTCGGCGTGGTGTTGTTTCTCGTCATCGGCTTCACCAAGCTCGGCTGGACCGCCGCAATCGGCTTTGCCATCGGCGCGTTCCTGTCGGGCCTGACCGGCTTCATCGGCATGAACATCTCGGTGCGCGCCAATGTGCGCACGGCCGAAGCCGCGCGCAGCGGCGTCAATGCGGCCTTGCAGATCGCCTTCCGCGGCGGTTCGATCACCGGCATGCTGGTGGTCGGCCTCGCCTTGCTCGGTGTCGCTGGTTACTACGCCATCCTGCTGCACCTCGGGCATAGCCAGGAAGAGGCATTGCACGCGATGGTCGGCCTCGCCTTCGGCTCGTCGCTGATCTCGATCTTCGCGCGCCTGGGCGGCGGCATCTTCACCAAGGGTGCCGACGTCGGCGCCGATCTCGTCGGCAAGGTCGAAGCCGGCATTCCCGAAGACGATCCACGCAATCCGGCGGTGATCGCGGACAACGTCGGCGACAACGTCGGCGACTGCGCCGGCATGGCCGCGGACCTGTTCGAAACCTATGCGGTGACGCTGATCGCCACCATGCTGCTCGGCGGCGTGCTCGGCGCGGACGTCGGCCACTACGGCGTGCTGTATCCGCTCGCGCTCGGCGGTGTTTCCATCATCGCCTCGATCATCGGCACGTTCTTCGTCAAGGCGAAGGCCGGCGGCAAGATCATGAACGCGCTGTACATGGGCGTCGGTGTCTCTGCCGTGATCGCCCTCGCCGCCTTCATCCCGGTCACGCAGGCGCTGATGGCCGGCTCGAAGTTCGGCGTGTGGAACGTCTACTGGTGCGCGGTCATCGGCATCCTGCTCACGGTGGCGATGGTCGTCATCACCGAGTACTACACGGCGACCGAATATGCGCCGGTGCGCCACGTCGCGCAGGCTTCGACCACCGGACACGCCACCAACATCATCGCCGGCATCGGCGTATCGATGAAGTCGACCGCGCTGCCGGTGCTGGCAATCTGCGCCGCGATCTGGGGCGCGCATTTCTTCGCCGGCCTGTACGGCATCGCCATCGCCGCGACGGCAATGTTGTCGATGACCGGCATGATCGTCGCGCTCGATGCCTACGGCCCGATCACCGACAACGCCGGCGGCATCGCCGAAATGGCCGAGTTGCCGAAAGAAGTGCGCGCGGTGACCGATCCGCTGGATGCGGTCGGCAACACGACCAAGGCCGTGACCAAGGGTTACGCGATCGGCTCGGCAGGTTTGGCCGCTCTCGTGCTGTTTGCGGACTACACGCATAACCTGGCGACTTCACCGAACCTGGCCGGCCAGCTGATTCCGTTCGACCTGTCCGACCACATGATCATCATCGGCCTGTTCATCGGCGGATTGATTCCGTACCTGTTCGGCGCGATGGCGATGGAAGCCGTCGGCCGCGCCGCGGCTTCGGTGGTGGTGGAAGTGCGCCGCCAGTTCCGCGAGATCAAGGGCATCATGGACGGCAGCGGCAAGCCGGATTATTCCAAGGCCGTGGACTTGCTGACCAAGTCCGCGATCAAGGAAATGCTGGTGCCCTCGCTGCTGCCGGTACTCGTGCCCATCGTTGTTGCCTTCGGCGCGACCTTCGTCACCGGCTCGGCCGTGGAAGGCGCCAAGGCGCTCGGCGGCGTGCTGATCGGCACCATCGTCACCGGCTTGTTCGTCGCCATCTCGATGACCACCGGCGGCGGCGCCTGGGACAACGCCAAGAAGTACATCGAGGACGGCAACTTCGGCGGCAAGGGTTCGGACGCGCACAAGGCCGCCGTCACCGGCGACACCGTCGGCGATCCGTACAAGGACACCGCCGGCCCTGCCGTGAACCCGCTGATCAAGATCATCAACATCGTCGCGTTGTTGCTGATTCCACTGCTGTAAACTCGAGACCTGCGGTTCGCTCGAAAGCCCTCCGCCCGGAGGGCTTTCTTTTTTGGAGAAGCCCGATGAAACGTATTCCGATTGCCATCGCCGCCTGCCTCGTGCTCGCTGCCTGTTCGCCGCAATACCGCAATGGTGCCGTGCGGCCCACGGTTCCGGAAACGCTCACCGGCGCGCATGCCGATCCGAATGCAAAAGCAGCCGCCACATCCGATAGCGCACCTGCCCCCAAGAGCCAGCAACACCAGCATCAGTAACGGGAAAACACTGCAGCGACGCGCGCTTTCGCGTATCCTGCGCGCCCCTCGAAATTACGTTGGATTGCCATCATGGGCCTCGATCTCGTCAGTGCCGGCCGCAACGTGCCGGACGAAATCAACGTCGTCATCGAAATCCCCAAGGACGCCGAGCCGGTCAAGTACGAAGTGGACAAGGCCAGTGGCGCGATTTTCGTCGACCGCGTGCTGTCCACGCCGATGCGTTATCCGTGCAACTACGGCTACGTGCCGCACACGCTCGGCGGCGACGGCGATCCGCTCGACGCGCTGGTGATCCTGCCGCTGCCGCTGGTGCCCGGATCGGTGATCCGCTGCCGCCCGGTCGGCATGCTGGCGATGACCGACGAGGCCGGCACCGACGAGAAACTGGTGGTTGCCCCGCACGTGAAAATCTTCGCCGGTTACGCGCACATCGCCGACATCGACCAGGTCTCCGCCCACTGGCTCGAACGCATCGGCCACTTCTTCGAGCACTACAAGGACCTGGAGAAGGGCAAATGGGTGAAGATCGACGGCTGGCGCGATGCCGCCACCGCGAAAGCGGAAATCCTTGCCGGCATCGCCCGCTACCAGGCCAGCCCCGACAAGCCGGCGTTTTAGGCGTCAGTCCTCCGGCGTCTCATCCGCATCCGGCGCCGGCGCCTGCGCCGGCCATTGCATTGCGAGCAGGTCGGCGGCGCGCCAGAAGCGAATGAAGCCGAAACGATACGGCATCTCCAGTTCCGGTTTCGCCGTGATCGGATACTTTGTATAAAACGTGACAATTTCACCATCCGGATGCGCGACGCACCAGTCGCGCAGCTCGCCGAAATCGACTTTCGGCAGCGGCTGGGTCAGGCGCCCGGGAAACTCGAACAAGCCGTGATGCCAGGCCAGGTGCGCGATCGGCCGGCCGGCATCCTGGTCCTGCTTGATGCGCGCGGCGGCGACGCTCACGTCCACGTACGGACCGACGCCCTGCGCCAGCGCGAGCATGCCGATAGCCGCGGTCGCCGCGCTCGACAGCGCCAGGGCGCGCAGCGAGGCGTGCACGCCCGGCGCAAAGATCACGATCGACCCGACCAGCACCGCCAAGATGCCCCACAGCGGCCAGATGCCCGAGATGACGCTCAGGAATTGTGGCGTCAGCCTGCCGGCAGCGACCATTTTGGCGACGAATGCAAAATCCTGCGGATGCGCTGCAACGTAGGGCAAGGTCGCCAGTGCGACGCCGACGATAACAAGCAACACGCCAAACGCCCGGCCGCGCAGTCGCGCACCATCGCTGCCCAACACCTTGGCCAGATACAGCGCCAACGCCGGTAGCAGCGGCAGCAGGTAGTGCGGCTGCTTGCCACTGACAAGGCAAAACGCCGCGAACGCGGGTACCGCCCAGGCCACGGCGAAGCGCACGCTTTTGGAAACGCGGAAGGATTCACGCCACGCCCGCCACGGCGCGCGCACGGCCAGCGTCCATGGCAACACCATCGCCGGCAACACCATGAAGTACCACCACAACGGGCGCCGGTGTGCAAAACTGTTTGCCATGCGGTCGACAGTCTGGCGCAGGAAGATCGCATTCGCGTATTTTTCGCCGCCCATGATCGCGGCGGGAATCGCCCAGGCCAGCGCGATGATCGCGCCACCTAGCACGGCAAGCCCGGTCATCGCATACCAGCGGCGCTTGTTCGCACGCGCGGTCTCGCTCCACCACGGCCCGAGCACGAGCGCGAAACCCGCGTCGAGCAGCACCACCGGGCCTTTGGTCAAAATGCCCAGGCCGAAACCGAGCGCGAGCAGAAGCAATCCGCGCCGCCAGCGTCCCGCATCCCAATCCAGCGCGCCATGCAGGGCGAGCAGCACGCACGTCGCCAGCAGCACGTCGAACATGATCGCGCTGGAAAAAATCGCGAAAAACACGATACCGGCGAGCACGATCATCGCACGCCGCGCCAGTGCGGCATCCGGTTCCAGGCGCAACACCAGGCGCCGGAACAGCGCCAGCGATGCGAGCGACGCCGCCAGCACGCCCAGGCGCACCGCCCACACGTGCAAGCCGGCGATGAGCCAGCCGAAATTGATCAGCCAGAACAACAACGGCGGCTTGTCCGAATACGGCGCGCCATTCAAGTGTGGTACCAGGAAATCCAGATGCAGGCGCATCTCCCAGGCCACCGACAGATAGCGCGTTTCGTCGATCGGCAAGGCCGGCAGGAACAAGGCCACGGGCAGGATCAGCAACGCCCACCACAGGCGACCATCGTCGGCAAGCTGCCGAATCCAGCGCGTGAAATTGGAGTCAGACATCGGCGCATCACCGGCAAGAAAGGTGCGCATTTTGCCACGTCGGGCCGATCGCCATGGCCACGACCCGCGCGTGCCCGGCCGGACAGCGGTAAACTTGGCGCATCCCTTCCCTGTGTCTTTTCCATGTCCAGCATTCCTTTCGTTCCCGACGGCAGCAAATTCGTCAGCCCGCAAGGCACGCGCGCCGTCAAGGGCGGCCAGAAACCCAATGCCGTCAGCGCCATACCGGACGCCGGCCGCAAGCCGCCGTGGCTGCGCATCCGCCTGCCGGGCGGCGCGGCGTTCGAGTCCGTGCGCGACATCGTGCGCAGCCACAAGCTCAACACCGTATGCGCCGAATCCAAGTGCCCGAACATCGCCGAATGCTGGGGCCGCGGCACGGCGACCCTGATGCTGATGGGCTCGGTGTGCACGCGTGCGTGCAAGTTCTGCTCGGTCGCCACCGGCAATCCACACGGCTGGCTCGATCCGCAAGAGCCCGCGCAAGTGGCCGACGCGGTCGCCTTGATGGGCCTGCACTATGTGGTGCTGACCTCGGTGGATCGCGACGATCTGCCCGACGGTGGTGCCGCGCACTACGCCGCCTGCATCCGCGCGATCCACCAACGCACCCCGCAGACCGCGGTGGAAGCGTTGACGCCGGATTTTTCCGGCCGCCACGAATGCGTCGCCGCCGTGCTCGATGCCGGGTTGGCAACCTACGCGCAGAATCTGGAAACCGTCGAACGATTGACGCACGACGTGCGCGATCCGCGCGCCGGTTATGCGCAGACGCTCGACGTGCTCGCCTTCGCCAAGCGTCACGCGCCGAAGACGATTACGAAAACCAGCCTGATGCTCGGCCTGGGCGAGACCGATGCCGAGATCGAGCAGGCGCTCGACGACATGCGTGCCGCCAACGTGGATGTGGTGACGATGGGCCAGTACATGCGCCCGAGCCCGCACCATCTGCCGGTGCAGCGCTTCGTCACGCCGGATGAATTTCGCGCCTACCGTGACCTCGCGCTGGGCAAGGGCTTTGTCGAAGCCGTCGCCGGCCCGCTGGTGCGCTCGAGCTACCGCGCCGAACGCGTGCTGGAACACAACAACCTGGGATTGTGATCCGCGCGGGCCAGCGCCATATCGGTTCTTGTCAATCGAGGAGGCCCATCATGGACACGACGATGTATCCGCCATCCAGCGCGGAACTGGCGCGCAAGCGCCGCGAACTGGCACCGAAACCGCTGGAGGCCTTCAAGGCATTCAGCGCCGCGGTATTCGCCGACGGCGCGCTGCCCAACGTCACCAAGCAGTTGATCGCAGTGGCCGTGGCGCACACCACGCAATGCCCGTACTGCATCAAGGGCCATACCGCCGAAGCGCTCAAGCACGGCGCGACCGAGCAGCAGGTCATGGAAGCGATCTGGGTCGCGGCGGAGATGCGCGCCGGCGGCGCCTACGCGCATTCGACGCTGGCGCTGGACGTGATGCAGCACGCCCATCCGCAAGACTGAATTTCGACTACACCTCGCGCCACACGGCCCGGCGCGCATATCGTTGGGTGCGCTAAAATGCGGCGATGTTCATTTCGCCCAACCCACCGCCCCTGGACAAAGACGCCCTGATCGGCGCCTGTGCGCGTTTGCCGCTGGCCATCGATGCCACGCGCTTGCGTGCCGAGGTCGATGCACTCCCCGAATCGATGTGGGAAACCCGTGGCGGCCGGCTCGGGCCACACGATGCCGCGCGCGCCGTGTTCCTGCGCGGATATGCGCCGGCGGAAGGCCGCGGCAAGCCGATCGAGGACCGCGAGGCGCTGGCGCTGTTGCCATACGCGCGCGAAATCATCACGCAGATGCTGCAGGCATCGCCACAACGCTGCCTGCTGGCGCGCCTGCCGGCCGGCGCAACCGTGCCGCCGCACAGCGACAACGGCCCGTATTTCCACAAGACGATCCGCATCCACGTGCCGGTGATCACCCACGAAAAGGTCTGGATGTATTGCGATGGCCGCGTCTACAACATGCGCCCCGGCGAAATCTGGGCGCTGAACAACAATGCCGAACATGCGGTATGGAACGAGGATGCGGTGCGGGCGCGCACCCACCTGATCTGCGACTTCCTGCCAGCACCGGCATTGCTGGATCTGCTCGGACGCGCCGAGCGCGACCTGGGTGCGGTCGATGCGCGCATCGCGCAACGCCTGCTGGCGGAAAATACGGCTGGCTACGCCTGACGCGCGGCGAATGCCCGCGCCCGTTCGACCGTTGCCTGGATGCGTGGCAACACGCCCAGGATTTCCGCTTCGTGGCGTTTCCACTTGTTCGGATCGGGCGGCGTCACCGTGTAGCGTGAGAGCGGCAACTTCTCGAGCGGTCGATCCCAGGCGAAGTCCAGCGCCTTGCACAGGTGCGCGATCTCATGCATGGGATCGGCCAGCAAGTCGTCATAACGCGCGACGGTGATGCGTTCGGGTGCAATCGCCGCCAGATCGTCGAGCAGGATGCGCGTGGCGGTTTCCCATTGGCTCGCCACGATTTCGGACAGCGGCTTGCCGCTCAGCTCCCGCCAACCGGGCGTGAGGAGCAACGACCATGGCAACTCGCCGGTCCAGCCCGGCAATTCGCGGTAGGTGACAAACTTGCCCGAGCGCCAGGCCTCGATCATGCTGGAAAGCGTCTCGCGCACATCGCGGTACAGGAACACGAACTGCGCCTGCGGGAAGACCTTCGCCAGGAACGGCACGCGCAGGGAATTCTTCGGCGTCTTCTCGAGCATGCGCACGACCTGGCCACGGGCGCGCACGCCATCGCGATCGCGCAATTCGGACGCGAAACGCTGGCGCAACTTTTGCGCAAGTTCCGGCGTGGCCAAGCTCGCATCGAGCCGGTTCGAATCGTAGTTGTGCGCGATGACGTTCAGTTCGCGCACGCCTTCGATCGCGGCATGGCTCTCGCCGCCGATGGTGTACACGTCGCGCGCCTGCGCCAGCGTCTCGAACAACAGCGTCGAGCCCGAGCGCGGCGGCGACATGATGAACACGGGTCGGTCGAAAGCCGCCTCGCCCATCGTGGCGCGTGGCCCGGGAATCGCGGGGGCGTTGGGCAAGGCTACCGTGGTCTGGCGCAGTTCGTCGCCATCGGCAAGTTGCTTGTCGCTCAGCGCCATCGACAGCACCATGATGGCGAGCGCATTGACCAAGCGCGATTCGTTGACCAACAACACATCCATGGCATTCGCGCGCAGCCATTGCTCATAGGTCGTCAGCGCACGGCGATAGGCCGGCCAGCCCTCTTGGCGAGCGCCGAACTCCGACCACAGCGCCGACCACGCGCCAAGGAAGCGCGCCGTCACGGCCTTGACCGGTTCGAGCACGGGGTGCGGTTGCGATTCACCCAGCAGGAACGTGATGTGTTCGCGCAATTCCCAGGGCGTCATCACGATCGGCACGTTTTCCGATTCCATGCGCAGCGGCGGATCACGCACATCCGTCGGCGCCACGAATTGCGTGTGCCAGCCCGGCGGCTCCGGCATGCCACCGGACATGCGGCCGTCGCGCATCAGCTCGCCGAAATCATCACTGCCAACCGTGTCGGCGACCAGGTGGATGCGTTCGACGTCGTTCGGATTGGTCACGCGATGGCGTTGCCAGGTATCGAAGATCCAGCATTCGCCGGCGGCCATGTGCACATCCTCGTCGCCGCAATGGAAGCGCACCGACGGGCTCGTCACCACCGGCACATGCACGCGCATGCGCGAACGCCAGTAGTAATGCACGTCGAAGTGCGGCGTGACTTCCGCCTGCGCGGTGAGCTTCATCAGGCGCGATCGCCCCCACACGGCGCCGAGACGCGACAATACCTGCATCAGGTACGGGCATTCGCGCAAATACGATGTCGGGCGCATGGGCCCGGCGATCGTTTCCTTGGCCGGATCACCACCGGCCGAGAGCAGCGGCAGCCACAAATTGCCTGGGTATTTCTGCGGATGTTCGCGCCAGTGTTCGGGGCCGAACACGAGCACTTCCCTGGCCAGGCGCTCGGCATCGAATTGCAGGGGCAGCTGGATGAAGGGGACGGGTAGTTTCATGGCCGCATTTTAGCCTGCCCGGCGGGACTTCACACCGCATCCGCGCGGCGCCATCCTTTTTTGCACCCGCGCCAAAACCGTGCGATAGTCGCCAAGTTCAACAATGTGAACGTGCGTCGTTTCGGGGTCAGGGGCTATGACGGTCGTCTTTTACCGCATACTCGGGAACGACATTCCCGTTCGGCACGGCCCGTATCAGACCCTGCGCAGCTTGTCGTTCACCCTGGAGAACGAACCGGCATTGCCCGGATGCAAGAAGCGTTTCCTGCTCAATCGGATCGCCGATTCCCGGATCAGGGATCGGCTTGTTGCGATGATCGAACATGCCGGGCACCGCTGGGACGAGATTGCGTTTGATCCTGGCGTATACCGCCAGCTCGTCACGAGCGAGGAACGCGCCCTGTACCTGACCAACCAGAACGCGGCCAGGAATCTGTGCATCGATCTCGGCCTTTCCGATGGCGAAGTCGTCCTGCCGTTCGACGGACAGGTGTTTTTCAGCGTCGAGGGCTGGTCCGGCCTGATGGATGCGCTGGCTACGGACGCCATCTCGAAGTTCCTGATCGTGCCCATGTTCCGCCTGCGCAGCAACCAGCACGCGCTCGCTTCCAAACCCAAGCCCGGCGAAGACGACAATCACTTGTGGGCGGAACCGCAGATTGCCGTGCGCGCCGGAGCCGACGTCCGCTTCAACGAACGCCTGAACTACGGCCGGGCCAACAAGGTCGAGATGCTGATGCGCCTGGGTGTTGCGGGTCCATGGGACGGCTGGTCCGGAGACCACATCAGGGCAATCCGCGCGAATCTCGCCGACACGCGTTCGCGGGATTTCGGCCGCGTGCCGGAGGCCGGGTTCGTCCTGCGCCTGGAATCGGGCAATTGGAAAGCGGACAGGAATATTTCATTCCGGGTGCAGACCCGGCAGTCCGGCCTCGACGAATTCATCGCGCGCGTGGACTGGGCTTATCGCTTGCGGCCGCTGGTGCAGGCCTGATCAGGCTGGCGTGGTCGCCACGGACATGAAGCGCAAACTGTTGTCGCCATAGTTGGTTGCGCCGAGCAGGCCGTCCGCGCGGATGTCCACGCCGTGCGGCAGCCAGAATCCCTTCAGTGCCTTTCGGTATTCGATGCACTCGTTTGCGCCGATGCCGAACACGTCGATCGCGTCGTTGTACTGGTTCGCCGAATACGCCTGGTCACCGAATTCCTTCATCGCATCCAGATGCCCCTCGCCACGCCAGACGTCGATCAGGCGCGGCGGGTCGCGGCGCAGATCGGCGGGCAGCGCAAACAGGTAAACAGTCGCGTACATCTCGCCGCTGTACGGGCCGTTGACACTCATATGGTTGGTGCGGGCAGGCGCCATCGCATGCATGCCGATGAATGCCGTGTCCTGCATCTGTTCGGGCATCTTGAGCATGTGCAGGATCTCGCCCTTGCGGTAATCGGCGATGACGACAGACTTGTTGTCCTTGCCGCAATACGTGACCCACAACAGGTCGTCGTAGCCGGGCACGAAGCGCACGCCATGGCAGCGGATGAAATCGTTGAGTTTCATCTCGCCCACGAACACGAGGTGGTCGTCCTTGAGCTGGTAGAAGGACTGCGTGCCCTGGTAGAAGTTGGAAGTGACGAGCAATCCTTCCGCGTTGGCGTCGAGCAGGTCGGTCTGCACCGGCGTGCCGTCACCGATCACGGTCGGCGTCGTCGCCACGATTTCCACCCGGGTACCGTCGTATTGCGCCAGGTACATCGTCTTTTCGTTGAAGTCGCAGCACACGAAACGGCTTCCGCCGACAAAGCGCAGCGAGGTCAACCCGGAATTTCGCTGCCGGTCCTTGGCAAAGACCATGTGCGGAGGCGACGGCATCGGGAACCGGAAATTCCTTTTTGGATTTTCGCCGTGCGGTTGCATGCGTTGTTCCTCAGTCGGCCCGATACACCTGCCCACCCTGCTCGCGAAACTTGCGCGCTTTCTCGGCCATGCCTTCGGCGAGTGCCTGTTCGTCGCCGACGCCATGCTCTTTCGCGTAGTCGCGCACGTCCTGCGTGATCTTCATCGAGCAGAATTTCGGACCGCACATCGAGCAGAAATGCGCGGTCTTGTGCGCGTCCTTGGGCAACGTCTCGTCGTGGAATTCCTTGGCTTTTTCCGGATCGAGTCCCAAGTTGAACTGGTCTTCCCAGCGGAATTCGAAACGCGCCTTGGACAGCGCGTTGTCGCGCGCCTGCGCGCCGGGATGGCCCTTGCCCAGGTCCGCTGCGTGTGCGGCGATCTTGTAGGTGACGATGCCGTCGCGCACGTCCTGCTTGTCGGGCAGGCCGAGGTGTTCCTTCGGCGTGACGTAGCACAGCATCGCCGTGCCGTACCAGCCGATCATCGCCGCGCCGATCGCGCTGGTGATGTGGTCATAGCCCGGGGCGATGTCGGTGGTCAGGGGCCCCAGCGTGTAGAACGGCGCTTCGCCGCATTTTTCCAGCTGGCGATCCATGTTCTCCTTGACCAGGTGCATCGGCACGTGGCCGGGGCCCTCGATCATGGTCTGCACGTCGTGCTTCCACGCGATTTGCGTCAACTCGCCCAGCGTGTCGAGTTCGGCGAATTGCGCCTCGTCGTTGGCGTCGGCGATCGAACCCGGGCGCAGACCGTCGCCGAGCGAGAACGCGACGTCATACGCCTTCATGATGTCGCAGATATCCTCGAAGCGTTCGTACAGGAACGATTCCCTGTGGTGGGCGAGGCACCACTTGGCCATGATCGAGCCGCCGCGGCTTACGATGCCGGTGACGCGCTTGGCGGTGAGCGGTACAAAGGGCAGGCGCACGCCGGCGTGGATGGTGAAGTAATCGACGCCTTGCTCGGCCTGTTCGATCAGGGTGTCGCGGAACAATTCCCAGGTCAGGTCTTCAGCAACGCCGCCGACTTTTTCCAGCGCCTGGTAGATCGGCACCGTGCCGATGGGCACGGGCGAATTGCGCAGGATCCACTCGCGTGTCTCGTGGATGTGCTTGCCGGTAGAAAGGTCCATTACCGTGTCGGCGCCCCAACGGATCGCCCAGACCATTTTTTCCACTTCCTCGGCGATCGAACTCGACACCGCAGAATTGCCGATGTTGGCGTTGATCTTCACCAAAAAGTTGCGGCCGATGATCATCGGCTCGGACTCGGGATGATTGATGTTGTTCGGAATGATGGCGCGGCCGCGTGCGACTTCCTCGCGCACGAATTCGGGCGTGATGGTTTTCGGGATCGCGGCGCCGAAGGATTGCCCCGCATGCTGCTTGAGCAAATGCGCCTCGCGAATCGCATCGAGTTTCTGATTCTCGCGGATCGCAATGTATTCCATCTCCGGCGTGACGATGCCGGCGCGCGCGTAATGCATCTGCGACACATTCATGCCGGATTTGGCCACACGCGGTTTCGGAATCCTGGCAAAACGCACCGCATCCAGCTCGCGCGCGAGCGCGTGGCGGCGCGTGAACGGCGAGGTGAAATCGGACAGTTGCTGCGTATCGCCGCGCTCGGCGATCCAGCGTGCGCGCAAGGCCGGCAGGCCGGCCGCCAAATCCACGCGGTAGTCCGGATCGGTATAGGGACCGGAAGTGTCGTACACGGTGAACGGCGCGTTTTTTTCCACGCCGAACATCGACGGCGTGTCCGCCAGCACGACCTGCCGCATCGGCACGCGCAGGTCCGCGCGTGAACCGGTCACGTGGATCTTGCGCGAACCCGGGATCGGGCGCGTGACGGACTCGGACAGTTCGGCGGTTTGCTGGATCAGGCTGGGTACGGCATTCATCGTGAACATCCTCGACAGATTCACGAAGCGGCGAGCTGTGCAGCCTGAAGGCTTCCTACGCCGGGATGGACCGGATCAGGTTCCAAGGGACTGTCTCAGCCTGCGCGTGCAGGCACCCCCGCTTCATGCGTGCATTGAAACACGAAGCGCGGGCAAACGATAGCCATGCGACGAAACCCTGCCCGTCGACGTCTGTCGAGGTTGCGTGCAACGATGACAGGAACCGCATTCCGAGGTGTCCCATGAAACGACGTGATGTTATGAGCGCATTGTTTGCGGCAGTACTGGGCTCGACGCTGATGCTCGCCCACGCCGCGGCCGGCGCCGCCCCGGGCGGCGATGTCCGCGTGCACGTGAGCTGGGCGCCCACTGCCAGTTTGAGCGAGGTCAGGGACAACCCCACCCAACGCGGCTGGATGCGCCCGCAGGAGTGGCAGAAGCAGCTGGCCGACTATCTCGTTCGGCGGGCCGATGCCCTGCTGCCACCCGGGCAGACGCTGGACGTGCACATCGACGACATCAAGCTCGCCGGCGCCTTCGAACCGTGGCGCGGTCCGGATTCGCAGGACATCCGCTTCATGAAGGACATCTACCCGCCACGCATCCAACTGCATTTCAAGCTGCTCGATGCCGACGGCAAGGTCCTGCGCGAAGGCGATCGCAAATTGCAGGATCTGGCTTACCTGCAACATTCGCTGCCGAACAGCATCGATCCGCTCGGCTACGACAAACGCCTGATCGGCAACTGGTTGAGTCGTGAATTCCGCCGCGACCAGGCGGCGGGCACAGGCGCTCAGCGCGGCGCGTAGGCGCGCAGGAACATTTCCACCGTCGCCTCGATGTGCTCGTGGATGTCGCGCGGACTGAGCGTGGCGCAGCAGCCGAACTCCATGCGCGCGTGCGATTCACCCTTGAGCAGGCAGAAGAATTGCGTGGCCGCGCGCCGGGTGTCGGCGATATCGAGCTTGCCGGCGGCGACTTCGTCGCGCAGGAAGGCATCGAACGCGGCCTGCACGCGCGCGGGGCCCGCTTCCCAGAAAACCTGCCCGAGCTTGGGCGTGTTGCGCACGTTGGCGATCACGGTGCGATGCACGGCCATGGCATCGTCGCTGGTGACCAGGGCATAGAACGCGCGCGCGATCTCCACGAGCTGGCCGCGCAGCGGTCCCTTGAGGTCGGCGAGAAAGATCTGCGCAGGCAATTGTTCCTCGCACTTGCAACGCACGGCCTCGGCGAACAGCGCGTCCTTGTCGCCGAAGTGGCTGTAGACCGTGAGCTTGGACACCCGGGCAGCCGCGGCCACCGCATCCATGCTCGTATCCGTGTATCCGTGCGCGACGAACAGGCGCTTTGCCGCATCCAGGATGGCGGCGCGCTTGTTCTGATCCTTGGGCCGGCCGGGGCCAGCTGATTTGACGGCAGTTCGCGGCATGGACTTGAACGGATGCAACCTGCCCGCATTATGCCCCGCCGGGCGGCGTTTTTCAGCCCGGCGACCGGCGCGATGCGCGCTTGTAAAAAATGGTTTGGATGACTTCCGGCACTTCGGCAGCGCGTCGTTACCGGCGATCTTGCAATTGCCGCGAACCCGCCAAAGCCCTATACTTTCAAGTCTTTTCGGCACCGGAAACCCGCCCCATGGCCCTGAACGTCGAACTCGCCCGTCACAACATGATCGCGCAGCAGGTGCGTCCCTGGGACGTGCTGGACGAGCGCGTGCTGGGCGTGCTCGGCGCGGTGCGCCGCGAGGACTTCGTTCCGGCAAACTGCCGGGAACTGGCGTTCGTCGACCTGTGCCTGCCGCTCGGCCATGGCGAGGTGATGATGAAGCCGGTGGTGGAAGGCCGCGTGCTGCAGGCCGTCGATCCACAGCCCGGCGAACGCGTGCTGGAAATCGGCACGGGCTCGGGCTTTCTCACAGCGTGCCTGGCCAAACTTTCCGGCACGGTCGTGAGTGTCGAACAGCACGCGGACCTTGCCGACGCCGCGCGTGCGCGGCTGAGCCAGGCCGACATCGGCAACGTGCGCATCGAAACCGCCGAAGCCGTGCGTGGCTTCAAGCCGGATGTGGCGTTCGACGTGATGGTTGTCACTGGCGCTGTCCACGAATTGCCGCAACACTGGCACGGCTGGATCCGACCCGGCGGACGCATTTTCGCCATCGCCGGACTCTCGCCGGCGCAGCGTGCCAACCTGTACACGCCAACAGACACCGGCGCGTGGAATGCACAGGCGTTGTTCGAAACCGACCTGCCCTACCTGCGCCACGCCGAACCGCCACAGCATTTCGTGCTGTAGGCGGCAACGCTTCGACTTTCAAGGAATTGTGACAATGCAAAAAAATTTCCCGTTGACCCTGTTGGCCATCTGCATTGGCGCGGCCGTTGCCGCATCCGCCGGCGCCGAAGACCTGACGCAGATCTACCAGCAGGCCTACCAGGCCGACCCCACGCTGGCGACCGCCAGCGCCAACAAGGGGATCTCGGATGCCGGCGTCGGCATCGCCCGCGCGCCACTGCTGCCGCAACTGGGCGCGAGCCTGGGCTATGCGCACAGCGATAGCCGCAACTCCAGCATCAGCGCGCAGGCCACCGGCAATGGCGATTACGCCTTGGTGCCATCGGTCGGCAGCAGCCAGGGACGTTCGCGCACGGCGCAGGGCACGTTGACGCAGACGCTGTTCAACTGGGGCGACATTTCCCGGCTGCGCGGTGCGCGTGAAACCGCGCGTGGCGCCGACGCAAGCTACGACGCCGCCGTGCAGGACCTCATCGTGCGCACCGCCACGGCCTATTTCGGCGTGCTCACCGCCGACGACCAGCTCACGTTCGCGCAATCCAACCAGAAGGCTCTGGAGAAGCAGCTCGACCAGGCCGAGCAGCGCTTCAAGGTCGGCCTGTCGGCGATCACCGACGTGCAGCAGGCGCGGGCGAACTACGATTCGGCCGTGGCGCAGACGATCCAGGCGCAAAATGGTGTGGATACCGCGCGCGAATCCCTGGAACAGATCACCGGCCGCGATTTCGGCGACTTGAAGAAACTGCGCGACGACCTGCCGCTGGACAAACCTAGTCCCGACAACCTGCAGGCATGGGTGGACCTGGCGCTCAAGCAGAGTCCGGTGCTCGCGTCGTCGAACTATTCGCTCAACGCGGCGCAAGACAACGTTTCGGCATCGCGCGCCGGTCATCTGCCGACCCTGTCGGCCTCGCTGGTGCGCACGGATACACCCTCGTGGGGATCGAGCGATCGATCGTTTGGCAGCGCCGCGCTCAACATTCCCGGCAATGGCTGGTCCGGCGACACCACGATCGGCGTCACCCTGAACGTGCCGTTGTTCTCCGGCGGACTGGTGCATTCGCAGGTACGCCAGGCGATCTACCAGCGCGATGCCGCGCAGGACCAGCTCGAATTCACCCGGCGTGGCGTCGTCGCCAGCACGCGCAATGCGTATCGCGCGGTGCTTGCCGGCATCAGCGAAGTCGAAGCCAACAAGCAGGCGGTGCTGTCGGCGCAGAAATCGCTGGAAGCCACCGAAGCCGGATTCGAGGTCGGCACGCAGACCATCGTCAACGTGCTGCTGGCGCAACAGGCGGTGTTCCAGGCGCAGAGCGCCTATTCGCTGGCGCGCCACCAGTTCGTGATCAGCGGCTTGCAACTCAAGCAAGCCGCCGGCGAAGCGTCGATCAAGGATATCGAGGCGGTCAACGCCCTGTTGCAGTAACCGGCGCCGGCATGGCGATCGTCAGGCCGGCCTGGACTGGCCAGCCGGACCGTCCAGCACGCGCTCGACGATCTCCAGGGTGCGCAAAACGCCACCCTGCTCGCGCTGGAACGCGGCCTGCCCCGCCGTGCCCAGGCGTTTGCGCAAAGCGGGGTCACCAAACAGATCGATCACGGTCGCAGCCAGCTCGCGCCCGTCCCGCACCCGCAGCGCGGCGCCGGCGTCGATCAGGTTGGCGGTGATTTCCACGAAATTGAACGTCTGCGGCCCGACCACCACCGGCACCGACAAGGCTGCCGGCTCCAGCACGTTGTGCCCGCCGATCGGCACCAGCGAACCACCGACGAAAGCCACGTCCGCGGCCGCATAAAAGCGCAGCAACTCGCCGAGGGTATCGACGACGAAGCATTGTGTGTCGGATGCCGCGGAACGATCTTCGCTGCGCGTGCGCGTGGCGAACCCGCTCTTGCGGGCGGCCTCCACGACCGGCTTGAAGCGTTCGGGATGGCGCGGCACCAGCAATAGCAGGGCGTCGGGGAACTGCCGCAAAACCACGGAATGCGCCTCGAGCACGGCTTCCTCTTCGCCTTCGTGCGTACTCGCCGCGATCCACACCGGGCGGCGCGTGCCCCAGCCATTGCGCATCGCGGACGCCTGTTCGCCGAGCTTGGCCGGTACGCTCATGTCGTATTTCAGGTTGCCGAAAATACCCAACCGCTCGGGTTCGGCGCCCAGGTCGCGCAGGCGTCCGGCATCGGTCGCCGATTGCGCGGCCACGTAGCGCGCGCTGGCCAGTGCGCTTTGCGCCAGCGGCCGCACCGGGCCATAGCCGCGAAAGCTCTTTTCCGACAAGCGCGCGTTGGCGACGATCAGCGGGATGTTGCGCGCCTGACACTCGAAGAACAGGTTCGGCCAGATTTCGGTTTCCAGCACCACCGCCAATCTTGGCCGCACGCGATCGAGGAAACGCCGGATCGAGGCCGGCAAATCGTAAGGCAGGTAGACGTTGAACACGCGCCCGCGATAGACCCGTCGCACGCGCTCGGAACCGGTCGGCGTGACCGTGGTGATGACGAACGGCGTGTCCGGATAGCGCTCCATCAATGCGTCGATCAGCGGCATCGCCGCATTGACCTCGCCCAGCGACACGGCGTGGATCCAGATGCTGTCGCGGATCTTCGGATCGGCGAAGAAGCCGAAGCGCTCCTGCCAGCGCTGGAAATATTCCGGATAACGCAAGCCGCGGATCGCCAGCCGGTACAGGATCACCGGCGTGAGCAGATACATCGTCGAGGTGTAGATGAAACGGCGCAGGCGCATCAAGGCAGTGACAAGACCAGGCGCAAAGGTTGGCAAGTATAGCGGCGGCACCGGCTACAATCCGTCGATGCCGTCCGTTTCATTGCTTTCGCCGCGCCATTGGCCGTCCTGGATCGGCCTGGGCGTCGTACGCCTGACCGCGAAACTGCCGTATCGCGCATTGCGCGGGCTTGGTCGCGGACTCGGCGCATTGACCGCGCGCCTGCCCGGCGCGCGCCGTCGCGTCGCCCAACGCAATCTCGAGCTGTGCTTTCCGGAAATGACGGATTCGCAACGCGCGCAACTGTTGCACCGCAACCTCGCGGACCTGGGGATGATGCTGGTCGAATTCGCCTTCGCCTGGTTCGGCTCCGATCGCGCGATCGCCCGCGTGCCGTGCGCGATCGAAGGGCTGGAACACCTGCAAGCCTGCCGTGCGCAAGGCCGCGGCGTCTTGCTCGTCGGCGCGCATTTCTCGCATCTGGAATTGTGCGCGCGGCTGGTCTCGCAGCGTATCCGCATTGCCGGCATGTACCGCGTGATGGACGATCCGGTATTCGAACGCGCCGTGTTGGCCGCACGCCTGCGCTATGCGGATGCCATGTTCGCCAAGGACGAATTGCGCGCCAGCGTGAAATACCTAAAGCGCGGCGGCACGCTGTGGTACGCGCCCGACCAGGACATGCGCGGCAAGGATTGCGTGTTCGCGCCGTTTTTCGGCGTGAGTGCGTCCACGCTTACCGCGACGCATCACCTGGCGCGATTGTCCGGTGCCGCCGTAATCCCTTTCTTTCATCGCCGCGAGCCGCGCGGCGGCTACACGATACGCTTGCAAGCGCCGCTGGAAGATTTTCCATCCAGCGACATCGTGGCCGACACCGCGCGCGTGAATGAGCGCATCGAGGCCATGGTGCGCGAGGCACCCGAGCAATACCTGTGGGTGCACAAACGATTCAAGACGCGGCCGGAAGGCGCGCCGCCCGTCTATTGAGGCTCGCGCCGACGCTTTGCTTCGTACACCTTGGCGTACTTGAGGAATACGTAGTACGCGCCGGTCGCGGCGCTGATGAATCCGGCCCAGCCGTTGAGGAAATAGCGTTTGAATAGGTATTGGCGGATGAAGAACACCGGCGGGTACAGCACCATACGCACACCGAGGAAGCGCGGTTTGCGGCGCAGTTTGTCGGCAACGACGCCGCTGGAATAGGCGTTGATCTTGGAAACTTTCGTGGCGATATCCGGCTCGCCGTAATGCAGGAAAACGGCGCGGCGCAAAGTGCGCACGGGCCCGGAAACTTCCGGAGCGGCGTGTACCGCCGCCGTGTTCATGCGTCCGTGGCGGCGATCGAACAGGCGCAGGTGCGCGTTCGTCCAGCTCCAGCGATGCTGGAAAGTCCAGAACATCTGCTCGCGCCGCGGCAGGCGGAATCCGGCCACGCAGGGATTCTCCAGCGCGCGTTCGATTTCGCGGCGCGCCGAATCCGTCAGCGCCTCGTCGGCGTCGAGCAGCAACACCCAGTTGTGCGCAGCCTTGTCGATGGCGGATTGCTTCTGCGTCGAGTAGTCCTGGAACGGCTCGACGAAAATCCGCGATTCATGCTTTTGCGCGATTTCCAGCGTGGCATCGGTGCTGCCGGAATCGAGCACGACGATGTCGTCGGCGAATGCGGCGCTGGCCAGGCAACGCTCCAGCGTCGCCGCGTTGTTGAACGTGGTGACGACCAGAGAAAAGCGTTCACGCGGCATGGTCGTCCGCACCCAGCGCGGCGCAATACAGCGCGAGCAGCCACCAGAACAACAGTCCCCACCACGCCGAATAGAACGCGAGGTGCGTGTTCAGCGGAAACGTCATCGCGGCCAGCGCGAGCGCTGGGGCAAGTGCGCGTTCGCGTGCGGGCGCACCGGCGCGCCGCCACGCGCGGATTGCGCAGAACGCACCGATGAGCCAGAGCAACAATCCGGCAATGCCGGTTTCGCTGAGCACTTCGAGCACGATCTGGTGTGCGTGATAGGCGCCTTCGTCGGTGTTTGCGTCGACAAACGCATCGCCTGCTTGAGCGTACAGCGGATAGGCGTAGCGGAAACCGCGCACACCGACACCGGCGATGGGATGCGCGGCGAACATGCGCGCAGCCGTGGTCCAGATACGCAGGCGCCCCGCGGACGCCGTATCCAACGCGTGCTCGGAACCTTGCAGGGCAAGCAGGGTGCGATCGAAGCGCGCGTCGAAGCGTCCCGAGTGCTGCCAGGCGACGGCAATACCGAGTACGGCCGCGCAGGCGGCGGCGAGCACCCATGCCGCGAAGCGCAACGGCGCCCGCGTCTGCATCCAGGCGAACGCAAGCGCCACCAGCGCGTACATGATCCAGCCCGAACGCGAGCCGGCGAACAGGATCGGCATCAACTGGAACACGAACGCGACGGCCAATCCGCGCCAGCCCCAGCGCCGGCGCGCGGCGACGAACACGAACGGCGACAGCACCGCCAGCACCGGGCCGAGCTTGAGGTTTCCCGCACCGAAAATGCCGGATAGCCGGTCCGCGGTTTCCGCGCCGCCCAGGCTCCAGCCAGTGAGGATCTGCACCCAGGCATCGAGCAACCACAGCAACACGATCGCGGCGCAGGCATCGGTCAGGCGCGGCCACCACGCCGTCTTGCGCAATGCCAAACACGCAAAAACCGCGAATGGGACGAAGCGCAGCAACACCGCGACCGTGTCCCAGGTCTTTCCCGGTACGACCGCTCCCGGCGCGGAGAGCAGCGCCGCCAGCCAATAGCACGCGAACACGATGAGGGCGAGGCGCGCGCCAACCTGCGTGCGCAAGACGTCGCGTTCACGCCACGCCAGGATCAATCCGGCGATCGCACCGATCGCCAACGGCGCTTCGGATGCGCGCCCGACCGGCAGCAACAGCAACACCGCGAGCACGATCCACAACGGCCACATGGCTTTCATCCGACGATCTGCGAATACAAATCCAGCGCCGCCGCCTGCATGTCGGCAAGGCGGAATTGCCGCAGCGGCGCGATCGGCGGGGCCAGGCGCAACAATTCCGCCGCGCGTTCGATCAGGCGCGTGATGTCGCCGGGCGGCACGCGGCCTTCCGGATAAAGTTCGGCGAGCAATTCGCCGACGCCACCGTGCGCGTAGCCGAGCACGGGCCGGCACAGGGCGATGGCTTCGACGACGGTGCGGCCGAATGCCTCGGGCTTGGTGGACAGCTGCAACACCAGGTTCGACACCGCGTAGATGTCGCGCACATCATCGCGCGGCGCGGATATCGCCACGCGTTCGGCGACGCCGCGCCGCGTAGCCAGGGCGCGCAATTCGCGCAGGTAGCGCTCGCGACCGCGCTCGTCCGCGCCGAGCAGCAGCAGTTTGCAATCCAGGCCGCGCTGCACCAGCCCGGCGAGCAGTTCGATCGCATCGGCGTGGCCCTTGATGCGCGTGCCGCGACCCGGCAGGGTGAGCAGCAGGCCGCCCGCGAGTTGCGGGAATTGCGCCGCGAAAGCGGCGCGCCAGGCTTCATCCGGCGAATGGCCGAAGGGAAACTCGTCCGGATCCACGCCGCGCGGGATCACGGTGAGGCGGCCCGGGTCCACCTGCGGGTAATACTTGAGCACATGATCGCGCACCGTGTTGGAAACGCAGATCACGCGCTCGCCACGGGTGAGTATCGAACTGTACCAACCCGGTGAATTCAGGCCATGCACCGTGGTCAGGAAATGCGGCCTCGGCGCGGACATCTTGCCCAGCGCGCGCCACGCCAGCCAGGCCGGCAGGCGCGAGCGCGCATGCACGATGTCCGGCACAAGGTTCGCGAATCGCCGTCGCAGCGTGCGCACATGCCGCAAGGTCAACGGGGACTTGCGGCCGATGTCGAGCGCGATGTGTTCGCTGCCCTGCGCGGTGAGCCGCTCGACCAGGCGCCCGCCCGCGCTGATCACCACCGAACGATGCCCGGCCGCCGCCAGCGCGGCGCCGATTTCCAGCGTCGAGCGCTCCACGCCGCCTGCATTGAGCGCCGGCAGCAGTTGCACCACGGTCAGGCGACGCCCGCTCACACGCCGGCCCTCAATCGGTCAGGGTGTACACCGCGCTGCAGTAGGGACACTGCGCGGTACCGGTCGCCTCGATGGCCAGATACACCTTCGGGTGCGAATTCCACAGGCTCATGCCCGGCATCGGGCACGACAACGGCAGGTCCGCATGGGTGACGTTGTAACGATGCTCGGCATTGGCCGGAACGAGGCGAACGGCGGCGGCGGAAACGTTGGCGGCGGTGGCGGACATGGCTGATTCCAGCAAGCGGCGATGCGATGGATGAAGTCTAGCAAGATGCGCACCAATTGGCCTGCGTCGTGTGATCCAAATCACGCCAGCGCCGCGACCCGCCGCCGATTCCCTTTGCACCGGAACCGGGTAAGATGCGCGCAAACAGGGCTTTCGACGGGGAGATTTCATCGTGGACTTCAACAAGCTCATCGCACGCGCCAAGAACATCCTGCTGACACCCAAGACCGAATGGCCCGTGATTGCGGGCGAGGCGGAAACGGTACAAAGCCTGTACCTGAACTACATTTTGGTTCTGGCCGCCATCCCGGCGGTGTTCGGTTTCATCAAGAACGCCATCATCGGCAACACTTGGTTCGGTGTCACCGTGCATACCGGCATCGGTTCGGGCATCACGGCGATGATCGTGCAGTACGTGCTGACCCTGGTGCTCGTCTTCGTCATGGCGCTGATCGTGGATGCGCTGGCCGGGACTTTCGGCGCGCAGAAGAACCAGGTGCAGGCGCTCAAGGTCGTGGCCTATGCCTACACCGCGGGCTGGATCGCCGGCATCGGCGTGATCCTGGGACTCGGACTGGGCGCACTGATCGCGCTGGCCGGCGGCATCTACTCGATCTACCTGCTGTACCTCGGACTGCCGTACACGATGAAGTGCCCGCCCGAAAAGGCCGGCGGCTATACGGCCGTGAGCATCATCTGCGCGATCGTGCTGGGCTGGATCGTGATGCTCGTGGTCGGCGGCATCGTCGGCACGGCGGCGCTCGGCGGTGCTGCCAGCGGCCTGCACATCGGCAGCAGCGACAGCAACGTCACCATCGATTCGAACAGCACGCTGGGCAAGCTCGCGGCAATGGGCGCCGCGGCGGAAAAGGCCAGCAAGCAGATGGAGGCCGCGCAGAAATCCGGCGACGCCAACGCGCAGGCGCAAGCCACCGGGCAGATGCTTGGCGCGGTGCTCGGCGGCGGTTCGCAGGTCGAAGCCCTGCCGCCGGATACGCTCAAGGGTTTCGTGCCGGATACGCTGGCCGGGCTCAAGCGCACGTCGCTGTCGGCCGAGCGCAATGGCGCGATGGGCATGCAGGTTTCCAACGCCACGGCGACGTACTCCGACGGGCAGCACTCCCTGCATCTGGAAATCGCCGACACCGGCAGCGCCAAGGGCATGATGGCGCTGGCCGGCGCGATCGGCGTGGAATCCTCGCAGGAAACCGACCACGGCTACGACAAGACCTACAAGCAGGACGGTCGCCTCATGCACGAGCAATGGGACACGCAGAACAAGGACGGCGAATTCAGCATCGTCCTTGGCGACCGCTTCAGCGTGAAGGTCAACGGCAATGCCGACAGCATCGACCAGCTCAAGGCCGCGGTCGGCAGCATCAATCTGGCGGGTCTGGAAGCCCTGAAGAACCAGGGTGTGAAGAACCAGTAAAGCGTCATTCCGGCAGGGTCGAAGCCCGCGACAGCGGGCTGAGGGGAATCCAGAGGCCAGGGAAGGCATTGCGCAAATTGCAAACGTTTACTTCCTTGTATTCTGGATGCCGGCAATCCATGCCGGCATGACGATCCAGAGTTTATTTCGCCAAGTCCGCCGACAGCGTGATGTGGATGTGCACCTCGTCGCTGACCGCCGGCACGTACATCTTCAGGCCGAAATCCGAACGCTTGAGCGTGGCATCGGCATCGAAGCCGGCCGTTGTCGATGAAATCATCGCGTTCTCGCCGATCTTGTTGATGCGTGCATGCAAGGTGACGGGCTTGGTGACGCCGTGAACCGCAAGCTCACCGGTGATGTCCAGGGTTTCCGCGCCCGTCTTGGCCACCTTGGTGCTCTTGAAGGTGATGTCCGGGAACTTGGCGGCATCGAAGAAATCCGGCTTCTTCAAATGTTCATCGAGTGCGGCCACGCCGGTGTGCAGGCCGCTCAGGGGCATGGTCACCTCCACCGATGACTTGGCCCAATCGGCCTGATCGACCACGACCTTGCCCTTGATGTCTTCCAGGCGCCCGGTCGGATTGGAAAAACCGAAGTGGCTGTAGGTGAACGACACCTGGGTGTGGTTCGGATCGATAGTGAAGGTTTGCGGCGCGGCGAACGCGCACGCGCTCACGGCAAGCAGGCACAACGGCAACACGCGGCGCAGGAACATGGTCTATCTCCTTGGTTGATCGAGGCGGTGGAGCGTACGCGCCGAGTCTAACGCCCCGCTCGTTATACTTGTGCAAATGCCAGCGCAACCCACGAACCCGACTGCCGCCAACGCCTGCTGGATCGCCACCGACGGCGCCGCCGGCAACGAGCGCCAGGCACAAGCCCTGGCGCAAGCCATGCAGATCGACGCCGGGATCGTCCGTACCGGTCTGCGCGGCCCCTGGGCCTGGACCGCACCGCGCCTGCAGGCGGGATTGCGGCTTGGCGTCACCGCCGCACTGCGCCGGCGCCTGCACGCGCCGTGGCCGGCCCTGGCGATCGGTTGCGGCCGTGACGGCGCGTCGCTCACGCGCTGGTTGCGCAACGCCAGCGACGGCAAGACCTTCACGGTCCAGGTCCTGGATCCGCGCATCGACCCGAAGCATTTCGATCTCGTCGTCGCGCCACGCCACGACGCGCTGCACGGCGCCAATGTCATCCAGACCATCGGCGCGCTCAATGCCGTGGACGAGGATTGGCTCGCCGCAGGTCTTGCCCGCTTTGCGAATCTTGCGCAATTGCCGCAGCCGCGCACGGCGGTGCTGATCGGCGGCCCGCGCCGCGGACTGGAGATGGATGACGCCTGGTTCGAAGCATTCCTCGATCGCATCAATGCCGTCGTCGCGCGTGATGGCGGCAGCGTCCTGGTATCGACGTCGCGGCGCACGCCGGATGCGTGGCGGCGAAAGTCGCGCGAACGCTTGCGTGCGGATTCGGGCAGGATCGGTTGCGTGCATTTCTGGAACGGCGCCGAAGATGGCGAGAATCCGTATCCTGGTTACCTTGCGGCCGCCGATCGCATCATCGTCACGCCCGATTCGGTGAACATGCTCTCGGAGGCCTGCGCCACCGGCAAGCCGGTGCTGACGCTGCTGCCGGCCGGCGCGCGCGGCAAGCTCGTCGACTTCCATGCCGAACTGCGCGCGCAAGGTTGGCTGCATGCGCTTGCGGACAATGTGGACTTTTCCACAATGCAGCAGCCACCGCCGCTGCGCGAATTCGCCGCCGTGGCAAGCAAGATCTGGCACGTGCTCGAATCCACGCGCCCGGATGTTGTTGCGGCTTTGACCCGCGATTGAATCAGGCGATTTGCAACCCGACGTCTGCGGCAATTTGCAGCACGGCGCGCGCTTGGCGTTCCAATTCCGCATCGCGCGGCACCAGGCGCGGGCGCGCATCCAGCGTGCAATCCAGCGCGCGCTTGAGCAAGGCCGCGTGTGCTTGCGCGAGCGTCTGCGCGGCGGATTCGGCAAGTACCCCGGCATGGCCGCACAATGCGATCAATCGCGCGCTATTACCGCTATCGAGCAGACTCGGATACGCATGCGCATTTAGCAACACCAGGGTTTGCAGGATGAACTCGATGTCGAGCAAGGCGCCGGCGCCTTGCTTCAAGTCCAGCGACGCCGCCGTCGAACGGTCGCGCTCGGCGCGCCAGCGCGCACGCATGGCGCCGACTTCGCCGAGCACCTGCACGCGGTCGCGCGCTTGCCCCAACCATTGCGCACGCAACGCGGCGAATTGCGCGCAGGCACGTGCGTCGCCTGCGATCGGCCGCGCGCGCACCAAGGCTTGGGATTCCCAGATCCAGGCGCGCTCGCGCAAGTACTCGGCGAATGCCTGCACGCCGACCACGAGCAGGCCCTTGCCACCATCCGGACGCAGGCGCACATCGACGTCGTAGAGTTTGCCTGCGCGCGTTTGCGTGGTCAGCCAATGCACGACGCGCTGCGCGATGCGGGCGAAGTAGCGCGCGCCTTCCAGCGGCCGCGCACCATCGCTTTCCGTCTGCGCCAAGGCGCCGTCATAGACGAAGACGAGATCCAGGTCGGACGCAAAACCGAGTTCATCGCCGCCCAAGCTGCCGTAGCCGATCACGGCGACGCCGCCGGGCAGGCGCCCGTGCGCGCGCGCCAGATCATCCTCGGCCAGGCGCAAGGCATGGGCGACGACGACCTGCGCGGTCGCGCCCAAGGCGTGCGCGGTTGCCACGGCGTCGGCGCCGCCACGACAGGCCAAGCCGATGCGGAATGCCGCGCTCTGCTTTTCTTCCTGCAGGATTTCGATGGCGCCTTCGGCATCGCCGGCGTCGACTTGCGCCAGGCGTCGGCCGATTTCGGCATCGAGCGCGGCACGGTCCGGCAGCGTGCCGGCGTTCGCCGCACCGAGCAGCTCGTCCAGCAACAACGGATGCGCAATCACGCGTTCGGCGAGCAGCGCGCTGCCGGCGAACACATCGACCAGGCGCAGGCGTGCCGCCGGTTGCTCCTCGAGCAAGGCCAGGTACGCCGAGCGCCGCAGCACGGCATGCAACAAACGCACGAGTCGTTCCAGGCACGCATCCGGCGCCGCGCTCGCCGCCGCCGCTTGCAACAGGTGCGGCAGCAGGCGATCCAGCCGCGCGCGACCGCGCGCCGAGACGATGCGCGCCGCGCCGGCCGCGAGTGCATGCAAGGCCGCGTGCAGGTTGTCCGCCGCGGCGAATCCCAGCGCCACCAAAGGCGCGGGCCCGGCCTGGTCGCGGCCCAGGGCTTGCCAATACGCCGCGGCCGTGGCCAGCGAAGGCGCCGCTCCCGCGGAAGCAGCCGTCACCGGCGCATCGCCCAGGCGGTCGGCGAATTCGGTCGCCACGCCCGCCCGCGCCTTGGCGAGTTCGTGTTCCAGCGCCGGCCAATCCGGCAGACCGAGCGTGGCGGCGAGGCGCAAGCGCGCGAAGGCATCCTCCGGCACATCGTGGGTCTGTTCGTCGCGCAACATCTGCGCGCGATTCTCCACTCGCCGCAAGAATACGTACGCCGTGCGTAGGCGCTTCGCGCTTTCGGCCGACAGTGCGCCGAGGCGCTCGCAGGCAGTGAGCGCGGGCAGCAATCCGGTTTCGCGCATGCTCGCCTCGCGTCCGCCGCGGATGAGCTGGAGCAATTGCACGACGAATTCGATCTCGCGGATGCCGCCGGGGCCGAGCTTGAGGTTCGCCGCCAGGTCGCGGCGCGCGACATCGGCGTCGATCAGCGCCTTCATCTCGCGCAATCCCGCGAACGCGGTGTAGTCCAGGTATTTGCGGAACACGAACGGGCGCAGCGCTTCGAGCAGGCGCTTGCCGGCGGCAATGTCGCCGGCGACCGGCCGTGCCTTGATGAAGGCATAACGTTCCCAGTCGCGGCCCTCGCGCTGGTAGTACTGTTCCATCGCCGCGAAACTCAAGGCCACGCGTCCCGCATTGCCGAACGGGCGCAGGCGCAGGTCCACGCGATACGCGAGGCCATCCGCGGTGATTTCGGCGAGCAGCTTGACCAGCAGTTGCCCGAGGCGCGCGAAATACGCTTCGTTGGCGAGCGGTCGTTCGCCATCGCTCGTTCCATTTTCTGCAAACGCGAGGATCAAATCGATGTCGGACGAAAAATTCAGCTCGTTGCCGCCGAGTTTGCCCATTGCCAGCACGACCAGGCGCTGCGCGACCCCTTGCGCATCGCGCGGGGTTCCATGCCGGCGCGCCAGCACGCGGTCGGCGTAGGCGAGCGCGGCGGCAAGACACGCCTCGGCCAACGCACTCGATCCGGCCAGGGTCTGCTCGACGCTGTCCAGGCCGTTGACGTCGCGCCAGACCAGGCGCACCGCCTCGGCGTGACGATAGCGGCGCAGTTCCGCCATCGCGGCTGTCTCATCCACGGTCGCGGACAGCGCCAGCGGCCGCGCATCGGCATGGCGCGGATCGGCCATGCGTGCAAGCGCCTGCGCATCGAGCAGGCGTGCATCGCGCACGAACGCAGCAAAGGCGAAATCGCTGGCCACGAGCACGCGCTGCACATGCTCGGCGACGCCGGCATCGTCGTGCAACACCACGCCGGATTCGCGGCAGCGCGCCAGTACCTGTGCATAGCGGGCTTGCACGAAGGCATCGAGTTCGGCGGATGCGGACATGCGCGCATTCTGCACGATCACGCCGGCGGAAACTAAAAACCCGCCGCGATTGCTCGCGGCGGGCCACCCTCCCCCTCATGCGCAAGCGCCCTTCATACGCGAACCGTGACGCTTTGCCACGCCGCGGCGCAGCAATGGCCGGCGGACCGCGCCCGCGATCATCTGCGCCAGCGTGCCGGCGGCGGCTGGATCGCGGTGACCCTGACCGGCGGCGATGAACGCCTGTCCATCGACGACGCACAAGGCGCACTCGCCCTGGATGCGGCGCTGACGCAACTGGAAACCGCCGACACACGCGCCGCGCGCGTGGTCGAGCTGCGCTATTTCGCCGGCCTGCCGCTGGAACAGGTGGCCGAACAACTCGGCGTGACCCGCCGCACCGCAGATCGTGACTGGGCGTTTGCGCGCGCGTTCCTGCACGATGCGCTGACGTGACGCACCTGGCTGCGTTTTCGCGTTACTCGCCGCGATGACCACATTACCGCCATCCATCGATTCCACTACGCAGAATGCATTGCGCGAGGCCTTCGACGCCCTGCTCGACCTGCCGCCTGACCTGCGCCCGAGCTGGCTCGACAGCCATGTTCCCGATTCCACGCTGCGCGAGCGCTTGCAGCGCCTGCTCGCTGCGCACGCAGGCCGCGGTTTCCACGACACTGTGCAAGTTGATCCGTCAATCGATCCCCTTCGCCTCGGAGGTGCCCAGCACCTCCGCCGCCGGCTTGTGCGGTGAGTGCCCAGCCAGCAAGGGATGCAGCAGCACCGTAGCGAGCACGATCGCGCCGCCCAGATAGAACAGGGAGTCGAGCTGGCGCTGCTCGCCGAGCAGGATGATCGCCAGGATGATGGCGTAAACGGGTTCGAGATTGGTGGCGATCTGCATCGAGAACGCGCTGACGTGGCGCAATGCAACCAGCGCCAACGCGAAAGGCAGCAGCGTGCAAGCCATCGCCAGGATCAGCAGAAGGATCGCATCGTGCGCGTCGGGCAGGACGAAGGCCGGACCGGCATGCGGCAAAATCGGCGCGAGCAGGCTTAGGAACAACACGCCGACGCCCAGCTCGATGGCGGTGATGGTCATCGGATCGGCATGTCCGGCAAGTCGCTTGTTGCCGGCGCCGAACAGGGCCACGAAAAACGCCGAGACGACGCCAACGACCAGGCCCAGGCGCATGTCCGAGGGAATGCCGCCGACGATCAGCGCCACGCCCGGCACCACGCCGATGCCGAGCAGCAACTCGCGTGGATCGAAACGGCGCGCCGCAACCCAGGGTTCGATCAACGCCAGAAACACCGGCGCGATGGCGATGCAGGTTGCCGCGACCGAAGCATTGGCGAGCTTGATCGCGGCATAAAACGTCAACCAATGGATCGACACCAGCACGCCGATGCCCGCATAGGCACCGATCAGGCGCGGCGGCATGCGGCGCAAGCCGCGCCACACACGCGGCAACAGCGCCAGCACCAGTACGACGAGCAGCATGCGCCACCACACCAGCGGCAAGGCGCGCAGCGTGATCGCCTTGCCCAGGATCGCGGTGAAGCCCCACAACACGACGCAGAAATGTACCTGCGCGTGTGCTTTGGCGGAGGGTGACAAGGCCAATCCCCTACTCCCGCGCAGGCATGTTCAAGCCTGCGCTTCTTCCTTGAACGCATCCACCGGCACGCACGAACAGAACACGTTCTTGTCGCCGTAGACATTGTCCACGCGCGCGACCGGCGACCAGTATTTCACCTGCTTGAGCGAAGCCACGGGATACGCGGCCAGTTCGCGCGGATAGGCATGTGTCCATTCGCTCGCCGTCACCACGGCCGCGGTGTGCGGTGCGTTCTTGAGCGGATTGTCGGCGCGATCCATGCGGCCCTCTTCGATCGCGCGGATTTCTTCGCGGATCTGGATCATCGCATCACAGAAGCGATCCAGTTCATACAGCGACTCGGATTCGGTCGGCTCGACCATCAAGGTGCCCGCGACCGGGAACGACAAGGTCGGCGCATGGAAGCCGAAGTCGATCAGGCGTTTGGCGACGTCTTCAGCGGTGACGCCGCTGGTCTTCTCCAGCGGACGCAGGTCGAGGATGCACTCGTGCGCCACCAGTCCGTTGCGGCCGGTGTACAAGGTCGGGTAGTGATCGGCCAGGCGCCTGGACAAGTAGTTGGCACTCAGCAATGCGACTTGCGTGGCCTTGAGGATGCCCTCGCGGCCCATCATGGTGATGTACATCCACGAGATCGGCAGGATGCTGGCGCTGCCGTAGCTCGCCGCGGAAACCATTCCCCCCTCTCCCGGCCTGCGGCCACCCTCTCCCGCAAGGGGAGAGGGGAAACTCTTGGGCAGATAGGGCGCCAAGTGCGACTTCACCGCGCACGGGCCGACGCCGGGGCCGCCGCCGCCGTGCGGAATGCAGAACGTCTTGTGCAGGTTCAGATGCGAGACGTCCGAACCCCAGCGACCGGGGCGCGCGACACCGCACATCGCGTTGAGGTTGGCGCCATCGGTGTACACCTGACCGCCATGCTGGTGCACGATCTGGTAGATCTCGACGACGTCTTCTTCGAACACGCCGTGCGTGGACGGATACGTCATCATGATCGCGGCGAGCCGATCGGAATATTTTTCCGCCTTGGCGCGGATGTCGCCGACGTCCACATTGCCGTTGGCGTCGCACTTGGTCACCACCACGGTCATGCCGCACATCTGCGCGGAGGCGGGATTGGTGCCGTGCGCGGATTCGGGAATCAGGCACACGTCGCGCTGCGCCTGACCGTTCGCCCGGTGATAAGCGCGGATCGCGAGCAGGCCCGCGTACTCGCCTTGCGCGCCGGCATTGGGTTGCAGGCTGACCGCGTCGTAGCCGGTGAGCTCGACCAGCATCGCTTCCAGGCCGTCGATCATTTCCTGATAGCCGCGCCATTGCGCGGCTGGCGCGAACGGATGGATGTTGGCGAATGCGGGCCAGGTCACCGGAATCATCTCGGCGGTCGCATTCAATTTCATCGTGCACGAGCCGAGCGGGATCATGCTGCGATCCAGCGCCAGGTCCTTGTCGGAAAGCATGCGCATGTAGCGCAGCATTTCGTGCTCGCTGTGATGCGTGTTGAACACCGGATGCGTGAGATAGGCGCTGGTGCGCGCCAGTTCTGCTGGGATCAATGACGGCGCGGTTTTATCCAGCGCGTCGATATCCGGCAACTTCGCTTCGTCGCCGCCGAAGATGCGCCAGAGCAATTCGATGTCGGCGCGCGTGCTGGTCTCGTCGAGCGAAATGCAGATGTATTCGCCCCACGCCTTGCGCAAGTTCGCGCCCATGGCCAACGCACGCGCCATGAAGGCGTCGGTGCGTTCGGCGGTTTTCAGGCTGATCGTATCGAACGCGCTTTCGTGATGCGCGGCATTGAAACCGAGCTGCTTCAATCCGGCGCGCAGGATCGCAGTCAGGCGCGCCACGCGCGTGGCGATTCGCTTCAAACCTTCCGGACCGTGATAAACCGCATACATGCCAGCCATCACCGCAAGCAACACTTGCGCGGTGCAGATGTTGCTGGTCGCCTTTTCGCGGCGGATGTGCTGCTCGCGCGTTTGCAGCGTCAGTCGATACGCCTTGTTGCCTTGCGCGTCGAGCGACACGCCGATCAGGCGCCCGGGCATGGTGCGCTTGTAGGCATCGCGACAGGCCATGAACGCCGCGTGCGGGCCGCCGAATCCGAACGGCACGCCGAAACGCTGCGAGTTGCCGACGACGATGTCGGCGCCCATCTCGCCCGGCGATTTGAGCACGGTCAGCGCGAGCAGATCGGTGGCGAAAATTGCCAACGCACCCTTGGCGTGGATTTTTTCGACCTCTTCGCTCCAGTCCATCAGCCAGCCGCTGGAGGCCGGATACTGGATCAGCACCGCGAAGTATTCGTCCGATGCAATCGTCGCGTCCCAGTCGGCCGCGGAATCGGCCTGTTTGATCGTCAAGCCCAAGGGTTCGGCGCGCGTGCGCAGCACTTCGAGCGTCTGCGGGTGCGTATCGCCGAATACCACGATCGCGTTGCCGCGGGCCTTGGACGAGCGCCGCGCCAGGGTCATCGCCTCGGCCGCGGCGGTGGCCTCGTCGAGCAGCGAGGCGTTCGCAATCTGCATGCCGGTCAGATCGGCGACCATGGTCTGGAAGTTGATCAGCGCTTCCATGCGGCCTTGCGAGATTTCCGCCTGATACGGCGTGTACGCCGTGTACCAGGCCGGGTTTTCCAGGATGTTGCGCAGGATCACGAGCGGCGTGTGCGTGCCGTAATAACCCTGGCCGATGAACGAACGCAGCACCTGATTCTTGTCGGCGATCGCGCGCAATTTCGCCAACGCCTGCGTCTCGGACATTGGCGGATCGAGCGCGAGCGGATTTTTCTGGCGCACGCTGGCCGGTACGATGGCGGCGACCAGCGCATCGAGCGAGTCGTAGCCGACGGTCTTGAGCATGGACGCGATTTCTGCATCGTCCGGGCCGATGTGGCGGGCGATGAAGGCGTCGTGTTGCTCCAGATCGCGCAGGGAAGGTTTGGTGTTGGACATGGCAAGGGCACCGAAAAGCGCGTGCGAACCCGCACGCGGGGTGCCCCTCTGTCCTTCTGCCTGAGAGTTTCCAAGCTCGCGCTTGTTGCCCCTTCGGCGGCGGATTGAACCGCTCTCTCCAGAGTTTTTCCGCGCGGCGGTATCGGGCCTGAGCGATTACGGGCGTTGCGCCTTCGGCAGCGGCTTGGCCGCTTCTTCCACCGCGTGGGAGGGCGGATTATACAGGCTGCGCGGCTGCGATATGCGCTATGCTCGCCAAGTGTGTCCGCCCCTGCGGCGGATTCTTTGGCTGGGGAGCCTCATGCAGAATCAACTCATCGCGGCGCATGCCGCGCTCGCTTGCCTTTTCGCTTCCATCGCCGTCGATGCCTTTGCGCAGGATGTTTCGCTGGTCGGCGGTGCGCCGCCGGTGCAGACCTTCGACAGTCTTGCCGCCAGCGGTACTGGAACCACATTGCCGAGCGGCTGGTATTTCGCCGAATCCAAGCAGAACGCGGATTCCACGTACACGGCGGGAGACGGCTCGTCCAATACCGGCGACACCTACAGCTTTGGCAGCAGCGGCAGCAGCGACCGCGCGCTCGGCACACTGCAATCGGGCAAGCTGGCCTCGACCATCGGTGCGCGCCTGCGCAACGACACCGGCAATACGTTGAGCACAATCACGGTTGCCTACACGGGCGAGCAGTGGCGTTTTGGCGCCGGCACACCGACCGATCGGCTGGATTTCCAGTACAGCACCAATGCGACGTCACTGGGCGATACCGCCGCGACATGGATCGACGTCAACGCGCTGGACTTCAGCTCGCCCATCACCACGGGAGTCGCCCGCGCGCTCGATGGCAACGCCGCCGCGAACCGCATGGCGATTTCCGCGTCGATCTCCGGTCTGAGTCTCGCGCCGTCGGCCACGATCTGGGTGCGTTGGGTCGACCTTGATGTATCCGGCAACGACGATGGCCTGGCCATCGATGACGTGAGTTTTTCCGTCGACGGCACGCCACCGGTCGATGTGGCGCCGTTCGTCGTCGCCACGGTGCCGTCAAACAGTGCGACCAAAGTCGCGCTGTCGGCAACGCTGGCGGTGAGCTTCAGCGAGCCGGTCACGGTCAGCGATCCGTGGTTCACGATCCAATGCACGGTATCGGGCACGCACTCGGCGAGCGTATCCGGCGGTCCAAGCGCGTACACGCTGACGCCTTCGCCTGCGTTCGCCGCGAACGAGACCTGCACATGGACGATCCTTGCCCAAGGCGTGGTCGACAAGGACGGCACGCCCGACCATCCAGCCGCCGATACCATCGTGCAATTCACGACCATCGATCCGGCCACGCAACCGCCGACCGTCGTCGCCACGCAGCCGGCCAACGGCGCCGCCAATGTGCCGATCGCCAGCGACATCCGCGTGACCTTCAGCGAGGCGGTGACGACCTCGAACGCGTTCGCGCTGAGCTGTGACTCGACGCCGATCCAGCTCGACGAAACCGGCAGCGGCGCGACGCGTACGCTGACGCCGTTCACCGTGCTGCCCGCGGGCAAGAATTGCGTGTTCACGATTACCGGCAGCGGCGTTCACGACGCGGACAACATCGCCCTGCAAGCCGACTACACGGCCAGCTTCAGCGTCGCCTCCGGCACGCTCAGCGGTTACTACGGCAACGTCAACACCAGCAGCCCGGAGCAACTGCGCTGCTCGCTGCACCAGACCATCAAGGGCCACACGATTTATCCCTACAGCGGCGGCGCGCAGAACGTGTGGACCATCCTGGAGATCGCCCAAGCGGATCCGAACCATCCCGGCAAGATCATCGACGTGTATCGCAATCACTCCTTCACCGCCGTCAGCGATCGCGCCGGCATCGGCAGCGGTAGCACCTACAATCGCGAGCACACCTGGCCGAACTCGCTCGGTTTTGCCAATCAGAACCTTGCCGCGTACACCGACACGCACATGCTGTGGCTGGCCGATACCAGCCAGAACTCGAGCCGCGGCAACAAGCCCTATGCGAACTGCGCCAGCGGTTGCAGCGAACTGACCACCGACACGAACAACGGCTACGGCGGCGGCAGCGGCACGTATCCGGGCAACTCGAACTGGGTCAAGTCGCCCGATGGCAAAGACGGCTCATTCGAGGTGTGGAACCACCGCAAGGGCGAGGCGGCGCGCGCAATGTTCTACATGGCGATCCGCTACGAAGGCATCGCCGCCGAAGCCGCCCACGATGGCGTGATTCCCGACCTGGAGCTCACCGACGACCGCACACTTATCGTGAAGACGAGCAATACCGCGCCCAAGGCCTACATGGGCCTGCTCACGGATCTGCTCGCATGGAACACGCAGGATCCGCCGGACGCCGAGGAGGTCGAGCGCAACAACGCGATCCAGAGTTTCCAGGGCAACCGCAATCCGTTCGTCGATCACCCGGAATGGGCGACGCGCACCTTGTTCGAGTCCAGCGAGCCGGCGGTTTGCCAACTGGGCAACGACCTGATTTTCAAGAACGGATTCGAATAGCACGTGGCGATGTGAACCGGCGTACCATGCGCAAGTGACGATGGCTGCTGGATGGTCTCTCACACGCGGAGGCATCATGCGTCGAGTAACCGGAATTGGCGGTGTGTTCTTCAAATCCAAAGACCCCAAGGCACTTGGCGCCTGGTACAAGACGCATCTGGGCATCGATGTGCAGGCATGGGGCGGTGCGGCGTTCGAATGGAAGAATGCCGACAACCCGGAAGGCATCGGCACCACCGCCTGGAATCCGTTCGCTCAGGACACGAACTACTTCGCCCCCGGCTCGGCATCCTTCATGATCAACTATCGCGTGGCCGACCTGCCTGGGCTGCTTGCGGTGCTGCGTGCCGAGGGCGTGCAGGTCGAGGACAAGGTCGAAGAATCCGAGTTCGGAAAATTCGGCTGGATCATCGACCCCGAGGGCAACAAGGTCGAGCTGTGGCAGCCGCCGGCGGGAATGTAGACCTGCGGCCGACCGGCGACGCATCCAGCACATGCACCGGGAATCAGGCACGATGACGGCTTCCACGCTGACCATTGCGCAGGCCAGCCGGATGATCGCCGCGCGCGAGCCGATCTTCCATCATCCGGAACTGGGCACATCGCGTGCCGCGTTCGAGGCGATGGTCGATCAGGATTTCTGGGAAGTCGGTGCTTCCGGCGCGAAATATTCCAAGGCATTCGTTCTCGACACATTGCAAGCGCGACATGCCGAACCGGTCGTTGAAACTTTCACCGTTTCGGATTTCGCCTGCCGCGAGCTTGCGCCGAACCTGTATCTGGCAACCTACCAGCTCGACCAGGCGGGCCGCTTGAGCCGCCGATCGACCATCTGGCGATTCGCTGGTAGCGCATGGAAAATCGTCTATCACCAGGGCACGCTGATGGCGGCGTGAAGCAGCCAAGGCCAGGCGCTTGATCGCTTTGCCCTACCCCCGCGACAACGCTTGCACCGCCTGCGCCGGCGTCAACAAGGCGATGCGTCGCAGCGGCGCGAGCGCGTGCAGATCGGCATCGCCGGTGACGATGGCAGCGGCCTTGGCCGCGAAGGCGAGATGCAGGAACGGTGCGTCATCTGGATCGCGGCAACGCGACACGTTCGGCGGCGGCTCAGGAATGCGCACCGCTTGCGTCCACGGCAGATAGTCGGCGAGCAGTTCGTGCTGTTCTTCGCCGGTGAGCTTGAATTTGGGATAGGCAAGAACGCGGATCAGTTCGGCGATGGTGTCTCGGCTCGCCAGCGGCACGAACAAACTCGCCTGCCAGGCTAGACGCAAGCGCCCGGCAACGCCGCCCGGACGAATTAGTGCCGAGAGCGCGACATTGGTATCGAGTACCCAGCGCGGCGTGGTAGGGGTAGTCACTTCGTCTTGTTTGCGCGGCGCTTGGCCGGCTTTTTCACTGCGCGCGTTTTGACGCGATACGGCGCGGGCTCTTCCGCTACGCGCATTGCGCGCCCGCGCGTCGCTTTGCGCGCCCACGCCACGGCGGCGGCGAGATCGTCGTCGCCCAGATCAAGTTCGGCGAGTTTGGCGCGCACGGCATCGGCACGCTGCATGCGCACGGGCGTGAGCACCAGGCGACCGGCGCGCGCTTGAATCTCGAAATACTCCGCGTTGCCTGCGGCATCCACTGCGGCCCGCGGCAGCGTGAGCTGGTTCTTGCTGGTGAGCTTGGCGAGCATGGCGGTGAGCCGTGGTAAGGAATCCTTACTTTAGCACAGCAGCCAATAAAAAAACCCCGCATCACTGCGGGGTTTTTTTATGAAGCGTTTGAGCAATTTTCCCCTCACCCCAACCCTCTCCCGCAAGCGGGAGAGGGGGAAAGAGCGAGGCGCGGCTAACTTAAAAGTCCATGCCGCCGCCCATGCCACCCATACCGCCCATGCCACCGCCACCGCCGCCGTGGTTGTGTTCTTCCTTCTTCGGCGCTTCGCCGACCATCGCTTCGGTGGTGATCATCAGGCCCGCGATCGACGCGGCGTTCTGCAACGCGCTGCGCGTGACCTTGGTCGGGTCCAGAATGCCGAACTCGATCATGTCGCCGTACTCGCCGTTGGCGGCGTTGTAACCATGATTGCCCTTGCCACCGGCGACCTTGTTCAGCACCACCGACGATTCTTCACCGGCATTGGCGACGATCTCGCGCAGCGGAGCTTCCATCGCGCGCTTGGCGATCTGGATGCCGTGGTTCTGGTCTTCGTTGTCGCCTTTCAATTTCTTGATGGCGTCCAGCGCGCGGATCAGGGCCACGCCGCCGCCCGGCACTACGCCTTCTTCCACCGCCGCACGCGTGGCGTGCAGGGCGTCTTCGACGCGCGCCTTCTTTTCCTTCATCTCGACTTCGGTCGCAGCGCCGACCTTGATCACCGCCACGCCGCCGGCGAGCTTGGCCACGCGCTCCTGCAGCTTTTCGCGGTCGTAGTCGGAGCTGGTCTCTTCAATCTGCGCCTTGATCTGGTCGATGCGGGCCTTGATGTTCTTGGCTTCGCCATGACCGTCGATGATGGTGCTGTTTTCCTTGGACACCTGCACCTTCTTGGCGCGGCCCAGATCCTTGATCGTGGCCTTTTCCAGCGACAGGCCGACTTCTTCGGAAATGACCTGACCGCCGGTGAGGATGGCCATGTCTTCGAGCATCGCCTTGCGACGATCGCCGAAGCCCGGCGCCTTCACTGCGCACACCTTGACGATGCCGCGGATGGTGTTGACGACCAGGGTCGCCAGCGCCTCGCCTTCGACTTCTTCGGCGACGATGAGCAGCGGCTTGCCGGCCTTGGCCACGCCTTCGAGGATCGGCAGCAGCTCGCGCACGTTGGCAATCTTCTTGTCGTGCAGCAGGATGTACGGGTCTTCCAACTCCGCCTGCATCGACTGCTGGTTGTTGATGAAGTACGGCGACAGATAGCCGCGATCGAACTGCATGCCCTCGACGACGTCGAGTTCGTTGTCCAGGCCCGAGCCGTCTTCAACGGTGATCACGCCTTCCTTGCCGACCTTGTCCATGGCCTTGGCGATCAGGTCGCCGATGTCCGAATCCGAGTTCGCCGAGATCGAACCGACCTGGGCGATTTCCTTGCTCGTGGAGCAAGGCTTGGACAGATTCTTCAGTTCCGCGACGGCGCCTGCGACGGCCTTGTCGATGCCGCGCTTCAAATCCATCGGATTCATGCCGGCGGCGACGGCCTTCAGACCCTCGCGGATCAGCGCCTGCGCGAGTACGGTCGCGGTGGTGGTGCCGTCGCCGGCGACGTCGGAGGTCTTCGACGCGACTTCCTTCACCATCTGCGCGCCCATGTTCTCGAACTTGTCGGCCAGTTCGATCTCCTTGGCGACGGACACGCCGTCCTTGGTGATCGTCGGCGCGCCGAAGCTCTTGTCGAGCACCACGTTGCG
>JAFEFO010000037.1 GCA_018240565.1 Pseudomonadota bacterium | reverse complement strand
TCGCCGGCTTGGTGCCGACTGATGAGTCAAGCGCAAAGAGCACGACGGATTTTCCGATCACGCCGCCACAGCGCACATCGGGCTCCACGCCAAAGCCGACCGTCTCCAATGCTTGCGCGCACGACACCGCCTCGCGCTTGGCGAACTTGTCGCCGGGCGTCCAACCTGAGTGCAGGCGCAAGTCGGCCACATCCGCCACGCCCGCGCGATCGCGCACGGCCACGGACGCGAACTGCTTCAAGCCATCCAGGACAGTGGGCAGCGCCTTGGCGCGCAGAGACGCAGGAAGCGCCACGGCTTCTGCCAATGGGTCTTTGCGCCGATTGCGCGTCGACCGCAACGCATCGAGCTCGCTCACAACGCTCGAAAGCATCGCCGGCAGCCGCCCCAAGCGCGGTTCGATGCTGCGTGGGTCAGCGATGTTGAGCGACATCGTCATGCTGGTGCGGTTGGAGGCGGCGCCGTGCAAATGAATATTGAGCACGCCGCTGGTCTTGGCGCCCTGGATGCCCTCGCCGAACGTCTGCCGATACTTCTCGGAAAACAGCGCACGTGCTTCGGGCTCGATGTTGCGCCACTCGTACCAGCGCGGTGCCGATGGCGCGCTTGCCGCCCAGGCAAATGCCAGTGCGGGCGGCACGGGCCGGCCGTCGTTGAGAACTTTGGCCATTTGAATCAGAAGTCCGGCGCTGGGCTGTCCCTGTGCGCCGGTGACTTCCGGTTCTTTCGGCGTGCCGTAAAGAGCGGCCCCGAGATCGCGAAGGTCGGTCGCATAGCGCTGGAACGAGCGGCTGAGCGGCCCATAAGTGGCCAGCAAACGGTCGATCTCCGCCAAGATGGCCGGCGCTTCGCTGCGGGCGACGGCATCGCTGCACGCGTCCATGAGCAAGCGCCTCTCCAGCCCATAGAAGTACAAGAACACATAGCCCAACCCGACATCCGGCCGGACGCGATCGCTGTGAAGGTAAGCGAGAAAAGTCGCGCGCTCGTTGGGTTTGATGGTGCGGTAGCTCGGCCAATAGCCCATGTTTTGGCCAGGGAAATCCACATGGCCGGCATCGATCGGCAGGGTGGGATCGATGAGCGCCGGCTCAGTACGCCACGTATCGCCTGGCGTGTTGCTCGGCGTCCCGATGTAGATTCCGCCCCGGGGCATTTTCCAGCGCGCGAGGGCCGCGTGATCGTCAAAGCCGATCCAGGCCGGCTTCACAGGAGCAGGGGCGGGCGGGATTGCAGCGCTCGCCGGGGCAGGCACGGCGCGCTGGACCACCACGGGTTCAACGGCCGCGGGCTGCACGGATGTCGGCGCCGCAACCTTGTTGGGCGACACGGGCATCGATGGCGCAGACTCACGTGTGGCCTTGCCTATGGGCAAGGGCGGCGAGTAGGCGCGAGACGCAGCTGTGGCAGGCGGACGCGGGACGCTGGATCCCGGGTGTGCGGAGCCTGAGATCGTTCCACCGTTATTGTGGGCCAGGATTTCAGCCAACGTGCGTTGGTCAGCGACGGGCGTCGACGGGGAGACCGGTGCACGCGATCGCACGATGCGCATGAAGCACCATGCCAGTCCTTGAACGAGTTTCCACAGCAATCCGAGGACACCGGTGACCAGCGCGATGACCAGGGCGATCAATGCCGCGATAAGGGCGGTGTCCTGCTTATGCGTTCGTCGGCTCACGACATGGGCGGGTCCGCTGCAAAGGGCCAAGCTCTGGAAGGAGCAAGAGCTGTGCCAGGATCATCGCACAAAGTCGGCCTTGCCTCATTGGCAATCCAGTCAAGTCGGGAAGCAGTCTTGATGGTGGTGGCACGTGCTTGTTGGCCCGAATGCCTCACAGGCTGCGGGCACTGCTACTTCGTCTCTCTAATTTTGGAACCCAAAACGGCGACATGTTCAGGATGTTTGGAGCACCTGTCATTAACTGGCGGAACGACAGTGCCGTTGCAAGTCGAAGCGAAACTCCAGGTTCGGTGATCCACATTCGAATCCCGACGTGCTAGGCTCCCGCGCCTTGGTCACTTCCCTTGGACACTGTTGCCGGGAAGCCAAGCGCCATAAGGGCTTGATGGTGCAGGGGACTTGGACACTTAACAGGCGATCCTAGTCTCCCAGCCAGAAAAGCAAACGGCCCCATCGGGGCCGTTTGTTTTTCCGCCGGAGCCAGGATCGAACCGTCAGGTTCGACGCTTTCGGCAGGAAAGCCGAAAGCGAACAGCGCAGCCGCGCAGCGGCGAAGCTGGCGCGTAGGGCCGAGCATACGGAAGTTCGAGGTATATCCGAAGTCTCCCAGCCAAACAAACGCCCCCGCCTAACGCGGGGGTTTTTGTTTACGCGGATTGTGCGATCAATCACGTATGCCAAAACTCGCGTTCAGTATCGTACGAACGAAGCGATTCGACGGAGTTGCCCATGTTCAAGTTCGCCGCGTTCCGGCAGGCCGTGAAGGCGATCGATGCGCCGGATGATCCGCCATCCTGGAACACGCCGGTGCAGTACGACGCCACGCTCATCGAGCGCCTGATCGCGCAGCACGAGGAACTCGACAAGCGCTTTGTGGCCATGTCCGCCACGCTCGAACGCGATCCGGCGATCGCCGAATTCGCCGTGCGCGATTGTGCCGAACGCCTGCACAAGCTGCGGCATGCCGAGGCATTGCAGTTGTACCCGGTCATCGCGCACGCACTCTCGAAGGATCCGGTGCAACGGCGCCTGTTCTGGCAGTCGCGCCTGGTCATGCTGGGCCTGGCGCGGCGCGTATTGCGCCGCTTCGAGGAGCTTGCGCGCGCGGTGCAAGCCGGCAGTGGAACCGCTGCCGCGGCAGGTCACGTGGTGACCGGCATGGCCGAGTATCGCCGTCGCAATGAAACCACGATGTATCCGTTGTACGAGAGCGTCGGGCGGCGCATCGCCGCGCGCAGGACGCGCGTGGCCTGAGCGCACGGCAAATTGCGATGGGCGGACCGGTGGCGGTGCACGACAAGTGGCACCGTCGCATCGCCGTCATTCTGCTAACGTGGCGCGATGGATACGGCCGAATCCGGCGTTGCAAGCTTGGTGGCGCGACTCGCCCGCGACGGATTCGACTTCGTTCCCGCGGTGCGGATGCAAGCCCTGCTCGAACACGCGGGGTCGCTCGGCGACTGGCCGGCATTCGCCGCGAGTTGGAACGAGCTGCCCTGGGATGAATACCTCGCACGACATGGCCGCTACCGGCGGCGGCGTCACGCCGTGTTCTACGCGACCCGCGACGGCGGGATCGGACCCGCGGCGGCGCGTGAGCCGCACTACCAGAGCCGCGCCTACAACCCGTTGCAAGGCGGCATCGAGCGCTGGTTCGAGCCGATTCGCCCCGAGGTGTGCTCGGGAAGAAGTCTGATCACCACTTTGCGTGTCTGCCATCAGCTATTCGCTTCCCTTGTCCCCGACGTCGCGCGCTGGCGCGTCGAAGTGCACCAGTTCCGCATCGAGGCACGGGCGAACCTGCCCGGACAACCCACGCCCGAAGGCATGCATCGCGATGGCGTCGATTTCGTGCTCGTGCTGCTCGTCGCGCGACACAACATCGCCAGCGGTACGACCACGATCCACGCGCTGGATCGCCGTGACCTGGGCAGCTTCACCTTGACCGCACCGTTCGACGCCGCGCTGGTGGACGATGCGCGCGTATTCCACGGCGTGACCGCGGTCGAACCACGCGACCCGACGCAACAGGCGTACCGCGATGTGCTGGTGGTGACATTCAAGCGACAGGCATGACGACGCCTGCTCCTTCAAAGCGCGTCGATATCACCGAGCGCGCGGATCAGTCGTCGCGCGCGCTTGTCCGGTTTGGTCGCAGGCTTGATGTAGCCGGTTGCATGCAAGCGACGTTGCTCGGCCGCTTGCATGCGCGCATCCCGGCTCGCTTCGGTTTCGCGGTAACTGGCCTGCGCCGCGCTCGCCGGACCGCGTTGTGCGATCGGCGTGAGCACGTCGACTTCGAATTGCTCCTCGCCGCGCGCGATGCGCAGGCGGTCGCCAGCGTGCAACAGTTTGGACGGTTTGCCCGTGCCATCGTGGATGCGGATCTTGCCGCCTTCGATGGCCTGCTTGGCGAGCGCGCGCGTCTTGAAGAACCGCGCCGCCCACAGCCATACGTCAAGGCGTACGCCGGCAGTCGAAGATGTATCGCGCAGCAGGCTTTTCAGGGCGTTTTTACCCGCACTTGCTGTAACCGCAGTTCAGGCAAGTGGCGCAGCCGTCCATGATGATGACGGCGCTGGTGTTGCACTTGTGGCACTGCGTGGCACCCGGCGGAAAGGCGCCGGCGGATTCCGGCGCACTCCCGGTTTCCGCGGTCTCATCGGCGCCTGATGCGGATTCGACCATCGCGCCGCCCATTTCGCCGGCGGTGCTTATTTCAGATTTTTTTTTTGCGCCGCCGCGACCGCCACGCGCCTCGTAGGCGGCGCGCTTTTCCGCGATCAGCTTGCGCTGTTCGGGGTCGAGCTCCGGATCGTGCAGCAGGCCGATCATCTTCAGGTGCTGCTCGACGATGGCGCCCAGTTCCGCCACGATCGAGGGCATGTACACGCCGCCGGCCTTGAAATAGCCGCCGCGCGGATCGAACACGGCCTTCAATTCCTCGACGATGAAGGTGACGTCGCCGCCCTTGCGGAACACCGCGGACATGATGCGGGTCAGCGCCACGATCCACTGGAAGTGGTCCATGTTCTTGGAGTTGATGAAGATCTCGAATGGCCGGCGCAGCTCGTATTCGGTGCCGGCATTGAGCACGATGTCGTTGATCGTCACGTACATGGCGTGTTCGACCAGCGGCGAGCGGATCTTGTAGGTTGCGCCGATCAGCACTTCCGGACGCTCGACTTTCTCGTGCATCTGGATGACTTCGGCCTTCGGCACCTCGATGGCGTCGATGGGATCGGGGCCGAGGGTCGGAGCCATGGCGTCATCGGGTTTGGCGACGCTGTAGCCTTTGATCTTGCGCGAAATCTTGATGGTCATGACCGATGCTTGAATGGGAGAAACGGGCGGAACCGCGGTGCGGCTCCGCCACGAGGGATCATTTTTTCTTGGCTTTCTTTTTCGCAGCGGCGACCTTCTCCGCCTTGGACTTGCGCTTCATGTCCATCGAATGCGCGCGCTTGTAGGTCTGGATGTCCTTGAAGTGGCCTTTCGCGTCGCGCACGGCATACAGCTTCTTGCCCTTGCTGCTGTACATCGTCGTGCGATGGGCTTTTTTCTTCGCGGCCTTTTTTGCGGTTTTCTTCTTTGCGACTTTCCTCGCAGCCTTCTTCGCCGGTTTCTTCGGCGCGGCCTTCTTCATCGCCTTTTTCGCGACCTTGCGGGCGCCAGCCACGGCCTTCTTCACCGCCTTCTTCGCCGCGCCGGCGCGCTTGGCGGCGGCCTTCTTCACGGTGGCGGCGCGCTTGGCGACGGCCTTGCGTACTTGCGCGGCCTTCGCCGCCACGGCCGTGCCGACCTCGGCCGCCTTCTGCGCGGCCGCGTGGCCGATCTGTTGCGCCGTTTCGGCAACCGCGTGACCCATTTCCTGCGCCTTTTCGACGACGGCTTCCATCGCGTCGCTCGGGTTGTTGCCCCAGGTTTGTTCGCTTTGCATGATGTCTCCGATTCGATTGCGTTGAGCCGATCCCGGTCCCGCGCGGCAAAAGCATATTTTGCGCCGCCTCAGGACTCCCCGTGAGCCTTCCGCCGTGATCCGTGGCGGCTGGAACTTGCCGTGAGCCTTGCTTGCGGGTCGTTCCTAGAATTTGCCGTAGTACCCTTCCTTGAGGGCATCGAACAGATTCGCGGCCGTGTGTGTCTCGCCGTCGTATTCGATCTCGTCGTTGCCCCTGGCTTCCACTACGGTACCGTCATCGAGCTCGAAACGATAGAGGGTATTGGCAAGATCGGTTTCCTTGACCAGCACGCCCTGGAAGGCGGCGGGGTTGAAGCGGAACGTGGTGCAGCCCTTCAGGCCCTGTTTGTGGGCATAGCGGTAGATGTCCTTGAAGTCCTCGTACGGGTAATCCGTCGGCACGTTCGCGGTCTTGGAGATCGACGAATCCACCCAGCGCTGCGCCGCGGCCTGGATGTCGACATGCTCCTTTGGCGTGATGCCGTCGGCGGCGATGAAGTAGTCCGGCAACTTCTTGTCGACGTCGTCCGTGGATGGCATGGCATCGGCATTGATCAGCTCGCGGTAGGCGAGCAGCTCGTAGCTGTAGACCTCGACCTTCTCCTTGGATTTCTTGCCTTCGCGAATGACGTTGCGCGAATAGTGGTGCGCAAAGCTCGGTTCGATGCCGTTGCTGGCATTGTTGGCCAGCGACAGCGAGATCGTGCCGGTCGGCGCGATCGAGGAATGATGGGTGAAGCGCGCGCCGGTTTTTGCCAGATCCGCGACGAGTTCCGGCGCGACGTCCGCCACGCGCTGCATGTAACGCGAATACTTGGCGTGCAGCAGGCGTCCGGGAATCTTGTCGCCGGCCTTGTAGCCGTCGGCGACCATTTCCGGGCGCTGGCGCAGCATCGCGGCGGTGACCGTGAATTCTTCGGTCATGATCGGCGCCGGGCCCTTTTCCTGGGCCAGCGACAACGCGACTTCCCAGCCGGCCAGCGCCATGTCGCGTGCGACCTGTTCGGTGAACTCGCACGATTCGGCGCTGCCGTAGCGCATCTTCAACATCGCCAGCGTCGAGCCCAGGCCGAGGAAGCCCATGCCGTGGCGGCGCTTGCGCGTGATTTCGTCGCGCTGCTGCGCCAGCGGCAGGCCGTTGATCTCGACCACGTTGTCGAGCATGCGCGTGAACACGCGCACGACTTCCTTGTATTCATCCCAGTCGAAACGCGCCTTCGGTCCGAACGGATCGCGCACGAAGCAGGTCAGGTTCACCGAGCCGAGCAGGCACGAGCCGTACGGCGGCAGCGGCTGTTCGCCGCAGGGGTTGGTCGCGCGGATGTTCTCGCACCACCAGTTGTTGTTCATCTCGTTGACGCGGTCGATGAGGATGAAACCCGGCTCGGCGTAGTCGTACGTCGAGCTCATGATCATGTCCCACAGGTGCTTGGCGCGAATGTGCCCATACACCTTGCAGGCCACCAGGCCATCGTCGCGGGTGACGTAATTCTTGTGCGTGGGCCAGTCGCGCCAGACGATCGCCTGCGCGTTGTCGAGGTCGACTTCGCCTTGTTCCTTGACGTTGATCGGAAACACCAGCGGCCAATCGGCGTCGGCCTCGACCGCGGCCATGAAACCGTCGGTGATGAGCAAGCTGAGATTGAACTGGCGCAGGCGGCCGTTTTCGCGCTTGGCGCGGATGAAATCGCGCACGTCCGGATGCGAGACGTCGAACGTGCCCATCTGCGCGCCGCGGCGGCCGCCCGCCGAGGACACGGTGAAGCACATCTTGTCGTAGATATCCATGAACGACATCGGCCCGGACGTGTACGCACCGGCGCCGGCGACGAAAGCGCCGCGCGGGCGCAGGGTCGAGAACTCGTAGCCGATGCCGCAGCCGGCCTTGAGCGTGAGTCCCGCCTCATGGACCTTGTCGAGGATGCCGTCCATCGAATCCTCGATCGTGCCCGATACCGTGCAATTGATCGTGGACGTCGCCGGCTTGTGTTCCAGCGCGCCGGCATTGGAGGTGATGCGCCCGGCCGGGATCGCGCCGCGGCGCAGCGCCCACAGGAAGCGTTCGTACCAGTACTTTTGTTTTTCCGGCGTTCCTTCGGCTTCGGCGAGCGCGCGGGCGACACGTTGGTAGGTATGGTCGATGTCCGCATCGACCGCCACGCCTTGCTTGGTCTTCAACCGGTACTTCTTGTCCCAGATGTCCCGGGATGCGGGTTGCATGGGAATCGGCGCGGCGGCGTCGCGGTTCAGGGCCTCGATTCGCACGGTACTCATTTTCTTGTTGTTCTCCCTAGGTCTTGCCATGTGCTGCTGCTTTTTCATTGCGTTTTGACCGCGGCGCGTCCGTTGCGTATTGGCGAAAAACACCCCGCCAGCGCGCGAGCCGGGCGTTCCCGGTAGTGGCGCTGCTACTTGCGTTTGTCGTCGTTGTCTGTCGCTCCGGCCTGCTGTGCGCAGGTCACCCCTTCGACCTGCGAACCCCATGATTTGGGTCCGCTTGCCGGGTACAACCACAAGATATTGTGTCCGTTGGGGGAAAGTACGCCATACAAAAGGCAATGTCAAAAGGTTTTTTTTCGCCCGGTTTTTCAATCGATTGCGCGGGGATTTTTGCCTTTGACGCGAAGTGCCGTCCGCCGCCGCTGGCTGCCCGGGCATTGGTGCTGCCGCCATCGCCGCCGGGAAACCAGTGCGTGCAAAAATTGTCTGTTGAGGCGCCAATTTACCGACATCGAGGAAGTCATGACGAGGATGAACTTGCGCAAGACCCTGCTGCGGGCGGGATTCGGCCTGCTGTTTGCCGGTGCCGCGATCACGTTGCAAATGCCCGATGGCCACGCCGGCACCTTGCCGGTGGCGGTCGACGGCCAGCCTTTGCCGTCGCTGGCGCCGATGCTGGCCAAGGTCATGCCCGCGGTGGTCAATATCAACTCCAAGACCCGGGTGCGTGTGCGCAACCCCTTGATGGAGGATCCGTTCTTCCGCCAGTTCTTCGGCATGCCGGACATGCCGCGTGAACGCATCGAGCAGTCCCTGGGCTCGGGCGTCATCATCGATGCGGGGAAAGGCTATGTGCTGACCAACAACCACGTCATCGCCGGCGCCGACGACATCGCCGTGACCTTGCACGACGGCCGCACGCTCAAGGCGCAGGTCGTGGGCACCGACCCCGACACCGACATCGCCGTGATCCGCATTCCGGCGCAGAACCTGACCGCATTGCCCATGGCCGATTCGGCCCAATTGCGCGTGGGCGATTTCGTGGTCGCGCTCGGCGATCCGTTCGGACTCGGCCAGACCGTCACCTCGGGCATCGTCTCGGCGCTCAACCGCAGCGGCCTGCGCGGCCTGGGCTACCAGAACTTCATCCAGACCGATGCCTCGATCAACCCGGGCAATTCCGGTGGCGCCCTGGTCAACCTGCGCGGCGAACTGGTCGGCATCAACTCGGCGATCTATTCGCCGTCCGGCGGCAACGTCGGCATCGGTTTCGCGATTCCCGTCAATCTCGCGAGCCAAGTGATGCGCCAGTTGATCGCGACCGGCACCGTCGCGCACGGCTCGCTGGGCCTGTCCGCGCAGGACATCACCCCCGACATCGCCGCCGCGCTCGGCATGCAGGCGGGGGCGGGCGCGCTCGTCACGCGCGTGCGCGCCGGCTCGCCGGCGGCCGCGGCCGGCGTCGCGCCGGGCGACGTCGTCGTCGCCGTGGACGGCAAGCCGGTGCGCAGTGCCGGGGACCTCATGAATGCACAGGGCATCCTGCCAGTCGGATCGACGGTGCAGCTGGACCTGTTGCGCGAAGGCAAGCCGCTGCGCGTGTCGACACGCCTGGATGCGGACAAGCTCGCCAGCACGGATGGCGCTGGCGTCGACGCGCGCCTGCGCGGGGCGCAACTGTCCGCGGCCGATCCGGATGCGCGCCGCGACGGCCTTGCCGGCGTGCGCGTGGATCGCGTCGCCGGCGGCAGTCGAGCCGACACCAGCGGACTGCGACCCGGCGACCTGATCGTGGGTGTCAACCAGGTCGATATCGCCAGCCTTGACGACCTGCGCGGACTGCTCAAGCGCTTTCCACGCCAGGCGCTGCTGTCGGTGGTGCGCGGCCGGGATGCGCTGTTCGTGCCGCTGCGCTGAGGCTGGCGGCACTATAATCGGCGGTTGTGCACCTTGCACTGAGTGGAGTATTCGATCGTGACGATTCGCTTCAGCGCCCGCGGGATCGGGCTTTTGCCGGCCCTTCTCGCCTGCGGGCTGGCCTTCGCCGCCGCACCGGCCAAACATCACGCGCCGGCCGGCAAGTCCGAAAAAGTCGCCAAGGCCAGCGCCGGGCCCGCCATCATCCTGCGCGGAGACCACTCCACTACGCGCATCTACGAGGATCTGGTGAAGGCTTACGAAAAGGCGGGCGATGGCCGCGTGACGGTGCAGCCGTTCAGCACCATTTCCGGACTGGATGCCCTGCATGCCGGCACCGCCGACATCGCAGCCAGTGCGCGCCCGGCCATGCCCGGTCGCGCCGAGGAACAAGGCACGGATTTCCATCCCGTGGCGTGGGATGCGCTGGTGCCGATCGTTTCGCCGGGCAATCCGGTGAACAACATCTCGCTCAGGCAGTTGCACGATGTGTACCTGGGCCGCATCACGAACTGGAAGGAACTCGGCGGCAATGACGCGCCGATCAATCTCGATGGCGTGGCGGCGCCGCTGGATGGCGTCGAGTATTCCACGCGCGTGCTGCTGTTCCACTATGGCGATCAGAACGTCTCGGTGTCACGCATGTATGTGAACACGGAAAAACTCGAGGAAGACATCGCCCTCAATGCCAATGGCCTGGGCATGAGCACGCTTGCGGGCGTGGCGCACAATGCCAAGGTGAAGATGCTCGGCGTGCAGGGCGTGCGCGCTTCCACGGCGACGATTGCCGATGGCAGCTACCCGTTGTATTCGCCGATCTACCTCGCCACGCGCGACGGCGATCCGCACGAGGCCGACGTTGCCAAGTTCATCGCGTTCGCCGGCAGCGATGCCGGCAAGGCGATCCTGCGCGAGCAGGGCCTGGTGCCGTATGCGGATGTGCCGGACCTGGCCACGACCAAGCAGGACGCGCGCCTTGCCTACGTGTCCGCGCAGGTCAAGGGCATGGTGGTCCTGGGCGGGCGTCCGGTTTCCGCGCCGAATGCGACGGCCGATTTCATCGCCCGCACGGCACCCACATCGCTCGAGGCACAGTCGGTCAAGAGCCAGGCCGCGGGCCTGCGCGCGGACAAGCAGGCCAAGTCCGCCGATCCGCCGAAGGACGGCGGCAACTGACGTGGACATCGCCGCGATCACGCTGGACCTCGACGACACGCTGTGGCCGATCGAACCGGTGATCGTGCGCGCCGAGGAACGTCTCGATGCGTGGTTGAAGGTCAATTGTCCGCGCGCGGCAGCGGCGTATCCGATCGCTGCGCTGCGCGAGTTGCGCGATCGCATCGCCGCCGAACAGCCGCACCTGGCGCACGACTACTCCGCGCAGCGCCGCCTGTCGTTGCAACACGCCTTGTCGCCGCACGGCTATGGTGACGCGCACATCGATGCGGCGTACGCCGAGTTTTATGCGGCGCGCAACGAGGTCGACTGCTATGCCGATACGCTGCCAGCGCTGGAGCGGCTCGCCGCGCGCTTTCCCCTCGTGTCGCTGAGCAATGGCAACGCGGACCTGCGCCGCATCGGACTTGAGCGGTTTTTCCGCTGCAGCGTGAGCGCGCGCGAATGCGGGGTCGCCAAACCGGATCCCGCGATCTTCCGTGTTGCCTGTGACGCCCTGGGCCTGCCCGCGAACGTCGTGTTGCACGTCGGCGACGACGCGCTGCTGGATGTCGCCGGCGCCCACGCGGCCGGCATGCGCAGCGCCTGGGTCAATCGCCACGGCGCCGCATGGACAGGTGGCGCGCCGGCACACCTGAGCGTAGTCAACCTGAACGAACTGGCCGACCGCTTGCTGCCGCACTGCGAGGCCGATTCGCGGCATCGAGCGTTGGCATAGTCCCTGCTTTAGAGGATGTAACGTCGCAACTTGTCTCTCTAACATGTTGAACCGGCGACATCTTGAAGGAAAGAAAATGCATGGACTGACCTCCGCCAGCCGCCGCGCCATCGACCTGATCGCGGTGAATGCGGCGAATCTGGAACCGACCGCGCGACGGCTCGACGCCAATGCACGCCAGTGGATCAAAGCCAGCGGTTTCCGTGCCGAACCCGGTACGTTCTGCGCGCTTCCTGACGCAAAAGGGCAAGTGCATGCCGCGCTGGCAGGCGTTGCGCGCGCCGACGATGTCTACGCGCTGGCCGCATTGCCGCAGGGATTGCCGGCCGGCGACTATCGCCTGGGTACGCAAGGCCTGAAGCTCGACCCGCTGCGCGCGGCGCTGGGCTGGGGCTTGGCGGCCTATCGGTTTTCGCGCTATCGCAAGCCGGCGCGACCGCCAGCGAACCTGGTCGTGGATGCCGCGACATCGCGCAAGGTTGCGCCGCTGCTCGATGCGATCGCGCGCGTGCGCGACCTGGTCAATACGCCGACCCAGGACATGGGTCCCGCCGACCTGACCGCCGAGGTGGCGGCACTGGCGCGCGCGCATCGCGCGAAATTCCGCGAATGGGTGGGCGCGGCCCTGCTGCGCGCGAACTTCCCGACCATCCATGCCGTAGGCCGCGGCAGCCATCGGCAACCGCGTCTGGCGGAACTGACCTGGGGCAATGCCCGCGATCCGCACCTGGTGCTGGTCGGCAAGGGCGTGTGCTTCGATACCGGCGGCCTGGACCTCAAATCCGCCGACGGCATGCGCTGGATGAAAAAGGACATGGGCGGGGCGGCGCATGCGATCGCGCTGGCTGGCCTCGTCATGCAGGCGAAGCTGCCCGTGCGGCTGACATTGCTGATCCCGGCCGTGGAAAATTCGGTGTCGGGCGATGCCTATCGCCCCGGCGAGGTGATCCGCACTCGCGCCGGCATCACCGTCGAGGTGGACAACACCGACGCGGAAGGGCGCCTGATCCTGTGTGATGCGCTCGCCTATGCGGTGGAGAAGAAACCCGACCTGATCGTCGATTTCGCTACCCTCACCGGCGCCGCGCGCGTGGCGCTGGGGCCGGAACTGCCGGCGCTGTTCGCCAATCGCGACGATGTTGCCGAGGCGACGCTTGCTGCGGGCCAGCGCGAATCCGATCCGCTGTGGCGGATGCCGCTGTGGCAGCCGTATCTGCGCATGCTCGATTCATCCATCGCCGACATCGCCAATGCCGGGCCATCCAAGCACGCCGGCGCAATCACGGCGGCGTTGTACCTGCAACGCTTCGTGCCCGACACACAGGCGTGGGCGCACGTGGATGTCTATGCGTGGAACGATGCCGACCGCCCGGGCCGACCGCGCGGCGGCGAAGCGCAAAGCCTGCGCGCGTTCTTTGCGATGCTGGAGAAGCGCTACACATAGCACCTCTCCCGCTGGCGGGAGAGATCGGCGCGCTTGACGCGCCGGGTGAGGCTGGCAATCCAGCCAGACACCCGCTTCATCCGGCGTCGGCACCATCTCCCGCGAGTGGGAGAAGCGGGTGATTCAATCGACCGGCGCCTGGTGCGGCAACACGCGTGCAGCGAGTTGCGTGTCGTTGCGCAACAGGTTGACTTCGTCGGCGAGGATGTTCGCGGCCTCGTGCAGGATCACGTCCTTTTCGGCCTTGCGCGCCTTTTCATCGGCAAGGTCGGTGCGGATGCTGCGCTCGTCCGGTTGCAGTCCATCATCCTGAGTGGGATTGGCCGGCGCAGCGGCTGGCGCCTTGGCCGGGCTGCCGGGCGGAACGGCGTTGGAATTGGCCTGATCCACGTGCGCGCGCTTGGCGCTGGCATCCGCTTCCTTGCCTCCGCCAGCCGTTTCCTTGGTGGCGGGCGCATTCGCCTGCGCCAGTTCCGGATGTCGTTCCTTGCTGGTCTTCTCGCGCGCGTCGCGTTCTTCGCGGCGCACCTTCTCGTTCAGCGAGATCGAGGTTTCGGCGCGGATCTTGCGCGCATCGGCGACGTCCGCTTCGTAGGCGAGCCAGGGTTTTTCCTTGGCCACGCGCGCGTCGTGCAGGGTCTTGAGCATCGGCAGGATCGATTTCAGGTCCGAGGTCGGCGTGTAATCGGCAGCGGCGATCGAGGCCCACGCCAGCGCATTCTTGTTGGTCGATTCGCCGTTCTGGGCGAAATCCCCGGTGACCGGAAAGGCGATGTCCGGCGTAACCCCTTTGAGCTGGGTCGATGCGCCGTCGACGCGGAAGAACTGCTGGATCGTCATCTTCAGTTCGCCGAAGGACGGTTTCTCGCCCTGCGACATCTGGTCCAGATCGACCAGATTCTGCACCGTGCCCTTGCCATAGGTCTGCTCGCCGATGATCAGGCCGCGGTCGTAATCCTGGATCGCGCCGGCGAAGATTTCTGACGCCGAGGCCGAATTGCGGTTGACCAGCACCGCGAACGGTCCGCTCCAGACCATCGCCTGGCGCGTGTTGCGGCCGACTTCGATGCGGCCATCGGCATTGCGCACCTGCACCACCGGACCCTTGCCGACGAACAGGCCGGTCAGGTCGATCGCCTCCGACAGCGAACCGCCACCGTTGTTGCGCAGGTCCATCAGCACCGCATCGACGTGTTGCGCCTTGAGGCCATCGAGCAGCTTGGCCACGTCGCGCGTGGCGCTCTTGTAGTTCTTGTCGCCGCGCCGGCGCGCATCGAAGTCCTCGTAGAACGTCGGCAGCGTGATCACGCCGATCTTGCGCGTGGCGTCGCCATCCTTGATGTCGATGACCGAACTCTTGGCCGCCTGCTCCTCGATGCTGACCTTCTTGCGCACCAGCGCGATGATTTCGTGCTTGCCGTCGGGACCGGCGTCGGCCGGCAGAACTTCCAGGCGCACGGTGGTGTCCTTCTCGCCGCGAATCTTGTCGACGACGTCGTCCAGGCGCCAGCCGACGACGTCGACGATGGCGCCATTGGCGCCCTGGCCGACGCCGACGATGCGATCGCCGACCTTGAACTTGCCCGACAGCGCGGCCGGACCGCCCGGCACGATCTCGCGGATCGCCGTGTAGTCGTCGTCGCGCTGCAGGACTGCGCCGATCCCTTGCAGCGACAGGCGCATGGCGATGTCGAAATTCTCGCTGGCGCGCGGGCCCAGGTAGTTGGTGTGCGGGTCGATCGACAGCGCATACGCGTTCATGAACGTCTGGAACACGTCTTCCGAATCGATCTGGCGCACGCGATCCAGGTAAGTCGCATAGCGCTTGTCCAGCGTCTGCCGGATCTTCGCGTCGTCCTGGCCGGCGAGCTTCAGGCGCAGCCAGTCGTTCTTGACGCGCTTGCGCCACAGGTCGTCGAGCTCGGCGGTGTCCTTGGCCCACGGCGCCTTGTCGCGCTGGTAGACGTAGGTTTCGTCCTTGTCGAAATCGAAACCCTTCTTGAGCAGGCTGCGTGCGTACTGCGTGCGCTCGCCCACGCGTTCCTCGTAGAGGTTGAAGATCGCGAACGGCACCGACAGGTTCTCGTCGTAGATGTCATCGCCCAGCTTGCCGCGATCCGGCGCGAACTTGTCGATGTCGGCCTGCAGGAAGAACAGGCGGTCGCCGTCGAGCGAATCGAAGTAGCGGTCGAAGATCTTCGCGGACATCGCCGCATCCAGCGGCTCGGCCTTGTAGTGGAAGCGGGTCAGGAAGCGCGTGGCTAGCAAGGCGGCCTGTGCCTGTTCGCTGGTCGGCTTGAGCACCACGGGCGTCGCGGTCGCGGCCGGCTTGGCGATTGCCGTGGCGGCGAAGGCCAGCAAGGCGATGCCGGCCAGGTGGCGAAGGGCGGGGAGTTTCCACATAACGTCGGGTTCCAGATGGTCGGGCGAGTGCGGCAAAACGGGGTTCCGCCGCGTCGGTTCGAATACAGTTCTTGCAGTCATGCCGCCACGCTAGCGCCGGCGGCCGCGTGAGCGCCAGAGCCAGAAGTCAGTATGGGGACGGACGGGACTGCTTCCAGGCCGAATTGGCGCGCCAGCGCGGCGACCAGCACGGCCGCCACGTCGGCAAGCCGCGACGGGCCGCCCAAGTCTAGCACCTGGGTGACGTGCAAACCCCGGTAACCGCAGGGATTGATGCGCTGGAAGGGGGCAAGGTCCATGGCCACGTTGAAGGCCAGGCCGTGGAAGGTGCAGCCGCGGCGCACGCGTATGCCGAGCGCGGCGATCTTGGCGTCGTTGACATAAACCCCGGGTGCGCCGTCGCGGCGCGCCGCCACGATGTTCCATTCGGCCAGCGTGTCGATCACGGCCTGTTCGATGCGGTGCACGTAGTCGCGTACGCCGATGCCGGCGCGGCGCAGGTCGATGAGCGGATAGGCCACGATCTGGCCGGGCCCGTGGTAGGTCACCTGGCCGCCGCGATCGACGGCAATGACCGGGATATCGCCCGGATCCAGGATGTGCTCCCACTTGCCGGCCTGGCCGAGCGTGAACACCGGTGGGTGCTCCACCATCCACAATTCGTCGGCCGTTTCCGGCGTGCGCGCGTCGGTGAAGGCCTGCATCGCACGCCATACCGGCGCATAGGGCGACAGGTCGGGAAATTGGCGGACGAGCAGGTTCGGCACGGCGTTACAAGGTCCAGCGGATGTCCGGTTCGGCACGCAGTGCGGCATGCACGGCGTCGTATTTTTCGCGCGTGGGACAGGTGAACGTCACGCTGACCGAAACGTAGTTGCCTTCTGCCGAGGGACGCGTGCGCAGGCTGCCGTTCATCACCGCCAGGCCCAGGCCGGTGATGATCTGCGGTACGCGTTCTTCCAGATGTGCGTGCGCGCGGCCCATCGCCGTCACCTCGAATGCGCCGGGAAACTGGAATCCCTGCTGCGGATTCTGCGGCACGATGTCGTCGAGCGATTTCATGGCGCGATGTTCACTGCGTATTCGGCGTCGAGGAGATTTCCACTTTCTGGTCGCCCTTGAACCACATCCAGATGCTGTCGGACAGACGGCCAAAGAAACCGGCTTGCGGTGCATCGGCGAGCGCGACGAGCGGGCGTTCGACCAGGGTCTTGCCGTCGAGCGTGACCTCGAGCGTGCCAACCGGCTGGCCCTTCGTGTATGGCGCCACCAGGCGCCCGGGCAGCTTGAGGCTGGCCTTCAAGGCGCCGTAGCGGCCGCGCGGCATCGTCACCAGCACGTCCTGCGCAACGCCGAGCGCAAGCGTGTTCTGCGCGCCTTTCCACAATTCGGGCGTGGCCAATGCCTTGTTCGCGTCGTACAGCTTGTGCGTTTCGAAGAAGCGGAAACCGTAGTTGAGCAGGGCCTGGTTGTCGTCCGCGCGTTGCTTGTCGCTGGGCGCGCCCATCACCACCGCGATCAGGCGCTGGTCGTCGCGCTTGGCCGACGTGGCGAGGCAGAACCCGGCTTCCTTGGTGTGGCCGGTCTTGAGTCCGTCCACGCTTCCGTCGCGCCACAGCAGGGCGTTGCGGTTGTGCTGGATGATGCCGTTCCACTCGAATTCCTTGATCGCGTAGATCGCGTATTCGTTCGGATAGTCGTGGATCACATGGCGCGACAGCACCGCGATGTCGTGCGCGGTCGAATAGTGGTTCGGATCCGGAAGTCCCGTCGCATTGACGAAATGCGTGCCGGTCATGCCGAGCTTGGCCGCGTATTCGTTCATCAGGCTGGCAAAGGTTGCCTCGGAGCCGGCGACGTGTTCGGCCAGCGCGATCGCGGCATCGTTGCCGGACTGGATGATCATGCCGTAGAGCAGGTCCTTGAGCGGCACCTGCGAATTCAATTTCAGGAATGTCGTCGAGCCATCCGTGCCGGCGCCGCCGGCGCGCCAGGCGTGTTCGCTGACCAGCACCGGATCATCGAGCTTGATCTTGCCTGCAGCCAACTCCGCCGAAACGATGTAGCCGGTCATCATCTTGGTGATCGAGGCCGGTTCCACGCGTTCGTCGGCGTTGCTCTGCGCGAGGATCTGGCTGGTCGCGTAATCCATCAGCACCCAGCTCTTGGCATCGAAGCTCGGCGGCGGCGGCGTGGGCACGTTCAGCGCGCCGGGCGCCGGGCGCGGTGTCGGATTGGGCGTGGGCAACTCGGCGGGCGCCGGCTTGGCCTGCTCGGCGGGCGCCGGGGCTTGTTGCGCGGCGGGTTGTTCGGCCGGCGGCGCGGCCTTCTTGTGCTTGTGCGGGGCGGCGGATGCCGGCGCCGCGATGGAGGCAAGAACCAGGAGTGCGGCAAGACCAGCGTTGTGCAGAAATTTCATCATCGATTCCGTCAGGGTTTTCGGGTCCTGATCCATCCCCGGTGGATCGTCATGTCAATTATCTATGGAAACCCGCACTTCGCCCAAGCCCAGCGCGCGCAGTTTCGGTGTCAGGGCATCGGCCTGCGCCGCATCCTTGAGCGGCCCCAGGCGTACGCGCAGCAGGATTTTGCCACCGGACCGCGCGTTGACCACCTCGACATTTCCCAGTTGTGCATGGCGCACCGTGTTTGCCGCACGCTCCGCATTGGCCGGGTCCGCAAACGCGCCGACTTGCAGGTATAGCAGGGGTTTGGGCGTTTTTTGTGGCGCGCTTGAGACCGCGGCGCCGCGCCCGGGTTCCGCATCGCGGCGTTCGGGATGCGCCGGGTCGATGCCGCGCACCTCGACCATCGCCGTGCCGCGGGGATATACGCCGAGCTTGATCGCGGCAACGAAGGACAGGTCGATGATGCGGTTGGCGACGAACGGGCCGCGGTCGTTGACGCGCACGATCGCGCTGCGGCCGTTCTCCAGATTGGTCACGCGCACATAGCAGGGAATCGGCAGCACCTTGCTTGCCGCCGAGTAGGCGTACATGTCGTACTTCTCGAAATTCGACGTGGTGTAGCCGTGGAACTTGTTGCCGTACCAAGAAGCCAGGCCGCGCTCGTCGTAACCCTTGCAACTGGGCAACACGCGGTAGCTTTCGCCAAGCACCGTATAGGGCGACTTGTTGCCGTAGACCGAACGCGGTTCGTCGTGCGGCACGGGTTCGGGGATCTTGCTGATGTCGGGAACCTGCGCCGGCGTGGAATCGTTCGCTTGAGCGTAACGTCCGCCGGAAGCTTGCATTGGCGGCCGCGCGGTCGAGGGTGCTTGCGGGCGCGTGGCCTGCCGGTGGAAACAACCGCCGAGCGCGAGTGCCGCCAGCGCCACGGCGGCGCAGGCTAGCCGCTGGTTCATGGCGTGCGCGCCGCCGCGGCGATCGCCTCGCTCAATTGGTATACCGCCAGCGCATACAGCGGGCTCTTGTTGTAGCGCGAGATCACCCAGAAGTTGCGGAACGTGATCCACACCTGCGGGCCATCGTCGCCTTCGAGCCGGATCAGGGTCGCCGGCGTGGCCGGATCGAGTTTCTGGTTCGTCGTGTAGCCCCATTCGGCGAGCTGTTGCAGCGGATAGACCGGATCCAGGCCCTTCGGATCGATCGCGCGCGCGGTGGCGGCGACGTCCGCGCGCAGCGCGACCGGTGCGCCGGTCTGCCAGCCGAACGCCTCGAAGTAATTGGCGATGCTGGCGCAGATGTCGGGCAGTGAATTCCACAGGTCGATCTTGCCGTCGCCGTCGCCGTCGCGCGCGTACTTGGCCACGCTCGAGGGCATGAATTGCGGCCAGCCCATCGCGCCCGCGTAGGAGCCCATGAGGTCTTCCGGTGCGTAGGGAAATGCCGCGGAATGCAGCAGCAGCAGTTGCGCGAGTTCGGATCTGAAATAATCCTGGCGCGGCGGATAGTAGAACGCCAGCGTCACCAGCGCGTCGAGCACACGGTAGCGCATCGGCGTGCGCCCGTAATTGCTCTCCACGCCGATGATCGCGGCGATCATTTCCGGCGGCAGTCCGTATTGCCCGGCCGTGCGTTCGAGCAGGGCGCGGTGGTCGCGGTAGAACTGCGCGCCATCGGCGATGCGCCGCGGCGTCACGAAGATGGTGCGGTAGTCTTTCCACGGCTTGGCTTCGGCCGGGCGCGTCATCGTATCGATGACACTCTGCCGGTAGGTCGCGCGATGCAGGGTCTCCAGCACCGCCGCGGCATCCAGGCCGTGTTCGCGCGCCATCGTCTGCGCGAACTGCTGTTCCGCCGCGCCGGGATCGGGTGCCGCTGGCGTGGACGCGGATGCGGTCAACGCCGCACAAAGCAGGAACGAATGAATGACTGCGAATCCGCGTCGCATGATGCTGCCGCAAAAAACCGATGCACGAAAGCTTAGCATGCGCGGCTTCGTCCAATCACGGTCATCCGGACATGAACTTGCGGTGTGCGTGGATCGACATCAGCACGCCGAATCCGGCGAGCAGGGAGACGGCCGAAGTTCCGCCGTAGCTGATCAGCGGCAGCGGCACGCCGACCACGGGCAGCAAGCCGGTGATCATGCCGCCATTGACCATGACGTAGACGAAGAACGCCATGCTGATCGACCCGGCGAGCAGGCGCGAATACGTGTCGCGCGCGTTGGCGGCGATGACCAGTCCGCGGCCGACGATGAACAAATACAGCGCGAGCAGCGCGACCACGCCGATGAGGCCCCATTCCTCGGAGAACACCGCGAATACGAAGTCGGTGGTGTGCTCGGGCAGGAACTCCAGGCGCGACTGCGTGCCGTGGTGCCAGCCCTTGCCGGTCAGCCCGCCGGAGCCGACCGCGATTTCCGACTGGATGATGTGCCAGCCGTTGCCGAGCGGGTCGGCTTCGGGATCCATGAACATGCGCAAGCGATTGCGCTGGTACTCGTGCATGAAATGCCACAGCAATGGCGCGGCTGCCGCCGCTGCGCCGAGCAGGATGAAGATGCGCCACCAGGCGAGTCCGGCGAGGAACACCGCGAACACACCGCTGGCGACCACCAGCACGGCCGTGCCCAGGTCCGGTTGCCGGGCGATGAGCAAGGCGGGCGCGGCGATCAGCACCGCGACAGCCCCGAGCGTGAGCCAGCGCGGCGGCAGCTCGCGCCGATGCAGATACCAGGCGACCATCATCGGCAAGGTCAGCTTGACGAGTTCAGATGGCTGAAAGCGCATCACGCCCAGGTTGAGCCATCGATCCGCGCCGCGGCCCTGGCCATGCAACGCCACCGCCACGAGCAAGGCCACGCTGCCCAGGTACAGCCAGGGCGTCCAGTTGCGCAACACGCTCGGCGGCACGCGCGCGATCAGCAGCAGGAGCACGCCGCCCAGCCCGAAGCGCAACGCCTGGTTCATCACCAGGCGCTGATCCAGGTCGCTTGCGCTGTACAACGTGGCAAGGCCGATGAGTCCGAGCACGACCAGCGCCGCGAGCAGGGGCAGGTCCAGGCTCGGCTCGCGCAGGACGTGGCGCAACCAGGCGCGCGCGCGCAGCAGCGGCTTCATGGCGCAGGCTCCGCATCGTCGTCCTTGAGCCATGCGTCGAGGATGCGCCGTGCGATCGGCGCGGCATCGTAGGCACCGGAGCGGCCTTCCTTGAGCGCGATCACCACGGCGATGCGTGGCGCATCGGCCGGCGTGAATGCCTCGAACAGCACCTCGTGGCGGCTGATCGGCGAGGCCGCGATGCTGGTCCACTCCTCGCCGGTGCGCGAGTAGCGCTCGGCCGTGCCGGTCTTGCCGGCGATGACGTAGGGAAAGCCTTCGCCCAATCCATGCGCCGTGCCCGACGGATCGTTGACCACGTCGATCATGCCCTGGCGCACTGCTTCCCAGTCGGCCGGATTGCGCACGAAGCTCGGCACCGGCTTGGGCTGTGCCACGGGTACGCGCGGTGCGTTCAGGCCGTCCTGCATTGCCCGCAGCAGGTGCGGCACGTGGCGCACGCCGCCTTCGGCAAGCGTGGCCAGGGCGTTGGCGAGCTGGATTGGCGTGATCACCCAATAGCCCTGGCCGATGCCGGCGATCACCGTTTCACCGGGGAAGAACGCCTGCCTCATCCGCGCGCGCTTCCATTCGCGCGAAGGCAGGACGCCCGAGGCCTCGCCGGGCAAGTCGATGCCGGTCGGCTGGCCGAAGCCGAAATTGGCCATCCAGGCACTGAAGCGGTCGATGCCCATGTCCAGCGCGAGCGAATAGAAATACGTGTTGACCGAACGCGCGATGGCCTGCCGCAGGTTCACCAGGCCCTGGCCGCCGCGCACGTCGTCGCGGTAGCCGCGCGCCTGGCCGGGAATGTGGAACTCGCCGGTCGACAGGATCGTATCCTGCGGCCGCCGCAAACCCAGTTGCAGGCCGCCCAGGCCCAGGTAGGGCTTGACCGTGGAGCCGGGCGTGAAGCCGCCGGCGATCGCGCGGTCGAGCAGGGGCTTGTCCGGATTGTTCATGAGCGCGGCATAGTCGGTGCGACTGATGCCATTGATGAACAGGTTGGGATCGAAGCTCGGCGCGCTGGCCAGGGCAAGGACTTCGCCGTTGCGCGGATCGATCGCCACCACCGCGCCGGGCCTTCCGGCCAGTGCATCCATGGCCGTGCGCTGCAGGCGCGCGTCGATGCTCAGGTACAGGTTCTTGCCCGGAGTCGGCGCGACGCGGCTGATCGGCTTGCCGATCGCGCGCTTGTCGACGTTGACCTCGACCTGTTCGTAGCCGGGACTGCCGTGCAGCGCGTCCTCGTAGCGACGTTCGATGCCGGTCTTGCCGATCTGCGTGGTGCCCGCGTACAGGTCGGCGTCTAGGTTCGCCGCATCCGCGGCATCGATGCGGCCGACATAGCCGACGACGTGGGCGAAATCCGCGCCGCGCGGATAGGCGCGGGTCAGGTACGGCACCACGTCCACGCCGGGAAAGTGCCAGCGTTGCGTGGAAAAGCGCGCGATCTCGTCCTCGGACAACTTCAGCCGCAGCGGAATGCTGTCGAAGGGTCGCTTGCTCTTGCGCAACGCGTCGAAGCGTTCGATGTCATCGTCGGACAGGGCTACGACCTGGCCGAGCGCGGCCAACATGGCGCTCATGTCATCGACCTGTTCGGGCACCACCTCGAGGCGGAAGGCGGCGACATTCTCGGCCAGCAGCACGCCATTGCGATCATAGATCAGCCCGCGCGTGGGCGGGATGCTGCGCACCGAGATGCGGTTGTTGTCCGAGCGCGCGGCGAATTCGGCGTGGCGTTGCACTTGCAGGAACCAGAAGCGCGCGGCGAGTCCGCCCAGGCACAGCGCGATGAGGATGAATCCCGCCAGTGCGCGGCGGCCGAAGCGCGCGGCTTCGCGTTGCGCGTCCTTGATGGCGCCGGGTTTTGGCTTGCGCTTCTTCACGATTCCCGCACACGCGCGCGCGCTCGCGCGTCGTCGAGCAGCAGGAACACCCATGGCCAGGCGATCATTCCGGTCAGCGGCGCCAGCCAGTAGCTGGCCGGTACCGCCGCTTCACCGGACACGGCGCGGATCGCGAACAGCACGATGCGGTCGTTGGCGAGCAGGGCGAGCGCGGCCAGCGCCTGTTGCCACATCGGGAAGAAGCGCAGGCGCGCGCGGAAACGCATCAGGATGAAACACGCAACGCACAGGCGCAGGGCCTGCTCGCCGAGCAATTCGCCGGCCAGCACATCGCCGACGAGGCCAAGCACGAAGGCCCGTCCCAGGCTCACGTAGTCGGGCGCTTCGAGTATCCAGTACATCAGCACCAGCGCCAGCCACCACGGTTTGAGCGGCAGCAGCGCCTGCGGCAAGGGCATCAGTTGCAGCAGGTAGCAGGCGAGCACGCTGCCCCAGAACAACCAATCGTTGGCACGCAGGCGATTCATCTGCAATCCAATGCCAATGTCGCGCACCGCGCGACGATTACTCCCCCTCTGCCGCGTGCGGGAGAGGGCAAGGGATGAAAGGGATTCGGCATGACGTTCCGCATCATGGTCTTTTCACCGGGTCCGGATCCGACGTCTGCGCTCCAGGTGCCGGGGGCCCTTCCGCGGGTGCCGGCGCCGGCGGGCCGACCGGGTCGGGCAGGTTGTGCAGGATCAGCACCTCGCCACTGCGGTCCAGCGCCGCGCTCGGCGCGACCGTCGCCAGCGCGAACATGCCGCTGGCATCGTTGCGGATCTCGCGCACCGTGCCGACCGGAAATCCTGCGGGGAAGTGTCCGCCCAGACCCGAGGTCACCAGTTTGTCGCCCGGCTTGATGTCCGCGCTGATCGGGATGTTCGACAATTCCAGCGAGTCCAGCGCGCCGTTGCCGCGCGCGATCGCGCGCAGGCCGGTGCGTTCGCTCTTCACCGGCAGGGCGTGAGCCGGATCGGTGATCAGCATGACTGTGGCGGTGTCCGGCAGCACTTCCACGATCTGGCCCATCACGCCGTGCGCATCGAGCACCGCCTCGCCGATTGCCACGCCCTGGCGCGCACCGGCATCGATGACCACGCGGTGCCGGAACGGATCGGTATCCACGTCGATGATGCGCGCAAGCTGCACGCCGAGTTCGAGGCTGCGTTGTGCGTCGAGCAGTTGTTGCAGGCGTTCGTTCTGCTCGCGCACGGACTGCAGGCGGTTCAGACGAGCCTGCGCGAGCAGCAATTCGCGTTCGAGTTCCGCATTGCGTGCATTCAGGCGTGCGCGATCGGACATCGCATCGCCGGCGCTGCGCGCCACGCGCGAGGGCAGCGCCGCCAGCCGGTACATCGGCTCGACCGCCGCGCTGGCCGCGTAGCGCACGCGGGTCAGCCAGTCGTTGCGGTGGTCGATCACCATCAGCCCGATCGCCAGCGCGAGGTAGCCGATCAGGCGCAGTGTGTTCGCCGTGTCGGGGCTGAACAGGGGTGCGGGTTCGTTGCGGGTCAGCGCCATGATGGATTAACCTGCCGCGCTCGATAATTTGCGTGCCGGCGGTGCTCGGAATCCTCATTGACCATTGAGTAAACTCCGGTTCCTGCGCTCCGGCGACCCGCAAATTCTCATCGCTCGTGACGGTTAATCAAGGATTCCCAAGCGCAATCGATGCTGTGAACGTCATTCGGGGGCGAAGAAATCGCTTCCGTGCTGGTCGATCAGCTCCAGCGCGCGCCCGCCGCCGCGTGCGACACACGTCAGCGGGTCGTCGGCGACATGCACGTGCAGGCCGGTTTCCTCGGAGATGAGCTTGTCCAGGTCGCGCAGCAGGGCGCCGCCGCCGGTGAGCACGATGCCGCGTTCGGCGACGTCCGAGCACAATTCTGGCGGGGTCTGTTCCAGCGCCGCCTTGACCGCGCCGACGATGCCCGCGAGCGGTTCGTGCAAGGCCTCGAGGATCTCGTTGGAATTGATCGTGAACATGCGCGGCACGCCCTCGGCGAGATTGCGGCCGGAAATCTCGATTTCGCGGATCTCGTTCTGCGCGAACGCGCAGCCGATCTCGACCTTGATGCGCTCGGCCGTGGCTTCGCCGATCAGGGTGCCGTGGTTGCGGCGCACGTAGTTGATGATGGACTCGTCGAAGCGATCGCCGCCGATGCGCACCGACGCCGAGTAGACGATGCCGTTGAGCGAGATCACGGCCACTTCGGACGTGCCACCGCCGATATCGAGCACCATCGAGCCGCGCGCCTCGTGCACCGGAATGCCGGCGCCGATCGCCGCGGCCATGGGTTCTTCGATCAGGAACACGTCGCGCGCACCGGCCGATTCGGCCGATTCCTTGATCGCGCGGCGCTCGACCTGGGTCGAGCCGCAGGGTACGCACACCAGCACCCGCGGGCTGGGACGGAACACGCGCGTCTTGTGCACCTTCTTGATGAACTGCTTGAGCATCTCCTCGGTCATCGAGAAGTCGGCAATCACGCCGTCCTTGAGCGGACGCACGGTGACGATGTTGCCAGGCGTGCGCCCGAGCATGCGTTTGGCGTCGGCGCCCACGGCCGCGACCGAACGCGGCCCGCCGGGGCCGCGATCCTGGCGGATGGCGACGACGGAAGGCTCGTTGAGGACGATGCCCTGGCCACGCACGTAAATGAGGGTGTTCGCCGTGCCGAGGTCGATCGACAGGTCGTTGGAAAAGAATCTGCCTAAGCCAAACATGGAGAACTCTGCAAGGGGATTTCGCATGAATGCGAAAGGCGCGACAGTGTAATTTCGCAGCGCCGCACAAGCAAGGAAAAATGCCGTTAAAATGCGGCCCGCGGCACGTATTCCGGCGCCCAGCGCGCCGGCCGTGCCACGCTATCGCCGCCGTCCCGCCACCGGATCCGCCATGTCCATCGACACCGTCACCATCGCCCGCATCGCCCGCCTGGCGCGCTTGCCCGTGGATGCACGCAGCGCGACGCAAACCGCGGGCGAACTGGCGCGTGTGCTCGACCTTGCCGGGCAATTGGCGCAGGCGCCGCTCGATGGCGTCGCGCCGATGGCGCATCCGCATGCGCAAGCGCTCGCGTGGCGCGCCGATGCGGTGACCGAATCCGACCGCTCCGATGCGTTGCTGGCGTTGGCGCCGGACGCGCGTGGCGGACTGTACGCCGTGCCCAAAGTCCTGGGGTAACGGCGCCATGGCATCGAGCATCGCGCAACTCGCGCAAGACCTGCGCGCCCGCAAGGCATCCGCGACCGAACTCACGCAGGCGGCGCTTGCACGCGCTCGTGCGCGGGACGACTTGAATGCGTTCATCACGCTCGATGCAGGCGCGGCGCTTGCCGCCGCACAGCGTGCCGATGCGACAATCACCGCCGGTGATGTGCAGCCATTGGCCGGTATTCCATTTGTACACAAGGATATTTTCTGTACAAATGGAATCCGTACCACCTGCGCCTCGCGCATGCTGGAGAACTTCGTGCCGCCTTACGACGCGGCGGTGGTCGAACGACTCGATGCCGCGCATGCGGTGTCCATCGGCAAGGCGAACATGGACGAGTTCGCGATGGGTTCGTCAAACGAGAATTCGCATTTCGGCGCGGTGAAGAACCCCTGGGATGCGACGCGCGTGCCGGGCGGTTCGTCGGGCGGCTCGGCAGCGGCCGTCGCCGCCGGCATCGTGCCGTTCGCCACCGGCACCGACACCGGCGGCTCGATCCGTCAGCCCGCCGCGTTCTGCGGCATCACCGGCATCAAGCCGACCTACGGACGCGTCTCACGTTACGGCATGATCGCCTATGCCTCGAGCCTGGACTGTGGTGGCGTGCTCGCGCGCAGCGCGGCCGACTGCGCGCAGGTGCTCGGCGCGATGGCCGGGCACGACGCGCGCGACGCGACCAGCGTGGATCGCCCACGCGAGGATTACGTTGCTGCATTGTCCACAACGTTGCAAGGGTTGAAAATCGGCATTGCGCGTGAATATTTCGGCGCCGGTGTCGAGCCTGGCGTTGCCGCAGCGGTGCGCGCAGCGCTGGCGCAATGCGAAAAACTTGGCGCCACGCTCGTGGATGTTTCCTTGCCCAATGCGGCTTTGGCGATCCCGGCGTACTACGTCATCGCGCCAGCGGAAGCCTCGAGCAATCTCGCGCGCTATGACGGCGTGCGTTACGGTCATCGCTGCGGCGATCCCAAGACACTTGAGGACTTGTACACGCGCAGCCGCGGCGAAGGTTTCGGCGTCGAGGTGAAGCGCCGCATCCTGGTCGGAACCTACGCGCTGTCTGCCGGCTACTACGATGCGTACTACTTGCGTGCACAACGTGCGCGGCGCGTGATCGCCAACGATTTCGTCGAAGCCTTCGGGCACGTCGATCTGATCGCCGGACCGACCTCGCCGACGGTTGCATTCAAACTTGGCGAGAAGACGTCCGATCCATTGGCGATGTACGCCGCCGATGTCAACACTGTCGCGGTGAACCTGGCCGGCCTGCCGGCGATTTCGATTCCCGCGGGTTTCAGCGAAGACCTGCCCGTCGGCCTGCAGCTGATCGCGCCGGCATTCCACGAATCGCGATTGTTGGCGGCTGCGCATCAGTTCCAGCTCGCCACGGATTGGCACACGCGGAGCCCGCGCGCATGAGCTGGCAGAGCGTCATCGGCCTGGAAATCCACGCCCAGCTTTCGACGCGGTCGAAACTGTTTTCAGGCGCGCCGACTGCGTATGGCGCCGAGCCGAACACGCAGGCGAGTCTCGTCGACGTGGCGATGCCCGGAACCTTGCCGGTACCCAATCGCGCGGTGCTCGACAAGGCCATCGCCTTCGGCCTTGCGGTGAACGCGACGATTGCTCGGCACAGCGTGTTCGCGCGCAAGAATTATTTCTATCCCGACCTGCCCAAGGGCTACCAGATCAGCCAGTACGAATTGCCCATCGTCGCCAACGGCCGACTCGCCGTGCGTCTGGACGATGGCCGCACGCTCCAGGTCGAAATCCAGCGCGCACACCTGGAAGAGGACGCCGGCAAAAGTTTGCACGACGCGTTCCATGCCGCGACGGGTCTGGACTTCAATCGCGCCGGCGTGCCCTTGCTGGAAATCGTTTCCGCGCCGGTGTTGTATTGCGCGCAGGACGCGGTGGCCTACCTGCGCACCGTGCATACGCTGGTACGCTGGCTCGGCATCTGCGACGGCAACATGGCCGAAGGGTCGTTCCGCTGCGACGCGAATGTTTCGGTGCGCCGCACGGGGGACGCCAAACTCGGCACGCGCACCGAGATCAAGAACGTCAATTCGTTCCGCTTCGTCGAGAAAGCGATCGAATACGAAATCGAGCGCCAGATTCGCACTCTCGAAGCGGGTGAGGCCATCGTGCAGGAAACGCGCCTGTACGACGCCGCCGCACATCGCACCCTGCCCATGCGCAGCAAGGAAGACGCCGACGACTATCGCTACTTTCCCGATCCGGACTTGCCGCCGCTCGTGGTCACGGATGCTGATATCGATGCGGTGCGTGCCACGCTGCCGGAATTGCCAGACGCGCGCCGTCGCCGCTACGTCGAAGCGCTTGGATTGCCCGACTCCGACGCGACGCAATTGTGCGCCGATCGCGCGACGGCGGATTATTTCGAGGCGCTGCTGGCCACGCTCGGCGACGATGCCAAGCTCTGCGCCAACTGGCTGCTCGGCGAGTTGACGGCGGCGTTGAACGACGCGGCGCTGCCGATCGAAGCCTCGCGTGTGTCCGCGCCGGCACTCGCGCGCCTGCTCGTGCACGTGCGCGAAGGCGCGATTTCGGGCAAGATCGCCAAGGACGTGTTCGCCGCGATGTGGGCGGGCGAGGGCGAGGCGGATGCGATCATCGCCGCGCGCGGACTCACGCAGATTTCCGACGCCGGCGCACTGGGTGCGGCGGTCGATGCGGTCATCGCGCAATTCCCCGCGCAGCTCGCCGACTATCGCGCCGGCAACGAAAAACTCTTGCAGTTCTTCGTCGGCCAGGCCATGAAACACCTGCGCGGACAGGGCAATCCGCAGCAATTGAATGCGCTGTTGCGCGAAAAACTGAAAAAGTAAACAAGTGGACAAATCCATGCCAGCACTGATTTGCGGCTCCCTCGCCTACGACACCATCATGGTGTTTCCGGACCAGTTCAAGAACCACATCCTGCCGGACAAGGTACACATGCTCAATGTCGCCTTCCTGGTGCCGCGCATGCGCCGTGAATTCGGCGGTTGCGCTGGCAACATCAGCTACAACCTGAAGTTGCTTGGCGGGCACCCCGTTCCGATGGGCACGGTTGGCCAGGACTTCGGGCCGTATCGCGAGCATTTCACCCGTTGCGGCATCGACCTGTCGCAGGTGCGCACGATCGATGACCTGTTCACCGCGCAGGCCTTCATCACCACGGACCTGGACGACAACCAGATCACCGCGTTCCATCCCGGCGCGATGATGCGCAGTTTCGAAAATCATGTGCGCGACGTGCCGGAAGTCAAGTTCGGCATCGTCGGTCCCGATGGGCGCGAAGCGATGCTGCAGCATTCGTCCGAATTCGCCGAACGCAACATCCCGTTCATCTTCGATCCCGGCCAGGCCATGCCGCTGTTCAATGGCGAGGAGTTCCGCGCCTTCATCGAGCAGGCGCAGTACGTCACCGTCAACGATTACGAGTCCAACCTGTTGCAACGCGCGACCGGCTGGAGCGAAAAACAGATCGCCGAACGCGTCACCGCCTACATCGTCACGCGCGGACCGAAGGGGTCGTTGATCCACACCAGGAAGGAAACCATCGACATCCCGCCCGCGCACGAACGCCGCGTGTCCGATCCCACCGGTTGCGGCGACGCCTATCGCGCGGGCCTCATCTTTGGCCTGATGCGCGGCATGGACCTGGCGACCTGCGGGCGCATGGCCTCGCTGATGGGCGCGTTGAAGGTCGAGCATCCCGGCACGCAGAACCAGCGCTTCACCTACGGCGAGTTTGCCGACCAGTTCCGCCAGCAGTTCAGCTACGCGCTGGATTGAGTCGGGCTGGATTGAAGCGGATCAAGTCCCAAGCTGGAACGGCGTGAAATTCGTATTCCGATCGTAGTAGTCCTCGTTCTCCGCGCGCTTGAGCGCGGCGACGACGCGGTAGGTCAGCGGCGTGGCGAGGACTTCCCACAGGACCTTGAGCGCGTAGTTCGACGCCATCACGATGAACACCAACTTGGTGTCCCACACGCCGAGGAAGGCGACGGGGTAGAACACCAGCGAATCCACGCCTTCGCCGCAGATGGTAGAACCTATTATGCGCGACCACAGCGCGTTGCCGTGCGTCCACAATTTCATTTTTGCCAATGTGTACGAATTGACGAACTCGCCGCAGAAGAACGCCATGATCGAAGCAAAGACGATGCGTGGGGTCTGCCCGAAGATGGATTCATACGCGGCCTGCTCGTGCCAGTCGGCGGCGGGCGGGAGTTTGACCACGATGGTGGCCATGAGCGAGGCGAACACCAGCGCGGCCAGGCCGGACCAGATCACGCGCCGCGCGCGGGCGTAGCCATACACCTCGGTGAGGATGTCGCCGAAGATGTAGGAGATCGGAAAAAACAGCACGCCGGCGCCGAAGGTGAATTCCCCGACCAGCGGCAGGTGCACCTGCGCGACCTTGGCCGGACCGATCAGGTTCGAGCACAGGATCGTGCACACGAACGCGCCGAGGATGAAATCGTAGTAGCGGTAGGTGCGTTGTCCCTGCGCTGGCATCGTGTTCCCCTGTCTGGCGGGCACGCGCAGTGTGGGTGCGACGCACCTGCGGCGTCAATGCGCAACCAGCAAGGGCACGTCGGTGTTCTGGAACAGATGGCGCGTGGAACCGCCGAGCACCAGTTGCGCGATGCGCGAATGGCCCCAGGCGCCCATCACTATCATGTCGGCCTGCATCGTGCGTGCGGCCTCGATGATGTGCACGCCGTAGTCGGACTTCGGTGCAAAGCGGCGCAGTTCTGCGTGCACACCGTGGCGCGCGAGCCACGTGGCCAGGTCCAGTTGCGGCAGATGGCGCGCGCCGAGCTCGTCGGCCTGCGGCGCGCCGTCGAGAACGACGACCTGCGCGGCACGCTTGAGCAGTGGCAGGGCACCGTGAACGGCGAGCATCGCCTCGCGGCTGTGGTTCCAGGCGACGAGGATGCGCTCGCCGAGCGTGGCGAGCGTGGCCGATTCGGGAACCACCAGCACCGGTATGCCGGCACCGAACACGGTGCGCGACACCGTGCCCCAGCCGGTCGGCGCGTCGGGATTGAGCGTGGGTCGCTCGGCGACCACGAAATCGCACCAGCGCGCGCAATGGCACAGCGCCTCGACCGCCTCACCCTGCGCGACGAGCCATTCGCCCGGACAGCCGTGCTTGGCGACTTGTTCCTGCCACCAATCGCTGCGCCCTTGTGCATCCTGATACAGGCGGTCGGCTTCATGCACCTGGAACACGACGGTTTCCGGCGTGCTGAATGCGACGGCGCCCAGCGGCGCCACGTACAGGCCGTACAGATAGCCATCCAGATGCTTGCCGAGCAAGGCGGCGGCGCGCAGTGCATTGCCGTCGCTGCGCGCGTCGCGCACATGCACGAGTATGTCGAATGCGGACATGAGCGTATCCCCGCGTGAAAGAGCAGGGCACAAGCTTAACGCGCCAGCGCGCAAAGTTCCGCCACGCGCACCCGGTGTTGTTGTGCATTCAGGCCGCTTGCGCCAGACTGCGGGCGGTTCCACCACAAGGAGAATGCTCATGCGCACCATTTCCATCCTCGCCGCATCCGTCGTGCTTGCCGCATCGTCGATGTATTCCGCGCGTGCTCACGCCGCGGGGCAGATCGATTGCGAGATGAAGTTCAACCTCACCGGCTGGGCCGCGATCTACAAGCATGCCGAGGGCAACGGCACCATCACCTGCAACAACGGCCGCAGTTTCAAGGTGCATATCGTCGCCGTTGGCGGCGGCCTGACCGCCGGCAAATACAAGGTCGAGGGCGGCACCGGCAAGTTCTCGGACGTGTATGACACCAGCGAACTGTTCGGCAGCTACGCGCAGGGCGAGGCGAATGCCGGCGTGGTCAAGTCGAGCATGGCGCAGGTGTTGACCAAGGGCAATGTCTCGCTGGCGCTCGCCGGCACCGGCAATGGCGTGAACCTTGGCGTTTCCTTCGGCAAGTTCACCATCAATCGCGCCAAGTAAGCGCGCGGCAAGATGCAGAACGCGGCGTTCGCAAGGACGTCGCGTTTTTTCTTGTCGCGGTGCACAAAAACCGCTAGGGTTGGTGCATGCGCGACGAATCGACGCTCCATCGCTATTCCGCCGGCGAAGAACTCGCCAATAGTCTTACCCATGGATTCGGCCTGCTGCTCAGCCTGGCCGGATTCGCGGGACTGATGATCGCGGCGGCGGGCACGCGCGAGCTCGCCGCCTGCGCCGTCTACGGCGGTGCGCTGATCCTGGTCTATGCCACCTCCACGTTGTATCACGGTGCGCGCGATGCCCACGCCAAGCGCGTGTTGCGCACGCTCGACCACATCGCGATCTTCGCGCTCATTGCCGGCACCTACACGCCGTTCGTGCTGATCGCCTTGCGCGGCGCCTGGGGCTGGAGCCTGTTCGGCATCGTCTGGACGCTGGCCGTGCTCGGCACGATTTTCGAATTGACCGCGTTGCGACGCCACCGTCGCGCGATGATCGCGCTGTACGTCGGCATGGGCTGGGTCGGATTGATCGCGCTCAAACCGCTGGTCGCCGCACTGCCGGCGCAAGGACTTTGGCTGCTGTTCGGCGGTGGCGTGAGCTACACCGCCGGCGTCGTGTTCTATCGTTGGCATGGTCTGCGTTTCCACCACGCGATCTGGCACCTGTTCGTGCTCGCAGGAAGCGTTCTGCAATATCTGGCGGTGCTCTACTTCGTGCTGCCGGCGGGTTGAGCGGCGCCTTGGCGCCAGCCGTTGCAAGTGTGGCCTGTGTCATGGTTGCCGCAGCCCGCAGCGATTAGATTGTGTGTCGCGGGGATTTGCCAGGTGGGGTGGACGATGGCGCGCATCATCAAGATCGTTCTGATATTGCTGGCGGCGGCCTGGGTGCCGCAGGCGCTGGTGCAAGCGGCCAGTCATGCGCCGGATCCCGGATTCCACGATGGCTTTGACGGCGTCGACGCGGGCCCGACGACGGATGCGGACGCGGCGCGCTTCCTGACGCAGGCGACGTTCGGACCGACCATGGCCTCGATCGCCCACCTGCGCGCGGTGGGCTACCAGGCCTGGCTCAACGAACAATTCGCCGCGCCGGCATCCAGCGAAGTTCCGTACCTGAGCTGGGTCGCCAACCTGAATTGCTCGGGCGGCAACGCGAACTGCAACTCGGTCACCGACGACACGCGCTTGCAGGCGTGGGCGATCAATGCGGTCGGCGCGCCTGATCCCAGTCGCGGCAACCAGGTGCCGACCGATGCCTTGCGCCAACGGGTCGCCTGGGCGCTGAGCCAGATTTTCGTGGTGTCGAATGTCAACGGCACGCTTGCCTACGAGCCGTGGGCGCTGGGCGGTTTCTACGACACCCTGACGCGCGATGCCTTCGGCAACTATCGCACCCTGCTCGAAGACGTGACCAAGCATCCGGCGATGGGCATCTTCCTGAGCTCGATCGGCAACGAAAAGGCCGATCCATCGCACAACCGGCATCCGGACGAAAACTATGCACGCGAAGTGATGCAGCTGTTTTCGATCGGCCTGGTGAAGTTGAATGCGGATGGCAGCGTCGTGCTGTCCGCGGGCCAGCAGGTCCCGACCTACTCGCAAAACACGGTGCGCGGTTTCGCCGCCGTATTCACCGGCTGGATCTGGAACAACACCGGCTGCGGCGCCAGCACGTATACCTGTTGCGACGCGAACACCTACGAATGGTGCGGGCCGAGCAATGCCGATGACCCGCCGTGGATGCAGCCGATGCAGCCGGTCGAGGCATTCCACGACAACACCAGCGACAAGCAGCTGCTCGACTACGACAACGTCGCGCTGCCCGGCGGCATGCTCGCACACGGCGGTGCTGCACAGGCGGAGATGACGCAGGCGCTGGACAATATCTTCAACCATCCCAATGTCGGTCCGTTCATCGCGCGGCGCCTGATCCAGAACCTGGTGACCAGCAATCCGTCACCCGGGTACATCGCCCGCGTCGCCGGTGCCTTCAACGGCCAGAATGGCGGCGTGCGCGGCGACCTGCGCGCGGTCGTGCGCGCGATCCTGCTCGACCCCGAAGCGCGCTACGGCCAGTGGCAGCATGCGGACACCTTCGGCAAGTTGCGCGAGCCGTTGCTCAAGACCACGCACCTGTGGCGCGCCATGCTCGGGGTTTCCGGCAACGGCCGCATCAGCAACCTGTCGCCATGGCCGCCGCTCGAGGACTGGTTCGGGCAGGCGCCGTTGCGCGCGCCGAGCGTGTTCAATTTCTTCACGCCAGACTACCAACCGTCGGGCGAAGTGCAGGCCCTGGGCCTGCGCGCGCCGGAGTTCCAGATCCTGGACGATTCGCACATCGTGGACATCCCGAACTATCTGTATCACCAGGTGTTCTGCCGCTACGGCGATGGCAGCCGTTGCTGGATCGATCCCGGCGACTATCCGCTGCTGATGAATTACAGCGCCGATGCCACGCTTGCCGCGAGCAACCCGGGCGCACTGCTGGACAAGTACAACCTGTTGTTCCTGTCCGGGCAGATGTCGCCGTTCATGCGCCAGGTCCTGCTCACGCGCATGAACGCGGCCAATGGCAGTTCGATGGGTCTGGACCGCGTGCAGAACGTGCTGTACCTGATCATGAATTCGCCCGAGTACTCGGTGCAAAAGTGAGGCCGCCATGCACGTGAATCGCCGTCAATTCCTGCGCCGCTCCATCGCCGCCGCCCTGGGTGGCGTCAGCCTGTATTCGGCGGCCGGCAGCCTGCGCCTGATGGCGGCATCGCTCGGCGCGCAGCGCGCCTCGGCGCTGGCCGGTTACAAGGCGCTGGTGTGCGTGTTCCTGTTCGGCGGCAACGACAGCTTCAACACCGTCGTGCCGGTGAGCGGGCAGGCGCGCACCGATTACCTGGCATCGCGCGGCGCGCTGGCGCAAACCGCCAACCTCAATCCACTCACGCCGCTGGATGCGGGTCCCACCAACTATGCGCTGCATGCATCCATGCCGGAAATGGCGGCGTTGTTCAACGCTGGCCGGGCGGGCATCGTTGCCAATGTCGGCAGCCTGCTGTATCCGATCACATCGGCGCAATACCACGCCGGAACGGTACCCAGTCCGCCGCAGCTGTTCTCGCATGTCGACCAGCAAGCGCAATGGCAGACCTCGCGGCCGGACGATGCCAATGCGCTGGGCTGGGGCGGGCGCGTGGCCGATTTGCTGCACACGACCAATAGCGGCCAGGTGCCGATGAACATCACCTTGTCGGGCAACAACGCGTTCCAACGTGGCGCGGTGGTCACGCCTTACGGCATGGATCCGCGCGGCGTGGGCCGCATGAGCTACCAGGACAACGGCGACGAATGCTGGATCGCCGGATCGTGTTCGGACTACGGCGCCGCGACTCAGGCGCTCAACCAGGCCGCGTACGACGCGCTGATCGCGCCGGGCGCGCAAGTCAATGCACTCGAGCGCGCCTACGCCGGCGCCACGTCGCATTCCATCGCCAACTATCAGCTGCTCGATACCGCGCTTGGCGCCAACGCGCCAAGCTGGACCACGCCGTTTCCCGACAGCGACTTGGGTGGGCAACTGCAGATGGTGGCGCGGCTGATCAGCGCGCGCGGTGCATTGGGCATGAATCGCCAGATCTTCTTCGTCTCCACCGGCAACTACGACACCCACACCAACCAGCTCGACGACCAGAACGGCAACCTTGCCGAACTGTCGCAGGCGATAAAGGCGTTCTACGACGCTACCGTGCAGATGGGTGTCGCCAACGCCGTCACCAGCTTCACCGCCTCGGATTTCGGCCGTTCGCTGGCCGCCAATGCCAGCGGCACCGATCACGGCTGGGGCGGGCATCATTTCGTACTCGGCGGCTCAGTGCAGGGTGGCCGTTTTTACGGCACGTTGCCTTCGCTGGCGCCGAACGGCAATCCCGACGACACCGGCTGGGGCCAGATCATCCCAACGATTGCCGTCGACCAGTACGCCGCCACGCTCGCACGCTGGCTGGGCGTGCCGGACACGGGTGCCGGCGGCATCGCCGACATCTTGCCCAATCTCGGTCGCTTCGCCAGCGCGGACCTCGGGTTCATGACGTGAAGCGCGGGGCATGGATCGCGCTGTTCGCCTGCGCGGCCGGCGTCGCGCAGGCGCGCACGTTCAACGTCACCGCGAACCCGGACATGACCTTCACGCCGGTGTCGCTGGTGATCTACCAGAACGACACCGTGGTCTTCAGCAATGCCGGCGGCACGCACAACGTGCACGCCGACAACAACAGTTTCATCTGCGCGATCAATTGCACCACCAAGAATGCGCCGAGCGCGGAATCCTGGAGCGTGCCGGTGCAATTCAAGCACCTGGGCGACTTCGGTTATTTCTGCGAGGCACATGGCGATCTGAGCGGCGGCATGCGTGGCGCGATCGTGGTGATCGATCGCGTGTTCGTGGATGGTTTCGAGTCGACGCCTAATTGAGCAGGAATGCCAACGCGAACACGCCCAGCATGGTGAAGCACAAGGCGAGTTTGGCGAGCGTGCCGAACAGCAGGCCGATCCAGGTGCCGATGCCAACGCGCGTGGCGTGATGCAGTTTGCCGCCGGCGGACAGTTCACCGGCCACGGCGCCCAGGAATGGCCCGAGCAGCAGGCCGGGCACGCCGAAGAAGATGCCGATGATCGCACCGATGCTCGCGCCCCACAGCGCGCGGGTGCTCGCGCCCACGCGCTTGGCGCCAAGCAGGCCGGCGACGAAATCCACCAGCAGGGCGAGCGCCGCAAGTACGCCGAGCAAGGTCAAAGTGAAGGCGCCGATATGCTGGAAATGATCGGCCCAGGCCGCCAGCAACATGCCGCCAAAGACCAGGGGCACGCCCGGCAGGACCGGCACGACCGCACCGGCCATGCCGACGAGGATCAGTGCGGCGGCGATGACGAAATACAGCGTTTGCAGCCAGATCGCGTTCAACGCACGCCCGGCGCGAGTTTTGCCGCTTCAGTGTCGATGGCGAACGCATCCTTGTATTCGGGCTTGAGCTGGTCGTAGAACACCTTGGCCGGGACCTCCACCTGCTGCGGGCCATCCGAGTACGGGCCTACCTGATACGGTGGAAAGAGGATGGCCAGGCCGATGGCTTTCGCGTCCAGGCCGTCGACCAGGAAGACGCCGAAATTCGCCGGTGTTGGCGTCGTGCCTTTTTCCACCCAGGTACGCATGGATTTATCGTCTTCGTCTGTTATCGTGCGACCATCGTCGCGCATTTTTGCTTCATTACGCCCTTCGAGCTGGCGCCGGCATTCATCGGAAATCGCCTTGAGCGCGGCACCTGGATCGGCGAACAAGTCGCCAAGCACCACCAACTTGTTCGCGCTCAGGTCCAGATTGAAACTGGCCGTCAGCGGCATGCCGTGGGCACCCCCGGTGAATTCATCGCCGGAGCCGAGCACGCTGACGAAATCCGCGGTGTGGCGGGCGACGACGAAGGTCAGGTCCAGCGAATAGTCGGCGCCCTTCACGCGATCCTGGGCGGTACTCGCCTGCAGGAATTGCTTCTTTTGCGCCGCCGCGAAATCGTGGATGGCGTGATCCAGCACCTGCCATTGCGGAAGCAGCGCAGGATACGAAATCGACCACGCAAATCCCGCGCCCTTGCCCGCATCCGTGGTCGCTGCGGACACCCCGAAGGTGGACGGATCGGCCGACGGGTGACTGCATCCGGCCAGCACCAGCAAGGCGACCGACAAGGCGACCGGTTGGGCGCGCATTGAAAAAAATGGCATGGCAAATGCAAGCTGGAACAGGATTTTGCAGTGTAGGGCAAGCCCGGCGGCGGCGCCATGTTGCCGGAACGTGCGCCGCGAAGGGTGAAAATTTCCTATTGTCCAGACTAGAAAGCGCTGGTATGGTCGGGCCGGTTTGGCGGCATGCGGCTTGCGAGAAATATCCGTTGCGGGGTGGATCTCTGGCATCCGGGCAGTGTCGCCAGGCACGTTACGGCCAGCCACGCGGCTCTCGGGAAGCGATCAAGGGGGTAGGGACAATGGTCGGTTTTGTCAGGTCTTGCTGCCCTGCGGCACGGTCGCATGCCGCAAGTGGCACTTCGGCGCCCGAGGGCGCCTTCCAACGCGCATTCATCAATCGGTCGCGCATGCGGCCCATGCCCGCTTCCACGGGCGACGGTTTTTCCACGGTGTCGTCGCACACCGCTTCTACGGACAGGGAGTTTGCCATGCACGCATTTCGCCATTCGCTGGGCGCCATCGTATCGACCGGTACTTCGCGGTTTCGGTCCGGACGGCAGCCACAGGCAGAAGCTCGCGCGCCGGCACGACGATCCGCAAGGTTTGCGGCCATCTCGCTGGCGGGGATATTCGCGCTTCTGGCGGCGCCGGCGATGGCGGCGGACTGGTATGCATCGCCAACGGGCCTCGATGCCAACGATTGCGCCAGTGCGGGCACTGCTTGCAAGACCATCCAGGCCGCGATCAACAAGGCGGCGGCGGGGGATACGGTGCATGTCGGCGTTGGCGGCTATGCGTTCAACACGGCATCGGGAAACACGGGTACCAATGTCTACGTCACCAAGTCGATCACTCTCATCGGCGATGGCGACGCCCGCAATTGCGGTACGCCGACCAGCGCCACGACGAGTTGTGCGTATTTGATGACGGCCAGTACCGCTGTTTCCGGTGGTCGAATGATCTTCGTCAACAATGCAGCCAACGTAACGATTGAAAACCTCTTCATCGAGGTAAATCACAGCAAGACATCCGAAGGCGTTCTGGCCTTGGGTACGACCAATGGCCTGATGATTCGGCACAATTATCTGAACGTTATCAGCGGCGGTACCAGCCTCAAGTTCAATGCGATCTCGATCAATCCCCAAAGCAGCGGCGACCGCAGCAGTCCGACATCGGCTGCCAGTCCGACGTATTCGCAGTTGTCGTCGGTTATCGAAAACGTCATCTATGCGACGACTTCGACGACCGGCGCGCGTGCCCTGTTGATCGAGCTTGGCGGCACCACGGTCACCGGCAACGTCATCAGCGGCGGCTCGACCAACGACGCGCGCGTGCGCTGGAGCAGCGCCGGCAGCGTGCTGATCCAGAACAACAGCTTCGGCGGACGCGGTCTGAACGTGGTCGAACCGAACGTCGGCGTTACGGTTCGTGGCAACAACTTTTCATCGTTGGCAACGGCCGTGGACAACGCGACCAGCGATGCTTCCGACTACTATCAGTTGCGATTCGACAACGCGACGAATGCCGTTGTCGATGGCAACACCTTCAGCGGGTTTGCCCGCTATTACCGCGCTGTCTATGTCGAGCGCTCGCCGGGCATCCAATTCACCGGCAATACCTTCACGCCGAAGAATACCGGAACGATCTACGACTCCATCGCGGTTCTGGTCGAGAACAAGAGCGCGAATAGCAATAGTCCTGCGTCCGCGCCGACAATCCTGGGCGCAACCTTCCTGCGCAATACATTCAATGGCAGCGGCGTGGCCAACAAGGGCTATGCGGTCGGCTTGTTGAATTCGAATGATCCAAGTGGCAACACCGCCACGTTCGGCGCGATCAATTTCGGCAGCGCCGATCCGGCTGATGCAAACAACTTCGACGGCAACCTGCAGTGGTACGTCTATCTCGGCGATCTGCGTTGCAACACGGGTACATCGCCAATGTGCCCGACCGCCAACAACATGCTCTACCGAAACTATGGGGCCTATGGCGGTAACCCCGGCACTACCACGCAGGCTTGGCCGTTCCGCGGTGATGTCACCGCATTCAACAACCGCTTCGCCGGCAAATTCGTCGCGGACATGACGCCGGCCGAATACACCGCCATCGCCGGCAAGATTTACGACAAGGTCGACAACGCCGCGCTTGGCAAGGTGAATTACGAGAGCTTCACGCCGATCACGACCGGAACGATCGTCTTCTCGCCGTCGACGTTCGCTTACGACGGCAATGCGCACGCGATCACGGCAACCTTGCAGGATGACAACACGGCAACCTGCGTGGTGACGCCCGCGACCGTCACGGCGGTTGGCCCCAATTCCGTCAGCGCAACCTGCACGAACGCCTTCTACAACGTCACGGGCCCGGGCACGATCACCGTGACCAAGGGCGCGGGCACCGCGCAGCTTGCGCAGACATCATTCACCTATACGGCGGCGGATATCACCCTGCAGCCGTCGATGGCGCAGGAATCGAGCGCGAGTTGCAGCGCCAATCCGGCGACCGTGCTCAATGCGGGTCACTACACCATCCACGTCACCTGCACGGGCACCAACTACGACGCGGCCGGCGACATCGGCGTGGACGTGGCCAAGGCCGCGTCGCACATCGTGCTCAACCCGGCGTCGTTCACCTACGACAACACCGATCACATGCTGCAAGCGCAACTGGCTGACGAACCCGGCACTTCATGCGCGGGCGCGACGCCCGCGAGCGTGCGCACGGTCGGCAGCTATGCCGTCCAGGTGCCCGCCTGCGCCGGCACCAACTACACGGCACCGGCGGCGAACCTGACCGCCACGGTCAGCGGCTCGACGGTGGTTCACGTCGTGGAAACGAACCAATATTACGGCTCGGTCGCCGATGCGCTGGCCGATCCGCAGACCCTCGCCGGCATGACCGTCGAAGTCGCACCCGGCACCTATTCCGGCGCCATTGTGCTGACCAAGGGCGTCAAGCTGGTCGCCAGCGCGGGCTATACGCCGTCGGTGTCGAAGGCGCACCCGATGGCTGGCCCGGCGAATCCGAATCCTCCCGTCGTCATCGACGGCGGCAACGCGGCCGCCGACGGCGTCACCGTGGCCAACGGTGTGCAGGGCGCGTCGATCAGCGGCTTCGAAATCCGCAACTTCACCCGCCATTGCGTGGCCGCCTACAACAGCAACGATGGGCTGAGCGTCACCGAAAACGTGGTGCACAACTGCGGCGGCCGTGGCATCACGGTCAGCGGCATCGCGGCGACCGGCGTGAGCGACGTCACCATCGACAGCAATGAAGTCTATGCGTTTGGCGATCGCGGCATCGTGGTCTGGGACGGCCAGAAGTTCGACATCACCATCACCAACAACCACGTGCACAACGAAACCGGCACGGGTTGCTGCGGCATCGAGTTGCAGGATGGCGCGGCGGCCGGCGCGGTGGTGACGGGCAACCTGGTCGAGAACACGTCCGACAGTGGCATGGCGTTCATCCAGCTGACCTCGGGTTCGCCGAGCCATCGCGCGAACGAAATTTCCGGCAACACCGTGACCAACACGGGACGCTTCGGCATCGAGATCAAGATTCCGAATGGCACCGGCGCCGACACGGGCGATGGCGCCATCGTGGTCGAAAACAACACGATCTCGACGAACACGGCGGCGGCGAATCCGCGCGACCGCGCGGGCATCGCGGTGATCCGGCGTTCGTTCGGCAGCTATCCGGCGTTCCAGGTGGATGCGACGAATGGCGTGGTCGTGCGCAACAACCAGATCAGCGGTTTCCATAACGCCAACGCGGGCTACGAAGCCTATGGCCTTGTCGTCGAAGGCACCGCCATGTCGGTGTCGGGCAACACGCTCAGCGGCAACGACGTCGGCCTGCAAGTGCAACAGGCCAACCCGAACGGCTTGCCGCCGGGCGACGCCAACCAGGATGCGCAGACGCTGTGGTTCAACCGCGGCAATGCGCCGCTGACCTGCATCGACCTCGGCAGCAATACCTACAACGCCGGTACGCCGAACGCGCTCGATCAACGCTTCCAGGCGCTGCCGCCCGGCGCTTCGATGACCGGCGGCGACGTCACCAATCAGCGCACCGGCCAGACCTACTGCTCGATCACGGCAGCAGTCGCCGCCGCGCAGGACAACGACACCATCGTCGTTGCGCCCGTCATCCATGCCGAGAATGCCATTGTGACGCGGCCCGTCCATATCATCGGCGCCGGGCAGGGCCAAACGACGCTCGTTCCGGCGATGTACAACCCCGATTGCGGCGGTGCGCCCGCCGGCTCGCAGGGTTCGCTGTGCAACGATGGCACGGCCAGCATCGTGATGCTGGTCAAGGCGTCGAACGTCGAGATTTCCGATCTCACCGTCGACGGCATCAATCCGAATCTGGCCGGTCACATGGCCGATATCGCAGCTCGTGACGGAATCATGTCGGGCACGGATGCGACGTACACCGGCTTCAAGGTGCACGACACCACGGTAAAGAACATCTGGCTGCGCGGCATCTACTCGCCGAGCACCAACGGCACGTTCGAGTTCCGCAACAACACCGTCGACAACGTGAAATCCGATCCATCGTCGATCGGCATTTTCAGTTTCTACGGCGGCGGCATCATTGACGGCAACCATGTCTCGAACGCGAACGACGCGATTGCGTCGAACTGGTCGCATGGCACGACATTCAGCAACAACGTTGTCACGCAATCGGGCAGCGGCATCCACACCGATAATTCTCACGGCGCGGGCGGTACGACGAATGACCTGATCGAAAACAATCAAGTCTCGTGCGGCAGCGTGCCCGGTGGCTATGGCATTTTTGTCTTTGCCAACTATGCCGATGTGACGGTGCAGGACAATCGGGTCGGATCCTGCGAAGTTGGCTTGGGCGCGTTCTCCGGGCGTACCGACGACAACACGCCGATCTTCATCGCACATTTCCTGCGCAACACGGTCGATGGCGCCGGTGCGGTGAAATACGCGCCGGGCGATAGCACGCTGGGTGCGTATCTGAGCACGACGTCGTTTTCCTATGGGGAGCACGACAACGCGGTCGAGCTGACCGGCAACACGATCAAAGGCTTTGACGTCGGCGTAGAAACCGAGCGTGGTGGCGGCAAGAGCCTGACCACAACCGCAAACGTCAATCGCCTCGGCGGCAACACGGTTGGCTGGCAAGACACGGGTGATGCGGTGACTGCCAGTAATGGCGCCAGCAACTTCACCAACAACTGGTGGGGTTGCGATGACAGTCCGGACACCGGCGTGGGCTGCGCGACAGCTTCGGGTACAGGCACCATCAATCCGTGGCTGGTATTGAGCTTGCCCGCATCGCCGATCAACATTGCCAAGAATGCAAGCGTAGGCATTGCGGCCGATCTGACCAGGAATTCGGCGGGCGCTTCCGTTGTGGGTGCGAGTGCACTCTTCCCGGATGCCACCACGCAAGTCACGTTTGGCGCCACCAACGGCGCCAGCGTCACATCGCCGCAGAATACGGTCAGTGGCGTTGCCACGACGACGTTCTCCGGATTGGCCTCTGGTCAGTCCACGGTGACTGCGACGTTCGAAAATGCACATCCCACCGTCGTAGTGCAGATCACGCCAGCGACGATTACGTTGGATGCCGGGACGCTCAACCAGACCTACGGCAGCACGCAGGCCGTAACGGCGACAACGGTACCGGTCAATCTCAGTTACAGCGTCACCTACGATGGCAGCACGACGCCGCCAACCAACGCCGGCTCGTACGCCGTGGTGGCAACCGTCACCGACAATTGCTGCGAAGGCACGGCGAGCGGCACGCTCGTCATTGCGCGCGCGACGACGACGGTGGCTTTCACTCCCGCCAGTGTCGTTTACGACGGCACAACGCATGCCGTTACGGCGCACCTGACCGACGAGCCGGCTACGAGTTGCACTGTCTCGGGCAGTCCGATTGGCCCGAATGCCGGTTCTTATCTTGTGGGTGCGGCGGCTTGTACGGGCGTCAATTACGCGGCGCAGGCCAGTAACCGCCTCATTGCAATCACACCCGCAACCGCGACGCTGTCGCTGTCGCATCTGGTGCAGCCGTATGACGGCTCGCCCAAGTCCGTGTTGGTGACGACGAACCCGACGGGCGTGGGTTATTCGGTGAGCTACGTCGGCACCGGCTCGACCAGCTATGGCCCGAGCACGCAGGCGCCGGTGCAGGTCGGCACCTACACGGCAACGGCCACGGTGACCGATCCCAACTACACCGGCACGCCGGTCAGCGCCAGCTTGCAGATCGTTTCCGGCAACGGCGACATCGCGCTGGTGGTGAACGGTCCGGTCGATCCGGTCCACGTCGGCGACACCGCGGAATTCGCGGCGACGATGCTGGCCAATCCGGCGCTGCATCAGGGTGAGAAGTTCGCCTACCAGCTGGTGTTGTCCAAGTCTGCGGGCAACACGCCGCTGGCCGTGAGCGATATCGCCAAGATGGAGGTGTTCTACGGTGGCAACTGGGTCGACGTGACCACGATCATCGGCGGCCCGCTGCCGCTGGTGCCCGATGGCAGCGGCAACCTCGTCTATACCTTCCCGGATGGAATCCCGGGCTACACCAACGGCTTCCCGATCCTGGATCCGAGCTGGACCTGGAACGTGCGCTTCACGTTTGCGACCAAGGGCACGTACACCACGGGTTGGACGCTCGAAGACGGCACCACGCATGCGGCGATCAACCCGCCGGTTACCGGCTCGGCCGCGGTGGTCGTGCTCGATGCGCTGCCGCCGACCGACATCCACCTCGTGCTGGGTGGCCCGGCCGAGAACGTGCAGGCGAACACGCCGGCCGAATACACCGGCACCATGCTGGCCGATCCGTCGCTGCACACGGGCGAATACTTCTTCGTGCGCCTGACGGTGGCCAAGGCGGGCGGTACGCACGCGCTGACCGCGGCCGACCTGTCGGCGGTGGAAATCTACTACCAGGGAAGCTGGCAGGCATTGCCGCCGGGCTCGTTCCAGCCCGATGGCAGCGGCAACCTGGTGTACGACTTCCCGCAGCCGGCGGATCCGAACGGCTTCCAGATCCAGGATCCGCAATGGACCTGGAACTTCCGCGTCACCTATGCCGACACCGGCGTGTACACGGCGACGGCGAACGTGATCCATGCCGCCGATGCCGCGCAGCCCTCGCCGCAGGTATTCGCGAGCGCCGCGATCTCGACCACGGTGATTGCGCAGGTGATCCCGCCGCCGACGATGAACCTCGTGCTGCTCGGTCCGGTGCAAGCCGTGCTCGCGCATACGCCGGCCGAATACACCGGCACGATCGTGGCCGATCCATCGCAGGTGACCGGACGCACGTTCTTCGTGCGCGTGCGCTTGTCCAAGAACGCCGGTGCGGACGCGATGACGGCGGCGGACCTGGAAAAGATGGAGTTGTACCAGGGCGGCGGCTGGCAGGATGAAACCGCCGTCATCCAGCCGTTGCTGGTGGCCGATGGCAACGACCTCGTCTACTACTTCCCGCAGCCCAATGCCGCGTTCAGCATCGACCAGTCGGTGTGGAGCTGGCACTTCCGCTTCACCTACGCCGATGCCGGCGTGTACTCGGCGAGCGCGGACGTGATCGACTCGACCGACGCGCCGCTGCTCGGCGCCGCGTCGCTCGCGCATGCGGGGATCGACACCACCGTCGTCGCGCCGAGCCTGAGCCTGGGCGGACAGAGCGTCGGCGCGGTGACGGATGCGTCCACGCCGCTGTACACGATCACCTCCGCGACCACGCACCTGAGCGGGCCGGCGCTGGGCGAGAACGTGCTCGCGAACATCGTCGTCACCCGTGGCGGCGGCGCCACGGCCGGCGATGTGGACCTGGACTACTTCGCACTGACGCAGGAAAGCCCGAGCTGCACGGCCACGACCACGCCGGCTAACGGTTTCTGGTGCCCGCTGCTGCTCGTCGACAATGGCGACGGCACGCTCAGCGGCAGTTTCGGGCCGCCAACGACCGGCTTCCCGCTGACCGATGGTGTCACCTCGTACTTCCGCTCGCTGTATCACCGCGGCGGTCAGTTCACGGTGGCGGTGTCGCTCGACGGCATCAGCACCGGCACCGGTTACGCCAGCGCGATGCAGACCATCGACGTGGCCCAGCTCACGATCAATGCGAGCGGGCCGGCCAACGCCAACACCGGCGCCACGGTCGATTCGTCATCGACGCTGACCAACTCCGGCACGGCGGCGATCAGCACGAGCGCGCCCGCCCCGGACAACGAGAACGCGATCGGGCAATTCACCATCGCCTCGAGCGCCGGCGCGTTGGCGACCAGCGACCTGGCCTTGAGTTACCTGAACCCGGCGACGAGCACCTACGACACGATCGCGCTCACCGCCAATGGCGATGGCACGCTCAGTGGCAGCTTTGGTCCGTCCGGCGGATTCCCGGTCGCGGCCGGTTACAACGCCACGTCGCTGTTCCGCACCGTGTTCGCCAGGGCGGGCAATTACACCGTGACCACGCGCATCCTCGGCGCAAGCAGCAACACCGTGTACGCGCTGGCAACGCAGGCGGTGGCGGTGGGCAGCAGCGCGTCGACGATCGCGATCGATCCGGCCTCGCTGTCGCAGACCTACAACGGCGGCACGCATCCGGTGATCGTGAACACCACGCCGGCAGGCTTGTCGTACACCGTTACCTATGACGGCAGCGCGACACCGCCGACCAATGCCGGCGACTATACCGTTGTCGCCACCATCACCCAGTCCGGCTACAGCGGTTCGGATACGCAGACCCTGCATGTCGCCAAGGCGGTCGGCACGGTGACCTTCGGCGCCACGGCGTTCACGTTCGACGGCACGGCGCATTCCACCACGGCCGTGATCGCGCAGGAATCGGGCAACACCAGTGCCTGCGTGCTCACGCCGACGGGCGATTACCCGCGCCTGCATGCCGGCAGCACCAGCATCAGTGCGGCATGCGACGGCACGAACTACACCGCCAGTGCGAGCACCGCACTCGTGGTGTCGCCATTGCCGGTGACGCTGTCCTTGTCGGGCCTGGGTTCGTTCGTCTACGACGGCGTCGACCATGCCGCGACCGCCACGGTGGGCGGCACGGTGACGGGCTATCCGGCGACGCTGACGATCACCTACAACGGCGGCTTGACCCAGCCGAACGCGGTGGGCGTCTACAACGTGCTGGCCACGCTCGACCCGGGCGACTACACCGCCAGCCCGGCGAGCGGGACGATCCAGATCACCGCAGTGCCGACACCCAACATCGTGCTCTCGATGAGCGATGGCCGCGACTATGCGCAGTACGGCAAGAAGCTGGTCTACACCATCGTGGTGCTCAATACCGGCACCGGCACGGCGAGCGGCTTGGCTATCGACGATGTGCTGCCGGTCACGCTGACCGCGGCGACATGGAAGTGCGCAAGCCTCAGCAACGGTGCGACCTGCGGCGCGGCCACGGGCAGCGGCGACGTGCATGACAGCGCCACGCTCCCGGCGAGCGGCGTGCTGATCTACACGCTCACCGCGACCGTCAATGACGATCCGTCGCTGACCACGGACGTGATCGTCAACACGGTCACCGCCGGCAGCGCCAGCGCGAGCGACACGACGCAGGCCGTGATCTTCCGCGACGGGTTCGAGACCGGCGGCGACGGCGCGCAGGAAACCGGTTTCGCGCAATCGGCATTGACGCAGCTCGATGATGTGTCATCGACGCAGTCGCTCACGCCGAGCGCGTCGAGCGTGCAGGGTATTCCGCAGCCGTGGTTGCGTGGCGTGGATGCATCCGGGCGCACGCTGTTCCGCGTCGATGTGCTGCATGTGGGCACGCTCGACCTGATGCGCCTGTCGGTCAGCGACGACAGCGGCAACCTCGTCCCCGGCGACTGGCAGCCGATGGCGCAATTCTCGCTGGGCTTGAGCGGCAGCGCCGGCAAGTACCAGATGCGCGCCGGTGGCCAGCAACGCCTGCAATTGGCGTTGCCGGGCTGGGCCAGCTTGCCGATCATGGTCTATTCCGTGCATTGATTGTCAGGGCACGCCATCCGGTCAGGGACGACCGGACGGCGCATCGGGAACAGCCATCGCCGCGTGGATGAGAACGCAGCGATGCATCCAGCAACAGGGGTATATCGATGGGCACTTCATCCGTTTTGCATCGCACCGCCAGCGCGTGCGTCGCCATGGCCATGTCCGCCGCCGTGCCGGCATTCGCCGCGGACTGGTATGCCGCGCCGGGCGGCAACAATGCCAATTCCTGCCAAAGCACGGCAGCGCCCTGCAAGACGATCCAGGCGGCGATCAACAAGGCTGGCGCGAACGACACCGTGCATGTGGGGCAGGGCTCATACCCATGGGCCGGCACGATCAAGATCACCACGAACGGATTGAAACTGATCGGCGACAACTCGCCGTTCGCCGCGGCCAGCACACCCGGCAACGTCGCGCCGGCGGCGAACGCATCCGAATTGAGTGCGGCAAGTTCCAGCGGTACCGGCATGATCTGGATTGCCGGCGCACAAGATGTCGATATCGAGAACCTGCTGTTGCAAGTCAATCACGGCAACTCCAACGAGGGCATCGTCACGACCGGCAACGCAAATGGATTGATCCTGCGCAACAACTACCTGCGCATCAACGCCTCATACTTCGGCAAGCGCAACGCGATCTCGCTGAACATGGCGGCGGGTAGCGGCTCCGACCAGAACTCGACGGGCGCGGGTCCTTCTGGGCCGATCTATGTGACGCTGGATGGCAACGTCGTGCAGCCGGCGACGAATTCGCAATCTGCGATTTCATCGCGTGCGATCGTCGGCGATACCGTGGCTGGCGTATTTGCGGCGAATCAGGTGGCGGGCAGCACGCAAGACATTCGCTTGCGCTTCATGACGGCGGTGCCGGGTCGTGGCGCGGGACTGGACGTCGACGGCAATTACGTTTACGCAGCAGGTCTGTGGCTGATGTCGCCAAACGATCTGTCCGCGTCAGTGCACATCCACGACAATTCGTTCATCGCACCCGGCGCACCGGGCGGTCCGGCGTCACCGTTCAATGCGAGCAGCATGCCGGATCCGGACTTTTCCAGCCTCAAGCTGGTCGGCGGCAGCAATCCGAACGTGGTCGTTGAGAACAACACGTTCACCGGCTATGCCAATTTCTACCGCGGAATATGGGTCCAGAACTGGACGGGCGTGACGATCCAGGACAACACCTTCACGCCAAACACCACCTACAACGGTTGGTCGACGGCCGTGCTCGTCGGCAACAAGGAGGCGTGGAACGGCACGCCGGCCCCACGCCAATTGGCGGTGACGATGCTGCGCAACACGTTCAACGCCGGCTACACGAATGCGAACAGCCGTGCGGTCGTGTTCATCGACGACAACGATGCCAGCGGCGCGGCCAGTGCGGGCACGTTGGCTGTCGGTGATGGCACGGCGGCGAACGCGAACAGTTTCGCCGCCGGCTTGAAGTGGTATGTCGGCCTCGACGAGCACACCTGCGACGCGACGAATTGTTCGAATGCCGCGCCGACGAATTCACCGCTCGGCCCGGGCATCAATTACACCGGCAGCAGCTATACGACGCAGTGGCGTCCGTTTCGTTTCGATGTCGGCGCCTGCGGCAACTACTTTGCCGGCAAACTTGTCGCGAACATGACGCAGGCCGAATACAACGCCATCGCCGGGCATGTCTATGACAAGGCCGACAACAGCGCGCTGGGCACGGTCAACTATTGCAGCCTGCCGATCCAGACCGGCACGATCGTGTTTTCGCCGACGTCGTTCACCTACGATGGCAACGCGCACGCCATCACCGCCACCTTGCAGGAAGATGCAAGCGCCGTGTGCGTGGTGACGCCGGCGAGCGTCACCAATGCCGGCGATACACCGGTCAGCGCGACCTGTACCAACGCCGCTTACAACGTCACCGGCAGCGGCACCGTGCATGTGGACAAGGCCGCTGGCACGGTGACCTGGGGCACGTTGTCGTTCGTCTACGACGGCACCACGCCCACGGTGACGGCGACGCTCACGCAAGAGGGCAGCGCCTGCACCGTGACCGGCACGGTCGGTCCGAATGCGGGCAGCTATCCGGTGCATGCCGATTGCAGCGGCACGAATTACACCGCGAGTGCCGACACCGCGGCGCAGATTGCGCAAGCCGCCGGCACGGTGACCTGGGGCACGTTGTCGTTCGGCTACGACGGCACCACGCCCACGGTAACGGCGACGCTCACGCAAGACGGCAGCGCCTGCACCGTGACCGGTGCGGTCGGCCCCAATGCCGGCAGCTATCCGGTGCATGCCGATTGCAGCGGCACCAATTACACCGCGAGCGCGAATGACACGGCGCAAGTTGCCAAGGCCGCTTCCCAAACCGCGCTCAGCACTAGCTGTATGCTCACCTTCGTCGAAGCGCAACCGTTCACGCTCAGCGGCACCGTCTCTGGCGTCAACGGGGTAACGGGCAATGTGACATTCGATGATGGTGCCGGGCACACGCAGTGCAACCAGGTTGCGCTGATCGGCAACGCGGCGACTTGTACGACAAGTGCGCTTGCGACCGACGCGGGCGTACCCACTGCCTATCAGCTCGGTGCGCAGTTCTCGGGTGACGCCAATCACCAGTCCAGTGCAGCCAGTGTGCCGATCCACGTGTTGGTGCTGAGCGCGCAGGACGTGGTCTTCCGTGATGGTTTCGAAGCGGTGACGCTGGATTGTCCGCTTCAGTAGTGCGCGCGCTTCAATCCAGCCGCTTGCGCGTGCGCGCGATGGCGATGCCCAGCATCACCACGATGAAGACGCCAAGCGCGGCCAGTTCCGGCCACAGGTCGGCGAGCGTGGCCGCGCGCAACGCGATGCCGCGGATCAGGCGCATGAAATGCGTCATCGGGAAGATTTCGGCCAGCCACTGCGCCGGCCATGGCATGCCGGCATAGGGAAACATGAAGCCGGACAGCAGGATCTGCGGCAGGAAGGTGAAGAACGCGAGCTGCATGGCCTGGAACTGGCTCTTCGCCAGCGTCGACAGAAACACGCCGAGCGCCAGCGAGGCAATGATGAAAATCAGCGACGCGAGATAGACATCGACCAGGCTGCCGCGGATCGGCACGTGGAAGATCGCCACGCCCAGCGCGAGCACGAGGGTGACCTGGAGCAGGCCGATGCCGACGAAGGGCAGCACCTTGCCCACGGTCAGCTCGGCGGGCGAGACGGGCGTTGCGATGAGGAACTCCAGGTTGCCGCGCTCGCGTTCGCGCACCAGCGCCATCGCCGTGAACAGCACCATGGTCATGGTCAGGATCACGCCGATCAATCCCGGCACCGTGTTCACCGGCGCGCGCCGGCCGGGATTGTAGAAGTTCACGATCTCCACGTTCGCCGGCGGCGATGCGGCGGCGGGATCGAGCAGGGCCTGCAACGGCAGCGCGGCAAGCTGGCGTACCGCCTGCTGCACGGTCTGGTCCGATCCGTCGACGACGATCTGCAACGGCGGGCGATCGTGCTCGATCAGGCGCCGCTCGAAGTCCGGCGGGATCACCAGCGCCGCGCTGATCGCACCGGTGCGCAGCAACGCGTCCAGGTCCTGCGGCGTGCGCAGCCGGTAGCCGAAATCCAGCACCCGGGTTTGCGCAAGTTCGGCGACGAGTTCGCGCGACTGCGCGGTGCGTGCCTGGTCGAGCACGGCGGCGGGCAGGTTGCGGATGTCCATGTTGATGGCGTAGCCGAACAGCAGCAGCTGCATGGTCGGAATGCCGACGATCATCGCGAAGGTGAGCTTGTCGCGGCGCAGCTGGCGCAGTTCCTTGATGACGATGGCCCACAGCCGGCGCAGGTTCATGCGTGGCGCTCCGCGGGCGCCTGGCGCGTGGCGGCGACGAAAACGTCCTCGAGGTTCGGCGGCGCCGGATCGACGCGCGCAGCGATGCCGGCTTCGCGCAGGCGCGCGGCGATGGGCGCGCGCAGATCCGCGCCATCGCTGCCGAGTACGCGCAGGCTCGCGCCGATCTGCGCCATCGCCGAGATTCCGGGCAATGGCGCCAATGCGTTCTGCGCGGCGCGCGGGTTCGCGCATTCCACCAGCAGCACCTGGCCGGGCAGGGCGTCTTCGAGTTCGCGCGGCGTGCCGTCGGCGACGAGGCGGCCGTGGTCGAGGATCGCCAGGCGATGGCAGCGCTCGGCCTCGTCCATGTAATGTGTGGAAACCAGGATCGTCGTGCCGGCATCGGTGAGCGCGAACAGCGAATCCCAGAACTCGCGCCGCGATTGCGGATCGACTGCGCTGGTCGGCTCGTCGAGCAGCAGCAATTCGGGTTCATGCAGGACGGCGGCGGCCAGCGCGAGGCGCTGCTTCTGCCCGCCGGACAAGGTGCCGGCAAGCTGATCGCGCAAGTCGCGCAGCCAGTAGCGTTCAAGCAATTCGGCAACGCGCGTGCGCGTTTGCGCGCGATCCAGTTCGTGTACGGCGGCGACGAATTCCAGGTTCTCGCGCACGGTCAGGTCGTCGTAGAGGGAAAACTTTTGCGTCATGTAGCCGATGCGGCGCTTGAGCGCCTCGGCTTGTTCGGGAATCCGGTAGCCGAGCACATCGATCGTGCCGGCGCTGGGCAACAGCAAGCCGCACAGCATGCGGATCGCGGTCGTCTTGCCCGAACCATTCGGCCCGAGGAATCCGTAAACCTGCGCACGACCGACGGTCAGGTCCAGCGCATCGACTGCGGTGACCTTGCCGAACCGGCGCGTCAAACCGCGCGCGACGATGGCATTGTCTTTTCCTTCCCCCGCCTGCGGGAGAGGGTTGGGGTGAGAAGAAGGCTGCTGCGGCATGTCACTTCGCCAACGCCGCCTGGCACGGCACGCCCGCCGGCAGCTTGCGTGCGGCTTCGCCATCCAAAAACAGGTCGGCGCGATAGGTCAGGTGGCTGGCATCGTCGCCGGACAAGGCGTAGTACGGCGTGAAACTCGCCTCGCTGCGGATGCGCTTGAGCGTCGCGGCGAATGGTTGCGCAACACCGTCGACGTGGACGGTAAAGCGTGCGCCCTGCTGGATCGAGGCGCGTTGCGATTCCGGCACGAAGACTTGCGCGTACGGCGCATCGCCGACCAGCAGGCTGACCACGCTCGCGCCGGCGGACGGCCGGTCGCCAAGCCGGAAGGGCAGGGCATCGACGCGGCCCGCGCGTGGCGCGTGCACGGCGAGCCGATCCAGCGTGATCGCCAACTGCGCGGCCTGGGCCTTGGCCTGTGCGAGCGCGGCTTCGCCCTGGGCCAGATCCTCCGGCCGCGTGCCGTTGAGCAATTGCGCGAGATTGGCTTGAGCAGCTTTGGCATCCGCTTCAGCTTGGCGCAAGGCCGTGTTGGCGTTGTCCAGGTCCGCCTGGCTGTTCAATCCGCGCTTGCGGATGTCTGCAGCGCGGTCGCGGGCGATGCGCGCATTCGCGGCCGTGGTCTGCGCGCGCGCCAGCGCGGCGCGGGATGCATCGATCGTTTCGATGCGCGCGCCGTGGCGCAATTCGTCGAGTGCGGCGGTCAGGCGTTGCACGTCGGCTTGCGCGGCGTCGAGTTGCGCCTGCGTGCGGCGCGGATCGAGCGTGAGCAGCAATTGTCCCGCCGTCACGCTGTCGCCCTCGTTGACCAGGATCTGCGTGATCGGCTCGGACACCTCCGCCGGCACCGCAATGCGATCCCATTCCAGGGTGCCGAGCAATGGTGCCGGGCCGTTGTCGCGCGTGCATCCACACAGCGCGGCGAAAAGAAGGGCAAGAACCGCGGCTGTGCGCATGCGCGATCTCCGGTGCGAGTCTGTTCGGGAGTATGCCGGAAGGCATGCCGCCGCGCAGGGCGCCGGGTGGCGGGATTCGTCGGCACGGCCAGCGACGCGATCCGCGGCACGCGGTATCCTAGGCATCCGGGCGAGGTGGATCGGGACGGGATCATGGTGATCGCGCAGTGATGGCGATGGCATTCTGGCCGGCATGGATGGCGCCGTTGTTGAACGGCGCGGCCTTGCTGCTGGCGCTGGGTTTCCGGCGCAACCGGGCGGTGCTCGTGCTCGCGGTGCTCACGCTCGCGGGATTGGCGCTGGCCGGCGCGGGCAGTACGCGCGGTGCAGACGCCGCGCGCATGTTCGCGCCGTGGCTGTTGCTGGCGGCGGCGGCCCTGCCCGAACGCGGTTTCATGGCACGGCGCAACCTGGCCCTGTTGTTGGGGTTGGCGGTCGCGGTCTGGCTGACGTGGTCCGCGTCGGATAGTCTGTGGCCCGGCCTGCGCGCCTGGTTGCCGTTTGGCGTGCTGCCATGGCGCGCGGGCAGCGTGGCGGCAGCGCTGACGTTTGCCGCTGCCCTGGTTTGCTTGTTGCGCTGGGTCCTTGGTGGCGTGCCGATGGAAGCCGGGCTCGGCATCGTGCTTGGCCTTGCGGGATTCGCGATGCTTCCGGGCATGGGCATCGACAGCACCAGTCGCGCGCTGGCGCTGGCCGGCGCGAGCGCCCTGCTCGCCGTGCTCTACGCCTCGTATCGCATGGCCTTCGTCGACGCGTTGTCGGGATTGCCGAATCGGCGCGCGCTGGACGAAACCCTCGCGCGCCTGACCGGCGACTATGCCGTGGCGATGGTCGACGTGGATCATTTCAAGCAGTTCAACGATACGCACGGGCATGCCGCCGGTGATCTCGTCCTGCAGGCCGTCGCGCGCGAATTGCGCCGCGAGCGCCGCGCCCGCGCGTTCCGCTACGGCGGCGAGGAGTTCTGCCTGCTGTTCACCGGTGCGCGCAGCCGCGAGGCGGTGCGCATGTGCGACCAGACCCGGCGCAACGTCGAGGCGATGCGCGTGCGCATCCGCTCCGCGCCGGCCAAGGCGCGCGGCGGACAAGCGACGCGCAGCCGGCAGGATGCCGAAGTCAACGTCACCGTGAGCATCGGCGTGGCCATGCGCGATGCGCAGACGCGGGTGGTTTCCGATGTGCTCAAGGCCGCAGACCAGACGCTGTACCAGGCCAAGCAGCGTGGCCGCAACCGCGTGGTGGCGCGATGAGCGCGATGCGTCGCTGCGGTCTTGCGCAGGCGCGGGTTGATCGTGGTCATTGCGCCGCGGCGCCTGATCGTGCACGCTCAACGGCCAGTCCGCGATAGCAAGGCCCATGTCCCGACCCGACTCGCTCGATCACTCGCAATTGCTCGCCTGCGCGAGCGGGCAGATGTTTGGCCCCGGCAATGCGCGTTTGCCGGCGCCGCCGATGCTGATGTTCGACCGCATCACCCGCATCGACGAGCATGGCGGAACGCGCGGCAAGGGCTTTTTGCAGGCCGAGCTCGACATCCGACCGGACCTGTGGTTTTTCGGCTGCCATTTCGAAGGCGATCCGGTCATGCCCGGGTGCCTCGGGCTCGATGCCATGTGGCAGCTCGCCGGATTCTACCTGCCCTGGCTTGGCGAGCCCGGGCGCGGCCGCGCGCTCGGCGTGGGCGAGGTCAAGTTCACCGGCCAGGTGCTGCCGAGTGCAAAACGGGTGCGTTACGAGATCGATGTCAGCCGCGTGATCCGCGGACGGCTGAAGATGATCGTCGCCGATGGCAGCACCTTCGTCGATGATCGCCTGATCTATGCCGCGAAGGACTTGCGCGTCGGCCTGTTCCAGTCGACGGAGGGTTTCTGATGCGTCGCGTTGTCGTCACCGGCATGGGACTGGCCTCGTGCCTGGGCCAGAGCCTGGACCAGGTCGCGCACGCCTTGCGCGAAGGCTTGAGCGGAATCCGCGCCATGCCCGATGCCGCCGCGCACGGCTTGCGCAGCGCGGTGGCCGGCTGGCCCGATCTGGACCTGGATGCGCTCATCGACCGCAAGCTCAAGCGCTTCATGGGTGACGCCGCTGCCTACGCTTACCTTGCCATGCGTGATGCCATCGCCGACGCCGGCCTCGCGCTCGAACACATCAGCCATCCGCGCGTGGGCGTGATCGCCGGTTCCGGCGGCGGCTCGGCGCAATGGCAGATCGCCACCGGCGACCTGCTGCGTGAAAAGGGCGTGCGCAAGGTCGGCCCGTTCATGGTGCCGCGCACGATGTGCTCCACCGTTTCGGCGACGCTCGCCACGGCGTTCGGGATACTTGGGTTGAGCTACTCGATCGCCGCGGCCTGCGCCACGTCCGCGCATTGCATCGGCGCCGGTGCCGATCTCATCCGCCATGGCGCGCAGGACATCGTCTTTGCCGGCGGCGGTGAGGAACTGCACTGGGGCATGACCGCGCAATTCGATGCGATGGGCGCGCTGTCGACCGCCTACAACGCCACCCCGCACGCGGCATCGCGGCCCTACGACGTCGGCCGCGACGGCTTCGTCATTGCCGGCGGCGGCGGCATGCTCGTGTTGGAAGACTACGAACACGCGCGTGCGCGCGGTGCACGCATCCATGCCGAACTCGTCGGCTATGGCGTCACGTCCGATGGCCGCGACATGGTCGCGCCATCCGGCGAAGGCGCGGCGCGCTGCATGCGCATGGCGATGGCGGGCGTGGCCGGGCCCATCGACTATCTCAACACCCACGGTACGGCGACGCCGCTCGGCGATATCGTGGAGTTGAGGGCGATCCGCGAAGCGTTCGGCGCCGACATGCCGCCACTGTCCTCGACCAAGGCCTTGACCGGCCACTCCCTCGGCGCGGCCAGCGTGCACGAGGCGATTTACTCCCTGCTCATGCTCGAACGCAGTTTCATCGCGGCTTCCGCGAACATCGAGGCGCTGGACGAGCACGCGCGCGGGTTCCCCATCGTCGAGAAAAGCCGCGCGGTGCACCTGGACACGGTGATGTCGAACAGCTTCGGATTCGGCGGCACCAACGCGAGTCTGGTATTCGCGCGCGTTTGAGCCTTGCTCAGCCGTGTTCCGCGTCGGCGGACGTCGTGCCATCGAGCAGGGCATCCAGGTCTGCATCCTTCTCGCGCCACAGCGTGTTCATCCACTGCTGGAAGCGCACGCGGAACTCGCGGTCGTCCTGGTAGTTGCCTTGCGCCAGCTCGGCCGGAATCGGCCGCTGGCGCACGCGCACGCGCACCTCGGGAATGCGATCGGCAAACAGGTCGAGCATCGACGGCGCACCGGCCGGATAGGCGATGCTGACGTCCAGGATCGCATGCAGCCCCGGGCCCATGGCGTTCAATACAAATGCCACGCCGCCGGACTTGGGCTTGAGCAGGTGGCGGTACGGCGACTTCTGTCCCGCCTGCTTGGCGGCGGTGAAGCGCGTGCCTTCGACGAAGTTCATGATCGCCACGGGTATCGTGCTGAATTTGGCGCAGGCGCGCCGGGTGGCGCTGATGTCGCGTCCGGCCAGCGCCGGATTGCGCGCGATCTGGCGCGGCGTGTAGCGACCCATGAACGGAAAATCCAGCGCCCACCACGCCAAGCCGAGCAGCGGCACCCAGAACAACTGGCGCTTGAGAAAAAAGCGCAGCAACGGGATGCGTCGGTTGAAGATTTTTTGCAGCACGAGGATATCCACCCAGCTCTGGTGGTTGGCCAGCACCAGGTAATGGCCGTCGATGCGCAGGTCCGCCTCGTCACGCACGCGCAGCCGCGTGCGCGTGAAGCTGTCGATGGCGCGACTGTTGACGTCGATCCAGCTTTCCGCAATGCCGGTCAACATCGCGTTGGCCACCGTGCGCACGCGCGCAAACGGCAGCAGGGCCTTGGCCAGTGCCACGATGAACAATGGCGTTACGTGCAACACGGTGCTGATCGCGATCAGCAAGGGCAGGAGTGTCAGGCGAAGCGCAAGCATGCAGGTGCGGCCGGTGATGACGCCTGCGCCATTATTGCAAAAGCCGGCCGCTGCGCGCCGCTCGCGGCGCGTGCGCGCGCTATGTGGCGTCGAAGCCGTTGCGGAAGATGGAGTCGTAATCGCCCGGCGGCAGGTCGGTGCCCTGGAAAATCCCCATCGGCGTGTAGCCCGAATAGCCGGGGAACGCATAGTAGACGTTCGGATTGCCCATGCGCCGGATCAGGGCTTCGGAAATCACGCGGCGATAGTCGGTGGTGACGGCGACATCGACGTTTTCGTAGAGCTGTCCGTTGGCCAATCCAGGGTACGTTCCATACACCACGCCGCCGTTGACCGCGCCGCCGAGCACGGTGATGACATTGCCATAGCCGTGGTCGGTGCCGCCGTCGGAATTTTCCAGCACGCGGCGGCCGAACTCGCTGACCACGATCACGCTCACGTGCTGCATGTAGTTGGTCGCGCCGGCGGAAAGGTCGGTGTAGAACGCCGACAGGCCGTCGGACAGGCTCGATACCTGGTTGCCGAACCAGTCGTAGCTGTTGGTCGGATTACCCTGGCCGACGTGCGTATCCCAGTTGCCGAGGTCGATGGTCACCGCGCGCAGGCCGACGTTGCGCTTGATCAGCTGCGCGACGTTGCGCAATTGCGTGCCGAAGGAACCGTTGTAGGCAAGCGTGTAATTCGCACCGCCGCTTGGCTGGTAGCCGTTCGGATGATTGGCTGCGTCATACAGGTTGAAGTCGATCGGGCGCAACAACCCCAGTGAACCGAGAGTCTCCACGCCGGCCTGTTCGAGTGCGGTCGCGCTGCCGCTCCACAGCGCGTTCATTTTTGTGACCGCGCCGGTCAGTCCGTGCGCGGCGTCGTCGTTCTGCCACGACCAGTGGAACGTGTCGAGGCTGAAGTCCGAACCGCTGTTCATGGTGATCGCATCGCTGCTGCCGAGCAGGCTGCTCGCGGTGATGCTGCCCATCGACACCGCCGGCAGTGGCACGTTGGCGGGCAGTCCGGCGCTGATCAGGTGGCGCGTGAGCCAGCCGATGCCGCTGCCCGAGCCGCCGCCGTAACCGAATTCGAGGTTGGATTGCGCTTCGAAATGGCTGCGCACGACCGGATCGGGTTTGACCTGGCCCGCCGCGACGACAAAGGCCGCGTGGCCGGCGTTGTAGAGGCTGCGCAATCCCGTTGCGCGCGGATGCAACGCCCAATTCGTGCCGTTGAGCGTGAGCGCGGCGCCGACGCCGCTGGTCGGCACGCGCGTATTGCTGCGATTGGCTTCGTAGTCGGCGCGGAAAGGGCTGTTCAGGCCGGGCGGCAGGAAACTCAACCCGTCCATCGCGCCGCGCAGGAACACGATCACCAGCGTGTCGCCGGTCGCCGCGGCCAGTTCATTGGGCGCGGCAAAATACGCCATGGCATTGCTGCCGGCGCCGAGTGCGCTGGCGGTGATGCAGCCGGCCTTGAGGAAGTCGCGTCGGTTCAAGCGGGTCATGGCGGCGTTCTCCTCAGCGGCGCAGGAATTCGGGCGAACACAGGATCAGCCCGATCGCCACGCGCAGGCGCGCGATCGTGTAGTGCTGCGACAAAGTGTTGGCGGGATTCAGGTGCCACACGCCGGTGTGTTGCGCCACGCCGCTGCTGAGCGTGTCGGTGACGAGGTCGAGCGCCGCGGTCGGCGCGGCTTCCTGGCGGAAGAAATCGAGCGCGGCGTTGTAGGTTTGCGTGGGTCGGAATCCGATCAGCCTATCGCACCAGTAGCCGATGATGTTCGCCGCGGTGCGATTGGGCGCGGTGAACGCCGCGAGCGTCTGTGCCTGCACGTCGGCGATGAACGCGTAGGCGTTGTTGTAGCTCTCGGTCTGGTGCATCTCGAGCAGGCGCGGCAGCAACTTCAGCGTCATGCCCATGGCCCCGGTGCTCGACCACGCCATCTGGTTGTCGGGATAGCCGTTGGGTGCCGGCCAGTAGAACAGACGATGCCCCGCCGCCTGCAGGCGGCCGACGAATTCCTCGGTCGGCGTATACGTGGCCGTGTTGTCCGGCTTGAACGTGAAATCCGCGCCGAGCGCGCGCAATGCACTGACTGCGGATGCGGCCGGGCGCTTCATCTTGTTGCCCCAGCCGGTCTTGAAGGGCGTGGATTGCAGGATCAGCGCCAGCACCTGCTTGATCTGGTCCGGCGCCTGCCATTGCGCGCGGAACAGGTCCGCCGCGCTTTGCACCAGCGTTTCCGGGGCGTCGTCGCCGGCGAACCGGCGGCACAGCTTGCCGGCCACGAAATGCGCCGTGCCCGGGTGCTGGGCGAGCATGTCGAACAGCTGCGTGCCGTCGTTCTGCCCGCCGCCAGCGGAAAAATTGCGATGCAGCACGCGCTTGACGCCGGAGTCGTGCAGGCCCTGCACGTACTCGAACGTGCCGGGATTCGGATCGTTGCGCGTTTCGTACGTGCTTTGTGAAATCGTCCAGCCCGTGAGTACGCGCGCGGCTTCGTAGACATCGTCATCGACGTATTGCAGGCGCTGGATCTTGCCCTGCCAATCGACATAGGTCGGCATCGACGGGTCGTCGTCCGCATCGTCGACGATACCGCGATAATTTTCCGCGCCGAGCGTGTGCAGTTCCATCAGCTCGCGCGCGTAGTTTTCGTTCGGATGGCCGGTGTAGCTGGTGTACAGGTCGAGCATGTACATCATCGACGCGGACTGGCACACCGCCTGCAGCATCGTGCGGAAATTGCCGAACACATTCGGCCGGATCGCGTCGCGGTCGAAGGCCGGGAACATCGGGCCGCCGTCGTAATCCCAGCCGAACACGCTGAAATGATCGTGCCAGAAATCGGCCGCCACCTCGAACAACTGGCGCTGGCTATAGGTTTGCCGGATCAGCGTCGCGCACTCGACTTCCGAAACCGGCAGCATGCGGTTGAAGTAATTGGAGGTGTCGGCGTGGTGGTCGGCCCACAATTGCGCAGGCGACTTGGCCAGCGTGGTGAAACCGGCGCTGGCGATACGGCTGTCGCAGGCGCTGTCGGCAATCGCGGCCGGGTTGAGTTGCTGGGTCAGCCATGCACTCCAGCGCGAATCGTCGTCCGCGCCGAGCGCATTGAATGCGGCCAGGTCAGTCTGGGTGAAGCCGAACGTGCCGCGGTTGAGCCAGCGCACGGCAGCCGGCGGCGTGGTGAGCGCGTCGGGGCGCATCGGCACGGCCATCTCGATCGCACCGGTGCGTCCGGCGCGGCGCCGCGACAGGTGCGCATCAAGCGAGGTGTCGGCAACGGTGCCGAGAATGGCGTTGAACAGGCGACGCCGTGAAGCGAGCGCGGTCGAAGGATTGGCAGCCATCGTTCTCCCCAGAGAAACCGATACGATGTGGAGTGCATGGATAGCGCAACGCGCTGCAGGATGCAATTGCGGCCGGCGTGATTTGTGACTGCGGACAACTAAATTGGATGTCCGACCGATCCGTGGTACGCGGTTGGAGCGGGACTTCGTCCCCGCCCCAACCCTTTTGACCGCTATCAGGCGGCGGCGTCCTTGAGTTTCTTCAGCGGACGCACCTTGACGCGCACCGAGGCCGGCTTCGCCGCGAACCATTGTTCCTGCTTGGTGAACGGATTGATGCCCTTGCGCTTGGGCTTGGCCGGGATGGTGGCAACGGTGATCTTGATCAGGCCCGGCAGGACGAACGAGCGCGCGCCGTTCTTGTTGACCGAACCGACCACCGCGCCTTCGAGCGCCGCCAGTACGGAACGCACGTCCTTGGCCATGACGTCACAGGCGTCGGTGATGTAATCGACCAAACCGGACTTGCTCAGAACCTGTTTGATCGGCTTGCTGGCGGCGGGCTTGGATGCGGATTTCGGCGCTGCTTTTTTTGCAGCCTTCTTGGTTGCCATGATCGTTTCCTTGGGATGATTGTGTGGTCGCATGACGAGGTGCCATGCGCAATCGGGAATCTACACGTGATTGTCGCCGAGGCCAAGCGGTTTGGCGGCGACTTGCGTAGTCCCATTGCCTTCGCCAGCCCTGCTGGCTGAGCTTTTCGCCACACACAAGGCCGCCGGCGGCTCGGGCCACGAATTGCTGGTGCGTTTCGGCTCGATTGGTTGCGTCGTGCTACGAAGTTGCCGGACCTGCCAACATCGCCATGCTGGCTGTGCGCCATCAGCGGCAAGAGGACTATCACTACTGACGGCGCATAGCCTTACGATGGAACTCCGCGCGGAGGCGGGACTTGAAAAACCCATGACGTGACACGCGTGTGTTACGGCGTGCTGCGAAAATCGCCAAACGCCGCAATGCATTCGAGCATCGTGTTGTCGTGGATATCGAGTACCCGGCGCAACGGATTCTGGTAACCGCCGGCGAGGTTCCATGCGATCGGCAGGCTCATCTGGCGGCATCGCTCGAACACGGTGCGATCGCGCAGGCGCAATTGTTCCGTGGTCAGCCAACCGCCCAGCGGATCGTTGATATGCGGATCGGCGCCGGCCTGATACAGCAGCAACTCGCAATCCGCGAATCGCTGCATGAGGTTCGGGATCGCGGCGATAAAGCGCTCGGCCTGTTCGGGTTCTTCCCAATCCGCCGCGGCGCTGTAATGTTCGATCCAGTTGAGGTCCAACTGCTTGATGATGTCGGTGGTGCCGTTGCCGTAATGCATGTCGAAGTCGAGGATGCCGACGCGCTTGGCGCCCTCGCGATGCACGACCTGCGCGGCGATGATGAGTCCGTTGAAGGTGCAATAGCCGCCGCCGGATTCGTAACAGGCGTGGTGGAATCCGGACACGGGCGCGACGGCCACGCCCGATTGAATGGCCGCGCGTGCCGCCGCAATCATCGCGCCGCTGGTGTAGGGCAACGCGGCGGCGACTTCCGGCAGGCGATTGCCGAAACCGTTGGCGATGATTCCTCCCATCACGCCGCGTACATAGCCTCGGTCGTGCGCGAGGCACAACTCCTCGACCGTCGCCGGCGCTGGCTCGCAGTAGTCGAGCACCGGAAAGCGTTTGCGCCACGAGGCAACGACCTCGCGCGGCTTGCCGGCGCTGGGCGAGAACGATTGCGCGTTGGCGACCATTTGATCGCAGTAGAAGATTTCAATCACGACTCGGCCTTCGCAATCACCGAGCGCAGTTGTTGCATGCTGCCGGGTTCCAGTGCGGCTTTCTCTATCAACGTGCGTTTGATGAGCGCGGCCACGTCGTCGGCGAGCAGCGACGAATTCCAGACCGAGCACTCCTGGATTGCAATGTTGATGTCTTCGAATTGTTGCTGCAGCCATGTCGCCATTCGCGGCTCGCTTTCCAGCCACTGCGCGAACTCGGCGATCTCATCGGGACTGAAATCCGAGCGGCCCGCGAGTACGTCGGCGACGCAGCATCCTGAGTAGTACACCGGTCCATCGGGCGGCCGCGCATCCGCGCCGAAGGATCCGATCAAAGCATGATCGCGGAGCGCGAGCGCGGAACCGATATTCAGTCGCATGACGACGATCGCGAAGAACCGCCGCGTGTCCTCCAACGCGCTGGACCCGAGCAAGTCGATGTAGGGAATCACGCTCAAGGCGACGTGACGCCCACTCTTGAGTTGCGGCATATCAAGCCCCTGTTACGCACGAGGAACGTGCGGCATGGAAAAGAATACACATAGATGTCTCGTCAATTGAGATTGGGGCGCTTGCTGGCGTGGCGGCAATTAACATGGCGGACAGATACGACGGCATTTTCTCGCTGCGGATTAGTTGTCGCATCTCGTGCGACAGGTATCCGTGAAGATGCGTGCGGGCCAAACAAGGGGGTGTACATGAGCACGACGAAAATGTTCGAGGCGTTGCGCGAAGCGCTGGTCGCGACGCAACCCGAGCCGGTCAGCGCGGTCGGCATTGACCTGGGCACCACCAAGAGCTGCGCCGCGATCGCGCGGTTCGATCCGGAAAGCAAACAGATCACCTGCGAGTGCGTGGAATATCCGGAGCCCGGTGTGCCGGGTGCGCCGATTGCGGTGCCTTCCGTGGTCGCGGTCAAGAACGACGAGGTCTTCGTCGGCCACGCGGCGCGGCGCCTGATCGGCAAGAAAGGTTACACGCCGCAGCGCGACGTGTTTGCCGAATCCAAGAACGACATCGGCTTGCGCTATACCTACTGGAAGGCGCCGGAAGGGTACAAATCGGCCATCCAGATCGCGACGGTCATCCTGGATCGGCTGCTGTCCGGGATCGATGACGGCTACGACATGCCGGTGGTGGTGACGGTACCGGCTTCATTCCACGGCGCGCAACGCACGGCCACGCTTGAAGCTGCAACGGATCTGGTCGGCGAGGACACCGTGCGCCTGCTCGATGAGCCGTATGCGGCATTCCTGGACATGCTGTTCCGCCAACCGGATCTGGCATCGACATTCCTGCGCGAGGGTGCGAACATCCTCGTGTTCGACTTCGGTGGTGGCACCTGTGATGTGGCGGTCTTCACGCTCGCCAGCGCCAAGGGCGCGTTCTTGCCGCGACTGCGCGCGACCAGCCGCTATCACCGCATCGGCGGCGGCGACATCGATCGCGCCATCGTGCACGAACACCTGATCCCGCAACTCCTGCAACGTTACGATCTCGGACGCACCGCGTTTTCGTGGAAGCAAAAGCGCTACGACATCGAGCCGCAATTGTTGCCGTTGGCCGAGCGGTTGAAGCTCGCACTTTGCCGACGCATCCTCGATTGTCGAGCCGGGGGCAAATCCGAAGACGATGCCGAGGCCGTCGCCGCCGGCGAATACGAGGTCGTGGTAGGCGATCAATCGTACTGGCTGGACAGCCCGACGCTCACGCGCACGATCTTCGAGCAGATCCTGCGCGCCTTCCTCGATCCGGAACCGCCGCCGGAATCCGCGGACGAATATGTGCAGCGCGGCTCGATCTTCTCGCCGATTCGCCACGCCTTGTTCCAGGCCAAGCTCGATGTGCAGGATATCGATGGGGTTCTTCTGGCCGGCAGCAGCAGCCTGATTCCGGCTGTGCAGGATGCCTTGCGCAAGCACTTTCCCGACGCGCGGGTATTTTCCTGCGGCAGCGGCGAGGCATTGCAGGGTGCGATCGCGCGCGGCGCCGCCTTGCAGGCGCTCGCGCTCGCCGCCACTGGCAAACCGTTGATCGCGCCGGTCACCAGTTCCGCGGTCGGATTGCAGACCAATCAGGGCGTTCTGCATCTGGTGGATGCCGGAACCAGCATTCCTGCGGCATGCAGCAAGCCTTTGCGCCTGCTGGCGCCGCAAGACAGCGCATCGCGTCCGGTCGAGATCGCGGTCGAGGTCGGCGATGGCCATCGCGTTTCCGGCCGCTCGATGTGGTCGCTACCCGCGCCGGTGCGTGCCGGCGAACCACTGGACCTGACCTGGAAGCTGGACGAAAACCAGTGCCTGGAACTGGAGCTCGTGCGCAGCGATCACGCCGATACCGAACCGTTCCACCATCGCTTCATTGCGCCGATCACCCACATCGATCAAGGACAAATCGCGCGCTGCCGCATGCTCGAGCGCGAGCAGAGCATTCGCGATGGGCGGGTCTCCAAACGCGAGCTCGGCGATGCCTTCATCGCGCTGGGGCGCGACGCCAGCACGCTCGGCGAGAACGAGAAGGCGCTGCACTTCATTTCGCTGGCGATCATGGAGCAAGGCGCGACGCAGCACCTGATGAACCTGCGCGGCTTGTATCGCGAGTACTGCGGCGATCGCGAAGGCGCCGAAGAAAGCTATCGAGCCGCCGGGCAGTGGGATCCCGCATTGTTCAACATGGCGCTGATGCAATCCAAGGCCGAACATTATGCGCAAGCGCTCGAATCCATCGACAAGGCCATCGAACTGGACTCCAGTCGTGAAGCATCCGTTCTCAAGGGCCAGATTCTGGAAAAGCTCGGCAAGGCCAACGACGCAAAGCTGCTGTATGTGGACGCATTGTCCGGCGTGATCGACCTCAAGGCCTGCGCGGACTACCAGTTGTACTGGCTGCTCAAGGCCGCGCGCATCCTCGACCGTAGCGAACTCATCGCGAGTGTGCAGGAAGAACAGAAGGATCGCGGCCTGAAAGCGAAGATCGCGCAGCGTCAGGGCCTGCTGCCGGATCAGGCGACGGGCGCCGCTGCAAAGAGCAAGCGCACCGCAAATGGGTGAATCAATGATCGATATCCGCAACTGCAAGTTGGCGTACCGCTGCAACCAGCAATGGCACGACCTGGAAGCCGTGCCCGGCGCACTGCGCCTGCGCTTTTGCTCGCGCTGTCAGACCGCCGTGCACCGCGCCGACAATGAAGCCGAGTTCGCTGCGCTCGCCGCACAAGGCAGATGCGTGGCGGTGTTCAGCGATGGCGGCGATGCGTGTGGGGTGGGAAGGGCGGAAAGGCTAGCGTATGGAATGGACGCCGGGAATGGGAATTAGGCGTTCATGTAGTCGGAGGATGCATTGGGTTTGCTGCGTGCCTGTGCGAGCCGTTCGTCCAGATGAAATCGAGCTCCGATCTCAAACGCTACTCAACTCGGGGGTGACGCCGCATGCGTACCACCCTAACTGGTGCAACTGTGGTACAAAACCGCCGGGATTTTGGGGGTTTTTGCGGGATTAGGCGGGAAGGATCGGGATACGCAAGTGATTGATTTTGCGCAAAACAGCAGGTCGGACACGGGGCACCTTTTGTGTGTCGCCCCCATGATGGATTGGACCGATCGCCATTGCCGCGTTTTCCACCGCCTGCTGTCGCCGCATGCGCGCCTGTACACCGAAATGGTGCATGCGCATGCGGTGGTGCGCGGCGATCGGCAGCGCCTGCTCGGTTTCGATCCTTGCGAACATCCGCTGGCATTGCAACTGGGCGGGCATGAGCCGGCGGAACTCGCGGCGGCGGCGCGTATCGGGGTGGAGTTCGGTTACGACGAGATCAATCTCAATGTCGGCTGTCCGTCGGATCGCGTGCAGTCCGGTCGTTTCGGCGCCTGTCTGATGCGCGAACCTATGCTGGTCGCCGATGGCGTTGCGGCGATGCGCGCGGCGGTGAATGTTCCGGTCACGGTGAAATGCCGCATCGGCGTGGATGATCAGGACGACTACGAAGACCTGCATCGCTTTGCACAAAACATGATCGACGCCGGACTTAAAGTGCTGATCGTGCACGCGCGCAAGGCGTGGTTGCACGGGCTGAGTCCGAAAGAGAACCGCGAGATCCCGCCGCTCAACTATCCGCGCGTGTACCGACTCAAGCAGGAGTTTCCGCGACTCACGGTCGTCATCAACGGCGGTATCGTCGATGCGGATGCGGCAAAATCCCATTTGCAACAGGTGGACGGCATCATGCTCGGCCGCGCGGCGTACCACGATCCGTTCGTGCTCGCGCGTATCGAGCACGCATTGTTCGACACGCCGCTGCCGGCACGCGAGGACGTGCTGGCGCAACTCGCGCCTTACATCGCCGCGCAGCTGCGCGGCGGCGAGGCCCTGCACCACATCGCGCGGCATGTGCTGGGATTGTATCTGGGCGAACCGGGCGCGCGCGCATTCCGCCGCCATTTGAGCGAGCACATGCGCGCACCGGGCGCCGACTTCCGCGCGATCGAGGCGGCGCTCGTCGCCTTGAGCGAACACGCGCGGCCACAGGCGGCCTAGCGATTCAGGCCCGATTACATGGCCGCCGCGCTATCATGCGGCCATGAACCGTCGTGCCGCCATCGTCGCGCTCGCCGCCGCTCTTGCGGCTGCACCGGCGTGGGCGGAAAAGGACATCACCCTGCAGCAGGCCATCGACAAGGTGGAACGCGACACGCACGGCAAGGTGTTGTCGGCGGAAACCAAGCATTTCGGCAAGCACACGATCTATCGCATCAAGGTATTGACCCGCGACGGGCAGGTGCGCGTGATCGAGGTGCCGGCCGAGCAATCCGGATCGTAAACAGCCAAAGGAATCCCCATGCGCATCCTGCTGGTCGAAGACGAAGCGCCGCTGCGCGAAACCCTGGCCGCGCGCTTGAAGCGCGAAGGCTATGCCGTGGACATGGCGGCCGATGGCGAGGAAGGCTTGTACATGGGCCGCGAAGTCCCGTTCGATGTCGCCATCATCGATCTTGGCCTGCCGAAAAAATCCGGCATGGAACTGATCCAGGACCTGCGCGCCGCCGGCCAGCGCTGCCCGATCCTGATCCTCACCGCGCGTACGAGTTGGCAGGACAAGGTGACTGGATTGAAGCAGGGCGCCGACGATTACCTGGTCAAGCCCTTCCATGTGGAGGAACTGCTCGCGCGCATCAATGCGCTGGTGCGTCGCGCCAGCGGCTGGACGAAACCCGTGCTCGAATGCGGGCCGATCGTACTGGACACCACGGCGCAAACGGTCAAGGTCGCGGGCGAAGTTGCCGATCTGACCAGTTACGAATACAAGGTGCTGGAATTCTTGATCCTGCATGCCGGCGAACTCGTGTCCAAGGCCGACCTGACCGAGCACATCTACCAGCAGGATTTCGACCGCGATTCGAACGTGCTCGAGGTCTTCATCGGGCGCTTGCGCCGCAAGCTCGATCCGGACAACACGCTCAAGCCGATCGAGACCGTGCGCGGGCGTGGTTATCGATTCGCGATTCCGCGCACGGACAACACGCCGACCCCGCCGCCTGCCGCCGCCTGAGCACAGCGCATGGCGCAGCGCCGCCCGCTGTCGATCCAGGCGCGTTCGCTGCTTGCCGCCGGTTTTGCGCTGGCGGCGTTCATCGGTCTGGCCGGCTTCGCGCTCGACCAGGCCGTCTACGAAACCCTGCGCAGTTCGCTGCGCGAGCGGCTGCAAAGCTACGTTTACGGTTATCTCGCTGCATCCGACGTGGCGCGTTCGCGGCGTTGGCTGCCGCCGGAGGTATCGCCGGATCCGCGTTTCGATCGCCCCGACGGCGGACTGTATGCCGGTGTCGTAGGTCCGGTGGAAAACAACGGCAAGCTGGCGACGAGCTGGCGCTCCCCATCGGCGGCGGGGATGAGATTGCCGTTCGACGGCACGCTTACGCCGGGCGTGGCGGTTTTCGACGGTCCCATGCCCGGCGCCGAGGCGAACGTATACATGTTCAGTCTCGGCGTGACCTGGGACGTTCCCAATCGCGGCGCGGTGAACCTCACCCTGCATGTCGCCGAAGATGCGCGCCTGCTCGCCAGCCAGCGCGACGTGTTCCGGCGCAGCCTGCTCGAATACCTGGGTGGGCTCGGCGCGCTGTTGCTGATACTGCTGCTGGCGACGCTGCGCTGGAGCCTGAATCCCTTGCGCCGCATCGCCGCCGACCTGATGCGCGTGGAACGTGGTGAACGCGAGCACCTGTCCACCGCGTATCCGGCCGAGCTTGCCGGGTTGGCGACGAACCTGAATCGTTTCATCGATGGCGAGCGCGAGCACCTGGCCCGCTATCGCAACACGCTGTCGGACCTCGCGCACAGCCTGAAGACCCCGCTCGCGGTGATCCGCAACGAACTCGAGTCCGGCGCAGGCGGCGAAACCATGCGCTGGACCGTGCTCGAGCAATCCGGACGCATGGACCAGATCGTCGCCTACCAACTTGCGCGTGCGGCGGCCTCGGGGCATTCGACATTCGCCACGCCGATCGCGCTGCAGCCGCACGCCGAGGAAATCGTCGCCGGCCTGGAAAAGGTCTATGCCGCGAAAAACATCCTGTGCGAATTCGAAATCGATGTGCGCGCACGCTTTTACGGCGAGGCGGGCGATCTGCTGGAATTGCTCGGCAACCTGCTCGAAAACGCCTTCAAATGGGCGCGGCACCAGGTGCTGCTGAGTGCGCAGCCGTTGCCCGCGCCGGGTGCACGGCGCGAAGGCCTGCTGATCGTGGTCGAGGACGACGGTCCCGGCATCGCACCGGACAGCGTGGACCGGATGTTGCAACGTGGCGTGCGTGGCGACGAACGCGTGCAGGGCCACGGCATCGGCCTTGCCATCGTGCAGGACCTGCTCAAGGCCTATCGTGGCAAGCTCGAGGTCACGCGCTCTGCAGCACTTGGTGGCGCGAAATTCACGGTGCGCTTCGACGCGGGATGATTGCACCACCGCAGCGCTGCCGCTATCGTGCGCGGCATCGCAGCCTTACGTTCTTGGAGTCCGTCATGCCATCGATTCGCATCCTCGCCGCCCTCGTGCTGGCCGCACCTCTCGTTGCGTTTGCCGCGCCGCCGGCCGACGGCGGCTGCGGTAGTCAGGCGAAAGTGCCGCAAGCGCAGCGCGTGAAGAATACCGCCAACTGGACCACCGCCAGCGAGGAAGAAAATTTCGGCTACGACGTGTATCGCGGCGCCAGCGAGAAGGGTCCGTTCGTCAAGCTCACCAAGACGCCGATCCTGGGCCACGGCACGACACCGGAAACGCACAGTTATTCGTTCGCCGATGACGATATCGATCCGTGCAAGGATTACTGGTACTACGTCGAGTCGATCGGCACCGACGGCACGCGCGAAAAATTCACGCCGGTGTTCCATGCACCGGCCAAGCGCCACGCCACACCGGCGAAAAAGCCCTGACGCGGCATGCGCCTGCATTGGCTTGAGCTGGTCCTGTTTTCCACCTACGCCGAGCTGCGCGCCGAACGCGCGCGTTCGTACCTGGGTTTCTTGTGGTGGATCATCGAGCCGGCCATGAACATGGCCACGTACTACCTCGTGTTCGCGGTCGTGCTCAAGACCGGGCAGGCCGACTACGTGCCGTTCCTGCTGGTGGGGCTTACGTTCTGGCAATGGTTCAAGTCCGGCGTCAGCCACGGCGGGCAGTCGATCTGGCAACAGTTGCCGCTGATCCGGCAGGTACGGTTGCCGTTGCAGGTTTTCCCGAGCGTACAGATCCTCGCCGATACGGTGAAGTTCGCCTTCATCCTCGCGCTGCTGGTCGCGATCCTGTGGGCATCGGGTTACAAACCGAACGCCACGTACGTCGCGCTGATTCCGGTACTGCTGATCGAACTCGTTTTCACCGCGGCGGCGGCGTACGTGGTCGGGGCGATGATGCCGTTCGTGCCGGATTTGCGCTTCGTCATCGAGCAGGTGCTGCAAGTGGTGATGTTCCTGTCCGGCGTGGTGTTTTCGCTGGATTCGATTCCGCCCGCCGCGCGCCGCTGGTTCGAGCTCAACCCGATCGTCGAACTGATCGATGCCGCGCGCGACATCTTGATGTATGCGCGCTGGCCGGACTGGTGGGCACTCGGCCGCGTCAGCCTGATCTCCCTCGCGCTGTTCGCGCTGGGAACATGGCTGATCCAGCACTACACGCCGCGCTACGTGAAGCTGCCCACGTGAGCGTGCCCTTGATCGAACTTGACCATGTCGGCGTTGCCTTCAATGCGCAACTGCATGTTGGTGCGCCGAAGTTCTGGGCGCTGGAAGACGTGAATCTGTCCTTGCCGCGCGGCGCGCGCCTGGGCGTGGTCGGGCGCAATGGCGCGGGCAAAAGCACCTTGCTGCGCACGCTGGCCGGCATCCTCGCGCCCGACCGTGGTCGCATCCGGCGTGGCAACGTGAGCTGCCAGTTGCTGTCGCTGGCCTTGGGTTTCGTGCCGTATCTGTCCGGCCGCGACAACGCGATCCTGTCCGGCCTCATGCTCGGTTTGCGCCGGCGGCAAATCCAGAGCCGCCTGCCGGCGATCCTGGAGTTTTCCGAACTGGGTGACTTCTTCGAGCAGCCGGTATCGAGCTACTCGACCGGCATGTTCACGCGCCTTGGGTTTTCCGTCGCCATGCAGGTCGAGCCCGATGTCTTGCTGATCGACGAGGTTCTCGCCGTTGGCGACACCGAATTCCAGAAGAAGTCCGGCGCCGCCTTGCGCGAGCGCATCCACAACGGCACGACGGTGGTATTCGTCTCGCACGCGGATGCGCAGGTCCACGCCATCTGCGACCAGGCGCTGTGGATCGAACACGGTCGCAGCGTGATGCAGGGTCCGGTGGATACGGTGCTCGCCGCGTATCACGCCGCCGCGCCCGTTGCCGAAGCGGCACAATGAATCCGGATATGCCGTGGCGCGGTTGGGATGGCCGACGCCTGGAACTGCATGCCGCTGGCGACTGCGCCCTATGCCTGGATGGCGCGGTGTTCGAGCCGCTTGTTGCTGGGGAGTTCTCGCGCGATTTCCGATTTTCGCCGAACGGCGGCGCGGAACTGGAATTTGCCCTGCGCAACGCCGATGGCGGCGATATCGCCGCACCATGGCGCGTGCGCTTTGGCGAACCGGCGATTGCCGGCATCGATGTTTGGCAGGGCGATGCCCACGCCTTGCAGGCGCTTGACGATCTGCCGCTGCCCACGCTGGAAACCTTGAGCAATGCGCCGCCGCCCGCCATCGTCGTGCCGATTTATAATTCGCCGCAATGTGTACAACGCTGCATCGCGGCGCTGCTGCGGCATACGCCGATGGCGCGGCGCAAGATCCTCATCGACGATGCCAGCACCGATCCGGCCATCGGTGAAATCCTGCGCGGCTTGCCGCGGCGACCGGACATCCTGATCCGCCGCAACACGCACAACCTTGGCTATACGGCGACCTGCAATCTCGGGATCGCGCTGGCGGGCAGGGCGGACGTCGTGCTGCTCAATGCGGATACGCAAGTCGGCCCGCGCTGGCTCGAACGCCTGCGCTTGACTGCGTATGCGGATGCGGCGATCGGCACGGTCACGGCGGTTTCCGACAATGCCGGCGCGTTCAGCGTGCCGGAACTCGAACGCCATTGTCCGATTCCCGAACGCTGGAACCTGGAGCAAACCCAGCGCGCGCTGCTGCAACGCTGCGGTGGTTGCCGGCCGCAGTTGCCGACCGGCAATGGTTTTTGCCTGTACGTCAAACGCGAGTTGTTCGATCACGTCGGCGTGCTCGACGTCGATGCATTCCCCGCTGGCTATGGCGAGGAAAACGATCTGTGCCAGCGCGCCGAACGGGCAGGGTACCGGCATGTCATCGCCGGCGATGTCCTCGTGCAGCATGCGCGCAGCGCGAGCTTCGGCGCCGAACGCCGCGCCGCGCTCGGCACGGCGGGCATGGCCGTGCTGCGCGAGCGGTATCCGGATTACGAACGCGACGTCGGCGCCACGCTGTGGAGCTTCGAGCGACGCGTGCTGGACTGGCGCGTGCGCCGCCTGTACGCCGGCACTGACGGGCACTATGCCGCGCAACCGCCACGCCCGCGCATGGCCGCCATCGGCGCGGATCCGGCCGTGGTGGATGGTGCCGTGGAAATCGTGCATGCGCCGCCGCGCGATGCGTTCGCTTTGCGCATTTGGCTTGCGCATCACGCCATCGAAGCCGTGCAGACGGTCGATGCGGCCGCGGCCCGGGTCGCCGCGAGTGTCGGCGTGCCGGCATTCGACGCGACGCAAGTCGCGCCTTGGGTTGCCAATGTGCGCCCGCTTGCCTAGCATGCGGCGTTTGGCCGTGGCTTTGCCGATGTCGATTTCCACCGAATCCATTTCGCGCCGCTGGCGCCTGCCGCTTGGCGCGCTGTTGCTCGCGCCGTTGGCGGCGCTGGCGTGTTCGGGCCGCGCGCATATCGAGATCAGCAATTCCGGTGTCTATGCGCTCGACTACTCGACGGTCGTCGCCGCGCAACCCGGGCTTGCCGATTGCCGTGCGGACGACCTCGTGTTGACGCACCAGGGTACCGAAGTGCCGATGCGCGTGCTGGGTGCGACGGACGGCAAGTTTGTCGCCGGCGCGCGTATCCAGTGGCTCGGGCAGATGCTGCACGGCCCGGAAAGCTGGTTCGATCCGTATTCCACCGTCAACGTCTATCAGCTGGGCGCCGCGCCGGGCAAGCATGCGCGTCTGCAGGAAATGGCCGCGCCCGCGCCGGGCAAGCCGTCGCGCTTGCAGCGGCAAGTGCATTTCGAGCAGGAGAATCTGCTGTTGCGCCTGGGCAGCGACGAAATGAAGCCCGGCGAGGAACCGGACCTGTGGCAATGGGCCAAACTCACGCCGATCGATCCGAAGCCGTTTGCTTTCGACTTCGATCTGGCGGACCTCGATGCACGCGCGGCCAACGCCACGCTGCGGCTGGACTTGCGCGGCGTCTCGACCATCGGCGTGCAGCCGGATCCGGCCCGGCGCATTGCCGATCACACGCTGCAGGTTCGCCTCAACGGCAGGCCGCTGCAGACCCTGGTCTGGGATGGCCGCCGCGAGATCCGCCGCGACCTCGTCGTGCCCGTGGCGCTGCTGCGTGCGCACGGCAATCACCTGGAACTGAGCGTGCCGCGACGGCCGCTGGGCCACAATCCGGACGACTTCGTCGTCGATGTGGTGATGGTCAACTGGATCGAGGCGATGTATCCGATCGACGGCAACCTGGGTGCGTCGACGGCGGCGTTCTCCACTGTCGATGCGGGACCGATCGAAGTGCGCGACGACGCCGGCACGCCGGAACTCTTCGGCAGCGACGGCCGCGTGCGCGCAGCCGCTGCAATCGGCAAGGGCCGCTATCGATTTGCCGCGGCCGACGCGAAGACCGATTTGTACGCATTGACCGGCACGGCGCTGGCGCCCGCAGCGGTGCGCGCGGTGGCGGACACGGATATTCGCGTGGCTGATCCTGGATATGCCGATCCTGGATATGACTATCTGATCGTCGCGCATCCCTCATTGCTCGCCGGCATCGAACCGCTCGCCGCCTATCATCGCGAACATGGCCTGCGCGTGGATGTGGTCGATGTCGATGACATCTACGATCAGTTCAACGGTGGCATCGCGCATCCGGCGGCGATCCGCGATTTTGTCGCCTGGACGCGCGCGCACTGGTCGCTGCAGCCGCGCTTTCTCCTGCTCGTCGGCGACGCCAGCAGCGCCATCCACCACGATGCGCGCAATGGCGCGCTCAACGGTTCGTCGTACCAGCTCTCGCCGCTGCCCGGGCGCGGCGAAGTGCTATCCGGCCAGGGCTTCGCGGGCATGACGACCTCGGGTTTTGCCGACCCGGCCCTGCGCGCGCGCAACCTGATACCGACCTGGCAGTATCCGACGGCCGAGGGCCAGGGCGCGAGCGACAACGCCTACGGCGATCCCAAACCCGGTGATTTCCATCCACGCGTGGCGGTGGGACGACTGCCGGTCGTCGATGCGGCCGAACTCAAGGCCATCGTCGACAAGACGGTCGCCTACCAGCAACGCCCGGCACGCGGTACGTGGCGACGCGACATCACCTTCATCAGCACCAGTGAAGTCGCGTCGTTCAAGCAGGAATCGGACAAGCTCGCTGCCGAACTCAACGCGCAGGGTTTCGCTTCGCGCAGCATCTATACAGATTTCAACGACAAGGATCGCGAGCACTACGAACAGGCACGCGCGCGCCTGCGCCAGGACATGGACAAGGGCAGCCTGCTGGTGCACTTCCTCGGGCATGGCGGTTCGTACATCTGGCGCGTCGGGCCGATGGGCGATCTGTTCTCGCTGGAGGATGTGAGCGCTCTGACCAATGCCGGGCGCTATCCGATGGTGCTGGCGATGACCTGTTTTTCCGCGCCGTTCGACAACCCCAGCGACGATTCCATCGGCGTGCGCTTCCTGCGCGAGGCGGACAAGGGCGCCGTCGCGGTGTTTGCCGCGTCGTGGAAAAATTCGCCCAATCCGCAGTATTCGAAGTGGCTGATCGACGGCTTGCTCAAGCCCGGCGAACGCATCGGCAGCGCCATCGTCGCCGCCAAGGCACGCATCGCCGACCGCGATTTCGTCGAGACCTACAACCTGCTCGGCGATCCGGCATTGATTCTGGATCGGCCGCAGGGTCAGCTGCGCGTGCAGGTGGATCGTTCGCGCTGGCGCACCCAGGTGCTGGTGCGCGTGCCCGCCTACGATTTCGGCGGCAATGTCAGCGTGGATTGGTTCGACAAGGACGGCGCCATCATCGCCACGCAGCACTATCAGGCGCGCGATGTGCAGTTTGCGCTCGCTCCCGTGCCGGATGCCGTGCTTGCCAGTGTGTACGTTGCCGATGGCCGCAACGATTTCACGGCCTCGGGCAGCGTCAGCCTGCTGGCACCGCCCGTGCCGGTGAAACCCTTGTCGCGATCGTCGCAAGTGACCAAGCGCAGGCCCTTGCCGCCGGCGGCCGATCGTGTGTTCGCATCCGATTTCGACGAGGCGGCATCGGCGCAAGCGCCGGTCTCACCGTGATCCGGATTCCATGACCCCCGCCTCCCGCTTTCGCCGCGCCTATGTGATTGGCGCGTATCTGCCCAATGGTGGCACGCGCATGGCGTATGCACTGGGCACGATTCTGGAACGCGACTTCGGCATCCCAGCGGTCGCGGTGCAGGTGGGCAACGAATCACCCGACCACGGCATCCACGCCTACGACGTGGCGATGCCGCAAGTCACCCTGGCGCAAATGCAAGCGCAGATCGGCGCGGCCGATATCCTTGTCGTCAACCCGAGCTTCTCGCCGCATCAGTTCGGCCTGCGCCTGCCGGGATTCAAGCTGTGCTATGTGCAAGGCTTCAACACGTTTGCCCTGCTCGACCAGCGCTTCCAGCACTACGTTGCGGCCAGCGACTTCGTCGCCGGGTTCCTGCGCGACGTGTATGGATTGCACGCGCGCGTGATTGCGCCCTACGTCGAGCTGGAGCGCATGCCGCCCACGGCGGACTGGGAATCGCGTCCACCGCTGCGCGTGTTGCCGTATCGCAAGGGCTTGCCCGAAGTCTGGGACGCTTCGTTCGCGCGCATGCGCGAGATCGTGACTGCGCAGGCACCGGAAATCGAATTCGACGAAGCGCTCGACGGCGGCGCCTTGGCGCAGCCGGAATTGTTCGCGCGCCTGGGCCGCGTGCGCCATCTGCTCACCTTGTCGGCCGCCGAGGGTTTCGGCCTGGTGCCGCTGGAGGCGATGGCGATGGGCACGCTGGTCGTCGGCTTCGATGGCTACGGCGGCAGGCAATACATGCGGCCGGGCGAGAACTGCCTGGTCGCGCCATACCCGCAGGTCGAGCGCGTGGCGGAGAACCTCATTGCCGCCGTGCGCGATCCGACACGCAGTGCGCGGATTGCGCAGCGCGGTCGCGAAACCGCACGGGGCTTCAGCCTTGCACGGTTCCGCCAGGCGTGGATCGAGGAACTTGCACGCGCGCTCGCGATGTAAGCGTGGGATCGGCGTGCACGCCGGCCATGCGTTCGCCGATCAGCCACAGCACGCCAAACGCCGTGAGCAGGTACACCGCCGGGAAAAACCGATCCCATTCGGCAGGGTAGAGAAGAAACCGGCCACCCGCACAAGCGATTCCCGCGAAGATCAACCCCGTTGGCGAGCGCGCGAACAGGCCCGGCCACGACATGGCTTTTACGCGCTGGTGCAACAAGTAGACAGCGGCAGCAACGAGCACGAGATATACGACAAAATTCGCGTCTGCGAAAAGGCCCAGAATCCCGCGAGCGACCGCGGCGACATAATCGTGCAAGCCCAGCGCAGGTGCGTCCGCCAGATGCACGCAACGCTGCGCTGTCAGCAGGGAGCAGGAAAAAATATGTTCCCAACTCGGAAATTGGTAATAGGCGAGGAGGCCGAAATGCGTGACGACAGATGCGGCCAGCGACAATGCGGTGGCACGCCAAAACCGGCGTTCCGTCATGAAAAGCCACAGGCACAGCGGCACGACGAACAGGACAAGGTCGGTACGCACGGCGATGATCGCCGGCAACGCGATCAAAAGTGCCAGACGCCGACCGCACAGATACAGCCAAGCGCATAGCATCCACGCACAAAAGGCCATGCCGTCCGGAGTCGAAAAACGCGCCAAGTCCATGGCGCCGAATACGAGCGCCAGCAGTGGTGGCGCATAGCGCAAAGGCAAGGGAAGGAAGTTGCGTGCCATCAGGAACAAAAAGCCAAGGCCCGCCGCCACCATCACGCCGGAAAGCACGTGCGTGGCGAATTCGATGTCGATGCCGGCCTTGTACATGAGATACACCGCGCCGGTATACACCGGGCGGATCCGGTAGATTGGCAGGATTTCGGCGAAGACCTTTGCGTCGGTGCTGGCGGCGTGGCGGTAGGGCCCGCCGCGCCCGGCGCCTGGCCCTTTTTCGCGCGCGAGATCGTCATACGTAGCGGCGGGCAGGACCCGGCGCAACTCGGCGTAGGTGAACGCCTGCAAGGCCGCGGGATCGGGCTGTTCGAACGACTTGGCGATGGCGATGTAGGGGATGCTATCCCAGTTGTGCACGGGCGCGCGCACAGAAAGCAACACGGCATATGCCGCGACAACTGCGTACAGCAAAGGGATGGCGATTCGGTGCAGGCGTTCCATTCGCCATCGCGCCGACGGGGATTACTTCATCACGCCCGGCAACAGCGATTGCCAGCGCGTGGCTTCGGTTTTCTTGTGCGTGGGATTCGTGGCATGCGTGGGCGTGCGCGCGGGATGGTTCGACGTGCCGGCGGGTTGCCGGGCACCGCGTGGCGTGGCGGGCTCCGGGGTGGCCAGCGGTTCGCGCGCGGCGTCATCGTCGCCACCCGCATCTTCCGTGCCGACGATCGCCTCGCCGGCACCGGTTACCGAAGCGGCGGCGTTGTTCGCTGCAATCAGGTTGCCTTCGCCGCCGAAGGACATCGGGTCGGCGCAAGCGACGACGGGCGCAAGGCCCATGAGGAGGGCGATGAGGGCAATGGGTTTGATCATGAGCCGATCCCCGAGCAGGGAATGTCACGCAGGCAAGGCGGCATCCTCGCACGTTCGGCAGGTGGGCGCCAGTGACCATGGCCGCGTGCGTTAGCATCCCGTTAAACTTGGCGCATGAGCATCGAACCCGCTGCCTTGCTGTCCGCGCTGAGAGCCGACCGCGCCGTTTCGGGCAGCGATCTGGCCGCGCAACTGGGCGTGACGCGCGCGGCGGTGTGGAAGCAGATCCGAGGCCTGCGCGAACTTGGCGTCGCGATCGATGCCGCGGCCGGGCAGGGCTATCGCCTGGCCTGGCCGTTCGAGGCGTTGGATGCCCGCGCCATCCGCGCCGAGCTCGATCCGGCAATGCGCCGTCGACTGCGCGGGATCGCGGTGCATTGGCAGATCGACTCGACCAACAGCCAGTTGTTGAGTGACGCCGCCGCCGGCGCCGCGGATCTTGGCGTGTGCATCGCCGAGATGCAGAGCGCCGGGCGCGGGCGGCGCGGCCGCGCGTGGCTGTCGCCGCTTGGCGCCAATGTCTACTTTTCCCTGCTCAAGCGTTTCGCGCGCGGCATGGATGCGCTGGCCGGGCTGAGCCTGGCCGTCGGCGTCGCCGTGACGCAGGCGCTGGAGGACTGCGGTGCGTCCGGTCTCGGCCTGAAATGGCCGAACGACGTGCTCGTCGATGGCCGCAAGCTGGCCGGCATCCTGATCGAGGTCGGTGGCGAGTTCCTCGGCCCGTGCCACGCGGTGATCGGCATCGGCATCAACCTGCGCCTGCCGCCGGACTTCGACAGCGGCCAACCGGCAACGGACCTCGTCCGCGTCTGCGCGGGTGCGATGCCATCGCGCAATCGCCTCGTTGCACGCCTGCTTGTCCGCTTGACGGCGGCACTGGATGAGTTCGTCGACGCCGGATTCACCGCATTCGCCGATCGCTATGCGCGGCGCGATGCACTCGCCGGCAAGGCCGTGCGCGTGCAGGCGGCCAACGGCGTGAACGAAGGCATGGCCATCGGCGTGGACGCACGCGGCGCGTTGTGCGTGCGAAATGCAGACGGCGTGGTCGCGTACGACAGTGCGGAAGTGTCGGTGCGCGTGGCATGAACCTGCTGCTCGACTACGGCAATACGCGCTTGAAATGGGCGAGTTGGGATGGCGTTGCGTTGGGCGCGGTCGCCGCCGCAGCGAACGTGGAAATGGATTTGTCCACATTGTGGAAAGATCACGGCAGCGTCGATGCGGCCTGGATCGCATCGGTCGCGTCCGCTGCCGCGAATGCGTTCCTGGCGGCGGCGTTGCGTGGACGTTTTGGCATCGAGCCCGTGTTTGCGGCCACGCGTGCGCAGGCGTGTGGCGTGCGCATCGCCTATGCGGAACCGGTGCAGTTGGGCGTGGATCGGTTCCTGTGCCTGATCGCCGCGCACGCAATGGCGGCAACCGGCACGGTCATCGTCAGTTGCGGAACCGCGCTGACCATGGATGCGCTGGCCGCCGACGGTACGCACCTGGGCGGACTCATCGCCGCCAGTCCCGACATGGCAGCCCATGCCTTGCGCGTATCCGCGGCGCGCCTTGCCGACGTGCCCGCCGGCAACATCACCGACATGGCGGACAACAGCGCCGACGCGATCGCATCGGGAACGTGGTTGTCTGCGGTGGCGCTCATCGAGCGCTTCCACGCGCGCACCGAGCGCCGGCTGGGTGCGTGCCCGATGTTGATCCTGGCCGGCGGTGGCGCGATGCGCCTGTCGGGTTTGCTCGGCGTGCCGCATCGGATCGAAGCGGATCTCGTGCTGCGCGGACTGGCGCACTACGCACAGTCCTCGCGCTAGAATCCGCCGATGTTCCTGCGCATTCTCTTGCTGCTATTGCTGGCCCTGAATCTCGGGGTCGGGGTCTGGTTGTTCCTTGCGCCGCAGCCGCAGGCGCACGCGTTCGCGCCGACCGATCCGGGCGTGGCGGAACTCGTGCTGCTGTCCGAGCGCGATCGCGGCGGTGACGCCAGCGCGGCGGAACTGTCAACCGCGCCGGAACCCGCGGCCGATCTGCGCAACGACACGTGCGTGAGCATCGGTCCGTTCCCGACCCAGGCCGACATGCGTGCCGCGCTCAATTCGCTCACGCCGCTGGTGCCACGCATCCAGTACCGTGATGCACACACCACCGAGACGCGCGGCTTCTGGGTGTTCCTGCCCGCGCAGCCCAGCCGCGAGAAGGCGCTGATGCTGGCGCGCGCGTTGTCGAACAAGGGCGTGCGCGATTACTACGTCGTCACCGCCGGCGATCAGCAGAACACGATATCGCTCGGCCTGTTCCACGAGCAGGCCAATGCGCAAAAGCGCGTCAACGAGATCGCTGCGCTCGGCTTTGCGCCGCAACAGATCGCGCGCACCGAGGACCTGCCGGTGTACTGGATCGATTTTGCGCAGCACGGCAGTCGCCCGGTGGACTGGCGCGCCCACGTCAATGCGCAACTGAACCTGCGCCAGCAGGCCGTCACGTGTTTTTGAACAGTACGTTCTGACCGGCGCGCGGAATCGTGCGAAAATGCGCGCCGTGCCGGTGTAGCTCAGGGGTAGAGCAACCGCCTTGTAAGCGGTAGGTCGGGGGTTCAATTCCCTCCACCGGCACCATTTGGCCCGGCCGTGGCCGAATGCGACACCCGGCACAAATTCGCTGTGTCTGGCGTCACCGATTTTTAGCATGCCGGGTGCTAGTGTCCCTCGCGTTGCGAGGATACGACCATGGCGAATCCGGGGATGTTGCGGTTGCGTGCGCGTACGGCCGTGCTTGCCGCTTTGCTTGTCGGCGCCAGTGCCGCACCGGTGTTCGCGCAAACGCTCAGTCATTTTCCCGATCCGATCTTCCACGACGGCTATAACGGCCTGGCCGTGAGCGGAACAGCGAACATCAGCGCGTCGGATGCGTCGCGTTTCCTTGCACAATCGACATTCGGACCAACCGACGCCGACATCGCGAGCTTGCGTTCGATCGGGTACCAGGCATGGCTGAACCAGCAGTTCAGCGCGACGCCGACCTACGAAATCACCGATCTGCCGGGCAAGACCAATTCGGCGTACCTGCACTGGATATCCAACGTTCTCGGCGAACAGATCGGCCAGAACAATCGCCAGGAAGCCTGGTTTCTCGGCGCCCTGGGCGGACCGGACCCGCAGAACGGCATCGCTGCGCACACCGACCAGTTGCGCCAGCGCGTGGCATTCGCCTTGAGCGAAATCCTGGTCGTGTCGGATCAGAACCCGCTGCTCGATGGATTTCCCCAGGGCATGGCTTGGTACTACGACATTCTCATTCGCGACGCATTCGGCAACTACCGGCAGTTGCTGCAGGACGTCACGCTCAGTCCCGCGATGGGCGTGTACCTGAACATGCTGGGCAACCAACGCGCGGATGCATCGCAGAACCTGCACCCGGATGAAAACTATGCGCGCGAGATCAACCAGCTGTTCAGCATTGGCCTGGTGATGCTCAATCCGGATGGCAGCGTGCAACTGGACAGCAGCGGCAAGCCGATTCCGACCTACAACCAGAGCACGATCACGAATTTCGCGCATGTCTTCACCGGCTTTACCTGGTCCGACTGCGACGAGAACACCAATCCGGGCGATTTTCCGAATTGCGGACCGGATTATGGCGGCGCCGGCAATCCACCGTATGGTGACAATTTCATGCATCCGATGGTCGGGTTCGCTTCCTACCACGACAACGGCACCAAGATCCCTGACGACATCGCGCACAAGCAGTTGTTGTACTACACGGGTGCAGCGATGAGCTCTGGCGAAACCTCGCCGGGCACGCTCGGTCCGGGCGGAACGCCGACGACGGACCTCGCCTTTGCGCTGGACAACATCTACAACCATCCGAACGTCGCGCCGTTTGTTTCCAAACAGTTGATCATGCGCCTGGTGACGAGCAATCCGAGTCCGGCCTACGTCGCGCGCGTGGCCAAGGTGTTCAACGACAACCGTACCAGCACCACGCAAATGCAGGCGGTGGTGCAGGCGATCCTGCTCGATCCGGAAGCCCGCTACGGGCAGTTCTGGAAGCCGACGAGCTTTGGCAAGCTGCGCGAGCCGCTGCTGACGGTGACGCATTTCTGGCGTGCAATGCATGCCGTGCATTCCTGCGGGGCGAATATCGCGGCCAGTGGCACGCCGGGTACCGATGGTTACCAGTACCCGACCAACTATGGTAGCCAACCCTACCGCTATGCCGGCTACAGCACGGCGTGGTCGACCGGGCTCACAACGACCTATGGCGTCGGTGTCAGCCAGGCCTCGCTGGATGCGCTGACCGTATTCAATTTCTTCAAGCCCAGTTTCATGCCGCCGGGCGAAATGACGAGCGCTGGCTTGCTCGGTCCGGAGTTCCAGATCCAGACCGACAGCGTCATCGCCAGCTCCAACAACACCTTCCAGAGTCTCGCCTACAACCTGGATACGTCCGAAACCTGCGACGAAAATCCGAACGACCAGGATTTCGACACCTACGGCGACGTGAAGATCAACCACGCCCAGGATCTGGCGCTGGCCGGCAGCCACAGTGGCGGACCGACCGATCCGTCGGATCGGCTGATTGCCGCCTACAGCGCGCGTTTCATGTCGGGGCAGATGTCGCCCTATATGTTTGCGCAGTTGAAGTCCTATCTCGACACCATCGATTCGAGCTGGGCATATCCGACCGGATCGGACTGGCGCCTGCAGCGCATCTATCGCGCGCTGTATCTGGTCTTGTCTTCGCCTGAATACCAGATTCAAAAGTAGGGGTACGACCATGCGTTGCGATCGTCGCAAATTCATCCACGACACGATCTGCGCCGCGCTCGGTGGCGCCAGCCTGTATTCGGCGTTGGGCAACCTGCAAGTGTTGCAGGCGGCGGTGCGCGCCAATTATGCGTTCTCCGACTACAAGGCGCTGGTGTGCGTGTTCCTGTATGGCGGCAACGACAGTTTCAACACGATCGTGCCGTATACCCAAACGGCGTTCAATTCATTTTTCGGCAGTAACGGGGTGCGCCCGGCGCTGGCGCTGAATCGCAGTCTGATGACCAACACCGTGCTCAGTGCCCCGACCAGCGGCGCCGGCAGCCCCGGCGACGGCAATCAATACGCGCTCAATCCGGCGATGGCGCCGCAAGCGTACAAAGATTCCAAGGGGGCCAGCCAGACCAGTGCGGACTTCGCATCCGCATTCAATGCGGGGAGCGCAGCGATCGTTTCCAATGTCGGCACCCTGGTCGCGCCGGTGACGCAAACCCAATATCAGAATGGCAATCCGGCATTGCCGCCGCAGTTGTATTCGCACGCCGACCAGGAAGCCTACTGGCAGGCCTCGCCGCCCACCAACCAGCCGGTGACGGGTTGGGGTGGGCGCATCGCCGATCTTGTCGCCAGCGCGAACACCTCCAGCGCGCCCGTGATCACGGGATTGAACGGGCAGGACGCCTTCATGCGCGGGCAGGACGTCAACGGCTACATCATGAACGCCAATAGCGCGTCGACGATCAATCTCCTGCAGGGCAACAGCGGACCATTGACTTGCGCGGGTGCGGCGAATGCCTATGACTCCGGCGCGGCGCAGGCGTTCTGCAACCTGCAGGCTTCCGGAACGCAAGCCAACGTCCTGGAGCGCACGTTGGCCAACACCATGAACCACTCGATCGCGACGGCGAATCTCATCAACACCGCGATCGGCAGCGCGCCGGCGTTCGCCAGTCCCAACGAGTTTCCGCCGGAGCTGTCGACGGGCTACGATCTCGACGTCCAGCTGCAAACCGTGGCGCAACTGATCTGGGCGGCGAACCAGGGCAACACCGGCATAACGCGCCAGGTATTTTTCGTGACCACCGGCGGCTACGATACGCATGGCGACGAACTGGCCACGCACGGCTCGCCGGGCAATCCAGGTGTACTGTCGTTGCTTTCGCGTTCCCTGGCCGGCTTCTACAACTCACTCAACAGCGTGGGCCTGGCGAGCAAGGCGACCGCGTTTACCTGTTCGGACTTCGGCCGCACCATGACCAGCAACAATGGCGGCACCGATCACGGCTGGGGCTCGCACCAGTTCGTCATCGGCGGCGCGGTGCAGGGCAAGAAGTTTTACGGCAACGGCTGCGGCTTTGCAGCGGGAACGAACTATGGCGTGGTGATGCCGAGCCTGACCAACCCGACACCGCCGGCGAACGTTTATGGATCGTCACCCAACCTCAACGATTCCGGTGACGGCATCGGTCGCATCATCCCGACCACCTCGGTGGATCAGTACGCGGCGACGCTGGCCCGGTGGTTTGGCATCGGCGACAGTGACATCGGCCTGATCTTTCCGAACCTGGCCAACTTCAACACGAGGTATCTCAGCTTCGTTTGAGGCGGAACATCGCCATCAGCGCGAGTGCGCAACCGAGCACGAGCGCGAGCTTCGCCCCAAGCCCCGGCGCCGGCACCGCCGGCGGCGCGTTCACCATGATCGTGCCGTACATGCCCGCACCCGGCTGGCCGTGGACTTCGCAAAAATAGCCGACCTTGCCGGGTTTGGTGAAGGTGACGTTCGCCACCCAGTTCGCGCGGCTGGCATTGCCGCTGCCGCCCTTGCCGTCGCCGTCGCAGCCTTGTGCGCAGCGGAACGATCCATTGTCGGCAACGGCATTGTGGAATCCGCCCTTGTTGACGAAGACGACGGTGTCCCCCGACATGATGTTGAGCAACTTGGGTTGAAAGGCCAAGCCTGCCGAGCCGCCGACGTTCACTACGAACGCGGCGGCGTGCGCGGCTTCGCACAAGATCAGGCTGGCAAGCACCCACACCGCTGCTGAAAGGATTCCCCGCATCTGCGTATTCTCCCGGTGGCGTTGGCGGCGGTACGTGATGGCCGTTTGGATTTCAACGTTTTGTGAACGCGTTGAGCAATCCGCCCAGCATGCCGGAAAGATTGCCGCCGCCACCGCCGAGCACCGAATTGAGCAGGCCGCCGGTCGAGCCGCCTTGCTGCTGCACCTGCTGCACTTCCTGCGCGAGCAGGCCACCGAGACCGCCGGCGCCGACGTTCTGGCCTTGCGCGTGATTGGCCAGCGCGCCCATCACCAAGGGGGCGAGGATCGCCATGAGCTGTCCCGCATTCTGCGCACCCAGGCCGGTGGCCTGGCCGAGTCCCTGGCTGGCCGCGGCCTGGTTTCCGCCAAAGACGTGGCCGAGGATCGCGCCGCCGATGCCGGAACCCGAATTGCCGCCGAGCATGCCGCCCAGCACATTGGACAGATCCCCGCCATGCGCGCCGAGTGCATTGTTGAGCGCGCTGGCACCTTGCGCCGTGCTCGCGTTTTGCGCCATGCCGCCGACGATCAGCGGGATCGCGTGTTCGATGGCCGATTGCGCTTGCGACGGATCCACGCCCAGTCGCGAGGAAATCGCGTTGATCTGGTCCGGGCCGAGGTTGGCAAGCACGCTGTCTACGAGTCCGCTCATGTCGATTTTCCCTTGGCTGAAGTGAAGTCAGGTCGCCAAGTCTAGCGCAGGCAGATGCGGCGCATGCACGCAGCCGGTATCCTATGTGTCTGCACAACGATCGACTCCCGCATGCGCCCCCTGCCTTCCATATCCCTGATCGGCGCGCCGACCGACATCGGCGCCAGCGACCGCGGTGCCAGCATGGGGCCGGAGGCGCTGCGCGTGGCCGGCATCGCCGAGGCACTGGTGGCGCGCGGCCTGGATGTCGCCGATCGCGGCAACGTGTTCGGCCCGCTCAATCCCTGGCTGCCGCCGAGTTCGGGTTACCGGCACTTGTCGCAGGTCGTGGAGTGGAATCGCGAGGTGTTGCGCGCGGTCGCCGCGGAACTGGCGCAAAAACGCCTGCCGATCCTGCTCGGCGGCGATCATTGCCTGGCGATCGGTTCGATCACGGCGGTGGCAAACCACTGTCGCAAGGCCGGCAAGGCCCTGCGCGTGTTGTGGCTGGACGCCCATGCGGATTTCAACACGTCCAAAATCACGCCGTCGGGCAACATCCACGGCATGCCCGTCGCCTGCCTGTGTGGCCTGGGCCCGCGCGAGCTGATCGAACTCGGCGGCACGGCGCCGGCGATCGAACCCGGCTGGATCCGCCAGATCGGCATCCGTTCGGTCGATGTCGACGAAAAGCGCCTCGTGCACGACCAGGGCCTGGCCGTGTACGACATGCGCCACATCGACGAGGTCGGCATGCGCCGCACCATGGAAGCCGCGCTCGCCGACATGGATGCGAATACGCACCTGCACGTGAGCTTCGACGTGGACTTCCTCGATCCGGACATCGCGCCGGGCGTCGGCACCACGGTGCCCGGCGGGCCGAACTACCGCGAGGCGCAACTGGTGATGGAGATGATCGCCGACACCGGGCGCCTGGCCTCGCTCGACATCGTCGAACTCAATCCGGCGCTGGACGAGCGCAACCAGACCGCGAAACTCGCCGTGGATCTGGTCGAAAGCCTGTTCGGCAAATCGACGCTGATGCGGGAGTAGCTACGGTTCGAAGCCGTTGGCGAAAATCCGGTCGAAACCGGCGCAGCCCGGTGGCGGCGAGTTGCTGAAATCCGGGCACTGCGCGCCGCCATTGCCGATCGTCAGCGCGCCCGTGGTCGGATAGATCACTTCCTTGCCTGCGCTGTCCTTGAACGCGAATACATAGCGGTGGCAACCCGATCCGACATTGTTGACGGTCAGATGCCACGCGCCGTTGGTCGACGTGCCGCGCGTCAATGCCATGTCGGTGCACACGCCATCGACGTTGATCTTGTTCACGCTCGGCGCGGCCGTGTCGTACCAGTTGACCCAGGCGTCAACGCTGGCCGCCTGTTGCGGATTATGCGAGCCCGATGGAATCTTCGGCTTGGTTGAAGCAGTTCCGCTGAAATCCATCGTCGCGTACGTTCCATAAGCACCACCGACGGTATAACCACCACCGGCCAGTTGGCCATATCCGTTGAACAGGATGACGTAGCGATGGCCATTGTCGCCGTTGGAATGGAATCCGCAGGCACTGTTGCTGGTCGGCTCGAATTCCCAGGCGTAGAAACTTGCATCCGGGCCAACATATCCCGCCGCAATGATTTCACTGGCGCTTGAGGTGTCGGCGCCAAAATATCCCATTCGAGTAAAAGGATCGGTCCAGGTTGCCTGATTCGTGGTCAATTGCCCTTGCGTGCAGGCGCAAGATGCCGCCCCTCCGCAAGTGGATGGATACAGCGAACCAATCGTGGTGAACAATGTGCATTGCGAAGGGTGCGAAAAATAATTGTTGATGAGCATCTCGCTGGAATGAAAACGAGAAGAGTGCTCAAGATTCTGGTCGAGATAACGGGGTGGACTTGCGGTGGTGTAGCAGGCCTTTTCAGCGCAAGTCGAACTGGAGCATCCAGCAAGATCGGTTTGCGGATCGGAACGCGCTCGATTCACCCATTCCAATAATACGCGCTCGCTCCAGTTCGGAAAGCCGTTGACGGCTTCACCATAAGCGATGGCACGCGGTGGGATCGAAACCAGGCACGCAAGCAGGCATAGTGACGCTAAGCGGCGCATGATGGCTTTCTCTCCCAGCCAAGTCATGCGCCAGTCTATGCCTAATGCGTGCCAATGGCATGTGAAGGACTTGGCAGTCCGGCACCTAGCCCGCCGGATCCGGCACGAATCCACCCGGGAACGGCTGCGGCTGGCGCGCGATCGGGTGCGGCGGAGGGATCACGCCCTGGGCGACCAGGTTGCGCTGGCTGTCGTACCAGATCGAATCGACCTCGTCGGGACTGGCGCTGGCGCGCACGAATCGGGTGTAGCGCACTTCCGACTGCTCGCGTGCGCCGTGGCCGGTGCCGAGCGATTCCTGCGGCGCCGGAATCGGGCGCATGGCCTGCGCCGTCGCCGGAGCGGGCGCGCCTTCGGCCCGGGCGCCTGCGGCGTCGGCGGATTGCGGTGCGGCTTTCGCCGGTGGATAGCGATCGGCCAGTGGCGCTTCGGCGATTCGCCCTTCGCGCCAGAACAGCGGCTTTTCGCGGAACACCGCCACGCCGATCACGCCGACATTGGCCGGCCGGCCGGTGCGCGCGGCGTAGCTGCTGGACAGATTGGTGAAATTGAACTGCGCGATTTCGGACATGCTCTTGCGCCAGCCGGAGACGTCCGTGCTCTCGTAGCCGTTGAGCACATAGCCAGATTGATCCGGACTCGCGGTCTCGCCGCTGATCGCGTTGACGCCGTCCACCGACAACACGGCGAGCACGCGCATGCCCGTGCGGTTGGTCAAATGCACGGCGTAACGGTGACCGGGCGTGCCGGCAACGTAGAGCTTTCCGTCATGGGCATGGGTTTGCAACGGGGCGCCGGTATCGCGGTCGATTATGCTGACATCGACCAGGGCGCCGGCGCGGGCAGTGGCGGAAACGGAAAGGGCGGCGCAAACGGCGAGCGACAGCAAGGTTTTCATGGTGTACTCCATCGTGGCGGGGGAAACGATGGGGTATCCAACGCGGCCACATGCGAGGCGGGGTTACGCTTGAGTAGATCCATGGACTGACATAAGATATGCGCATGCCTGTTGCGCATATGAGGTGCGAGGTGAATCGTTCAGCAGCACTCAAGAAGCCGACCAACGTCAGTATCAACAGTGATCTTCTGGCCGACGCGCGCGCGTTCGGCCTCAACTTGTCGGCTGAACTCGAAGAACGTCTGACCGAAACCTTGCGCCAGCGTCGCGCCGAACAATGGTTGCGCGACAATCGCGCGGCGATCGAGGCATACACCAAGTTCGTCGAGGAAAACGGCATCTTTGGCGAAGAGTTCCGAGGATGGTGATTCGCCGTTTCGACGTGCTGCGCAATACAAGCAGCGTCTCCAACAAGACGTTTCCCTATTTGCTCGTGGTGCAGTCGGAGTTCCTGCGCGACCTGCCAACGCGTGCGGTGGTGCCACTGACGCGGGCCAGGACCATCAAGGGCCCGCCAGCGGCACTGCTCAACCCGGAATTCGAGATCGATGGCGTGCGCGTCGTGATGCTCACGCAACAGATCGCCAACGTGCCGCTGACGGCACTGCGCTCACCGGTCGCGTCGCTGGAAACGCATCGCGATGCGATCGTGCGCGCACTCGACTTCTTGTTCGAAGGAATCTGAAGTGCCGCAAGCATCATCCAAGACCCGCATCCTCACCGGCATCACCACCAGCGGCACGCCGCACTTGGGCAACTATGTCGGTGCGATCCGCCCGGCGATCGCGGCCAGCCGCAAGGCGGATGCCGAGTCGTTCTACTTCCTTGCCGACTACCATGCCTTGGTGAAGTGCGACGATCCGGCGCGGGTGCAGCGATCCACGCTTCAGATCGCCGCGAGCTGGCTGGCGTGCGGCCTTGATCCGGCAAAAGTATATTTTTACCGGCAGTCTGACATTCCGGAAATCCCCGAACTGACCTGGCTGCTGACCTGCGTCACCGCCAAGGGCCTGCTCAATCGCGCGCACGCCTACAAGGCGGCGAACGATGCCAACCGCGCGAACGGAGAGGATGCTGATGCCGGCATCACGGCGGGCCTTTACATGTACCCGGTGCTGATGGCGGCGGACATCCTCATCTTCAACGCGAACAAGGTACCGGTCGGGCGCGACCAGGTGCAGCACATCGAGATGGCGCGCGACATCGGCCAGCGCTTCAACCACATCTACGCCGGTGAATACTTCACGCTGCCGGAGGCGGCGATCGAGGAAAATGTCGCCACGTTGCCCGGTACCGACGGGCGCAAGATGAGCAAGAGCTACGACAACACGATCCCGTTGTGGCTGCCGGAAAAGGAATTGCGCCGTGCGATTCTCGGCATCGTGACGAACTCGCAGGCGCCGGGCGAGGCGAAGAATCCGGACGATTCCAACCTGTTTGCGATCTATCGCGCGTTTGCGAGTGCGGATGAAGCTGTTGCGATGCGCCACGCCTTCGCCGAGGGCATCGGTTGGGGCGACGCCAAGCAGAAAGTGTTCGAGCGCGTCAATGCGGAACTTGCGCCCTTGCGCGAGAAATACGACGCGCTGGTCGCCGATCCGGCGCAGATCGAAGAACGGCTTCGCGCGGGCGCCACGCGCGCGCGCGCGTTGGCGACGCCATTGCTCGCTAAATTGCGCCATGCGGTGGGGTTGCGCGCATTGAATGACGTTGCCGCGAATTCTGGACAATCAAGAGCGCGCGCGGAAAAGCCCGCGCTGCAACCCGTCGTGTTCCGCGATGGCGAAGCATTTGCGTTCAAGGTGCTGGACGCGAAGAAAAGCGTTCTTGCCGAGCAGGGTGGCTTTGCAAGTCCGCGAGAAGCGATGCACGAAGCACAAGCCGCGATGAAGAAACTTGAGGCGGCTATCTGATGTCCGTCATTCCGGCATGGATTGCCGGAATCCAGAAGCCATGGACGGCAATACGGTATGTAGACACAGCGTGGCATCCGTGCAGTCTGGATCCCGGCAATCCATGCCGGGATGACAAGCAGTCATTCCCAAGTATTGAAACCTGCTTCCGATTTCGCCGGCTGCTTGCGCACCACGCAGAACCGGTGCCCCGTCGGCGCCTGCATCACCCACCAACGTTTGACGAAGGCGACGCGCTTGGCGCCGAGTGATTCAAGTCGTGCGACTTCGGCGTCGAGGTCGTCGGTTTCGATATCCAAGTGAATGCGCGCCTCGTGATCAACGCGTTGCAACAGCAGGAACGGTTCGTCCGCGTCGGTCTTCAATTCCGCGTATTTGCCGTCGCCGTCCTGATCGGCGCTGGCGACCTCGCGACCGAGCGCCGCACTCCAGAATGCCGTCGCAGCAGCGAGATCATCGCTCTGACAGTCGATCACGAAGGCGCTGATGCGGCTTTTGTGCATGGCAATCGTCTCCACCATTGGATGCTACCCCCTCACCCCAACCCTCTCCCCCATCGGCGATGGGGGAGAGGGGGTGAAGAAATGGCGCGACTGATCGAAGAGTAGGGTTTCCAGCCCTTCGTCAATGCGGCAAGGCCAAGTCGTCCAACAGCGCCTTGAGGAATCGCGCCGCCTCGCCGCCAGTGCAGGCGCGGTGATCGAAGGTGAGCGAAATCGGCATGCGCCGATGCACTTCGATGCCGCCAATCACGGCGACCACATCGTGCGAGAGCTTGCCCGCGCCGATGATGGCGACGCACGGCGGCACGACCACGGGTGAGGCGTAGCGTCCGGCGAACATGCCGAAATTGGACAGGCTGATCGTGTAGCCGGAAAGTTCCGACGCCGGAATGCTGCGGTCTTCGACCGACGTGCGCAGACGCTTGATCGCGGCACGGATGCCGGTGGCATCCATTACATCCGCATTGCGCAGCGCGGGCACGAACAGGCCGTCGTCGGTATCCACGGCGATGCCGATGTCCACGTGCGGATGCAGGGTGCGGGTGAGGTTCTTGCCGTCGAACCAGGCATTGAGCGCGGGCACGGTCTTGCAGGCGAAAACGATGGCGCGGATCAGGCGCGCGGTGATGTCCTGCTTGCCGATCCACTCGTGCAGGTCGGCGTCGTCGACGATCGTGGTCGGCACCACCTGCGCATGCGCGTCGGCCATCACCCGTGCCATGTTGCGGCGCACGCCCTTGAGCTGGTCGGGTTGGCCGTAAACCTGTTGCGCCGACGGCGGCGCCGTGCGCATGGGTTGGCCGGAGGCGGAAAGCGCGGTGCGCGGCACCCCCTCTCCCGCCGCGCTGCGCGCGGCACCCTCTCCCGCGAGGGGAGAGGGAGAAGCTCCAGCGCGAGCGCTCCCGCTGCTTGAAGCCCCTCCCCCTTGATGGGGGAGGGGTTGGGGAGAGGGTGAAAATCTTGCCGTGCCCGCTGCCGCGGCATTCTTCACATCCTGCATGGTCACCGCGCCGTCGGCTCCGCTCGGCGCGACGCGCGCGAGGTCCACGCCGAGCTTGCGCGCCATCGCGCGCACCGCCGGCACGGCCTTCACGCCGCCAACGCTGGACGCCTGTTCGACGATGACCTGATTGCCGGACACCATGGCGCCGACCACGGTGCCTTCGTCTTCGCGCTCCGCCGTTTTTGCAGGGACGGGAGTTGGCGCCGGCGCGGGCTTTGCCGGCGCCGGCGCATGATGCCCACCCGCCGCGTTCTCGGCGCGCTGCTTCGCATTCGGATCGAGTTCGAACTCGGCCAGCGCCGCGCCGGTGTCGATCACATCGCCGGCCTTGCCATGCAGCTTCGTGACTTTGCCGGTGTAGGGCGAGGGCACTTCGACCACGGCCTTGGCGGTTTCCATCGACACCAGCGGCGCATCGAGCTTGATCGAATCGCCTTGCTTGACCAGCCATTCGACGATGGTGGCATCCGGCAGGCCTTCGCCGAGATCGGGTAGATGGAATGTCTTGACGTTCGACATGATGGCCTCAATGCAGATGCAGCAGGATCAACGCGATGAGTGCGGGCAGTGCCTGCACGAAGAAAACCTTGCGGTTGCCGAGCGACCACGCACCATAAACGCCGGCCACGATCACGCAAGCGAGGAAGAAAATCTTGACATGGAAATCGTTCGCGCACAGTCCCCACACGAGTCCGGCAACGAGAAAGCCGTTATACAGGCCCTGGTTCATCGCCAGCTTCTTCGATGCCGCGGCAAATTCCGGCGTCAGTTTGAAAACCTTGCGCCCGAGCGGTTTCGTCCACAGGAACATTTCCAACACGAGGAACCACGCGTGCAGCAGGGCGACGATGGCGATCAGGATGTTGGCGGCGAGTATCACGATCAGCCTGCCGCCAGCGTCTGTTTTGCCGCCGCAACCACGCGCGCCGTGCTCGGCAGTTGCTTGTTCTCCAGCCGGTACAGCGGCGTGTGCACGTCCCAACCGGACACGCGCACGACCGGCGCAAGCAGGTCGTAGAGGCATTCTTCGGCGATGCGCGCGGCGATCTCGGCGCCGAATCCGGCGGTCTTCGGGGCTTCATGCACGATCACGCAGCGGCCGGTCTTGGCGATCGACTCGGCGATGGTGCCAAAATCCAGCGGCGTGAGCGTGGCGAGGTCGATCACCTCGGCGCTGATGCCGTCCTTCGCCAATGCATCGGCGGCTTCCAGCGATTCCTTGACCTGCGCGCCCCAGGTCACCAGCGTGATGTCGGTGCCGTCGCGCAGCACGAAGCACACATCCAGCGGCAGCGCCTCGCCGTCGTCGGGGACTTCTTCCTTGTACTGGCGGTAGATGCGCTTGGGTTCGAAGAAGATCACCGGGTCCGGATCGCGGATCGCGGCGAGCAGCAGGCCGTAGGCGCGTGCGGGCGAGGATGGCAGCACCACGCGCAGGCCCGGCACGTTGGTGAACAGGTGTTCGTTGGCTTCGGAGTGATGCTCGGGCGCGTGGATGCCGCCGCCCCACGGCGCGCGGAACACGGCCGGGCAGGTGATGCGTCCGCGCGTGCGATTGCGCATGCGCGCGGCGTGGCAGCAGATGTGCTCCATCATCGGATAGATGAAGCCCTCGAACTGCGCCTCGCACACCGGCTTCATGCCCTGCGCGGCCAGGCCCACGGTGACGCCGGCGATGGTGGTCTCGTCCAGCGGCGTGTCGAACACGCGCCATTCGCCGAACTTTTCCGACAGGCCCTGCGTGGCGCGGAACACGCCGCCGTTGACGCCGACGTCCTCGCCGAGCACGACCACGGATGGGTCGCGCTTCATCTCGTAGGCCAGCGCCTGGGTCACGCCTTCGATGAGTGTAATCGCGGCCATCAGTGTGCTCCCTTGTCGAGAGCAATCGCTTCGTCGCGTTGTCGCGCCAGGTCCGCCGGCAGTTCCGCGAAGGTGTAGTCGAACATCGCCGTCACCGGCTGCGCGTGGGTTTCCAGATACGCATTGACCTCGTTGTCCATCCACTCGCTGCACTGCGCCTGCCAGGCGTCTTCCTGCTTCTGGTCCCACGCCTTCTGCGCTTCGAGCCAGTTGCGCAGTCGCTTGAGCGGATCTTTCTTCCAGGCATCTTCGACTTCTTCCTTGCCGCGATAGCGGCGTGCGTCGTCGGCGGTGGTGTGATCGCCGAGGCGATAGGTGACGCATTCGACCACGCTGCCGCCTTCGCCGCGGCGGGCGCGCTCGATCGCGTCGCTCATGGCCTTGCGCACGGCGATGATGTCGTTGCCGTCCACCTGAATGCAGGCAAGTCCCGCGGCGATGCCTTTCTGCGCCAGCGTCTTGGCGCCGGACTGGATCCTGCGCGGCACCGAAATCGCCCAGCCGTTGTTGACGATCGCGGCGACCAGCGGCAGGTCGCGCGCGCCGGCGACATTGATCGCGCCGTAGAAATCGGACTTCGACGATCCGCCGTCGCCGATCGTGCACACCGCGACGCGTTTTTCGTTGCGGATCTTGAACGCCAGCGCGGAACCGGCCGCATGCAGGCATTGCGTGCCGATCGGCACCGACCAGGCGAAGTCGTGCTTCGCCGGTTCGTTCTGGTAATCGTTGCCGCGCTCGTCGCCACCCCAATACATGTACACGTCGCGCGGACGCACGCCACGATACAGTTGCGCGCCGTATTCGCGGTAACTCGGCGCGAACACGTCCTCGGGTTTCATCGCGCTGCCGATGCCGACATGGGTGGCCTCGTGACCGAGGCACGACGCATAGGTGCCGAGCTTGCCGGTGCGCTGCAGCGCGATCGACTTGGTGTCGAACACGCGCGTGGAAGCCATCAGCTTGTACAGCTCGACCATCGTCTTGGTGTCGCGGGCGAACTCGGGCAGGTCCTCGCGCACGAGCTTGCCGTCGGCATCCAGGTATTGCAGGTATTCGATCTCGAACTTGGCGGCAATGGGCACGGTGGGTTTCCTCAAGACAGCGCATTAGTTAAGCGCGGCAAGCCGATAATGGCAAGGCGAACCGCAATAAAGGCGGCGCGCGGCGGCATTTGACCTGCGTCAATGGCCTTGCCGGCGGCAAGGCCGTACCATTGACCGTTCCCATTGCCTGCGGTTCCGATGCCGATGACCACCAACAACCAGCGCGACCTCGAGGCCGGCATCCAGACCGACCTGCGCGACCGCATCAGCTATGGCGGCTACCTGCAGCTGAACACCCTGCTGTCGGCGCAGAAGCCGCTGTCGCATCCGGCGCATCACGACGAGATGCTGTTCATCATCCAGCACCAGACCTCGGAACTGTGGCTGAAGCTGATCGTGCACGAACTGCGCGCCGCGCTCGAACACCTGCGCGGCGACGACGTCAATCCGTGCCTGAAGATCCTCGCCCGAGTGAAGCAGATCCAGCGCCAGCTGTTCGAGCAATGGGCGGTGCTGGAAACGCTCACGCCGACCGAGTACGCGCAGTTCCGCGACGTGCTCGGCCCCGCATCCGGATTCCAGTCCTTGCAGTATCGCCTGGTCGAGTTCCTGCTCGGCAACAAGAACGCGAAGATGATCGCCGTGTTCGCGCACGCGCCCGACCAGCAGGCGCTGCTGCGATCCGCGCTCGACGCGCCGAGCCTGTACGATGAATTCCTGATGTACCTGGCGCGCCAGGGCCATGCCATCCCTGCCGCGTGTCTTGAGCGCGACTGGTCGCACCCGCACACGCACCATGCGCAACTGATCCCCGCGCTCAAGCGCATCTACGAATCACCCGACCGCTTCTGGGCGGAATACCACATGTGCGAACAACTGGTGGACGTGGAAGAAAGTTTCCAGCTCTGGCGCTTCCGTCACATGAAGACGGTGGAGCGCATCATCGGCTACAAGCGCGGCACCGGCGGATCCTCGGGCGTGGAGTTCCTGCGCAAGGCGCTGGACCTGACGTTCTTCCCCGAATTGATCGACGTGCGCACCGCCATCGGCGCCTGAGCGCGCGCCGGAGTCACGCGCACAACAGCAGCCGGTACGCGGGATTGGCCGACTCGTCGATGCACGGATAACCGAGCGTGGCGAAGAAGCGATGCAGCGCGACCTCGTCGGCGCCGCGCGCCTGGATGCCGACGAGGATGCGGCCGTAGTCCGCGCCCTGGTTGCGATAGTGGAACAGGCTGATGTTCCAGTCCGGGTGCATGCAGCCGAGGAAACGCGTCAGCGCGCCGGGGCGCTCGGGAAATTCGAAGCGGTACAGGCGCTCGTTGCGCGCCAGCGGCGAGCGTCCGCCGATCATGTGGCGCAGGTGTTGCTTGGCCAGTTCGTCGTCGGTGAGGTCAAGCACGGCGAAATTTTGTGCGCGGAACGCGTTCGCCAGCGCATGGCGTTGCGCGCTGCCGGCGATGCGCACGCCGACGAACAGGTGCGCGCGCCGGGCATCGCCGATGCGGTAGTTGAACTCGGTGATCGAGTGCTGGCCGAGCGCCGCGCAAAAGCGACGGAAGCTGCCGCGTTCCTCGGGAATAGTCACCGCGAACACCGCCTCGCGTTGTTCGCCGACTTCGGCGCGTTCGGCGACGAAGCGCAGGCGATCGAAATTCAGGTTGGCGCCGGACACCACCGCCACCAACGCATCGGCGCTGGCGGCATGCGTTGCCGCATACTGCTTCAGGCCGGCGAGGGCGAGCGCACCGGCGGGTTCCGGCACGCTGCGGGTTTGCGAATAGATGTCGCGCATCGCGGCGCAGATCGCATCGGTATCCACGCGCAGGATGCCGTCGAGGTGGCGGCGACACAAATCAAACGTGATCTCGCCCACGCGCTTGACCGCCGTGCCGTCGGCGAACAGTCCGACCTCGTCGAGTTCGACGCGCGCGCCGCACTCGATCGAGCGCGCCATCGCATCCGAATCAGCAGCCTGCACGCCGATCACCATAACTTCGGGCCGCAATTGCGCGATCACGGTGGCGATGCCGGCAGCGAGTCCGCCACCGCCGATGGGCACGAACACGGCCGCCAGATCGCGTGGCCGCTGGCGCAGGATTTCCAGGCCCACCGTGGCTTGCCCGGCGATCACGTCGGCATCGTCGAACGGATGCACGAAGGTGCAGCCGCGCTCGGCCTGCAGGCGCGATGCGGCAGCCTGCGCGTCGCTGTAGGAATCGCCCGCCAGCAGGATCTCGACGTACTCGCCGCCGAGGCGACGCACCGCATCGATCTTCACTTCCGGCGCGGTCACCGGCATCACGATGCAGGCGCGGATGCGCAGTTTCGCCGCAGCCAGCGCGACGCCCTGCGCGTGGTTGCCGGCAGACGCGGCGATGACGCCGCGCGCGCGTTCGTCGGCCGACAGTTGTGCCATGCGATTGTAGGCACCGCGCAGCTTGAACGAGAACACCGGTTGCTGATCCTCGCGCTTGAGCAGGACTTCGACGCCCAGCCGTGCGGACAACAGCGGCGCCGCAGCGAGCGCGGATTCGTCGGCGACCTCGTATACGCGAGCCGCGTGTGCGCGGCGCAAAAGGTCCTCGTCGGCGTCGCGCGTGGCGGCGACGAGGGATTCGGCGCGGGCGTTCATGGCCCGGCCGCGAGCGCCAGCGGTGCGTTGGCATCGGCGACCAGCGACAGCGTGCGCACGTCGATCACATCCACGAGCTTGCGCGTCTGCCGCACAATCTGCTCCAGCATCGCGGCGCTGCCATGCAGCACAAGGGTGAGCTGCGAGACCGCCGGGTCGTGCGTGACCGCGACGCTGAGCGTGTCGATGTTGCAATGGCGCGCGGCAAACAGGCCGGCCACGCGCAGCAGTGCACCGGATTCGTTTTGCAGCAGGATGGACAGGGTATGGCGCATGGCATTGCTCCGGTGTGGGTTTTCAGAACATCGATGGAACCGCGGTTTCGTCTGGCGTCGTCGCCGTCGCGCGTGCGGCGATGAAATCCCCTGTGATCATCTGCGCGTAGCTCGCGCCCGGTCCGACCATCGGATAGACGCAGGCATCCGCATCGACCATCACTTCGAGAAAGGCCGGGCCGGCAAAAGCGAGAAACTCGGCAACAGTCGATTCGAGCTGCGCCTTGTCGGCGAGCCGGCGCGCCCATGCAAAGCCGTCGGCCTGCGCGGCGAGCACGAAGTCCTTCTTGTGCAGGCTCTTGTCGGTGGCGGCGAAACGCTGGCCGAAATACAGCTTCTGCCATTGCCGCACCATGCCGTCGCCGTGGTTGTTGAGGACGACGACCTTGAGCGGCAGGCCGTGCGTGGTGACGGTTTCGAGCTCGCCCAGATTCATGCGGATGCTGCCGTCGCCGTCGATGTCGATGACCTGCATGTCCGGCCGCGCGAACTGCGCGCCGATCGCGGCGGGCAGGCCGAAGCCCATCGTGCCCATCGAGCCGGAGGTGAGCCACTGGCGTGGCGCGCGAAAGTCGAAGAACTGCGCGGCCCACATCTGATGCTGGCCAACGCCGGTGGCGATGATCGCGCGGCCTTGGCTTGCGCGATTGATCGCCTCGAGCACCGCCTGCGGCTGGATCAGGGGGCTGGCGCGGTCGAAATCCATCGCGTGCTCGCGCTTGAGCCGCGCGACGTGCGCATGCCAATCGCCCAGGCGCGGCGCAAGACCCTGCGCGCGGCCATACGCGGTGAGGCGTTCGAGCGCGGCGGCGAGCGGTCCGGCGTGATGCCATTGCGCTGCCTTGACCTTGCCGATTTCGGCCGGATCGATGTCGATTTGCGCGATGCAGCGCGCGCGTGGCGCGAAGCGCGACGGCACGCCGGCCACGCGATCGTCGAAGCGTGCGCCGAGCGCGATCAGGAAATCGCAGTCCTCCACCGCGTAATTCGCATACGCGGTGCCGTGCATGCCGAGCATGTGCAGGGCCAGCGGATGCGTGGTGTCGATGCCGCCCAGTCCCATCAGCGTGGTGACGACGGGCACGCCGAAGGCGGCGACGAAATCCGCCAGCGCGTGCGCGGCCTCCGCGGCAATGACGCCGCCGCCGGCGTAGATCAACGGACGCTGTGCGCGCATCAGCAGCGCGAAGAACCGTGCGCAATCCGAATCGCTCAAGCGGGCATCGTGCAGCGCGCGCAGGCGTGCGCGATAGCCGGGAATCGGCAAGGTGCACGCGCCGTCGAAAACCAGCGCCGCGTTCTGCACGTCCTTGGGGATGTCGATCACCACCGGACCGGGCCGGCCGCTGCGCGCGATCTCGAACGCGCTGCGCAGCGTGGCTTCCAGTCGCGCCGGATCGGTGACCAGGAACACGTGCTTGGCGCAGCTGCCCATGATGTTGCTCACCGGCGCTTCCTGGAACGCGTCGCTGCCGAGTGCGTGCGTGGGCACCTGGCCGCAGAGCACCACCAGTGGAATCGAGTCGGCCATGGCGTCGCGCACCGGCGTCACCGTGTTCGTCGCGCCGGGCCCGGAGGTGACGACGACCACGCCGACCTTGCCCGAAGCGCGTGCATAACCGGACGCCATGAAACCGGCGCCTTGTTCGTTGGCCGGCACGATCAGCGGCATCGGCTTCCGCATGATTTTTCCGGTGCTGGAACCAGCCCCGGGGCCGTCGTCGCGCGCGTGTTCGGCATTGTGGCGGAACACGGCGTCGTACACCGGCAGGATCGCACCGCCGGAATAGCCGAACAGCACATCCACGCCTTCCTCGGCGAGCACGCGCACGACGAGCTCGGCGCCGGTCATGCTCTGGCCGGCCAGCGGGTGTCGCGCGAGCGCATGGGTGGTATGGGTCAGGGCGTCCACGATGGCCTGCTCAGTTGCGGATCAACACGTCTTCTGCCAGCTCATCGTTCACTGGCGCGCCCCAGGCCGGCAGGCGTGGCGGGCTTGGTGCGACGGACGGGGACAGCCACGGCATGCGCGCGCGCAGGCGTGCGCCGACCTGCTCGATCGGATGCACCAGGTCCGCCTGCTTGTGGCGTTTGTACTGGGGCAGCCCGGCGGCGTATTCGGCGGTCCAATTTTTCGCGAAAGTGCCGTCCTGGATTTCGGTCAATACCTGGCGCATGCGCGCCTTCACCCCTGCATCGACTACGCGCGGGCCGCTGACGAAGTCGCCGTACTGCGCGGTTTCAGAGACGAATTGCAGCATCCTGGTCAGGCCGCCTTCGTAGAACAGATCCACGATCAATTTCAGCTCGTGCATCACTTCGTAGTAGGCGATCTCCGGCTGATAGCCGGCTTCGGTCAGCGTCTCGAAGCCCTTGGTCACCAGCTCGCTCACGCCGCCGCACAGCACCGCCTGTTCGCCGAACAGATCGGTTTCGGTTTCTTCCTTGAAGTCGGTGCGGATCAGCATCGCGCGGCCGCCGCCGATGCCGTCGGCGTAGGCCATCGCGCGCGCCTGCGCGTGGCCGCTGGCATCCTGCGCCACCGCGTACAGGCAGGGCACGCCGCGACCGCGTTCGTATTCGCTGCGCACCAGTGCGCCGGGGCCTTTCGGCGCCACCATCACCACGTCGATATCGGCGCGCGGCTTGATCTGGCCGAAATGGATATTGAAGCCGTGTGCGAACAGCAGCGTCGCGCCGGGCCGCAGAAACGGAGCGATTGCGTCGGCATAGAGCCCGGGCTGCGCCATGTCCGGCGTGAGCACGGCGACGAGATCGGCCTCGCGCACCGCGTCGGCGGGCTCGGCCACCTCGAAGTCCTCGCTGCTGGCGCGCTTCCACGATGCGCCATCGCGGCGCACGCCGACGACGACATCGAGGCCGGAGTCGCGCAGGTTGAGCGCATGCGCGCGGCCCTGGCTGCCGTAACCGAGCACGGCGAGGCGGGATTTGGAAAGAAGATGGGTTGCGGAACTCATGCGGTGACTCCTTCGGTGGTTTTCGTGAATTTCATGAATCTGTTGCGGAAAGATCTCTTGCTCGTCATTCCGGCAGGGTCGAGGCTTGCGCCAGCGAGCCGAGGGGAATCCAGTTGCCACGGACGGCATCCATGCAGTCTGGATACCGGCAATCCATGCCGGTATGACGTCACTCATTTCAGTTGCGTGGTGGCGCCATCGGATGCCGAGCCGACCAGGCGCGCGAACTTGGCCAGCACGCCGCGCGCAACTTTCGGTTTCGGCGGCTGCCACGCGGCACGACGACTGGGCAGATCGGCCGTGGTGCGCAGCTCGCGTTGCGCGGCGTCGATGACGATGGCGTCGCCATCGCGCAGCAGGGCGATTGGTCCGCCGCGCGCGGCTTCCGGCGCGATGTGGCCGACCATGAAGCCGTGCGTGGCGCCGGAAAAGCGTCCATCGGTGATCAGCGCGACGTCGTTGCCGAGGCCGCGCCCGATCAGGGCCGCGGTGACGCCGAGCATCTCGCGCATGCCGGGACCGCCGGCCGGGCCTTCGTTGCGGATCACCATGACATCGCCGGCCTGGATGCGGTCGCCCTGCACCGCGGCGAAGGCATCTTCTTCGCTTTCGAAAACGCGCGCGCGGCCGGCGAATTGGCCGCCCTTGCCGGGAATCTTGAGCACGCAGCCATCGGGTGCGAGGTTGCCGTACAGGATCAAATAGCCGCCACGCGGTTTCAGTGGTGATTGCACCGGATGCACCACGCGCTGATTCGGCACGCGTGGCGCGGCGTCCGCTTCAGCGAACAGCGAGCGGCCGGTAACGGTGGGCGCATCCTCGAGCATGCCGGCGGCGATCAGTTCCTGTGCGACGCGTGCGGTGCCGCCGGCGTCGAACAATTCCACGGCGGTGTAGCGCCCGCCGGGCAACAGATCGGCGATCACCGGCGTGTGTGCCGACGCCGGTTCGAAATCCTCCAGCGACCACGCCACGCCCGCTTCGCGCGCAATGGCGAGCAAGTGCAGCACGGCATTGGTCGAACCGGCGGTGGCGGCGACCAGGCGCGCGGCATTGGCAAACGCCGTGCGTGTGAGCAGCGACGAAGGCCGGCGATCGGACTTCAGGCATTGCATGACCAGCTCGCCGCAGCGATACGCCGCCCCGGGCTTGTCCGGGTGCGTGGCGGGGATGTCGTTGAATCCCAGTGGCGACAGGCCGAGCGCGGTCAGCACCATCGCCATGGTGTTGGCGGTGAATTGTCCGCCGCAGGCGCCGGCGCCGTGGCAGGCGTCGCATTCCACGCGTTTCAATTCGGCGTCGTCGATCTTGCCGGCGCCGTGTGTGCCGACCGCCTCGAACACCTGCTGCACCGTGATCGACCGGCCATCGTGCTTGCCGTGCGCGATGGTGCCGCCATACAGCGCGACGCTGGGAATATCCAGCCGCGCCATCGCCATCGCCGCGGCGGGTATGGTCTTGTCGCAGCCGCACAGCAGCACCATGGCATCCAGGCAATGGCCTTCGACCGCGGCTTCGATCGAGTCGGTGATGACCTCGCGGCTGACCAGCGAATAGCGCATGCCGGGCGTGCCCATGGCGATGCCGTCGGTGACGGCGATGGTGTTGAACTCCACCGGCGTGCCACCGGCGGCGCGGATGCCGGCGGCGGCCTGTTGCGCGAGATCGCGCAGGTTGAGATTGCACGGACTCACGTCCGACCAGGTGTGCACGACGGCGACGAGCGGCTTTTTCAGCGCCGCATCGTCCATACCGGTGGCACGCAGCATGGCGCGGGCGGGGGCGCGATCGGCGCCGGTCTTGATGACATCGCTACGCATGGGGATTCCTGTTTGGGGTAGGCGCGGGTGTGCGTGCGCGGCATCCGGCTGTCGAGCCGGTGAATGCGCAGGCGCTGCAGGTGTGGGTGGCGAACGCGGCAGGCATCGCGGCGCAGGCGCCGGGCTTGGGTTCGTCTTGGTGGGAGTGTTTTTGCATCGCCATGTCCGCCGGTCAGGCGGGCGATGGGCAACAAAAAACCCCGCGCCGTTGCCGGTGCGGGGTTCTTTGGGGAGTCTTCAGGTTTTGTTTCTGCTCACCTGGACACGCGCCCTCAGCCCGCACCTCCGCTGGTAATAATAATTACGGATACGGGCGCAATGGCGCGGTTGCCGCACGCGAAAACACCGCCGGCAATCGTCGCGGGACGATGCGCGGTGGTGGCTTGGCGATGGTTGTTGCAATGCGGCATGGATCGACTCTAAACGGGCCTTCAAGAACTTGTCAAGTATCCGCGTGAAAAAAGTTTGCTGGGCGAGGCTTGCCTGAATTTGGATGGATAGGCATCCAAATGGCGTGGGGCGGGTGTTCAGACCGGCGCCAGTTTGTCGAGGATTCGGCCCAGCATCTCGCGTTCGCCGGGCTTGAGGCGACCGAGCAGTTCGCGCTCATGCGTGCGCGCGAGCGGCGCGATCGCAGCGTGGATTTTCCAGCCGGCGGCGGTGAGGGCGAGCACCGAGCGACGCTTGTCGCCGTGATGCACGCCGCGCCGCACGCGCCCGGCGGCGACCAGCCGGGCGAGCGCGCGACTCACCGCGACCTTGTCCATTTCGGTGTGCGCGGCGACTTCGCGCGCGGACAAACCTTCATCGTGGAAGCGCGCCAGTACCGCAATGACGCGCCATTCGGTGGTGCTCAGCTCGAAGCGATCCTGGTACTCGCGCGCGATCGTGGCGCTGACCCGGTTGGACAGGATCGACAGCCGGTAGGGCAGGAAGTGTTCCAGTTGCAGTGGTTCGTGGTCGGACATGGCAGCGTCGGGTCTTGCAAATGGTTGCAAATGAAACTATCTTAGCACCACCGACGCCAACCGCGCAGCCGTGGCCGCCGAGTGTTCGACACGCAGGCGGTGCCGATGCGGCGCGCATTCCGGAGACACCCATGAACGCTTCCGCACACTCCCGCCCCGCCGCCGTCACCGAAGCCAACCCGATGGGCATCGACGGCTTCGAGTTCGTCGAGTTTGCATCGCCGGATCCCAAGGCGCTGCACGCCCTGTTCAAACAAATGGGTTTCGTGCAGGTGGCGCGGCACAAGACGCGGCCGATCTACAACTACCGCCAGAACGATTGCACGTTCCTGATCAACGAGGATCCGGATTCCTTCGCCGCGGATTTCGCCGCCAAGCACGGCCCGAGCGCCTGCGGCTTCGCGATCCGCGTCAACAAGCTCGCCGAGTGGGCGCGCGTGCAGGCGCTCAAGAACGGCGCGCAACCGATCACGCACAAGGAAACCTCCAAGGCCGTCGCCGCGCCGGTGATCGAAGGCATCGGCGGCTGCATGCTGTACATCGTCGATCGCTACGACGACCAGGGCACGATCTGGGACCCGGACTGGGAATGGCTGCCCGGCGCGGAAAAAATGCCCAAGGGTTTCGGCCTGACCTTCATCGATCACCTGACCCACAACCTGTATCACGGCAACATGGCCAAGTGGGCGGATTATTACGAGCGCCTGTTCAATTTCCGCGAGATCCGCTACTTCGACATCAAGGGCGCCAAGACCGGACTCGTGTCCAAGGCGATGACCGCGCCGGACGGCATGGTGCGCATTCCGCTCAACGAATCGTCCGATCCGAAGTCGCAGATCAACGAATACCTGGACGAATACAAGGGCGAGGGCATCCAGCATATCGCCTGTTTCACCGACAACATCTACGAGACCATCGAGACCATGCGCCGGCAGGGCGTGCAGTTCCTGGATACGCCGAATGCCTACTACGACGTGATCGACGAGCGCATCCCGAAGCACGGCGAAGACGTTGCGCGCATGAAGCAAAACAAGATCCTGATCGATGCGGACCAGGAGACGAAGAAGAAATTGCTGTTGCAGATCTTCACCCAGAATGCCGTCGGACCGATCTTTTTCGAGATCATCCAGCGCAAAGGCAACACCGGCTTCGGCGAAGGCAACTTCCAGGCCCTGTTCGAATCCATCGAACGCGAGCAGATGCGGCGCGGCGTGCTGTGAGCGAATTGAAGTATCAATCCGGCTTCGGCAACGAATTCGCCACCGAAGCGATAGCCGGCACCTTGCCGGTCGGACGCAATTCGCCGCAGCGCGTGGCGCATGGTTTGTATGCCGAACAATTGTCCGGCACGGCGTTCACCGCGCCGCGGCATGCGAACCGGCGCAGTTGGCTGTACCGCATTCGCCCGGCGGCGGTGCATGGTGCGTTTACGCCTTTCGTGCAAACCGCGTTCCACAACGATTTCGGCGCCGGGGCGGTCACGCCCGAGCGCCTGCGCTGGGATCCACGGCCCCTGCCGACGACGCCGACCGATTTCATCGACGGCCTGTTCACCGTGTCCGGCAACGGCAGCGCCGCAGCGCAGGCTGGCATCGGCATTCATCTGTATGCCGCCAACCGTTCGATGCAAGGACGGTTTTTCTACGATGCGGATGGCGAACTGCTGATCGTGCCGCAGCAGGGGCGCCTGCGCATTGCCACCGAGCTCGGCATCCTCGAGATTGCGCCGCACGAAATCGCCATCATTCCGCGCGGCGTGCGCTTTCGCGTGGATTTGCCGGATGTCACGGCGCGCGGCTACGTGTGCGAAAACTTCGGTGCGCTGCTGCGCCTGCCGGACCTGGGTCCGATCGGCAGCAACGGCCTGGCCAATTCACGCGATTTCCTCACGCCAGTTGCCGCATATGAAGATTCGGAAGGCGAATTCGAGCTGATCGCCAAATTCCAGGGTCATCTGTGGCGCGCACCCATCGGTCATTCCCCACTGGATGTCGTCGGTTGGCACGGCAACTACGCGCCGTACAAATACGATCTGCGCCGCTTCAACACCATCGGTTCCATTTCCTACGATCATCCCGATCCGTCGATCTTCCTCGTGCTGCATTCGCCGAGCGACACGCCCGGCACCAGCAACATGGATTTCGTGATTTTCCCGCCGCGCTGGCTGGTCGCCGAAGATACGTTCCGGCCGCCCTGGTTCCACCGCAATATCGCCAGCGAGTTCATGGGCCTGATCCATGGCGAATACGACGCCAAGGCCGGCGGCTTCGTGCCCGGCGGCGCGTCCTTGCACAACTGCATGACGGCGCATGGCCCGGATGCCGCGACGTTCGCCAAGGCCAGCGCGGCGGATGTCGGCAAACCCGACCACATCACCGACACCATGGCCTTCATGTTCGAGACGCGAGCCGTGATCCGGCCAACGCGACAGGCGCTGGAATCGCCGCAGTTGCAGCGCGACTACTGGCAGTGCTGGCAGGGCTTGCAAAAGCAGGCCAAGTTCGACGCTTGACATCATGATGCAATCGACTGCATCATGATGCAATGCGTACCACGATCGATATTCCCGAGCGCGAGCACGAGCTGTTCGTCAGCCTCGCGCACTCGCAACGCACGAGCTTGAGCAAGCTCGTTGTCGAGCTGGCCTTGCGCGGACTCAAGGCGCCCGCGCGAGTGGCCGAGGAAACGGCGAAGTACGAAATCGATCCACTGACGGGGCTGGGCGTCTTCCGATCAGGGCATCCGATCACCACCGAACAGGTCAAGGCGTTCCTCGAGGACGATGACTTACCTGCTTGATTCCAGCTTCCTGATTGCGTTGTTCGACGCAGCCCACGACCGACATCGGCAAATACGGGACTGGTTCGTGCAAAACGCGGGCGGATTTGCTACATGCCCGATCGTGGAGGGAGCCTTGGTGCGCTGGATAGTGCGCTTGCACGGTCGCGAAGGCACCGCAATGGCAATACGTGAGTTGCGCAACCTGGCCAAAGATCCCCGCCATACTTTCTGGCCGAACGATGTCTCATACACGGCGGTGTCGCTGGATGGGGTGATCGGCTACCGTCAGGTCACCGACGCCTACCTCGCGGCCCTGGCGCGCAAGCACCGGGGCAAACTGGCTACGCTCGACCGTGGCCTGGCTGCGTTGCACCATGACGTGGCCGAATTGATTCCGGTTTGAGGACATACACATGAAATTGGCAAGTCTCAAGGAAGGCGGTCGCGATGGCACCCTCATCGTCGTCAGCCGCGATCTCACACGTGCGGTGCGCGCAACCGACGCCGCGCGCACATTGCGCGAAGCGCTGGAAGACTGGCACAACGTGGCGCCGCGCCTGAATCGGGTTTACGAGTTGCTCAACGATGCCGGCAAGGCGCAGACGATCAATGGCGAGGGCGTGTTCGCGCTGGACACGGACGCGCTTGCCGCACCGTTGCCACGTACCTGGGAATTCGTCGACGGCAGCGCCTACCTGCCGCATGTCGAGCGCGTGCGCCGCGCGCGTGGCGCGCAGGTGCCGGAGAGCTTCTACACCGATCCGCTGATGTACCAGGCCACCAGCGCGGGATTCCTCGGTCCGCGCGATCCGGTGCGGGTGACGAGCGAGGACTACGGCATCGACATGGAAGCCGAGGTCGTCGTCGTCACCGACGATGTGCCGATGGCGGTGACGCCGCAACAAGCCGCAGCACATATCCAGCTGATCGGACTCGTCAACGATGTGTCCCTGCGCAACCTGATACCCGGCGAACTCGCGAAAGGTTTCGGATTCCTGCAATCCAAGCCGCGCTCGGCGCTGTCGCCGGTGTTCGTGACGCCCGACGAACTGGGCGATGCATGGCGCGATGCCAAGCTGCACCTGCCGATGCGCACCTGGATCAACGGCAAGTGGTTCGGCGCGGCCGATTGCGGCGTGGACATGCAGTTCAGCTTTGCGCAACTCATCGCGCATGCCGCCAAGACACGGCCGCTATCGGCGGGCACCATTGTTGGCTCGGGCACCATCGCCAACGAGGACACGGCGAAGGGCGCCTCGTGCCTGGCCGAACAACGCACCGTGGAAACGCTGCGCGATGGCAAGCCGTCCACACCCTTCCTGAAGTTCGGCGACCGCCTGCGCATCGAGATCATCGATGCCGCCGGGCACAGTGTTTTCGGCGCGATCGAACAAGCCATCGAGCCGGCCTGACGGCCGGGCCGCGCAGCGTGTTTTGATTTTTGCCCGCGAGTGCAGCTAGGCTGCGCATATTGGGCTGTCGCTCAGGGGGTAGGTGGGAATGGCTGCCGAACGTTTGAAGTTGTACGGTTACTGGCGATCCAGCGCCGCCTACCGCGTGCGCGTCGCGCTGAACCTGAAGGGCTTGCCCTACGAAACCGTGCCGGTGCATCTGATCGACCAGGGCGGTGCGCAGCACGCCGACGCATTCCGCAGGCTCAATCCGCAGGAATTGATTCCGGTCCTCGTGGACGGCGAGCGCATCATCCGGCAGTCGCTGGCCATCGTCGAGTATCTCGAAGAAGTCTATGAGGGTGCGACCAAGCTGCTGCCGACCGCGGCGCGCGATCGCGCGCGTGTGCGCGCACTGGCGCAGATGGTCGCCTGCGATATCCATCCGCTCGGCAACTTGCGCGTGCTGCAATATCTGGAACGCGAATTCAACACGCCACAGGTCGAACGCGAACGCTGGGCCCAACACTGGATCCGCGAAGGCTTTGCCGCTTTCGAGCAGCTGTTGGCGGAAAACCCTTCGACCGGAATTTTTTGCGAAGGCGACGAGCCGACCATGGCCGATCTTTGCCTGGTGCCGCAGGTCTACAACGCGCGGCGCTGGTCGGTGGACCTGGCGCCATTCCCGACGATCGTGCGCATCGATGCCGAATGCGCGAAGCTGCCGGCGTTTGCCGACGCGCGTCCGGAACGCCAGCCGGACGCACCGAAAACTTAAAAGGCCGCGGCGTCGTAGGCCTCCGGCAGTGACGCATCGCCGCCTTCGGACAGGCGGATCTTCAAAGCAAGGCCGTCGCGCGAGTCGGCCTTGGAAAGCGCCTCCTCCAGGTCGATCTTGCCTTCCTTGTACATCGACATCAGCGCCTGGTCGAATGTCTGCATGCCTTCCTGCAGGCTGCGGTCCATCGCTTCCTTGATTTCATGGACCTGGCCGCGGCGGATCATGTCGCGGATCAGCGGCGTGTTCAGCAGTACTTCGGCCGCGGGCAGGCGGCGACCGTCCTTGCCGATGACCAGGCGTTGCGAAATCACCGCGCGCAGGTTCAGGGCGAGGTTCATCAGGATGTTGCGGTGCGCCGATTCCGGGAAGAAGTTGAGGATGCGCTCGAGCGTCTGGTCGGCGTTGTTGGAGTGCAGCGTCGCCAGGCACAGGTGTCCGGTTTCGGAAAACGCGATCGCCGCTTCCATGGTTTCCACGTCGCGGATTTCGCCGATCATGATCACGTCCGGCGCCTCGCGCATCGCGTTCTTCAACGCCTCGTGGTAGCTGTGCGTGTCCAGGCCGACTTCGCGCTGGTTGACCACGGACTTCTTGTGTCGGTGCAGGTATTCGATCGGATCCTCGATGGTGAGGATGTGCCCGGACACGTTGGTGTTGCGATGATCGATCATCGACGCCAGCGTGGTCGATTTGCCTGAACCGGTGGCGCCAACCAGCAGCACCAGGCCGCGTGGTTCCATCACCAGTTCCTTGAACAGCACCGGCAGGCGCAATTGCTCGATCGAGGGAATCTCGCTCTTGATCGCGCGGATCACCATGCCCACTTCACCGCGCTGCTTGAACACGTTGATGCGGAAACGGCCGGCATCCTTGACCGCGATGGCGAGGTTCAATTCCAGGTCGCGCTCGAACTGCGGCACCTGGCCTTCGTCCATCAGCGAATACGCGATCTTCTTGACCATGCCGCCGGGCAGGCCGGTGTTGCCGAGCGGATAGAGCTTGCCTTCGACCTTGATGTTGACCGGTGCGCCGGTGGACAAGAACATGTCCGACGCGCCCTTTTCAGTCATCAGTTTGAGAAAATAGCCGATATCCATGTTTGCCTCGCCTTGTTGCAAGCGCCGCTGTGCAGCGCAACTGCCGGCACCGGGTGAGAGGCCTCGGCGCGCGGCTTGCGCGCTCGCCGATCTCGGTCTAGGCTCACCCGCGCCTGCCCCCTTTGATATTTTGGATGTTATGACACCAAATTGGCGAAAAATCCATGCTGCCGTTCTCATTGCCGGACTGGCCCTTGCCGGCTGCGGGCCGACCCGGCCGCCGCCGATGGGGCTGGAGGATGCCGCGCAGGCGCTGGCTGCCGCGCGCGCTTCGGGTGCGCCGACCTACGCGCCGCTGGAGCTGCGCAGCGCCGAGGATCGCCTGAGCCAGGCGCGCGCACTGGCGGACAAGCGCGAATACGAGGATGCAGCACGCCTGGCCAGCGAATCGCAGGCCGATAGCGAATTGGCCCAGGTCAAGGCCAGGCTCGGCAAGCTGCGTGAACAGGTCGATGCCGCGACGCGCGAGAACGCGCGCTTGCAGCAGGCGGCCGGCGCCGGCAATGGTGGCGGGGAAAACCCATGAACAAGCTTATCGCCCTGGGATTTATCCTCGGCATCGCCGCCACTGCCGCATTCGCGGCCAAGCCCGACCTCGACTACGAACGCCTGCGCGCGAGCCTGGATTCGCTCGGTGCCGATCCGGCGCTCGGCAAGCTCGCGCCCGGTGAGCGCACGCTCGCCGAACAGGCCGTGCAGGCCCTGGTCGCCGACAAGTCCGGTGGCAAGGATGGCCGCGCGTTTCGCGTCTACATGGCCGAGCGTCGCGTCGACATCGCCTATGCCGCGGCGCAGGCCGCCAGCCAGCAGAACAAGCTCGATGCGTTGAGCCGCGAACACGACCGCATCCTGCTGCAGGCGGCGCAACGGGAAGCCGAAACCGCACGTGCGGAAGCGGAAAGACAGCGCCTGCAAAACATGATCCGCGCCGAGGAAGTCGACCGCCTGCGTGCCGAAGGCGAGCAGAGCGCGCAGGAGGCGCAGGCCGCACAGGCCCAGGCCGACCAGGCGCAAAAGCTCATTGCGGCGCAATCGCGCGCCACGGAACTGGCGCGCAAGGAAGCGCAACTGGCCGAAGCGGCGAATTCGGACCTGCGCCGGCGTTTGAACAACCTCACCGCCACGCGCGGTGCGGAAGGCATGCAGATGACGCTCGATGACATCGCCTTCGCGCCGGGACAAGCGAACCTGCGCCCCGCGGCGAAGGCGAGCCTGGGCAAGCTCATCGCCTTCGTCAATCGCGATCCGTCCAAACCGATCCGCATCGAAGGCCACACCGACAGCAGCGGCAACACGCACGCCAACCAGTTGCTTTCCCAGCGCCGCGCCGATGCGGTGCGCGATGCCCTGGTTGCCGCCGGCGTCGCCGCCAGTCGCATCACCGCCGTCGGCATGGGCGAGGGCCAGCCGGTCGCCGACAACAGCACCGAGGAAGGCCGCGCGCGCAACCGCCGGGTCGACGTGATCGTCGAAGACAAATAGCACGCGAGACAAAAATCCGCTTTGCGCTCAAAGGGTTGTGCGAGCCGCAAAATCCGGTTGATTCGGTTGGTGCAAAGGAGTAGGGTCGAATTGCCGTGGCGGTCAATCCCGGTCGCGCGGCACTTGCCACTCATGATTGCAACCGCCGAGCCAATATTTCCCGCACGGCTCACCGCATCCGGTGAGTCGTGCGCTGGTGAGCGCAATCCCCGTCATGTTTCCGTTTCCCGCGAATCCCGGGTGCCTCGCGGCGCCCGGGCGCGCGCGTTTTCCTGAAAACACAGGAGGTCGGCTGATGTTCGAAAACCAGCAGAAAGACGTCGAAAGTCTGATCAAGAGCGACACCGAGTTTCGCAGCCTGTATCAACGCCATCAGGAACTCGATGGCAAGGTGCGCGACGCTGAACTGGGCGTGCTGCCGATGGACGACACCACCTTGCACAACATGAAGAAAGAAAAACTCTGGGCCAAGGACAAGCTCATCCACATGTGGGAGCGACACCGCGCATCTGCCTGATGCGCGGCAACCGGCGGCGCGCGCGCGATTGCAGCGTGCGATGCCGCCGGACGCGGCGCATGCGTTATCATCCACCGGTACGCGCCGCCGCTGCGGCGCCTGATTGATCGGGTCCGCCGGCCCGAACGCCGGAAACCCATGACCATCCACAACAGCGTGCTCGAATTGATCGGTTCCACGCCGATCGTCAAGGCGCAGCGCCTCGATGCCGGCGTGTGCGAGCTGTTCCTCAAGCTCGAAAGCGCCAATCCCGGTGGTTCGATCAAGGATCGCATCGGCCTGTCGATGATCGAATCGGCCGAGCGCGCCGGCAAGATCAAGCCCGGCGACACCCTGGTCGAAGGCACCGCGGGCAATACCGGCATCGGTCTGGCGCTGGTCGCGCAGCAGAAGGGCTATCGACTCATCCTCGTCGTGCCGGACAAGATGAGCCGCGAGAAGATCTTCAACTTGAAGGCGATGGGTGCGGAAGTCGTGCTTACGCGTTCGGACGTCGCCAAGGGCCATCCGCAGTACTACCAGGATCTGGCCGCGCAGATCGCGCAGGATACGCCCGGCGCGTATTTCATCAACCAGTTCGGCAATCCCGACAATCCGCGCGCGCACGAACAAGGTACCGGACCGGAAATCCTGGCGCAGATGGACGGCAAGCTTGACGCCATCGTGTTCGGTTGCGGCTCGTCCGGCACCATGACCGGGCTGTCGCGGCATTTCGCCAAAGCGGCGCCGAACGTGGAATTGGTTCTCGCCGATCCGGTCGGCTCGATCCTCGCCCAGTACATCAATGAAGGCACGCTGTCGACCAAGTCCGCGAGCTGGATGGTCGAGGGCATCGGCGAGGATTTCCTTCCCGCCATTTCCGACTTCACGCGCGTGAAGAAGGCCTACGCCATCACGGACAAGGAGAGCTTCCTTGCCGGGCGCGACTTGCTGGCAAAGGAAGGCATCCTTGGCGGTTCATCGACCGGCACATTGCTTGCGGCGGCGCTGAAGTACTGCCGCGAGCAGAAGTCGCCCAAGCGCGTGCTGGTGCTGGTCTGCGATACCGGCAACAAGTACCTGTCGAAGATGTACAACGACTACTGGATGCTCGACAACGGCTTCCTCGAGCGCGAACACTACGGCGATCTGCGCGATTTGATATTGCGTCCGTACTCGCAGCGCGACACGGTCGTGGTCGGTCCTGCCGAACCGCTGACCACGGCGTATCAGCGCATGAAGCTGTACGACGTCTCGCAGTTGCCGGTGATGGACAGCGACCAACTTGTGGGCATCGTCGATGAATCCGACGTGCTGCTGCACGTCTATGCCGATGAAGCGAAATTCCGCGACCCGGTGTCCACGGCGATGGTCAGCCGCCTGCAGATGCTCGATGTGAAATCGCCGATCGAATCGCTGCTGAAAATCTTCGAAGCCGGACGCGTCGCGATCGTGATGGATGGCGCGAAATTCCTTGGCCTGATCACGCGCATCGATTTGCTCAATTATTTGCGAAGAAGAGTCCAGTAATGGCAAAGAACAGCAAGAACCACGGCCTCGGCACCCGCGCCATCCACGCCGGGCAGAGTCCCGATCCGTCCACCGGCGCGATCATGACGCCGATCTACGCGACGTCGACCTATGTGCAAGCCAGCCCCGGCGTGCACAAGGGCTACGAGTATTCACGCACGCAAAATCCCACGCGCATGGCCTACGAGCGTTGCGTGGCCGACCTGGAAGGAGGCAAGGCCGGATTTGCGTTTGCCTCCGGCCTGGCGGCGGCGGCGACGGTGCTCGATCTGCTCGATTCGGGCAGTCACGTCATCGCCATGGACGATCTGTACGGCGGCACGTATCGCCTGTTCGAGCGCGTGCGCCGGCGCAGTGCGGGACTGGATTTCAGCTTCGTCGATCTCAACGACACTGCCGCGCTGAAAGCCGCGCTCAAACCCAATACGCGCATGATCTGGGCCGAGACGCCGACCAATCCCATGCTCAAGCTCGTCGATCTGGCCAAGGTCGGCGCGTTCGCGCGCAAGCATGGCCTGATTCTCGTTGTCGACAACACGTTCTCGTCGCCGATGTTGCAGCGCCCGCTCGAGCATGGCGCGCACCTGGTCCTGCATTCGGCGACCAAGTACCTCAATGGCCATTCGGACATGGTCGGCGGCATCGTGGTCGCCGGCGACGATGCCGCGCTCGTGGAGAAAATGGGATTCCTGCAAAACTCCGTTGGCGCCGTGGCCGGACCTTTCGATGCGTTCCTGGCCATGCGCGGACTGAAAACCCTGCACCTGCGCATGCGCGCGCATTGCGCCAACGCTTTGGAACTCGCGCAGTGGCTGGAAAAGCATTCCGCAATCGAACGCGTGATTTATCCGGGCCTGAAATCGCATCCGCAACACGCGCTGGCGAAACGACAGATGGATGGCCCCGGCGGCATCATCTCCATCGTCGTCAAAGGCGGTTTGCGCCGCGCGCGCACGATGCTCGAACGCTGTCACTTTTTTGCGCTGGCCGAATCCTTGGGCGGCGTGGAAAGCCTGATCGAGCATCCGGCGATCATGACCCATGCCTCGGTGCCCCCGGCCAATCGCAAGCGGCTGGGCATCAGCGATGGGCTGATCCGGCTGTCGGTCGGTGTGGAAGACGTGGCGGACTTGCGCGCGGAACTCGACGCTGCGCTACGCTGATTTGCCGCGCCACAACTCGCGCCACGCACGCTGCACATAACCGCGTTCGTAGAAGCGCGGTTCCACCCATGTCGCAAACTCCGCGGCTGATACTCGGCGCGTGTCGCGGATGATCTTGCGCTTGCGCCGCATCGCCGAAATACCGCGGATCGCATCCCGATACAAGCGCCACAGCACGCGTGCGCGGCCGCGGCGCACGTGGCGCAGCCAGATGCCGACGTGCAACGCGATAAACCAGGGTAGCGAGCGCAAGAACCAGCCGGCCGGCGCGTCCTTGACCAGCCACCACAGCGAATTGCGGATGCCGTGGTACAGCACGAAATCATTGTCCGGGCCACCCGACGACAAGGATCCCGCGTGGTGGACGACGGCATCCGCTGCATACGCCGTGCGATAGCCCAGCCAGCGCGCGCGCAGGACCAGATCGGTGTCCTCGGCATAGCAGAAGAACGACTCGTCAAACCATTCGCCGTGGGTAGCCAGCAGATCTTCGAGCAGGCGCCGCGTCAGCAATGCGCAGCCACCGGATGGGCCGAGCAGGATTTCATTTTCGCGCTTGCGATTGGATGCAAGCGTGGAGCGATACAGGGTGATGCCAAGGCTGTCGATCGCGCCATCTTCCCGGACCATGCGCGCAGCGACCATGTCGGTGCGCATGTCCGGATCCAGCCTTGCCTGCATGGCCGCGATGAATCCCGGCTGCGGCAACGTGTCGCTATTGAGCAGCAATATCTGGTCGATCGCGGGATCGGCAAGCGCCTGGGCGATCAGCAGGTTCATTCCCCCGGCGAAGCCGAGGTTTTTCAGGCTGGCGGAAAAACGGATCGTATCCGGATGCAGTGCTGCGAAATCTGCCAACGGCTTGGCGTCGTCGCCGGGCGAGCCGTTGTCGAGAATGAGGATGCGCGTTGCACACGACAAATCCGTTCGCATCGCCTCGAGACAACGCAAGGTGGCGGTGACCGTGGCGTGGTTGAGGATAAGCGTGCCAATCATGCGCGAGCCGACAGTTGCCGGCATCTAGACCGGCAATTCTTCAGCATGATTCGGGTCGGGCAGATAGCCGCCCTGCACGCCGAGGGAGAGATTGGGGTTGTAGTAGGGATCGCCGTTGTGCAGGACATTGGCATGCCGCTCCTGCATGAATTGCATTTCGTTGCGGAAGCGTGTCTCGCGCGCCACATGATCGTCGATGCCGCGGGATTTGGACTCGAAATGGCGCAGCTCGGCGTACGGCGTGTAGACGATGACGTAGCCGGCTTCGCGCGCACGCAGGCAGTAGTCGACGTCGTTGTAGCATACCGGCAAGCGCGCCTCGTCCAGGCCGCCCAATTGATCGAATACCGCGCGCCGCGTCATCGCGCAGGCGAACGTGACGGCACTGACGTTGTGCAGCAGATGCGGCAAGGCGGCGTATCCTGGATGATGCCCCGGCGTGTACTGGAACGGATGCATGGCAACCACGTGGCGGTCGATCACGATGCCGGCGTGCTGTACGGTGTCGTCCGGATACAGCAGTCGCGCGCCAACCACGCCGACTTCGTCGCGCTGGGAATGTTCGAGCATTGCGCGCAGCCATTCGGTGGAAAGTACCTCGGTATCGTTGTTCAACAGCAGCAAATGCTGGCCGCGCGCGTGCTGCGCGCCGAAATTGATGATCCGGGAAAAATTGAAGGGCGCGTCGTAGCGCACAACGCGTATGCGTCGGTCGCGCTTTTCGAGATCACGCAAAAGCGCCAGGGTTTCGGCCTGGGTGCTGGCATTGTCGATGCAGATGATCTCGTAGTTGGCGTAGTCGGTCTTGCCAACGATCGAATCCACGCACACTTGCAGCAGCTCGGGCTTGTCGCGAAACGGAATCAGGATGCTGACCAGGGGTTCGCCCTTGATGTCGTGGCGCACGCGATACGTATTCGGATAGGGCCCGTTTTCGGCATGCGCGGCCAAACCGCGATTTTGCAAGGTGTGTTCCAGGGCGAGGCGGCCTGCCTCCCAGGTGTAGGGTTTCGCGCTGGCCACGGCGGCGGTCGAGCCGGCGATCATGCGCCAGTGGTAGAGCACCTTCGGAATGTGCGCCACGCGCTGCGTGTGCTCGGTAAAGCGCAGGAACAGGTCGAAGTCCTGTGCGCCATCGACGCCCTGGCGAAAGCCACCGATGCGCTTGAGGATTTCGGTGCGCAGTACCGTGAAATGGCACAGATAATTGTTGGAGAAAAAGTATTCGAGGCTGAAGTCGGGCTTGAAGAATGGGTCCCGGCGGACATTGTCTTCGTCGGTCTTGTCTTCGTCGGAGTAGATCAGGTCAGGGTTCGATTCGTTGATGACGCGCACCATTTCGAGAAGTGCGTCGCGGGTCAATTCGTCGTCGTGGTCGAGCAGGCCGACGAATTCGCCGGTCGCCAGGTCGAATGCCGCGTTGGAGGCCAGCGCGATGCCGCGATTGGATGGCAAGCGGGCGATCTTGATGCGCGGGTTGCGCATGGCCTGCAATTGATCCAGTACCTCGCGCGTTTCCACGCGCGTGGAGGCGTCATCGGCGATGCACAGCTCCCAATTCGGATAGAACTGGCGCTGCACCGACTCGATCGCTGCATGCAACCAGCGCCGTTCGACGTTGTAGACCGGCATCACGATGGAAATCAGCGGCTGGCGTGGCAATGTCTTGAGTATCTGCGCCGCGCGCGGAGCGTCCATCCGGCGCCCGCGTTCGCGCTCGGCATGTGCCGCAGCCTGGTTCCGTGATTGCAGTTGTGCTTGCTTGTAGATGAGATAGGAAAGCGTATTGCGCGTAAGCCACGAGGCATGTTCGTGAAGCCAGACGATCAGCGCGCGCTTGCGTGCCAGGCTTAAGCCGGGCATGGCGTAGTACCACCGATACAAACGGTACTCCAGGTTGGACGACGGCCGCCATCGCATGGGCCGGCTTGCGGCGCGCAGCGGTGCGGTGAGTTTCCACGACCACGATGTGCGCAAGGCCCGAACGCTTTCATCCAGCGCCGCGGCATGCCGCTGCAGCTCGGCGTTGCGTTCCTGCCAGCGCGCGAGTTCCGCGGAGTGTTCACTCGCTTGCGCCGCCACTGCGTTGAGTTGGGCCTGCAACGCCGCCGCGAATTCCTGCGCACGCGTCGCTGCATTGTCGCGTTCGTTCCGCAGCATCGCATCCAGATGTTGGCGTTGGGATGCGATCTCGGCGCGCCATTGCGCGCGCTCCTGCGCATGCAGCGCGTCCTGGCGTGCACGTTCGACGGTATGTTCGGCCAGTGTCGTTTCGATTCGGTGCAGTCGTTCGATGGTATCCGCGCCATGCTGCTGGCGCCCGAAATCGATATGGTGCTCGAAACTGGCGTCATACTCGGCCAATTCGGCTTCGAAGTCGCCGGCGCGCGGAACGTTGGCGATGGTGACCATGCCTGGCACCGTGCATTGGGCGTCGAGCCACGCGTAGAGCGTCTCCTGCGCCGGCGAGAGCCGTACATGCGATCGCGGCACGCTGCGTTGCAGGCGTGGGTCAAGGAATGCGGAAACCTCCGCTGGATCGGCCCCATGCAGATTGCCGACACCGAGTTCACGCAGCGCATGCAACAATCGCGCACATTGCTCACCCGGGCGGGCCATGAGTTGCGAGTACGAAACGAATACCGCGCGACGGCCATGCAGACTTGCCAGAAGCGTGCGCAAGTACTTTTCCCACAGTGCCAGCACGAATCCCGAGGTGAACGTTCCGCGTGGACCCGCACTCATGGACGCGGCGATTTCGCGTGGATCGCGCACGGCGATCACAAAGGCCGGATCCAGCAACGCCTTCAGCCATGGCAACAGTAGCAGGCAAAGGCGCGGGTCCTTGGCAACCCAGGGAGCGCCCCCCGCACCAAGCCGTGCCGCCAAGCGCTCGATGCGTCGCGTTGCCGCTTGCACGGCCTGTGGATCGAGGGCGTCGGGATCGAACCCCGAGACCCGGTTCCATTTGTAGCCACCGGTCGCAAGCAGGGAATCATGGATGTCGTTGAGTTCCGCGCGCTCCCAGTAGCCCGTGGGATTGTCGCTCGGGTGTGGCTTCAACAGTTCGTCTTCGCTGCCGACTTGCGCGCCCATCAAGCCAAGCAATCGCGCCAGCACCGACGTGCCGGAGCGGTGCATGCCAAGGACGAGGATGGATCGGTTCGAGGTCATCTGGGCGCGGGTTGGGGAGCGAGCGGTTGAATTGTCGCATCTTTGCGGCGTGTCGAGAATTGAGTCCGGATGCCGGCGTGCCCAAAGGCTGTACTATGGATGGTGCGGCAACGCAGCCATGGAAACGCCGGCACCATCACCATCACCTTCCAGGTGCTGATGCCCGATGCTTCAATTCAACGAACGCTCCCGAGTGCCTGTATGTTGAAGTCCGATCTACCCGTGGAATTCGATGCAAGGATTTACCGGCAGGCGAATCCCGATCTGCTTCAGTTTGACGACACAAGTCTGGAACGACACTACCGCGAATACGGACGTCGGGAAGGTCGCCTGTGTTCGTTCGTGGGCGACCGCTCGGCATTCTTTTCGCTGGTTGGAATGCAAGGAGCCATTCTCGAAATCGGCCCGTTGGCGAATCCGTCGGTACGCGGCCCCAACGTCAAGTATTTCGACGTCCTGGGTACGCAGGCACTGCGGGCCAAGGCACGCGCCAACCAGTTGGATCCGGACGGTTGCCCGGAGATCGACTATGTATCGGATACAGGCGATCTGGGGGTCATCGACGCTCGATTCGACGCTGTCGTCAGCAGTCACGCGATCGAGCATCAACCCGACCTGGTGCGCCATCTGTACAGCGTGGCTCGCATCCTGGGCGCAAATGGGCGCTATTTCCTGGCCGTGCCGGACAAGCGATACTGCTTCGATCATTTTATTTGCGAAACGACCATCGCGGATGTGCTTGGCGCGTACGCGCGGGAGGCAAAGCTGCACGAGGCGACGAGCATCGTCCGCCATTTTGTGGCAACGACGCACAATGACTCCCATCGCCATTGGCGCGGCGATCATGGCGAACCGGCTTGGAAGACTGATAGCGGGATTGTCACCACGGCGCTCGATCATGTCGCCGCCATGGCTGGCAGCTATGCCGACGCACATGCCTGGCAGTTTTCGCCCGATTCATTCGCCGAACTGATGTCGGCGCTGCACGCTTGCAGCTTTTCGCCGTTCAGTCTGGAACGTGTCTATTCGACGTTGAAGGGTTCGCTGGAATTCTATGCTGTGCTGAAAAAGGAAAGTGACGCCCCGGTGCCCGTGCATGCAGCCATTCCCGCTGATTTCGACGAACGCCAATACCTTCTGGCCAACCCGGATGTGGCTGCGGCCGGCATGGATGCGCGCGAGCACTATCTGAGGTATGGCCGCCGCGAAGGGCGGCGATTGAAGATCTGAATCAGGCTTTGCTGTGCAACATGCGCCGCAGTGGGGCGGGTTTTGCGCGTTGGCTGCGCCACAGCAGCAGCAAGAATCCCACACACAGCAAGCACGCCCCAATGCCGACGCGGCGGCCCGGCGCCACATAAGCGAGTGCAATGGCATGCTGGCCTGGTGGGACGAGAACGGCGGTCAGGCCATAATCGGCGCGGAACAAATGCACCGGCTTGCCGCCGAGTGTTGCGCTCCAGCCGCGGTCGAATGGCATGGCCAACAGCAGTAGTGCCGCTTTCGGCGTCTGCACCGTCCCGGTCAGCACGTCGTCGCCACGGGTCGAGATGTCGGCGCGTTGTTGCAGTCCGGCGTGGTGAGGATCCGATCCCAGTCGCGTCAGTTCGGATTCAATTGACGCGGGGTCGTCGACAGTGACGTTGTCCAGCAGAAACACATCGCGTTGCGGTACCGGCAGGGCGTCAGCGCGGGCTTCCGCGGCGATCGAGGAATAGAACGTGCCGAATCCGTGTGCAGTGGCATTGCGATAGATGTCGATGCCGTCCACCGTCGCAAGATAGGCAAGATCGCGCTCGGCATCGGGCTTGCGATCGCGCGAAAGCAGATAGCGCACGCCGAGCAGATCCATGACGTCGCGTCGGTTCGACATCGAGCTGATGTAGTTCGGCGACGGCGAAACGCGGTCCAGATTCATCCGGTCGACGAATCGCGTGATCGCTGTGGCATGGAAGAAATATGACGCGGTGCCGTGATAATTCTGTATGAGCGCATCGTCGAGAAAGACGGAGTAATAGGTTTTGTCGACACGATAGAAATCGTCGTTTCCGGAAAACTGGCGCTGGTAATCGCGCACATAGGCCAGCGCCTGGTCGGTGCCGTCATGGTAACTGCCGATGGCGCTGGCGGCATCCAGCGTAACGGCATTGCGTTGCACGACGGTGGGTATGGCGAACACGAGCAATTCGCAGGCGACCACCGGAATGAGCAGGTTGAGGACGCTGGAGCGCGATGTGCTATCGCGAGTCAGATGCCACGCTATGGCCCCATACGCACCGCCAAATGCAAAAACCAGCGACAGATGAACGTAGTCGATTCTGGCAGGCAGGAACAGGGCGCCAGCGAGCGGTATGCCGAACACGAATAAAACCGCCAGGCCAAGCCCGGGGCGCCAGACGCCGCCGGTCAGGATCCGACGCAATCCCGCCAAGCCCAGCACCAGCAAAATCGCGGATATCCACAGTGTCGAGAAGCGAAACGCGCTCTCGCCAAAGCCGTAAACCGCCGTACGCAGGGCGGGAAATGCAAAATACGCCGCAATGCCGATTACGCCGATGATGCACAGCCTGCGCTCGACGCGCGAGGCGCCGGGAGCAAGCAACTGCGGGATGCACAGCAGCGGCAGCATGCCCACATAGAAACCGGGGCCTTCGAAGTAGTTCGCCCAGCCGGCATAGTGCAGGTTGGAACCCAGCAAATCCTTGCCGAATAGTCCCGCAAGCTCCGCCGAAAGCGTGGCGCGGTCATTGATCCGGAACATTCGGCCAAGCTCGGCATAGAGCGCCGAATGATCGCCGCTCACGCGCGGACTCTCGAAAAAATAGTAGAGCGCGGGGAAGAGCAACGGCGCGACAAGCAAAAGGCCGGGTATGCACCATGCGGCGAACGTCGGAATGGCACGGAAATAGGATAATCGCTCGCCGGCGGGAATGGTGGTCGAGCGCGCCAGCGCATAGAGCAGACCGAACAGGCCGAACATGTACAGGCCCATGGGATGGCCCAGTCCGACGACGATTCCCGCAGCGATTGGCGCCCACCGGTTTTGCGTCGCGAGGTATTTTTCGAGCAGGTAGAGAAAAATCGCGAGCTGGACGAATTCGGTGCCGTGCATTACCTCCCACTGCGCATTGAGCATGCCGTAGGACGAGAACGCGTAGCCGAGCGCGCCAAGGATCGCCAGGTGCGGTTCGAAGCGAATCAACCGCAGGTAGGCGTAAAAGAAGCCTCCCGCGGAAATCACGCGCACGGCGAACATCGGCAGGCGCGAACCCAATTGCCAGGATTCCGGCAGCCAGCCCGTGAGCAACATGAATGGATCGAAAAGACTGCCAACATAACCGCCCAGACCCAGGTCGAACGACCAAGATATCGAATGCAGTTCGTGCAGTTGACGGGCTTGGACAATTTGCAGCGGAAAGAACTGAAAAAACGTATCGGATCCGATGTCATAAAACGCGAATGCGTGTGCGGTCAGCAGATAGTGCAGCGAAAGCACGGTCAGCAGGCATATCGCGATCAGAAGATAGATGCCGAGCGGGCGATGCTTCAGCAAGGCAATGAATCGCAATCGCGCGGTTTCCAACAGCGGGAAGGACATATCAAGCGCTGCGCGAACGGCGTGCCTTCAGCCGCGCCAGTGATTGTTGAACGGCGAATGGCAACAGGCGCACGACGTGTTTGCGCAGTCGAAACCAAGCGGGCGTCAGATCATGAATTTGTGCATCGCCGGGCACTCGCGATTGCCGGAAAGTTTCGGGAAGTGTGTCGAAGCGCTCGCGGCGGACATACAGCAAGATGTTGTAGCGGTACCAGAACGGGATGGATGTGTCCTTGGCAATCCTTGGTCGAATGACGTCGCACGGTTCGAAACCTTGCGCCTGAAATCTGGCACGCCAGTATTCGTAAGGTTGCTCGTTGACATGGAACTCGCCGCCTTGGCCTGGAGGTGCGGCCGAAAACAAAATCAGATCGTTCGCGTGGGTTACCAGGTTTTCGACGAATTGGTCGGCTGCCTGGCTCGGAATGTGCTCCGCGACTTCAAGCGACTGCACCAGATCGAATCGACGCGCCAGATTCAACGTGTTGCCAAGATTGGAGGGGAGGAAGCAGTCCGGTGGAATTTGCAGAGTGTCGATCGCAATATAGTCTCCGTCGACGCCCTGGACTTCTTTCACGCCGGCTTTCGCCCATGCCGAAAGCCAGGTACCGCGCGCGCACCCGACGTCGAGCACGCTGGCGATTGGCAGGGCATCCATGAGTAACTTTACGATAGCTTCCGCGGCGTGAGCTGTCGCGCCGGTCGTGTAATCCATGAACGCCGTGTCGTATGCATATGACATAATGAGGTTAGCGCGAGCAGAAATAGAGACCAGCAGCAATGAGCGCAATGCCAAACCATTGCATATGGCCGATGTGTTCCCCCAATAGTTGGTTCGCGAGGAGGATTACGACGACGTATTGCACGGAAACGACAATCTGCGCGGTATGCAGGTCGAATTGCTTGAGGGCAAACGCATAAAAAAAGATGGCCGAGCCGAAACAGGCGACGCCGGCGATGGTTTGCCATGCAACGAAGTGAAACAAGCCGTATGCCGCTTGATTGCTTGCGCCGAGCTTGAGCAAGACGTTGCCTGCCGCGTTTCCGACGATAACAAGAGCCAGGGCAAGTATCCCGAGATAGTGGCTGTTGTCGTAGTTTGGAAGCATTTGAGCCTTGAAGGTACCGAGCACGGGCGGGTTGAAGCACGGTGCATGGTAGTGGGGAGATTCCGCGGCGTAAAGTCGCACTTGCTAATGCGGTTGGATAGTCATGGTTGATTGGCAAGACGCGTTACGCTCATTCGCTCGTTCCGTTTGGCGGTATGGCGCAACGACGCTGACGATATGGCTGACACTTCACTCTGTCGCACACGCACAGTCGTGCAATTTCAATGTCGTGGACGATCACCTCATCCACATCCAAAGCGAGTCCGACGTCCAATCATTGCGACAGAATCTGTATCAGTTCATCTGGGGACAAGACTCGCTGCCGAGCGACGCCAATGTGACCGTAACCCCCGGGGTCGACAATCCGGCGTGGTGCAGCACCGATGTGGACCATGTGGATGAATTGACCATTTCGATGCCGGTCAGTGGATTGGTTGAGTTGTGCGATCCAACGACGGACGACTGTTCCACGAGCTCGACGGTACTCGGCGCCGCGTGGCATTTTGTGCCGACCAATCCGCGCCATCGGCTGGTCATTGTCGAAAACGGACATTTGGATGCGGACCAGATGGACGGTCCCGGTGAAGGCGACTCTGGATACGGCTATTCCGGTGCGTGCGATTCGTCCTGGCTGGGCGATGAAAGCGATTTCACGTACTACGGCATGCAGACCACCATCAATGCGCTGTTGGCCGACGGGTTCGATGTGCTGGCGGTAGCGATGCCCTTGTATGTGCCGGGACAATGTGCAGGCTATTTGCACGCCAGCTTGTTCGACCCCGAAGCCGCACCCGCTGACGGTGGCAGTGCAGTACGCTATTTCCTGGATACGACGCTGCGCAGCCTCAATTACCTGCTTGCTACCCAGGCGTATTCCGACGTGAGCATGCTCGGTCTTTCCGGCGGTGGCTGGACCACGACGCTCTACGCGGCGCTCGATCCTCGCATCACGAAGAGCTTTCCCGTTGCGGGATCCTTGCCGCTGTATTTGCGCAATGCGAATCCGGTCCCGGCTTCGCAACTGTCGACAGCCGTCAACCCGTCGTGGATCCAGGCCCTGTCGCCGCAAGTCGCCTACCAGTGTCCCGATCTGGGCGATGAGGAACAGTGGTATTCGGCGTTGTACAGCATTGCCGGCTATCCCGACCTCTATGTTCTTGGCGGCTATGGACCGGGACGCGAGCAGGTACAGATACTCAATCGCAACGATAGTTGTTGCTACGGGCAAGATCAGCATGGCGACCCGGACGACTATGACAGCGATCTGCGCGGCTACGAATCTGCGGTCCGCCGCGTGTTGCATGACGTGGGTGCCGGTGCCTTCACGCTGCAAATCGACGAAAGTTCGACCTTGCACCAGATATCGCGTGATGCAATTCATGACGTGATTCTTGCCAATCTGGATGGCGCCCATCCGGCAGTTGGTGCGGCGACGGGTAGCGAAGTATTCGCACGCGGCTACAACGGGCACTTGTGGATGTACGGCAGCGCCGGCTGGCAGGACCTGGGCTATCGGATCAACGGCAAACCGGCGGTACTTGCCGATGCCGTCTACCCGATGCAGATTGCCGTGCGCGATGCAGTGAACGAGCCGGAAATCATCTACTACGATGGTACGCGGTGGCAGGCGTCGTCGTTGCCGAGTGGCGAACTTCCGGATCTTCCCGATGGCGAGGGCAAGATCATCGCAGACCCGGTGCTTGCTTCGGCGGCGCAAGGCTCGTTCGATGTATTCGCCCAAGGCACGGACATGCAGGTATACCACTGGCACGTCACGGCGGCGCAGACGACTTTCGAGCAAGTCAGCAACGCGACGTGCGGGCAGAGCGGAACGCCGCAATACTCCTACGCGTGTGCCGTCGGTACGCCGGCGGTCGCGGCGAATGCCGCCGGCGGATTGAGCGTTTTCTATCGCAGCGCAAATCCCTTGCCGCTGGACATGCCCGATTTCGTCTATTGCTCCGAGGCGCCGCGCGCGCCGTATGCGCTGGTTCAGAACGCCGACGCGACCTGGCAGACCGTTACGGTGACGCTGACCGATCCCTATGGCGGCAATGCGACGCCGTATACGCAGACGGACCAGCGCATCGCCGGAGCAACGACGACGACGTTTCCGTCGACGGGCTTCATCGCCGGCATGCAACGATCCCTGGTACTGGATGCCGACAACACCGTGTCCGAATTCGCCTCACCAGATGGGGGACCGACGAACGGGCAATGGACGGTGTTGACGTCGAATGGCGTGCGCTTCGCCGGCAGCCCGGGTTCGCCCGTCGCAGCCGCCGGCGGCGAGACATTTTATGTTCGCACCTCGACCGGCGACCTCGGGCAGTTTGTCTACGACACGGCAAGTTCAAGCTGGGACTACGCGCAAGCACTCGATCTGGGCAGTGGCGGGGCAGCGCAGAGCATGCTCGATTCGCCGCTCGACACGCCCGATGGCGTTTACTGGACAGGCCAGGACGGTCAAACCCGCTTCTATGACGGCAGCTCCCTCTCGACGCTGAATGCCGTGGACACCATCTTCCGCGACGATTTCGAAGGCGTGCTTAGCCCGTGATTGCGGCGCCGAGTATCCAGTTTGCCCAAAGTGCCAGCCGCTGATCCGATTGCCCGGACTGGTGCACCGCCAGCGACTTGTCCCAGAAAGCGCGATTGAAGGCTGGCAATGCCGGTGGCATAAGCCCATCGCGGAACCACTGCCCGACGGGTACGGCAAACCCCTGCTTGCTTCGCGTCAATACCTCGCGCGGCAGCAGTGATTGCGCGCACTGGCGCAGGATCCACTTGCTCGTTGAGCCGCGCAATTTCATGCGCGCGGGCAGGCGGCGGACGAAATCGACCAGGTCGCAATCAAGGAACGGCGCGCGCACTTCGAGCGAGTTGAGCATGCTGGCGCGATCGACCTTGACGAGGATGTCGTCCTGCAGGTAAGTGCGGATATAAAAGGCAACCGTGCGCTCGACGGGATCATGCGAAGCACAGTTGTCCCACGCCTCGATGGCTTCGCTGTAAACGTCGTCGAGATCGACCGGCGCGCGGAACAGTTCGTCCAGTTCCGACGGTGCGAGTGGCGCCATCCACACCGGCAGCCACAGATGCGCGGGATGATCCAGGCCGCGCAACGTGCGCTTGAGGCGAAAGTCGAAGCTCATGTAGCGGTGCGAAACCGGAAGCTTTGCAGCCATGAGCGATACCGCGCGATGCACGGGTTTCGGCACCCGCTTCTCGTACCAGCGCGCATAGCGCAGGGCGCGGAACGGGTCGTATCCGGCGAGCAGTTCATCGGCGCCGTCGCCACCGAGTGCAACGGTCACCTGCTTGCGCGCATGCTGGCACAACAAATACGTCGGCAGCATCGACGAATCCGCGATCGGCTCGTCCCAGCGCGCGGCGATGTCGGGCAGGATGTCGAGTGCGCGCTGTACCGACAGCGTTTCGATCTGGTGGTCGGCACCGACGTGCTCTGCTACCAGGCGGGCATAGCGGGTCTCGTCGAACGTGGCTTCCTCGAAGCCGATGGAAAACGCCTTGATGCGCTCGCGGCCGGTGTGGCGCATCGCCAGCGCGGTGACGGCAGACGAGTCGATGCCGCCGGACAGGAAACAACCGACCGGCACGTCGGCGACGAGGCGGCGCGCCACTGCTTTGTCGAGGAGGTCGGAAAACTCCTCGATCAGTTCCGCTTCCGGGCGTCCATCCAGTTCGGCCGCGGGCTGATAGTGCCAGTAGCGTTCGATGCGGTGCTCGCGCGTGGACAGGTCCAGCGTCAGCGAATGGCCTGCCGGCAACTTGGACACGTTTTCCACAAACGTGAGCGGCGCAGGCACGTAGCCGTAGGCAAAATACTTCTGCAACGCGCGTTGCGACAGCGTCGTCGGCACGGCCGGATGTTCGCGCAGGGCGGTCAGCTCGGAGGCGAACACGAACGCATTCCTGCTTGCGAAATAGAACAGCGGCTTCTTGCCGAAGCGGTCGCGCGAGAAAAAGACCTTGCGCGTGCGGCGGTCGTGGATCGCAAACGCCCACATGCCGTTCAGCCGGTTTGGCAGATCTCCGCCCCATTGGCGCCAGCCGTGCAGCAGCACTTCGGTATCGGAATGATCGGTGGCGAAGCGCGCGCCACGTTTTTCCAGTTCGGCGCGCAACTCGCGGTGATTGTAAATCTGGCCGTTGAAGACGACGGTGAGCGTGCCATCGGCGGTCGTCATCGGCTGCTTGCCGCCGGCGATATCGAGAATCGAAAGGCGGCGAAAGCCGAGGAATGCGCCGCGATCCGGTTCGACCAGGAATGCTTCGTCGTCGGGGCCGCGATGCGCAATGCGCGCCGTCATGCGCCGCAAGATCGCCTCGTCCCCAGCGCCGAAGAATCCGGCGATGCCGCACATTCAGCCCGCCTCGTTGGCGCGCCGTACCACGCGCGCAATCCGATACACCGGCTTGCCCTGGGATTCGTGATAGGTGCGGTTCTGCATTTCCGCGAGCAGGCCCATCAGGATGCTGAGCACGCCGACCGCGCCAAGAAACACGGCCAGCAACGGCAGCGGCGTCTGCACGAATGCGGTGCCCTTGAAAACCTTGAGCGCGATGGCCGCCAAGCCCGCCAGGCCGCCGGCGACGATGCTCAGGAAACCGAATCCGCCGAATACGTAAATGGGCTTGCTCGCGTAGCGAAACAGGAACTTGACGACGAGCAGATCGAGCACCACCTTGATCACGCGCTCGAGCCCGTACTTGGATTCACCGTGCAGGCGCGGATGGTGGGTCACCGGAATCTCGGTGACGCGGGCGCCGTTCCAGGCGGCGTAGATCGGCACGAAGCGGTGCATCTCGCCGTAGAGTTTGACGCCATCGAGCACATCGCGCCGGTACGCCTTGAGCGAGCAGCCATAGTCGTGCAGGCGCACGCCGGAAACGCGCGAAATCAAGCTGTTCGCAATGCGGCTGGGCAGGTTGCGCTTGATGGCGTGATCCTGGCGATCGCGGCGCCAGCCGGAAACGACGTCGAAACCTTCATCGAGTTTCGCCAGCAGCTTGCCGATATCGTCCGGATCGTTCTGCAGATCGCCATCCATGGGTACCACGATGGCGCCGCGTGCATGATCCAGCCCCGCCATGAAGGCCGCGGTCTGGCCATAGTTGCGGCGGAAATGGATCGCGGTGACGCGCGTATCCTCGGCGGCGATCTGATCCAGGGCAGCGGCGGACTCGTCCGTGCTGCCATCGTCGACGAGCACGAGCTCCCAGCGCTTGCCCAGCGCATCGAGCGCATGGCGCACGCGTTCGTACAGGATCGGGATGTTCTCCGCCTCGTTGTACAGCGGAATCGTGACGGTCAGCTCGGGCATCGCGCTCAAGCGCGCAACTCCGCCCGATCCCGGAACTGCTCCAACGCCCCCGGATTGGCCAGCGCGTCGGTATTCTTCACCGGCCGGCCGTGGATCGCCTCGCGCACGGCGATCTCGGTGATCTTGCCGGAAATCGTGCGCGGGATGTCGGTGACCTGCAGGATCTTCGCCGGCACGTGGCGCGGCGTGGTGTTGTCGCGGATCTGCTTGCGGATGCGATCGCGCAGGGCATCATCGAGGGTCAACCCGTCACGCAGGCGCACGAACAGGATCACGCGCACGTCGTGGTTCCAGTCCTGGCCGACGGCGATGGATTCGAGCACCTCGGGCACCTGCTGTACCTGGCGGTAGATTTCCGCGGTGCCGATGCGCACGCCGCCGGGATTGAGCACGGCGTCGCTGCGGCCGTAGATGACGATGCCATCGTGTTCGGTCAGCAACGCATGGTCGCCATGGCACCAGACGTTCTCCACTTTGGAAAAGTACGCATTTTTATACTTCGTGCCGTCCGCATCGTTCCAGAAGCCGACCGGCATGCAGGGAAACGGCGCGGCGCAGGACAGCTCGCCCTTCTCGCCGCGCACCGGCTTGCCGCCGTCGTCGAGGATTTCAACCTTCAAGCCGAGGCCGCGGCATTGCAGTTCGCCGCGATAGACGGGCAGCAGCGGGCAGCCGAGCGCGAAGCAGGAAATGATGTCGGTGCCGCCGGAAATCGACGCCAGCATCACGCGTTCCTTCACGTCGCGGTACACGTAGTCGAAGCTTTCGTCGGCCAGCGGCGAGCCGGTGGAAAGGATCGTCTTGAGCGCCAGCAGCTTGTGCGATTCGCGCGGCTTGATGCCGGCCTTTTCCACCGCATCGATCCACTTGGCGCTGGTGCCGAACACGCTGATGCCAACTTCATCGGCAAGATCCCACAACACGTTGCCATCGGGGTGGAATGGCGAGCCATCGTACAGCACCACGCTGGCGCCGACGGCGAGGCTCGACACCAGCCAGTTCCACATCATCCAGCCGCAGGTGGTGTAGTAGAAGATCTTGTCCTCGCGCTTGAGGTCCGTGTGCAGCACGAGTTCCTTCAGGTGCTGGATCAGCGTGCCGCCGGCGCCGTGCACGATGCACTTGGGCACGCCGGTGGTGCCCGAGGAATACATGATGTACAGCGGATGGTCGAACGGCGTTGGCGTGAATTCGAGCGCGTGTTTTTCGGCGCCGGCGAAATCGGGCCAGGTCACGGCGTTGGCGATGCCGTCGAGCTTGGGCGTGTCGCCGCTGTACGGGATCACCACCACGCGCTCGATGCTCGGGATCTTGCCCAATACCTCGCGGATCTTGCCCAGGCAGTCGAAACGCTTGCCGCCATAGGGATAGGCATCGGCGGTGAACAGGACTTTCGGTTCGATCTGGCCGAAGCGATCGACCACGCCATTGATGCCGAAATCCGGCGAGCAGCTCGACCAAGTCGCGCCGAGCGACGCCGCGGCCAGCATGGCGATGACGGTTTCCGGAATGTTCGGCATGAAGCCGGCCACGCGGTCGCCCATGCCCACGCCTGCGCCCTTGAGCGCATGGGCGACTTTGCCGACTTCCTCGTGCAGTTGCGCGTAGGTGTATTCGCGCTGGTGGCCCCATTCGTTGCGCGCGATCAGGGCGACGCGGTCGTCCTTGAAGCGCAGCAGGTTCTGCGCGAAGTTCAGGCGGACATTCGGGAACCAGCGTGCGCCGGGCATCTTGTCGCCGTCGACGAGCACGGGGTCGAGGTCGCCGCTGGCGCGGATGCCGCAGAACTCCCAGACCAGCTTCCAGAACCTTGCTGGCTGGCGCACGGAAAAATCGTACAGCGGCGCGTAGCGGCGGATGTCCTCGTTGCCGGTCTGCTCGCGCACGAAGCGGATGAAGCGGTTGAGATTGGCGCGTTCGATGCGTTCGGCACCGGGTTCCCAGATCGGTTTGGCATGGTCCATTGCGTGTTCCTGCCCGTTTCGATTCATGCGGGTATTTTAGCAGCGCCCAAACATCGATTAGCGAACCTCTGAGTAACCGTCGCGAGCGAAGACAGATTGAGGGCCGCCGGCGCGCAGAAAGCGGAGTGTACACGCCAGTACATGAGCATTTCGAGCACCGCCGGCACTCGATATGTCGAGTGCAGCAGGTTAGTCAGAGGTTCAAAGCGCCTGTTCCAATTCGGGAATCAGCTTGAACAAATCGCCGACCAGGCCGATGTCGGCGATTTCGAAGATCGGCGCTTCGCCATCCTTGTTGATGGCGACGATGGTGCCTGCGTCCTTGATGCCGGTCAGGTGCTGGATCGCGCCGGAAATGCCGATGGCCATGTACAACTCCGGTGCGATGATCTTGCCGGTCTGGCCGACTTGCAGATCGCTCGGCACGTAACCGGCGTCGACCGCCGCGCGCGAAGCGCCAACCGCCGCGCCGAGCTTGTCGGCGAGTTGGAAGATGATCGCGAAGTTTTCCTTGGAGCCGACACCGCGACCACCGGAGACCACGCGACGCGCGCTCTGCAAGTCCGGGCGATCGCTCTTGGCTTGCGCGAGTTCGACGAAGCGCGTGTGCGTGGGCAGTTCCACGCCCACGTTTGTCACTTCGATGGGTGCGGCATTCGTGCCATTGCCCGCGGCGGGATACGAGGCCGTGCGCACGGTGCCGACCAGCACCTGGTCCGCCGGTGCCTGCACGGTGACGATGGCATTGCCGGCGTAAATCGGACGCTGGAAGGTGTGCGCATCGCTCGCTTTCATGATGTCGGAAACCTGCGCGACGCCAAGCAGCGCGGCCACGCACGGGGCCACGTCCTTGCCGAACGTGGTCGAAGGCGCGAGCACATGCGTGTAGCCATTCCTGGCGACGGCGGCGATCTGCGGCGCGTACACGGCGGCGAGCGCGTGCGAGTTGGCCGCATTCGTGACGGTCAGTACTTTCGAGACACCATTGATCTTTGCGGCTTCGGCGGCGACGGCGTCCGGTGCATCGGACAGCACCAGCACGTCGATCGCGTCAGGTTTGATCTCACGCGCGCAGGTCACGCAACGCGCGGTCGATGAATTGAGTTTGCCGTTCAGGTGTTCGGCGATGATGAGGATCTTGGTCATGTCGTCAGCTTCCCTATTTCTTGCTGTCATTCCGGCATGGAATGCCGGAATCCAGTTGCCACGGATGGCATCCCTGTGTTCTGGATGCCGGCAATCCATGCCGGCATGACGGAATATTTGGTTACAACAACCCCTTCGTCTTCAACGCCGCGACCAGTTCGGCCGCATCTTTCACCATCACGCCACGACTGCGCTTGGGCGGTGGCGCGTAGGAAGTCGCTTTCAGATGATCGCCGGATGCGATGCCGAGACTGGCGAACTCGATCGTCTCCAGCGGCTTGGACTTCGCCTTCATGATGTCCGGCAGCTTGATGAAACGCGGCTCGTTCAGGCGCAGATCGGTGGTGATGACCGCGGGCAAGTCGACTTCGATGGTTTCCAGGCCCGCATCGACCTCGCGCGTGACGCGCGCGGCGTTGCCGGTGACCTCGACCCTGGAGGCGAACGTCGCCTGAGGACGATTCCACAGCGCGGCGAGCATCTGCCCGGTCTGGTTGCAGTCATCGTCGATGGCCTGCTTGCCGAGGATCACGATCTGCGGCTGTTCTTTCTCGATCAGCTTGAGCAGGGTGCGCGCGGCAGTCAGCGGCTGGATCGCATCCGAAGTCACGACATGGATGGCGCGATTCGCGCCCATCGCCAGGCCATTGCGCAGGTGCGCCTGGCAGTCGGCGGGGCCGATGGTGGCGACGACGACTTCCGTGGTGATGCCTTTTTCGCGCAGGCGCAACGCTTCTTCCAGCGCGATGTCGTCGAACGGATTGGCGGAGAGCTTCACGCCGTCGGTGACGACGCCGCTGCCGTCCGGCTTGACCTGGATGCGTACGTTGAAATCGACGACGCGCTTGTAGCCGACAAGAATCTTCATGATTTGCGCTTTCCCTGATGCGGCGGCCCGCACGCGACGGGCGATAGGAATGCGGATTCTACCGCGAGCCGGCAGTGTCTGGCAGGTCGGTTTCGCGCAAAAAAAGGGCCGCTGTCGCGGCCCGTGCGCTCGGGGCGTCGAAAATTGGCGCGGCCTATTCCGCGTTGGCGTGTGCTGCGCGGTGATGGGCGGCCATTTCATCGGCATCGATGAAGCCATCGCCATTGGTGTCGATCTTGGCAAAACGCGCCTTGGCTGCCGCGAGGTACTGGTCCATGGTCACGCTGTCGCTGCCCGCGGGGGCGCCCATGTGGTGCAGCTCGCGTTGCGCCATGCGCTGGTCGCGGCCCTGCATCTGCGGCGAGGCGGCGATATCGGCGGCCGTGATGCTGCCCTTGCCTTGCGTGTCGATCGACTGAAAGCGTTTCGTTGCCGCGGCGAGGAATTCGTCGAGCGAAATCCTGCCATCACCGTTGCTGTCCATCTTCTTCAGCATGTGCTGGAAATGCGCGTCGCCGCTGGCGGGCGCGGACGCCGGATCCTGCGCCGCGGCATACAGTGCGGTGCCGGCCATTGGCAGTGCGAGCAGGATTGCGAACATCAGTTTGCGGGACATGTGGGTTCTCTCGAGGTCATGGCCAATCGCCATGCGCAAGATAACGCGGCCCGCCGGCGCATGTTGACGGCGGGCGGGTAAAGGATGGTAAGGCCTTGTAAACACCATTCAGGCGAGGCGGCGCAACAGCGCTTGCGCAAAGCGCGCGGCAGACCCGGCGGCGTGGACGAAGAACAGCGACGGCTCGGTCAATTCCAGCTCGAGCAGGCGCGGCGTGCCGTCGGCGGCGTGGATCAGGTCGATGCGTGCGTAGGACAACGGCGCGTGCGGAATTGCCGCCAGCGTGCGTTCGGCGAGCGCCAGTTCCGCGGTATCCGGTTCGCGTGGCGTGATGTGCTCGGCCGCAAACAGCGCGCGCGTCGGGCCTTCGCCACGGCGCAGCAGTGGACCCTTGCGGATCGCGTGCGAAAATTTGCCGTCGAAAAAAATCAGCGCCGTCTCGCCGTGTGCGTCGACGCGATCCAGGTACGGTTGCAGCAACACGCTGCGCTTCGCGTCGAGCAAGCGCCGCACATGCGCGCAGGCCGCATCGGCTTCCTCGCGGCCGTAGCGTTGCGCATCGCGCGAGCCGGCACCGATGGCCGGCTTGACCACGAATTCCTGAAATTTTTCCCTTACCCCGCAGGCGGGAGAGGGTGCCGAAGGCGGATGGTGGCCGTCGTCAAGAAAGCGCGCCAAGGCCAAACGCGCATCCTCGCCCGGCTCCACGAACACGCTCGGCACGATCGCCACGCCGGCATTTTCCAGGTCGCGCAGGTAATGCTTGTCGGTATTCCAGGCAATTACGTCCAATGGATTAAGCAAGGTTGTTGCCTGCGCCGCGCGTTCGGCCCAGGCCAGGAACTCGGGCAGGCGATGCATGTAGTCCCAGGGCGAACGCAGCAGGGCCAGATCGAATTGTGACCAGTCGATGCCGGCATCGTCCCAGTTCGGTGTGGCGACCTGCGCGCCGGCTTCGCGCAGCGCGGATTCCAGCGGCGCGAGATCTTCATCCAGTGCGCGCGCGGCGGCGGCAGTGACAAGGGCGATGCGGGGCGCGGCCATGGCGTCGTACTCCGGGCAAAGCGCGCTTTATACGCGAAATCCAGGATGCACGCGTTGTGCGATTGATCCAGGTCAGCCATTCGATTCGCCAAAGCAGGCAAAATACCGGGATGAACGCGAACCCTGCCCTCATTCCCGCCGCGATTCCGGACGGGCTCGACGAACCGCGCATCGCGGCCCTGATCGACCGCTTCTACGACAAGGTCAGCGCCGATCCCCTGCTTGGCGCGGTGTTCAATCCGGTGATCGCCGACTGGGCCGCGCACAAGCGCCTGCTCACCTCGTTCTGGTGTTCGGTGGCCCTGCATGTGCGCACCTATCGCGGCAATCCGCTCGGTGCGCATCGACCGCATCCCATCCGCATCGAGCATTTCGAACGCTGGCTCGCGCTTTGGCGCGAAACCACGCATGAGGTGCTGGATGCCGACGCGGCCGACGTGATGTGCGCCTACGCCGAGCGCATCGGCATGGGCATGAAGCTGGGCCTGGATCTGTTGCCGCTGCCGAAGCGGCGCTAGAGGTTCTGGTAGTTCGGCCCGCTGCCGCCTTCGGGCGTGGTCCAGTTGATGTTCTCGTACGGATCCTTGATGTCGCAGGTCTTGCAGTGCACGCAGTTGGCGGCATTGATCTGCAGGCGCAGGCCGTTTTCGTCCTTGACCATTTCGTACACGCCGGCGGGGCAGAAGCGCGTGCACGGATTCTGATACTCGGTCACGCAGCGACCGATGCAGATATTCGTATCCGGCACTTTCAGATGGATCGGCTGGTCTTCGTCGTGCTGGGTCGAAGCGAAATACACGGAGGCCAGGCGATCGCGCGGCGGCAGGCTGCGTTCGATCCAGCCGCGCTTGGGTTCCTCGAACGTGCCGAGTTTGAGCAGCGATGAATAGTCGGCGTGATTGCGCAGCGTCCACGGCGAGTAGCCTGCGGTGATGGTTTCCCAGCCGGCATTGAGCATGCCGACGACGAAACCCTTGCGAAATCCCGGGCGGATATTGCGCACGCGGCGCAGCTCCTTCATCACCGCCGAGGCGCGCAGCTTCGCGTCCCAACCTTCCGGCTTGTTCATGGCGACGATGTGTTCGGCGGCGAGCATGCCCGAACGCATGGCCTGGTGCGTGCCCTTGATCTTGGGCACGTTGACCAGGCCCGCGCTATCGCCGATCAGGATCGCGCCGGGCATCTCGCAGGTTGGCAATGATTGATATCCGCCTTCCACGATCGCGCGCGCACCGGCGGAAACGATCGTTCCGCCGTCGAGCAGAGGCCTGATCCGCGCATGATTCTTCAGTTGTTGGAACGCTTCCCAGGGCTTGAATTGCGGATCGTCGTAGTCGAGTCCGGCGACGAAACCGATGGCGACGCGGTCCTTGTCCAGGTGATACAGGAAGCTGCCGCCGTAGGTGCAGTCGTCCAGCGGCCAGCCGACGCTGTGCACGATCTTGCCGGGCGTGACGCGCCCCGCCGGCACTTGCCACAATTCCTTGATGCCGATGCCGAAGGTTTGCGGGTCGCTGTTCGCGTCGAGCTTGAATCTTGCGATCAATTGCTTGGTCAGCGAGCCGCGGCAACCTTCAGCCAGCACCGTCACGGGCGCCTTGATGTCGATGCCCTGCGTATAGCCGGCCTTGTGCGATCCGTCTTTCGCCACGCCCATGTCGCCGATGCGCACGCCGCCGACCGAACCGTCGGGATTGAAAAACGGTTCCGCCGCGGCGAAGCCGGGATAGATTTCCACGCCGAGCGCTTCGGCTTGCGGCGCCAGCCACGCGCACAGCGCGCCGAGCGAGACGATGAAGTTGCCGCGGTTGTGCATCTGCGGTGGCGTCGGCAAGCGCGTCGCACGCTTCGCGTCGCGCAACCACCAGAACTCGTCCTGCGTCGCCGGCACGCAAATCGGCGGCGGGTTCTTGCCCCATTCTGGCAGCAATTCGTTGAGCGGCTGCGGTTCGATCACCGCACCGGACAGGATTTGCGCACCGACCGTGGACGCCTTCTCGATCACGCACACGCGAAGGTCCGGCTTGATCTGCTTGGCGCGGATCGCGAACGCCAAACCCGCCGGCCCGGCGCCGACCACGACGACGTCGTATTCCATCGATTCGCGTTCGCTCATGGCCGGATTCCTCGTGGGGAAGGACGATTGTCCGGTTTTAGGCGCGATGCGGCAATCGGGTCAGATGCGCATTGCCGGATCGATGCGCTCGTACTTGCTGAAATAGCTGAACAGGTGGCCCGGGTGCAAGGTGACGGCCACCAGTACGAGGCGGCCCTTGATGTCGAAGTAGCGGCGCACGCTGCGAAATCCGGGTGTGTCCGCGCGCACCTTCAACTCGTTCGCCTGCTCCTCGGTGATCGACACGGCGGAAAGCGATTGTTCGACGCGACCGATGCGTTCGTGGAATTTTTCCTCGATCAGGTGGCGCATCGCGTCTTCCATGCGCTCATAGCCCTGCGGCAGTCCCTGCCAGCTGGCGCGCCGGTAGACTTCGCCGAGGCAATACGGGAGTTGCGTGCGCCGGTGGTAGCGAATGCCGTGCAGGTGCATGCACTCGGTCCCGGCGGGCACATTGAGCCAACCCGCCAGCACCGCGTCGGCGGTGATGCGATCGGTGTGCAGGAACTGGAAGCCCGAGGCGTTGGTGTACTGCAGCAGGTCGTCGATCGAGCGGATGTGCTGCTCGTAGGTCACGCGCGTTTCGGCCGAGCGCACCAGCGTGCCGGCGCCGCGCCGGCGCAGGATCAGGCCCTGGTCGGTAAGCAACTGCAGCGCCGCGCGCGCGGTGAAGCGGCTGATCGAAAAACGCTTGCACAACGACATTTCGGTCGGGAATGTCGTGCCGACCGGATGATCGCCGCGACGGATTTCCTCGCGCAGGATTTCGCAAACCTGCAGGTAGCGTGGCTGGCGCGAAGAGCGCAGGCCGCGTGCTGCGGTGTCGGCCTTGTCGGCTTGCGCTTGCGGCATAATCGACGGACAACGGGGAGGATTCGATGACGCAAACGATAACAGAACGGCCGCTGCGCGGGGCACCGCTCTGGCAGATATTGCATGGGTTGGCCGCAGGGCAGGTGCGCGCGGAGTCGTTGACGCAGGCTTGCCTGGATGCCATCGCACAAGCCAATGCGCGGCTGAATGCATTTGTCGCCGTCGATGCGCTGGGCGCTTTGGCGCAGGCGCAGGCATCGGATTCACGGCGCGCGCAAGGCAAGACGATCGGCCGCCTGGATGGCGTGCCGGTCGCGGTCAAGGACAATATCGACGTCGTCGGCTTGCCCACGCATGCGGGCCTGCCCGGCGCGCGCGCACCCGCGGCGCGTGATGCGGCGGTGATCGAGCGCCTGCGCGGCGCCGGCGCCGTGATCCTGGGCAAGACCGGCATGGACGAAGGCCCTGGCGCGCAGGGCGCCAATCCGCATTGGGGCGATGTACACAATCCCTGGCGACACGGTTTCTCGCCCGGCGGCTCGTCCGCCGGAAGTGCCGCCGCGGTGGCTGCCGGATTGTGCGCGGCCGCGATCGGCACCGATACGCTCGGATCGGTGCGCATCCCGGCGAGCTATTGCGGCGTCTATGGATTCAAGCCGACCGCAGGCGAGATCTCCTGGCGCGGCATCGCGCCGGCGGCGCGGCGGCTGGATTGCGTGGGCCTGCTCGCGCGCAGCGTGGACGACCTGGCCGTGCTCTACCACGTGCTCGCCGGCTACGATGCGGCCGATCCGCGTTCGCGCCGGCGGCGGCTCGAGCCGGATCTTCCCGACTGGGAGCCGGACACGCTGCGCGTGGGCGTGCTCGCGGATTTGCCGGCGTGGGGCACGAGCGCCGCGGTCGAAGCGGTTTTTGCGCGCGCACTGGACACGCTGGCGCATGAGTTGCCGAATCGGCGCTGCGTCGATTTCGCGGATTTTCCGATTCCCGCCGCGCGGCGCGCCGGCCTGCTGCTGGTCGAGGCGGAAATACTCGGTGCGTATCCTGCGCAGGTGCTGGCTGGCGCTTCGCCGCAGTTGGCGCGCCTGCTCGACTACGCGCGCGGCAAGTCCGCTGCCGACTACGCGACGGCCGATCGCCTGCTCGACGCGGCCGTGCTCAAGGCGCGCCGCCTGTTTGCCGATGTCGACGTGCTGGTCACGCCGACCACGCCGCATGTCGCGTTTGCGCATGGCGAATCTGCCCCGGTCGATCAGGCCGATTTCACCGCGTTCGCCAATCTTGCCGGTTGCCCGGCGGTGAGCCTGCCGATGGGCACCACGGCGGACGGCCTGCCATGCGGGTTGCAGCTCATGGGCCCGCCGGGGTCGGACCTGCGCCTGCTCGATCTCGCGCAAGTGTGCGCGGCGGCGCTGGATGCGACGCCCGCCTATCCGATCGGCGACTGAATGCACGATCCGACTGCCAAGCCAGGCCCTGCGTCGATGACGCCCGAAGATGCCGCGGCGCGCATGCGCTTCGTCGTCGAACTGGCGCGGCGCCTGCACCAGTACGGCGCCGCCGCGCCGCGCCTGGAAGCGGCGATCGATAGCGTCAGCGCGCGCCTCGGACTGAACTGCAACAGCCTGTCCACGCCGACCGCGCTGATTCTTTCGTTCAGTTCGCGCGGCCACGCGGACGACGCGTTGAGCGAACACACCCAGGTCATCCGCCTGTCGCCCGGCGACGTCAACCTGCGCAGGCTGTGCGAGGTCGATGCGATCGCCGATCGCGTGATCGACGGCACGCTGGGCATCGGCGAAGGCGCGCGCCAGTTGCGTGTCATCCATCGGCGCCGCAACGTACGCAATCGCGTGTACACCGCGGCCAGTTATGGCGTCGCCGCCGCGGCGGTCGCCGCGATCCTGCATTCGACCTGGACCGACATCATCGTCGCCGGCGGCATCGGCGTGCTGATCGGCATGATCGCGCTGGCCAGCGAAGGGCGCCCGCGCCTGGGCGCTAGCTTCGAGGCGATCTCGGCCCTGCTCGCCACCCTTGTCGCCACCGCAGTCGGTGCATTCGCGGTACCGCTCAACGTCAAGGCAGTCGTGCTCGCCGCCCTGATCGTGCTGCTGCCGGGATTGAGCCTGACCACGGCGGTGCGCGAATTGTCGATGCAGCACCTGGCATCCGGCGTCGCGCGCCTGGCCGGCGCGATGATGAGCCTGCTCAAGCTCGCGTTCGGCACGCTGGCGGCGACGCAGATCGCCCTCGCCCTGCATTGGCTGCCGCAGGCGGCGCACCAGCCCGCCGTTCCGGATTGGGTGCAATGGGTCGCGCTGGGATTCGGCAGCCTGTCGTTCGCGGTGCTCTTCCAGGCGGCGCGGCGCGACTATCTGCTGGTGATGGCATCGGCCGCGCTCGGCTATGTGATCGCCTATTACGGCAGTTCCGCGTTCAGCCCGGATTTCGGCGTGTTCCTCGCGGGCCTGGCGATCGGCGCACTGAGCAACCTCTACGCGCGCATCGCCCATCGCCCCGGCGCACTCGTGCGCGAACCCGGCGTCATTCTGCTGGTGCCGGGCAGCGTGGGTTTCCGCACGCTGTCGCTGATGTTCGAACGCGACGTGTCGCAAGGACTGGACGTCGGCTTCACCCTGCTGGCGATCCTGGTGGCGTTGGTCGCCGGATTGCTGTTCGGCGACTTGCTTGTTGCCCCGCGGCGTAGTCTGTGACGAAACGCGTTTCGCGGGGCGCGATGCCTCGCGCGGGCTGCCTACCCCAGGATGGGGTTGCGCAGGCCGTCAAATCAGATCAGCAAATCCTGTTCTTTCTTGCCTTTGCGCAGTGCCGCATTGAACCAGCGCGGGCGCTTGCCGCGGCCGGACCAGGTCTGCGCCGGATCGGCGGGATTGCGGAACTTCGGCGCGACCTTGCCGCGTTTGCCCTTGCGGCCGCGACCGCCGAACAACTGCTCGATGGAATAGCCCTTGGAGCGGGCGTATGCGCGCACGTCGGCGCGGACTTTGTCGAGCTCCTCGACATCCAGCTCGCGGCTGCGCGAGGCAACGCGTTGGGCGAGTTCGGCGAGTTGTTTCTTGGTGAGATTCTTCAGTTCAATGGCCATTGCCTGAGTTTCCGTAATCGATGGATTGAATTGCAATGCGTGACTAAAACGCACGCCAATAGCATGCCATTGGCGTGGCGGATAATCAAAAAACCGGTATTTGCCGCCGCGCCGAATGGCGATGCACGGCACAATCTGGCGAGGTTGCCCTTGCAAGCGACAGGCATTGGACTTAAGTTAAACGCTGGTTGAACGCCGGCCCGCCCGGGCGGCGCAAGGGGATTGGTCCGTGGGATTGCTCGACGAACTCGAACAGCAGGCACAGCAACGCAAGGCCAGCGCCGACGATGCGGAAAAGCGCAAGTCGGATCGCGAGCAGATCTTCCGCACCCAGCTTGAGCCCGGCATGGTGGCGTTGCATGAATTCCTCGGCAAGCTCGTCGCCAACCTGAAGTTGCTGCAGCCGAAGAAGCCGTTGCGCTATGCCCTGGTCGGCTACGGCGACATCGTCGGCTACATCGAGCACGAATACGACCTCAAGCTCAACCAGCAACCCGGCTCGCGCGAGATCGTGCTGGGCTTCCACTGCGCGGTGGCGAGCGAGGAGTGTCCGACCGTCGAAGTGCTCGGCGCGAGCAAGGTCAAGACCGTCGCCGGCGCATTCCAGCGCTACCACCTGGGTGGCGTGCTCGAACCGAAGAAAGACGGCAATGGTGAAACGATTTCGGCCAAATTCAACGCCAAGGGCCGTATCCCGATGACGGCGACGTTTTTCGCCGATGCCGACAGCGCCGCGGTGCGCATGAACTTCGTCAACTTCGACGCGCTCGGCACGGCGACCAAGAACGTGCCGGCCACGCAGCTCAACGAGGCCACGTTCGACGCGATCGGGCGCTACCTGATGCGCGAGGACAGCAACCTGTTCCAGGAGGCGCTGTCCGATTCGTTCCGCGCGCAATTGCGCACCAAGGTGCAGCAGGACCAGATCAAGCGGCGCTGGGAATCCAAGATCAGCGAGCAACAGAAGGCGGACCTGGCGCGGATGAAGCGCGAGCAGGGCCTGTCCGGCAGTTTCGCCAAGCCGGCCGCGGTGGACGACAAGCCGGCCGGCAGTTCCTGGCTGGATCGCGTCAAGGGTCTGATCAAGAAGTAAGCCGCATCAACCCAGCAACGCGAGCAGCTCCTCATGTTTGAGGTTGCGGCTTTCCGCATCGCGGCGCCCGCGATATTCGAACGTGCCGGCGGCAAGGCCGCGCTCGGACACCACGATGCGATGCGGAATGCCGATCAGCTCGATGTCGGCGAACATCGCGCCGGGGCGCAGGCCGCGATCGTCGAGGCAGGTTTCGATGCCGGCGGCGTTGAGTTCGTCGTACAACGCGCTCGCCGCTTCGTTCACTTTCGCATCGTTCTTCGGATTGATCACGCAAACCGCCACGCGCCATGGCGCCATCGGCGCAGGCCAGATAATGCCGGCGGCGTCGTGGTTCTGTTCGATCGCCGCGGCGACGATGCGCGACACGCCGATGCCGTAGCAGCCCATCGGCATCGGGCGATTCTTGCCGTCGGCGTCGAGCACGCTCGCGTTCATCGCCTCGGAATACTTGATGCCGAGGGCGAATACGTGGCCGACTTCGATGCCACGCGCGATCTTGAGCGTGCCCTTGCCATCGGGCGAGGCGTCGCCTTCGATCACCTTGCGGATATCGGCGACGACGTCGGGTTCGGCCAGATCGCGGCCCCAGTTGACGCCGGCGATATGGAAATCGACCTTGTTCGCACCGACGACGAAATCCGCCATCGCCGCGACCTCGCGATCGGCGACGATGCGCACCTTTTTGCGGTCCGCTCCGACAGGGCCCAGATAGCCCGGCTTGGCGCCAAGTGCGTCAATGATTTCCTGTTCGTTGGCGAGGCGATAGTCGGCGAGCCCGGCGATCTTCTGCAATTTGACTTCGTTGACCTCGTGGTCGCCGCGCACCAGCGCCATGGCAAACCCTTGCTCGCCGATCACGCACACCGATTTCACCGTGCGCCGGATGTCGATGCCGAGCAGGGCGGCGACATCGGCGCAGGTGGACTTGCCTGGCGTGGGCACGTCGCGCATCGCCTCGCTCGCGGATGCGCGCGCGCCGGGCGCAAGGGCCGAGGCAAGTTCGACGTTCGCGGCGTAGTCCGATGCGTCGGAAAACGCAATCGCGTCCTCGCCGGAATCGGCGAGCACCTGGAACTCGTGGCTGCGGCTGCCGCCGATCGCGCCGGTGTCGGCGGCGACGGCGCGAAACGCGAGTCCCAGGCGCGCGAAGATGCGGCCGTAGGCAGCGTACATATTGTCGTATTCGCGATTCAGGTCGGCCTCGTCCAGATGGAACGAATACGCATCTTTCATCAGGAATTCGCGCGCGCGCATCACGCCGAAACGCGGGCGAATCTCGTCGCGGAACTTGGTATTGATCTGGTAAAAATTGACCGGCAACTGCTTGTAGCTTTTCAGCTCGCTGCGCGCGAAATCGGTGATGACTTCTTCGGCGGTCGGCGCGAAGCAGTATTCGGCTTCCTTGCGATCCTTGATCTTGAGCAATTGCGGGCCGAATTTCTGCCAGCGACCGGTTTCTTCCCACAACTCGCGCGGCTGCACGATCGGCATCGCGACTTCCAGCGCGCCGGCGCGATCCATTTCCTCGCGCACGATGTTCTCCACTTTCTTCAGCACCTTCAGGCCCAGCGGCGACCAGGTGTAAAGACCCGCGGCATGCTTGCGCAGCATACCCGCGCGCAGCATCAGGCGGTGGCTGGCGATTTCCGCATCGGCGGGGACTTCCTTGACGGTGGCGAGATGGAATTTTGAGAGGCGCATGGCAAACGAACGATCGCGGAGGGGAATCGGCGATTGTAGCAGCCGACTGCGCAGTTACTTGCTCGGCGCCACGCCCTTGGGCAACACGTTCGCATTCGGGTCGAAATGCACGGTCTTGTAGGGCCGATCCGTGGGCGGCACATCGGTCACATGCAGATGGCCCTGCGCGTCGCGCCATTCATACAGCGGCGGGTTGGATGTGGGCGATTGCGGCAGGTTGCGCTGCACGAAGCCGGGCAGGGTGTGCGGCGCGAAATACCACCACGCCGCCGCCGCGAGCGCGAGCAGGACGACAAAAGCAAGCAGCGCGCGCCCGCGCGCCAGGCTATTTGCAGTACAGCGCGATATTCGCATTGGCCGCAGCGACCTGCGCTTCGCGCGCCTTGTCGTCCAGCGGTATCGGCTTGCCATCCGCGCCGGTCACGCTGATCGGCATCTTGCTCTGCAGCAGGTCCAGGTTGTTGCGTGCGGTCGCGCAGGCCTTGGCATTGGCATCCTTCGGATCGACCGGCGCGGCGCTGGCGGCGCCATTGTTGCCGCCTTCCTGACTGCTGCCGGGTTCGCCGTTGGGCTGGGCGTCCACGCTGCGCGGACGATCGCTGCCGCTCACGCGCATCAGTTGCACGTCCTTGGCGTCCTTGGGCGGCGGCGCATCGGAGAAGTGCACCACGCCGGCGGCATCCGTCCACTTGTACACCTGCTGATCGGTCGCGTAGGCGCCAAGCATGAAGCCGGACAGGGCCAGCAACACCAGTATGCGATTCATCGATGTTCTCCCGAGCCGGCAGCGCCGGCAGCTCCCAATGTTGCCCCTGTGGCGGCAGGCACTATGCCACAAGCCCCCTTCATGGAAAAGCGTGTGGGTGCCACACCTTGCGGTAAACTGCGGCCAACAAGCTTGAACTTCGGGGAAAGGATGGACACGCCTTCCAACCAGCCCAAACCGCATCGCGGCATCTATCTGTTGCCGAACCTGCTGACCACGGGGGCGATGTTCGCGGGTTTCTACGCGATCATCGCAGCCATTGGCGGCCTGTATGCCGACGCGGTGATCGCCGTCTTCGTCGCTGCCGTGTTCGACGGCCTGGATGGCCGCGTCGCGCGCCTGACCAATACGCAAAGCGAATTCGGCGTGCAGTACGACTCGCTGTCTGACCTGGTCAGTTTTGGCGTCGCGCCGGCACTTGTGCTGTACGTGTGGTCGCTGGAATCGCTCAAGCAACTCGGTCCCGCCTGGGGCAAGTTCGGCTGGGCGGCGGCGTTCATCTTCGCGGCCTGCGGTGCGCTGCGCCTGGCGCGCTTCAACACCCAGGTCGGCGTCGCCGACAAGCGCTTCTTCCAGGGCCTGGCGATACCTGCCGGGGCGGGCCTGGCGATGTCGTATGTGTGGATGGTGCTCGACCTGGGCCTCACCGGCGCGCAGGTGCAGTTCGTGACGCCAGTGGTGGCGATCCTTGCCGGACTGCTGATGGTCAGCCGCTTCCGCTACTTCAGTTTCAAGTCCTGGCCGCGCTCGGACAAGGTGCCGTTCTTCTGGCTCATCCTCATCGTGCTGATCCTGGTGGCACTGGCGATGAACCCGCCGCGCGTGTTGTTCGGCATTGCCGCGATCTATGCCTTGTCGGGACCGATCGTCACCTTGTGGGGACGCGCCCGCGCGCGCAGCCGGCGTGAATCGCACGCCGCGGAGCCACCGACGCCGTGAACGCCGTCCCGCTCGCCGCAGCGGGGAACGGAGAGCGGCGTGCGCTGCGTTTTCTGGCGGACCTGAGCCAGTCGCTGGCGCTGTCGCTGGACCTGCGCGAAACCTTCCCGCTGGCGGTGTCGCGCATCGTCGACTTCATGCAGGCCGAGGCGGCTTCGCTGTTCCTGCTCGATCCCGCTCGCGGCGTGCTCGAATGCCGGCTATGCCAGGGGCCGGTGGACATCACCGGCCTGACCGTGGCCGTGGGCCAGGGCGTGGTCGGGCGCTGCGTGGCCGAAAACGCCACCCAACTCGTGCGCGATGCGAGCGCCGACGCGCGCGTGAACGCGCGCGTGGATGCGGAAACCGGATTCCTCACGCGTTCCATCGTGTGCGCACCGCTGGCCACCGCGCAGGGACCGATCGGTGCGTTGGAAATCATCAACCGCCGCGACGGCAGTCTGTTCGACGCCGATGACGCCGAAGTCCTGCGTCTGATCGCCGCGCCGGCCGCCTTGGCCATCGGCAATGCGCAACTCGCGCAAGGACTGGTCGAACAGCAGCGCATCCAGCGCGAACTGGAACTCGCGCGGCGCATGCAGAAATCCATGCTGCCCAAACGCCGTCGCGGCGATTTCCCGATCCGCGGCGTGAACCTGCCAGCACACGAAATTTCCGGCGACTTCTTCGACTTCTTCGACCTGCCCGATGGGCGATTGGCCTTCGTGATCGGCGATGTTTCCGGCAAGGGCCTGGACGCCGCCTTCCTGATGGTGCGCGTCGAGAGCCTGTTGCGCTGGGTCGGCACGCGTGCGCCGGCGCCGGGCGCGTGGCTGGGCGAGGTCAACGCGCAGATGTGCCGGTTCGTGCGCGACGGCCGCTTCGTCTGCGCCGCGGTCGGCCAGTACGATCGCGGCAGTGGCACGGTGCGACTGGCCAGCGCCGGATTTCCGCCGGCGTTGCTGCATGATGGCGTGCATTTCGAGGAGCTTGCCGCCGATGGCCCGCCGCTGGGCATCCTCGCCGAAGCGGACTACGGCGAACGTGAATTCACGCTCGGCAAGCAGGCGCTGTACCTGTTTTCCGACGGCGCCACCGACGTGCGCACCGGCGCCACGGATCGGCTTGGCGAAAACGGCCTGCGCGGACTGATCGCGCGCCACGCCGGGCTTGCGCCGGAGCCGCGGCTGCGCGCGCTGCTCGGCGACCTCAAGCGCCTGAAACTGGTCGACGACACCACGCTGTTGTTGTTGCAGGAACCACGCGGCGCACAGGCACACGGTTTGCTCGAACTGGAGTTTCCGGCGCAGGCGGCGCAGATGCGCGGCGTGCGCGCGGCGCTGCGCCATGCGCTCGATGCGCAGGGCATTGCGCCGGAACTGCGCGACCAGCTGGTGCTGGCGGTGGATGAAGCCTGCACCAATATCATCCGTCATGCCTATGGCGGCGAGTGCACGCGTAAAATCGCGCTGCGGCTAGGCCGCGAGCACGAGCGCCTCGTGTTCGAGTTGCGCGACCAGGCGCCAGCGGTCGATCCGGCGTGCCTGAAGCTGCGCGATCTGTCCGAATGCAAACCCGGAGGCCTGGGATTGCCGTTCATTGATGCGCTGATGGACGACTGGAAAATCCTGCCGGCGCCGGATGGACACGGCAATATCCTGCGCATGCGCAAACGCATCCCGATGGGGGAACACGAATGAATGCCGTGGAAAACACCTGCGTCACCGAGGACCTGGGCGGCTACGCGCTCGTGCGCGTGGGCGGGGAAGTGGATCTGTCCTGGTCGCAAAAGGTGCGTGATGCCATCCTCGCTGCGCTGCGCGGCGGCGATGTCGGCGTGGAGCTGTCGCGCGTCGCCTACATCGATTCGTCCGGCATCGCCGCACTCGTGGAAGGTTTCCAGACCGCACGCGGCAAGGGCCGGCGTTTCGCCCTGATCGCGGCGAGCAAGCCGGTTTTGGCGGTGCTGCAACTGGCGCGGCTGGACAAGGTGTTCGTGTTGTTTGCGGATGTTGAAGCGGCGAGGGCGGGATGAGTACAAGCTCGTCATTCCGGCAGGGACTGCCGAAGTCCAGACGCAGGGATGCAACTCGGCGGTCGCCCGAAACCTGCCATCCATGGCAACTGGATTCCGGCAGTCCCTGCCGGAATGACGAGCCAAAAGCATGAACACCCTCACGCGCCCGCTCGAATCGCTCGGTCGCGCTACCGTGCACGCATTCGCCGGCGTCGGCTACGCGGCGGCGTTGCTGGGGGAAAGCCTGTACTTCGCCGTGTTCGGCTGGCGCATCGGCCAGCCGTTGCGGCTGCGCGCGGTGCTCGAGCAGATGCGCCAGATCGGCGTGGATGCCTTGGCCATCGTGACCCTGCTCGCGCTCACCATCGGCGTGATGCTCGGCATCCAGTTCATTGCAGCGCTGTCCGAGTTCGGCGCGCAATCGCAGGTCGTCGTCGCCGTGGCCAAGTCGGTGACGCGCGAGTTCGGCGCGTTGATCACCGCGATCCTCGTCGCCGGTCGTTCGGGATCGGCGCTTGCCGCGCGCATCGGCTCGATGAGCGTGTCGCAGGAAGTCGACGCGCTGGCGACGATGGGCATCGAGCCGGTGCGTTACCTGGCCGCGCCCGCCCTGATCGCCATGCTGGTCATGCTGCCGGTGCTGACCATCCTCGCCGACGCCGTGGCCATTCTCGGCGCGGCGCTGTATTCCTCGCCGGCGCTCAACGTCACGCCGGCGGCGTACATTTCACAGACGCTGTCCCTGCTCAGCGCAGGCGACGTGTGGCAAGGCATCGCCAAATCCGCGGTGTTCGCCGTGCTCATCACCCTGATCGGCGTGAGCACGGGCTTTTCGGTCGCCGGCGGCGCCGAGGGCGTGGGCCGCGCGACCACGCGCGCGGTGGTGCTGTCGATCTGCTGGATCATCGTCGTCGACATGATCTTCTCGTTCTTCCTCAATCGCTGATCCGATCCATGACGTCCGCCAGCGCGCCTCTGATCGACGTGACGAAACTCGAAGCCTGGTACGGGCGACGACGCATCCTCAATGGCGTGGATTTCGCCGTGAACGCCGGCGAAATCCGCGTGATCATGGGTGGCTCGGGGTCGGGTAAAAGTACACTTTTGCGCCATCTGCTCGGCTTGCACAAGCCGCGCAGCGGAACCGTGCGCTTGCTCGGCGTGGACATCGCCCGCGCCAGCGAACGCGAACTGCTCGCGGTGCGCCGCCAGATCGGGGTGTCGTTCCAGGGCGGTGCGCTGCTCACGTCCCTTTCTGTAGGGGACAACGTGGCGCTGCCGCTGCGCGAGCACACGAACCTGGACGAAGCGACGATCCGCATCATGAGCCGGCTCAAGCTCGAGGTGGTCAACCTCGGCGGCTTCCAGGACCTGATGCCGGCGCAGTTGTCCGGCGGCATGGTCAAGCGCGCCGCCTTGGCCAGGGCCATCGCGATGGATCCGAAGCTATTGTTCTTCGACGAACCCTCGGCCGGGCTCGACCCGGTCGTGTCCGCGGAACTGGACGAGTTGATCCTGCGCCTGCGCGATGCGTTGCGCATGACCATCGTCGTGGTCACGCACGAGCTGGAAAGCGCATTCAAGATCGCCGATTCCATCACCGTGCTGGATCAAGGCGATATCCTCATGACCGGCACGGTGGACGCCGTGCGACACTGCGACAATGAACGCATCCAGGACCTGCTCAACCGACGGCCGCGCGAAATCCAGGTGGATGCGGACGCCTACCTGAAACGCCTGACGGAAGAAGCCGCATGAAACGTGACAGCGTGAACTATGTCCTCGTCGGCGCGATGGTGCTGATCGCCGGCATCGCGTTGTTGGTCGCGCTGGCCGTGATCACCGGCCGTGGCGGCGCGAGCACGGCGTACTACACGCACTATCGCAATGTCACCGGCCTGCGCTACGGTGCACCCGTGTTTTACCAGGGCTTTCGCATCGGCCAGGTCGGCGCGATTACGCCCGAGCGGACAAAGGACGGCACGCGTTACCGGATCGAACTCGACGTGCGCCGCGATTGGCCGATCCCGCAGGACAGCATTGCGCGCCTGACCGCCACCGGCCTGCTCGCCGATGTCGCGGTCGGCATCAGCGAAGGCAAGAGCGCGCACATGGCCGCGCCCGGCAGCACGCTCGCCGGCGTGGAGAGCGCCGACATCTTCAGCGCGATGAACGAGCTTGCCGGACAGATCACCGGCCTGACACACAACCAGATCGCGCCGCTCATCGAGACCTTGTCCAAGCGCGTGGATTCGATCACCGGCGCCATCGACAAGGGCACACCGGATATCGTCGCGCAATCGCAGAGGTTGCTGAATCGGCTCAATCGCGTTTCCGATTCGCTCGACGACATGCTCAAGCCGGACAACCGCGCGGCGGTCGCGGCCATCCTTGCCAATACGCAGGCGATGACGAAGCAGTTGCGCGACACCCAGCAAAAACTCGACGATGCGATCGGCCAGTTGAACGGCATCGCGCGCGAAAACCGGCCCGGCATCCGCGATTCGGTGACCGACTTGCGCGCCGTGCTCGAAGCACTGTCCGGGCGCATGGATTCGATCAGCCAGCACCTGGAAAACGCCAGCCGCAATTTCGACGAGTTCGCGCGCGAGGTGCGCAAGAATCCGAACCGATTGCTGATTTCACCGAAGGCGGACAAGGTGGAGGAAGAACAATGAGCAAGTTCCTGCTCGCGCTGTTCGTCGTCGCGCTCACCGCCTGTTCCGTGCCCGCGGTGCCGGATGTCACCTATTTCCGCCTGCCGGCGCCGGCGGCCCTGCCGCACCGGGATGCGCCGCTGTCGTCGTTGCCGATCGAGGTGGAAACCTTTCGCGGCGAAGGCATCTATGCCGAACAGGCGCTGATCTACGCGACATCGCCGCAGGCCGACGCGCTGCGCTCTTACCACTACCAGTTGTGGAGCGATCCACCGTCGCGGGCGTTGCAGGCGCGCCTGGCCGACATGCTGCGCGCTTCCGGAATCTCGGCGCTGGTCACCGACCGCCTGCCGGCGAGCACACCGGCGCTGCGCGTGCATGGCCGCATCGTGCGTTTCGAGCGCGTGCCGGGCAATGCCGGATTCGTCGCCGTCGTGTCCTTGCAGATGCGCGTCGACCAGGACCAGGGCGAGCCGGTCATCGAACACACCTACAGCGCGCAGGTGCCGGCGACAGACGCCAGCATCGTCGCGACCGTCGCCGCCTTCGGCAAGGCCATCGATCAGGACTTTGCGCAGTTCTACGAGGATTTGTCCGCGCTCGGAGGTAGCCATGCCGACTGACGCACAGCGCACGGCGATGCTCGCGGCGATGGGCATCGAGACCTGGCGGCTGCGCGGCATGGCGGCCGCAGCGAATACCACGGTCACGGTTTTTGCCGACGCGCGCGCACAGGTGTGCGTGAGCGGCGCGAGCAGCGAGGCCGCGTGGACGTGGCTGCCGCTGGCGTTGCGTGTTCGCGCCACGCAAATCCGCTTCGTCGAGGCGGATGCAGCCGATTCGGCTGCGCCCGATGGCGTTGCGATCGCAGGCGGCGCGCTGCCGCGCGACGCCGCCGGCAAGCGCGCACTGTGGCAGGCGCTCAAGCCCCTGGCGCGCAAACTGCACGAGGCGAGCTGAGCGATGGTCGCGATCCTCAAGGAACCGTATCCGGCCTTGCGCACGATGACCGCGGAAGACCTGGAACAGGTCGCCGCGATCGAACTGGCGGCGTACGAATACCCGTGGACGCACGGCATCTTCCGCGATTGCCTGCGCGCGGGTTACGACTGCATCGTGCTCGCCCACGGCATCGAAGTGGTCGGCTATGGCGTGCTCAGCGCCGCCGCCGGCGAGGCGCACGTGCTCAACGTCTGCGTCGCGCCGGCACAGCACGGGCACGGTCACGGCACGCGCCTGATGCAGCGCCTGATCGACCTGGCGCGTTGGCACCGCGCCGAGCGCATCTTCCTCGAAGTGCGGCCGTCCAATGCGCACGCGATCCGGATCTACGATCGGCTCGGCTTCAACGAGATCGGCAAGCGCCCGAACTACTATCCGGCCAAGCGCGGCCGCGAGGATGCGGTGGTCATGGCGATGGAATTGCTGCCGCCGGAATAGAGAATCCGTCATTCCGGCATGGACTGCCGGAATCCAGACTGCACGGACGCCATGTCGCGATAAAGCTGAAGTCTGCCATCCATGGCTACGGGTTCCCGGCAATCCCTGCCGGGATGACGACTTTCAAACCTCGTTGCTCAGCCGCTCCGCCTGCTCGCGCAACGCTGCGAGTTGCGCGCTGCGCTCGGCGACGCGCTGCTTTTCCTGTTCGACCACGTTCGCCGGCGTGTTCGGGCCGAAGTTGGCGAGTTTGGCGTTCGACTTGGCGATCTCGCCGTCCAGTCGCGCAATTTCCTTGGCCAGGCGCGCCTTTTCCGCATCGAGGTCGATCAAGCCGGCGAGCGGAATCAGCAGTTTCAGTTCACCGATAATGGCTGCGGCGGATGCCGGTTCGGTTTCGTCGACAGCAAGCCAGCGCTGCGACTCGGTGCGCGCAAGGAAGGCGATCTGCGCCGCGAAGCGGTCGGCGCGCGCGCGATCGCTGGCGTTGCCGTTGGCGTACAACAAAGGAATTGTTTTGCCCGGTGCGATGTTCATTTCGCTGCGGATGCGGCGGATCTGCGACACCACCGCCTTGAGCCATTCGGTCTCGGCTTCGGCGGAGGCATCGACGGAAAAATCGGTGGCGCGCGGGTAGCTGCGCGTCATGATCGACGTTGCGGCGATGCCGAGCTTGGGCGCTACCTCACTCCAGATTTCCTCGGTGATGAACGGGATGATCGGGTGCAGGGCGCGCAAGGCCGCTTCAAGGACCACGAGCAAGGTGTGGCGGGTCGAATCCGCAGCAGCTTTGTCCGTGCCATTGAGCGCGGGTTTGGCCAGTTCGACGAACCAGTCGCAATAGTCGTTCCAGACGAATTCGTACAGTGCCTGCGCGACCAGATCGAAACGGTACAGCGGCATCTGCGCCTCGACTTCGGCGAGGGTTTTCGACAGGCGCGCGAGTATCCATTTTTCGGCGTCGGTCGCATGCTGCGCGGATGCATTCGCTGGCGGGGTGAAATTCTCGCAATTCATCAACACAAACCGCGCCGCATTCCACAGCTTGTTGCAGAACGCCTTGTAGCCTTCGGCGCGCTTGAGATCGAAGTTGATCGTGCGCCCGTAGGTGGCGAGCGCCGCGAAGGTGAAGCGCAGCGCGTCGGCACCGACCGGCGCGATGCCTTGCGGATAATCCTTGCGGATGCGCTTTTCGACTTTTTCGCGCGCTTGCGGAATCAGCAGCGAGGCGGTGGATTTTTTCACCAGCGCTTCAAGCTCGATGCCGTCGATCAGGTCGAGCGGGTCGATCGTATTGCCCTTGGACTTGGACATCTTCTGCCCTTCGGCGTCGCGCACGATGGCATTGATGTAGACCTCGCGAAACGGAATCTTGCCGGTGAAGTACTGCGTCGCCATGACCATGCGCGCGACCCAGAAAAAGATGATGTCGAAGCCGGTGACGAGCACGGCGCTGGGCAGGTACGCCTGATCGGCCGTCCAGTTGGCGACGACGTGGCCATCCTCGCGCGTGTCGCCGGCGTTCGGCCAACCCATGGTCGAGAACGGCCACAGCGCGGAGGAAAACCAGGTATCGAGCACGTCGTCGTCCTGGCGCAGCGCGCCGACCGGCGCGACGCTCGCATGCGCGCGCGCGTCGGCTTCGTCCTCGCCAACAAAAATGTTGCCGGCTTCGTCGTACCACGCCGGAATGCGATGACCCCACCAGAGCTGACGACTCACGCACCAGTCCTGGATATTGTCCAGCCACTGCGTGTAGGTCGTCGCCCAGTTTTCCGGGACGAACTTGATCTCGCCCGACCGCACCGCGTTCAAGGCCGGCTCGGTGATGGCTTTTCGGCCGCGCGTGGAGGTGAGATCCAGAAACCACTGATCGGTCAGCATCGGTTCGATCACGGCGTCGCTGCGCTGGCTGATCGGCACTTGCAGTTTGTGCTTTTTGGTCTCGACGAGCAGGCCGGCCGCCTCGAGATCGGCAAGCACCGCCTTGCGCGCCGCATAGCGATCCATGCCGCGATATTTTTCCGGCGCGGCGTCGTTGATCTTGGCGTCCAGCGTCAGGATCGTGATCGGCGCGAGTTTGTGCCGAGCTCCGACTTGCCAGTCGTTGAAATCATGTGCCGGCGTGATCTTGACCGCGCCGGTACCGAATTCGCGCTCGACGTAATCGTCGGCAATTACCGGAATCTCGCGCTCGCACAGCGGCAAATTCAGTTTCTTGCCGACCAGATGCGCATAGCGCTCGTCTTCGGGATGCACGGCCACGGCGACGTCGCCGAGCATGGTCTCCGGTCGCGTCGTCGCCACCACCACACCTTCGCCGCCGTCGGCGGCGGGGTAGCGGATCGACCACAGCGAGCCGTCCTTTTCCTGATTGTCGACTTCAAGATCGGACACCGCCGTCATCAGCACCGGATCCCAATGCACCAGACGCTTGCCGCGATACAGCAGACCATCGCGATACCACTGCACGAACACGCGGCGCACCGCGGCGGACAGGCCCTCATCCATGGTGAAGCGTTCGCGCGACCAGTCCATCGACGCGCCGAGGCGCCGCATCTGGTTCGTGATCGTGGAGCCGGATTCCGCTTTCCATTCCCATACGCGCTCGATGAACTTCGCGCGGCCCAGGTCGTGGCGCGTCTTGCCCTGCGCGGCAAGCTGGTTTTCGACGATCTTTTGCGTGGCGATGCCGGCGTGATCGGTGCCGCCCTGCCAGAGCGTGCGCATCCCGCGCATGCGCTGGTAGCGGACCAGTGCGTCCATGATCGTCTGCTGGAACGCGTGGCCCATGTGCAAGGTGCCGGTCACGTTCGGTGGCGGCAGCAGGATGCAATACGGTTTGCCGTCGCCGTGCGGTGCGAAGGTACCCGCCGCTTCCCAGCGCGCATACCACTTCGATTCGATGGCTTGGGGTTCGAAGGATTTTTCCATGACAGTGTCGCCTTGCGCCCGCGCGGGGCAGGGCTCGTTCGGAACGGGGAGGCCCAATTGTAGCGGCGCGCGGCGCCTTGCCCAAGGCGGTCGTTCGTCCTTACGTTTGCGGCCACACCGGGTTACCATCGCCCGACAGCCATCACACGCACGGGCGGGCACGGCAACGGCGCATGAAAACCGCATTCGGCCAGTATCAGCTCGTTTCCGAACTCGGTCGCGGTGGCATGGGCGTGGTGTACAAGGCGCTGGACGCCGAGCTGGATCGCCATGTCGCGATCAAGGTGCTGGCCGAGGGCCTGGCGCACGACGCACGCATCGTCGAACGCTTCCAGCGCGAGGCACGCGCGGTGGCCGCGCTGGACGACCCCAATGTCGTGCACATCTACGCCACCGGCACGCAGGGTGGGCGGCCGTATTTCGCCATGGAATTCGTCGATGGCGTAGCGCTCGACGTCCTGCTGCAGCGCGAAGAACGGCTGGCCCCGGAACAGGCCGCGCGACTGATCGTGCAGGCGGCGCATGGCCTGGCCAGCGCGCACGCCAAGGGCCTGATTCATCGCGACATCAAGCCGGCCAACATCCTGGTTTCCCGGCGCGGCATCGCCAAGGTTTCCGACTTCGGCATCGCGCAGTCCGTGCAGGCGCGTGATGCGCGCCTGACCGACACCGGCGCGTTCCTCGGCACGCCGGGCTATCTCGCACCGGAACGCTATGCCGGCGCCGCGGCGGATGCGCGCGCGGATATCTTCGCGCTCGGCGTAGTGCTGTTCGAATGCCTTGCCGGACACCGCCCGTTCGGCGGCGATTCGCCGCTGGCGGTGATGCGCGACGTGGCCGACAAGCCCTTGCCGGACATCCGCGCGCTCAACCCCGGGGTCGATGCGGAACTGGCGCGGATTCTCGGCCGCATGACCGCGAAGGAACCCGCGCAGCGCTATCCGGATTGCGAGGCGTTGATCGCCGACCTGGATCGTCACTTCGGCATCGGTGCCGACACGCGCCTGTCGCTGGTGGTGTGGCAGGCGCCGGAACTGCCGCTGACCGCGCGCCTGGGCGGCGTGACCACGCTGAACTGGACGCAGGCATTCCGGCAAGACGCGCAACGCCGCAAGTTCGTGAAATGGGCACTGGTTGTCGCACTGCTTGCCATTGGTGGCGTCGTGATTGGGCGATGGATGGCGGCGACACGCGTGCCCACGACGGTTGCCGATATCCCGGAAAAATCCATCGCCGTGCTGCCATTCGCCAACGAAGGCGGCAAGGCAGACGAACAGTTTTTTTCCGACGGGCTGTCCGACGACCTGATCGATGCACTGTCGCAGCTCGATGGCTTGAAGGTCATCAGCCGCAATTCAGCGTTCCAATTTCGTGGCAGCAAGGAGTCGAGCCGAGCCATCGGCGAGAAACTCGGTGTCGCGCACTTGCTCGAAGGCAGCGTGCAGCGGGTGAAGGATCAGGTGCGCATCACCGCCACGCTGGTGAATGCCGCCGACAGCAGCACGTTGTGGTCGCAGCGTTACGACAAGCCGTACACGGATCTGTTCGCGCTGCAGGACACGATAACGGCTGCGGTGGCGGAGGCGTTGAAAGCCAGACTGCAGATCGCGCCCGGCGCGGTGGTGCAGAGTGAACGCCCGCCCGGCGGCAATCTCGCTGCCTACATGGCGTACAAGCAGGGCGTCGCCTGGCTGGCGCTCGGCACCGAAGCCGGCGCGCGCAGCGCCATCGAGGCGTTTGACGAGGCGATCCGTCTCGATCCGCGTTACGCGGCAGCCAATGCGCAGTTGTCGATGGCGTGGGTCGGATTCGCCGGATTGTTCCTGAGCGGCGCGGAAGCGGCGCAGGCAAATGCCAAGGGGCGCGTAGCGGCGGAGGCCGCCCTGCGGCTCGATCCTGATTCCTCGCTGGCTCACCAGGCACGCTCGCTCCTGCTCACCAGCGTGGACATGGACTGGCGCGGCGCGGAAGCCGAAGCGCACCGTGCGCTGCAACTGGCGCCCAATGATGCCGTGGCGAAGTTCAATCTTGGTGCGGCGCTGGCGGCGCTGGGCCAGAACCGGCGCGCGGCGACGTTGACCCGCGAGGCATTGGCCGACGATCCGCGGCATGCGAACTGGTACACCTGGCTGAGCACATACCTCACCGCGCTCGGGCAATGGGACGAGGCCCGCAAGGCCATCGATAGTGCAATCGCCTTGCAGCCCGACGCGTCGGTTTATCACGTGCAACTGACGATCATCGACATCCTGCGCGGCGACGCCGAGGCTGCGCTGGCTGCCGCCCGTCAGGAACCTGCCGGTGTATGGCAGGACGTCGCGCTGGCGTTGGCCTTGCAGATCGGCCCCGACCGTTCTGCCGCCGATGCCGCCCTGAAACACCTGACCGACGCCTACGCCGATCAATCGGCCTACCAGATTGCTCAGGCATACGCCTTGCGCCGCGATCCCGACAGCATGTTCAAGTGGCTGGATCGGGCATGGGCGCAGCGCGATTCGGGCATTGGCTATGTGCTCGGCGATCCCCTTATCCTGCGCTACCGGCAAGACCCTCGTTTCGCGGCGTTCTGCAGCAAGGTTGGCCTGCCGGCGCCCCCCCCCGATTCGTCCGCGCCGGCGGCAGAGGCGGAGATTCCCGATAAATCCATCGCCGTGCTGCCGTTCGAGAATCTGTCCGCAGACAAGGGCAACATCTATTTCGCCGCCGGCATGCAGGACCTCATCCTGACCAAGCTCTCCGGCATCAGCGACTTGAAGGTGATCTCGCGCGCGTCGACGGAAAAATACGGCGCGCGCCCGGCCGACGTGAAGACGATAGGGCAACAATTGGGCGTGGCCTCGGTGCTGGAAGGCAGCGTGCAGCGCCTGGGCAATGAGGTCCTGATCAACGTGCAATTGATCGACACACGCAGCGACGCCCATGTGTGGGCGCAGGACTATCCGCGCCGGCTCGACAACCTGTTCGGCGTGGAAGGCGAAGTCGCGCAGAAGGTGGCCGATGCGCTCAAGGCGCGGCTGTCGCCCGCGGAAACCGCGAGCCTCGCGGCCGCGCCGACCGAAAACCAGGCGGCGCTGGATGCCTTCCTGCATGCCGAATACCAGGCTGGCCGCGGCAAGACCGACAACGACACCGCGAGCCTCAAGGCCGCGCTGCCGTTGTATCGGCAGGCGGTAACGCAGGATCCGCGCTTTGCGCTCGCTTTCGCCCGCGTATCGTATGTGGAGAGCGAACTGGCCTGGCTCAACGGTGGCGGTGGCCTCGACGTGAAGCAGCTGACCGTGCAGGCGCGTGCGGATGCCGAACAGGCCATGCAGATCGCACCGAATCTCGCCGAAGCGCATCTGGCCATCGGCTACAGCGACTACTACGGACGTGGCGACTACGCCGCCGCGCGCCAGGCCTTCGACCGGGCGCTCGCGCTGCGTCCCAACGATGCCGACGCGCTGGCGGCGCGCGGCTATGTCGAACGTCGTGAAGGTCGCTTCGATGCGGCCATCGCTTCGCTGCAGGGCGCGCTGACGCACGATCCGCGCAACAGCGCGCTGGCCAATGACCTGGGCGAAACCTGCATGATGGCCAGCCGTTACGGTGAGGCCGCGACCTGGTTGCAGCGCTCGCTGGCGCTGGATCCGGCCAACCTCAGCGCGCGCATCGACATTTCCAACACGCTCCTGCTGCAAAGCGGCGACGTGCAGGCAGCGCTGGACGCGGCGCAAGGCGACGAGCCCGTGTTGCGCTTGTGGCGAACGGACCTGCTGGTCTACCAGCGCAAGTACGCTCAGGCGATCGCGCTACTGAACGGCGTGCCTGACAACGCCGACAATTTTTCCTTCGTGCGCGGCTCCAAGGCGCTGCAACTGGCCAACCTCTACCGGCTCGCGGGCGACGCGACGCGCGCGCGACCGCTGTATGTGCAGGCGCTGGCCGCGGCCAAGGGCGAATTGCAATCGCAGCAGGGCGGCGACCTGGCGTCGGTGTGGAGCAATATCGCCGCCGCCGAACTCGGATTGGGCAACGTGTCGCAGGGTCTGGACGCGGTCGCGCGCTCGCAGGCCATCGTCACGGCCACCGACGACAAGGTGGCCGGCGCCGGCGTGATGCAAAACAACGCCGCGCACTACGCGCAGGCGCAGCGCACCGACCTCGCCGTGCCTTTGTTGCAGACCGCGCTGGCCAGTTCCGGCATCGGTTTCTACTATTCGCCGGCGATGCTGAAAATCGACCCGGCGTGGGACACGATTCGCGACGATTCACGCTTCAAGGCGTTGCTGCTCAAGTCGACTGCCGACACCGCCCGGCCGTAATTTGCAACGGGTATCCGTTACCGGAATCGGGTGCGGAAACGGGCAGGCAAGAATGGAATCGTCTACTGCGGCTTCTTGAAATACACCACGCCGGACAGGTTCTGGAAATGCCCATCGCAGGTAAGCAGTTCGGCGTCATGTTCCAGCGCGGTTGCGTAGACGATGGCATCGGCAGTCGCGAGTTTGTACTGACGATGCAAATCGGCGGCGTGTAGCGCGATGCGTGTATCCAAGGGCACCACCACGCATTTTTGCGTGTAGGCGATTATCTGGTCGGCGCGATCTTCATCGAGTTCACGCGCCAGCCATTTCGACAGTTCCAGTTGCACCAACGTCGGCACAATGCACTGTGCCCGGTCAGGGAACTCGCGGCCGAGTTTCTTGCCGAGCGTGCTGCCGATGAGCCATTCGATCCAGACCGATGTATCGATAACGCGCATCAATGCCGATCCGCACGATCGCGGTAGCCGCTGGCTTTGCTGCCCCTGGCGATACCGGACAGTTGCTTGAATTCCGGTACTGGCATTACCAGCACGCCGCTGCCTTTGGGAATGAACACGAATTCCTGCCCTGCTTGCCACTGCTGTTCGTCGCGCACGGCTTTGGGGATGGAAATCTGGAATTTGCTGGACAGGGTAGCCGTTGCAGTCATGGTCTTACTCAACGTTGAACGATAGTGCTATAGAAAGAATATAGACGCACGTTGTCAAGCATGCAAGCGCTGGCCTTCGCTGCAGTCAAGCGCGGGATAGTGCAACGCGCGCCGCGGAAAGACGTTTGCTACTATCGCGCCGTGCTGGTACCGGGGGTGAACATGGGCGAATTGCTGCAACGCTTGCGCGAGCGCAAACTCGTGCAATGGGCGCTGGCCTACATCGCGGCGGCGTTCGCATTGCTGCAAGGCATCGACATCGTCGCCAACAAGTTCAATTGGCCGGATTCGCTCGAGCGTATTTTCATCCTCGCGCTAGCGGTCGGATTTTTCGTGACCCTGGTGTTGGCCTGGTACCACGGCGAGCGCGGCGCACAGCGCGTGTCCGGCACTGAGCTGGTCATCCTTGCCTTGCTGCTCGCCGTCGGCGGTGGATTCCTGTGGCACTTTGCGCCCATGTCGCCAAAGGCGACGACGGCGACGAGCGTTGCGGCAACGCCGAGCGCACCCGTCACGGCGATACCGGCCAAATCCATCGCCGTGCTGCCTTTCGAAAACCTGTCCGACGACAAGACGAATGCCTACTTCGCCAGTGGCATGCAGGATGAGATCCTTACCCGGCTCGCCGGCATCCGCGATCTGAAAGTGATCTCGCGCACATCAACCCAGCAGTACGCGAGCCATCCGCCGAATCTCAAAATCGTCGCCGAACAACTCGGCGTCGCCACGGTGCTCGAAGGCAGCGTGCAGAAAGCCGAAAACAAGGTTCGGATCAATCTTCAGTTGATCGATGCACGCAGCGACAGCCACTTGTGGGCGCAGAATTACGATCGAGATGTGAAAGACATTTTTGCTGTGCAGAGCGACGTGGCGGAAAGAGTCGCCGATGCCTTGCAGGCACAGCTGCTGCCGGTGGAATCCGCGCGCATCGCCAGCGTGCCGACGCAAGATCAGCAGGCCTACGACTTGTATCTGCGCGCGAATGCCTATTTCCATCGCGCCAGCGACCAGGCTGCCCTGGTCGCCGCGGTGATGCCGCAGGCGATCGAGCTGTACCAGCAGGCCTTGGCCAAGGATACGGGCTTCGCTCTCGCGGCCGCCATGCTGTCGCAAGCGCACATGAATATGTATTGGGCTGCGCCGGATCGGACCGATGTGCGCCTTGCGGCCGCGAAGGCGACGGCGGATCGCGCGCTGGCCTTGCAGCCGGGACTGGGCCCGGCGCATCTGGGCCTGGCGCTCTACTGGTACTGGGGCCATCGTGATTATGCGCAAGCACTGAGCGAGGTCGATCTGGCGCGTAAAGCCATGCCCAACAGCGCGATGGTCGAGCTATTTGCAGGCGCCATCGGGCGCCGCGAGGGCCGCTGGAACGAAGCGATCGCCAGTTTCCAGCGTGCGGTTGCGCTCGATCCGCGCAGCAGTTTGTGCGCGGATCAACTGGGATTCGTCAACATGAGCTTGCGGCGCTATGCGCAGGCGGATCAGGCGTTTGCGCACGCCTTGACGGTGACCCAGGATCCGACGGATGAGTTGATGTCACGGGCGTACAGCGCCGTGCTGTGGAAGGGCGACCTCGCGCCGCTGCGCACCGCGGTGGATTCCTTGACTCCGGGGAGCAACGACTACGCGGGGAATGCCCTGTCCATCTACTATCTTCGCTGGTGGTCGCGCGATTACGTGGCGGCGATCCGCTTGGCGGAAGCCGAAACGGCGGCCAACTGGATCGATCAGGGCAATGTCTCTTTGCCAAGGCGGCTGTATCTTGCCTGGGCCCTCGCAGCCGTTGGCGACGACGCCAAGGCGCGATCCGTGTATGCCGAACTGCGTACGCAAACGCAGGCGGCATTGCAACAACGCCCCGGCGATGCCGACCTGCATCTTGCACTAGGCTTCGCCGCCGCCGGGCTGGGGCTCAAGGACGATGCCGTGCGGGAAGGGCGCAGGGCCACGCAACTGATTCCGTACAGCCGCGACAATTACAGCGGCCCGTTTTATCTCGTGTGGCTCGCGAACCTTTACGTGCGCGTGGGTGAGAACACGCAGGCGATCGATACGCTGCGGCAAACGCTCGCGCTGCCGAGCGGCGGCGGTGCGATTTCGCCGGCACTGTTGCAACTCGATCCGGCGTGGGATCCGTTGCGCAAGCAGCCAGATTTTCAAGCGCTATTGAGGGAGTCGCCATGATACTGCGCCGCTTTACCGCCAACCTGCGCCGCCAGGACTGGACCGCCGTCGCCGTCGAACTGGTTGTGGTCGTCATCGGCGTGTTTCTTGGTGTGCAGGCGTCGAACTGGAACCAGGCCCGGGCTGACGCGCAGCTTGGCCGGGATTACGCGAAACGACTGATCCACGATCTCGACGCCGATCTCGCCGGCGTTCGCGCGGAAGGCGCCTATTACTCCGCCGTCCTCGGGAGCGTCCGCAAGACCGACGAGCTTTTGCGGGAGCCCGACTCCGATCCGCGCGAGCTCGTGGTCAACGCCTATCGCGCGTCGGAAATCCTCTACATCCCGCCGGTGCGCGCGACCTGGGACCAGATCGTTTCCTCCGGGCATCTCGGCCTGCTGCCGGCGAGGGCGGTCGAATCCGGTCTGTCGAAGTACTTCGCCTTCGACACCGCGCTGGATACCTACAACACGGGCCGGGTTTCGGATTATCGCAAGACCGTGCGCGGAATCATCCCGCTGGGCATGCAGATCGCCATGCAAAAGGCCTGCAGCGACGTGCGCGACGCACGCGGCAACATCACCGGTTTTGCCGAACACTGCGAATTCGCGGCCGACCCGGCCGCACTCAAGGCGGTTGCCGCAGCACTGCGCGGCGATCCGGAGGTCGCCGCGTCGCTGCGCTATCAGTACAGCTATGTCGTCAATGCGACACTCAATCTCGGCATAGTCAGAGGCAACATCGAGGATGCGCTCGACGCGCTTGGCGCCGGGCCGCAATCCACCGCGAGAACGGCGCCTGATGCCGCGCCGGCGTCTGGATCGACACGGAGGTGATTCCATGTTGCGTCACGTGATCGCGCATCTGCGCCGCCAGGACTGGATGGCCGTTCGGCCTACGACTCCGACTCCTTGCGCGAAAAGCTGCGCGCAATCGCGCAGGAAAAACCGTGAGGCTGTTGACCGAATTGCGGTGTTGCACGTGCATCCACTGAACATGCTAACATGTGACAAGCATGCAAAGGAGCTTTTGTCATGTCCGTGATGATCCAGATCCGCAACGTCCCCGAGCGCATCCATCGCACATTCAAGGCGCGTTCGGCGCTGGCCGGCAAGAGTCTGAGCGACTTTCTGCTGGATGAACTGGCGGCGATGGCCGCGTTGCCGTCCGCCGCCGAACTGCGCGCGCGGTTGGACGCGGCCGAACCGTTCGCGATGAAAAAATCCTCCGCCGGCCTCATTCGCCTCGATCGCGACGCGGCGTGATGCGCATTCTCGTCGTCGATGCGTCGGTCGTCGTCGACCTGCTGGCGCGCTTTCGCCCGCAGCCGCTGGAAGCGCTGCTGTGGTCGAACGGCACGCACTTGGCGGCCCCGGAGCTGCTCGACGTCGAAGTGTTGAGCGCCCTGCGCAAACTCGACCACGCCGGTGCGATTCCGCCGCGCCGCCGCGCGGAACTGCCGCAGTTGCTGCGCGCCTTGCGCATTCGCAAATACGCCCATGACCTGCTGCTCGATGGCATCTGGGCCTTGCGCGACAACCTTACCGCCTACGACGCCTGCTACGTCGCGCTGGCGCGTTTGCTGGGTGCATCGTTGGCCACGCGCGATGCGCGCCTGGCGCGCGCGCCGGGGCTTGGCATCGAGGTGGTGACGCCATGAGACTGTTCGCCGAACTCCAGCGCCGCAACGTGCTGCGCGCAGGCGTGCTCTACATCGGCGCGGTGTGGGCGCTGGCGCAGGGCATCGCGCAACTGGCGCCGGTGTTCGGCGCGCCGGAATGGGTGACGATGTGGTTCGTGATCGCTGCGGCGATTGGTTTCCCGTTCTGGCTGGCATTCGCGTGGGTGTACGAGTGGACGCCGCAGGGACTCAAGCGCGAAAGCGAAATCGCCGCCGATGCCTCGATCACGCGCTCGACCGGGCGCAGGATGGATCGCGCGATCATCGTGGTGCTCGCGGTCGCGGTGGTGCTGCTGCTGACCAACACGTTCGTGTGGAAGCGCGGTGCGGGATTGCAGGGTGGGGCGGCCACCGCCGCGCGGCCGACGGCACCGGCGATCGATCCGGACTCGATTGCGGTGCTGCCGTTCGTGGACATGAGCCAGGCGCAGGACCAGGAGTATTTTTCCGACGGCCTGTCCGAGGAATTGCTCGACCTGTTGGCCAAGGTGCCGCAATTGAAGGTGATCGCGCGCACCTCGTCGTTCTCGTTCAAGGGCAAGAACCTGGACATCGCGCAGATCGCGCGCCAGCTTGGCGTTGCGACCATCCTCGAAGGCAGCGTGCGCAAGTCCGGCAACACCTTGCGCATCTCGGCACAGTTGATCCGCGCGTCGGACGCCACGCATCTGTGGTCGGACACCTACGACCGCGAGCTGACCGACGTGTTCAAGGTGCAGGACGAAATCGCCGGTGCCGTTGTCGAGGCGCTCAAGCTCAAGCTGTTGCCCGAACAGGCGCCCGTCGGTACCGGCCGCACCGACAACATGCAGGCGCACAATCATTTCCTGCTCGCCAGCGAGCTGATGACCAAGGGCACGATCGAAAGCTATCGCGCCGCTGCCGGCGAGTATCAGCGTGCGATCGACCTGGATTCGGGCTATGTGTCGGCCCTGGTAGGACTCGCCAATGCGAACGGCTATATCGCCGATCTCACCGGCGATGCGGCGACCGCCGATCAGGCGCTGCAGGTCGTCGAACAGGCGCTGGCGCTCGACCCCGGCAATGCCGAGGCGCTGGCCGCTCGCGCCTGGCTGCGCACTGAATTCAAATGGGATTTCGCTGGCGCGCGCGCCGACTACGAGGCGGCGCTGCAGGCCGATCCCAATGCGGCGAGCGTGCTGCGCCGTTATGGCTGGTTCCTCGCCGCGGTCGGCCAGTTGCCCGAGGGCCTGCAGATGGCGCGGCGCGCGCTGGATCGCGACCCGCTCGGCATCGACGGCTTGTGGACGCTGGGCCTGATTCTCAGCGGCAGCGGCAAGTCCGCCGAGGCCTGCGATCTGTTGCTGGCTGCCGGCGCGGGGACCCGCGGCGAATACACCAGCATGGTGCTGGCGGAAAGCCTGGTGCAGGCCGGGCGGTCCGCCGAGGTGGCCAGCGCGACGCAGCACAGCGAGCCGCGCATGCGCCTGCTGGGCGCGGCGCTGGCGCAACATTCGCTCGGCAATGACGATGCGTCGCGCCGCGCGCTGGACGAGTTGACGCAAAAATACGCCGCGGGCATGGCCTACCAGATCGCCCAGGTGCATGCCTGGCGCGGCGAAGCCGATGCCGCGTTTGCGTGGCTGGACAAGGCGATCATGCTGCATGATGGCGGCATGATGTTGATCACCTACGATCCGCTGCTGGCCTCGCTGCGCGCCGATCCACGTTATGCCGCACTGGTGCGCAGGATGGGGTTTTCAGGCTGAGGGACCTCGTCGCGCGGCGTGCTTTGTTACCATGGCGCGTCTGGACGCCAACGGGGGTTGGCCATGCATGGAATCCTGCAGCGCTTGCGCGAACGCAAACTCGTGCAATGGGCGCTGGCCTACATCGCAGCGGCGTTTGCGCTGATCCAGGTGCTGGATGTCGTTGCACAGCGCTTTGGTTGGCCCGATTCGCTCGAACGTGTGCTGATTCTTGCGCTCGTGGTCGGATTTTTCGTGACCCTGGTGCTGGCCTGGTACCACGGCGAGCGCGGCGTGCAGCGTGTGTCGAGTACCGAGTTGGTGATCCTCGCGTTGCTGCTGGCCATCGGTGGCGGTTTGCTGTGGCGCTACGAGCGCACGGCACCGGTCGAGGTTGCAGCGAACATGGCCGCGCCGCCAGCGACTGCCGCGTCGATCCCGGCAAAATCCATCGCGGTGCTGCCGTTCGAGAATCTCAGCCATGATACGGACAACAAGTACTTTGCCGACGGCATGCAGGACCTGATCCTGACCAAGCTTGCGGTGATCGGCGATCTGAAGGTGATTTCGCGCACCTCGACCGAAAAGTACGCCAGCCGCCCGGACGATCTGAAAACCATCGCACAGCAACTCGGCGTGGCGACGCTCCTGGAAGGCAGCGTGCAGAAAGCCGGAAACCAGGTATTGATCAATGTGCAGTTGATCGATGCGAGTACCGACGCACACATCTGGGCCGAGAGTTACCAACGCACGCTGGATAACATCTTCGGCGTGGAAGGCGAAGTGGCACAGAAGGTCGCCGATGCGCTGAAGGCCAAGCTCACGCCCGGCGAGCAGCAGGGCCTTGTCGCGGTACCAACCCGGAATCCGGCGGCCTATCAGGCCTATCTCAAGGCATTGGAACTGGACCGGTCAGCCACTGGTTCCGCTGCCGGTTTGGAGCAGGTCATCGACCGTCTGCAAACTGCCGTCGAACTGGATCCGGGGTTCACCCTGGCATGGACGGAGCTTGTGGGACAGGATCTGAACATGTACTGGTATGGCTTCGATCCCACGCAAACGCGTCTGGATGCCGCAAAGCTGGCGCTGGATCGGGCAGAGTCGCTGGCGCCTGACCTGCCACAGGTCAAGCTGGCGCGTGCCAATTTCGAGTACGTGGCACGGCTCGATTTTACGGGATCTCTGGCATTGATCCGCGCGGTACTGCCCAGCGTGCCCAACGATGCGGCGGCCTGGTTTCGCGCGGCGGTGGCCGAGCGTCGGCTCGGACAATGGGATGCAATGATGCGCGACCTCAAGCACGCGCAGACCCTGGATCCATTGAACAACAAGATCAAATTCGACATTGCAAACAGCATGCTGGCGCAGCACGACTATGCAGCCTTGCTCACCTCGCAAAATGCCTATCTTTCCACGTATCCGGACGCGACGGGCGCTCAGGAATTGAAGCTCTTCGCAATCTGGAATCTGGAAGGGCTGGACGCGGCGGACCGGGCGCTTGCGTTCGTGCGCCCGCGGGAAGGTGCTGCGATCGCGCTGCGCGCGCAACAGGCCTTGTACCGACGCGACTTCAAGAGCGCGGCCGATCTGTTCGCGCAGGCGATCTCCGACAAGGATGCGGAAGAATACCACTCGGAATTCTTTGTCGGCTCGTATTTGCCGGCGAGCGTCGGCTGGCGGTTGTCGCAAGCATTGAGCGAACAGCGCGCCGGCTCTCCTGCAAAAGCGACCGCGCTGTATCGCGAGGTGCAGACACGCGCGCGCACCGCGCTGGCTGCCAAACCCGTGGATCCCTATGTCGCTGCGGCCTGGCATTCCGTGTTGGGGTTGGCCTGCGCCGGCATAGGCGAGCGCGCGGAAGCGGTCGCCGCGGGCAAGCAGGCCGTAGCCCTGATCCCCGAATCGAAGGACGCCTACGAAGGCCCGTTGTGGCTGGATTATCTGGCGCAGATCTACGCCATGAACGGCGATGTGGCGCAAGCCATGCCGTTGCTCGAACGCCTGTTGCAAACCAAGGGCAGCCAAACGACACCAGCGCTGTTGCGGCTCGACCCGATCTGGGACGCGATCCGCCACGACCCGGCGTTTCAGGCGCTGCTGGCGAGGCAGGGCCAGCCGTACACGCCTGCGGGTACGGCGGCGCAGTGAGCGACCGGCTTCTCGGACTCGGCACGCAGCCGGTATGTGCTACACTGATCCCGTGCTATCGAGCGAGGTGTGCGACATGGCCAATCTGACCCTGAGCGTGGATGATGCGATCCTGCAGAGGGCGCGCGAGGCAGCCTTGCGCGAACGCACCTCGGTCAATGCGCTGGTGCGCGACTATCTTATCCAGTACGTGGATGCACGCAGTCGCCGGCTCGATGCGCTGGATGCACTCGATGCCGTGGCCAAGCGCAGCAAGTCGCGCAGCGTCCGCGCGTGGTCTCGCGACGAACTGCACCAGCGCTGAGCGTGCGCGTCTTCATCGACACCAATCTATGGGTGTATCGCCTGGACAAGCGCGAAGTCGCCAAGGGGCGCCGGATCGCGGATTGGCTGCGTGCGCAGGCGCGCGAGCACGAGATCGTGGTCAGCACCCAGGTTTTGATCGAACTGCGCGCCGTGCTCACGCGCAAGTTCAAGCCGCCGATGCTGGCGCGAGACGTGCGCGCGGCGCTCGACGCCCTGGCGCATTTCGATGTCGTGACGGCAGATGCGAACCTGGTGCTCGACGCGCATGAGTTGGCGGGGCGCGAACAGATCGAATGGTTCGATGCGCTGATCATGGAAGCGGCAATCCGCAGCGGCTGCGAACGGTTGTACAGCGAGGATCTGAGTCACGGACGAACGGTTGGCGGTCTTACCATCCTGAATCCGTTTCTGGCGGTTCCGGATCAGGATTTGCAGGCATGAACACCACGGTGGGTGCATGAGCGATTTCCTGCAACGCCTGCAACAACGCAAGCTCGTGCAATTCGCGCACGTCCACGGCGAAATGCGTCGCGCCGCGCGCTGGACGAGTTGACGCAAAAATACGCCGCGGGCATGGCCTGCCAGATCGCCCAGGTGCATGCCTGGCGCGGCGAAGCCGATGCCGCGTTTGCGTGGCTGGACAAGGCGCTGACGCTGCACGACGGCGGCATGATGTTGATCACCTGCGATCCGCTGCTGGCTTCGCTGCGCGTCGATCCACGCTATGCCGCACTGGTGCGCAGGATGGGTTTTTCGCAATGAGTTTCCTTGCCGCAACGCAAGATTTGGAACGATTTGTGCTTGAATTCTGACTTCGACCGCTGATGCCGCGCGTGGTCGCGGCGGCGGGCCTGGCAAACCGTGATCGGAAGGAGAGAACCATGAAGGCACCTGTATGCCTGCTGGCGATTGTTTCCAGTGCCGCGATGCTATGGGCGCATGGCGCCGTGGCAGCGGGAACCGCGGACAATATCAGCGACTTGCTGACAAAAATCGGCAGTGTCAGCGCCACGCCAACCCAGGCCGAGTATTCGCGCGAGCTGCAGAAGTCGGTCAATCAGGCGGCTGTCCTGGCCGTCGCGCGGGATTGCGCCCAGCAGAAGGGGGCGAAAATGCCCGCGACATTCACCCTGGTCGGCATGATGCGCATCGACGGCACGCTGAATGCGCCGTTCCCGGCCCCGGACAACGCCTTCGGCACCTGCGTGGCCAGCAACATCATCGCAACGCATTTCCCGCTTCCGCCTGGCGAGGGCAAAGGCTGGCCGGTCGCCATCCAGTTCGACGCGAAAACCGGCAAGGCGATCTACGTGGCCGGCGACAAGCAATCGGCCATGCCGCGCTACTCATGGTCCGCGCAATGGGTGCACACGCCATTGCCGCCGCTGCCGCCGCATCTGACCAAGCGCTGCACGGCCAGCGTCTGGCTGAGTCTGGATAAGAGCGGCCGCGTCAAATCCGCGGAACTGGGGGATTCGGAATGTCCCGCTGCGTTCAACACCGCCGTGGTCGATGCCGCGGGCCAGTGGCTTGGCATGAGCAAGGAAAAGGCCGCGACCCGCGACTCGATGGATCTGAAGGTTTCCTTCACCGCGGGCCCGGTCGACATGCGCGTGGCGCCGTGATTCCGGGCTTCTGGAACGCTCACATGTCGTGCTTGGCGATCTCGATGCCGGCGGCCTTGTAGGCCTTCCAGCGTTCGCGCGAGCCGGCGCGTTGCGTTTCATCGTCGGGTACCACTTCCAGCACGCGTTCGAAGATTCCCGCAACGGCATCGTCGCGCAGGTTGATGACCATCGCGCGGTCGGGCGTGGCCACGCCGGGCGGTACGATCAATACCGGCGTGAGCGCGTCGTCGTCATCGCCGGCGAGCTGGTGCGGGATGAAAGCGGCCTCGTCGAATTCCCAGAGTTTTTCATCGAGCGCCTCGGCCTGTTCCACGGAGCGCGCGAGGATCAGCGTCGCCTGGCCGCTTTCGAGGGCACGCTTGGCAAGCTCGCACACGAGTCGCAGCGGATCGTCGCGGAAGCGCGGCTTGGCGATGAGATAAAAGTCGGCGCGAGGCATGGATATCTTGGTTCGTCATTCCGGCAGGGACTGCCGGAATCCAGTTGCCAGGGAAGGCGACGAGAGCGATAGTCCAGCTCGGCATCCATGCAGTCTGGATCCCGGCAATCCATGCCGGGATGACGCATTGAATTTACCCTACACGATCCAGCAAGTACTGCACCAGCAGCGGCACCGGGCGACCGGTGCCCGAGCCCTTGCGGCCTTCTTCCCACGCCGTGCCGGCGATGTCCAGGTGCGCCCAGCGGAAGCCTTCGGTGAAGCGCGACAGGAAGCATCCGGCAGTGATCGCGCCGGCGTACTTGCCGCCGATGTTGGCGACGTCCGCATAGCCGGTGTCGAGCTGGCTCTGGTAGTCGTCCCACAACGGCAGGCGCCAGGCGCGGTCGAGCGTGGCCTCGCCGGCGGCGAGGAGTTCGCTGGCCAGTGCATCGTCCTTCGTCATCAGGCCGGAGGCATGCTTGCCCAGCGCCACCACGCAGGCGCCGGTGAGCGTGGCGGCGTCGATGATGACCGCAGGCTTGAACTTCTGCACGAAGGTCAGTGCGTCGCACAGGATCAGGCGACCTTCGGCATCGGTGTTGAGGATCTCGACCGTGGTGCCGGACATCGTGGTGACCACGTCGCTTGGGCGTTGCGCATTGTTGCCCGGCATGTTTTCCACCGCCGGCACGACGCACACCAGGTTCAATTTCAGCTTGAGCTTGACGGCGGCCAGGAACGCACCGAGCACGCCGGCTGCGCCGCCCATGTCGAATTTCATCTCTTCCATGCCGGCGCTGGGCTTGATGTTGATGCCGCCCGAGTCGAAGGTGACGCCCTTGCCGACCAGCGCGTAGGGCGCCGCTTCACCGGCGCCGTTCCACTGCAGCGCGATCAGGCGCGGGGCATTGGCCGAACCCGCCGCGACGCCGAGCAGGGCGCCCATGCCGAGCTTGCGCATCTGCGCTTCGTCGAGGATTTCGCAGCCCACGCCGGGATGATCGGCGGCCAGCTTCTGCGCTTGCGCGGCGATGTAGGCGGGCGTGCAGATGTTCGGCGGCAGGTTGCCCAGTTCGCGCGCGAAGCGCACGCCGTCGGCGATGGCCGTGGCTTGCGCCAACGCCGCGGCAGCGGACGCCGGCGCGGCAAAGGCAAGTGCGGAAAACTCCGCTTGCGAAGACTTCGGTTTGGGCTTGAACGTGGCCGTGTACTTGTAGGCTTGCGCGTCGCTGGCGAGCGCGGCTGTGCGCAGCTTCCACGCCGTGTCCTTGCCGGGAACATCGAGCTCGGTCAGGTACGACACGGCGCGATCCAGCGGCAGGCCCTTGAGCGTGCGCGCGGCGTCGGCACTGGCGCGCGCCAGGCGCGCGGCGTCGAACTTCCCGATCTCGCCCAATCCGACCACGAGCACGCGCGCCGCGGCGATGCCGGGCAGGGCGAACAGCACGTGCGTGCTGCCGGGCTTGCCGGAAATGTCGCCGGAATCGACCAGGCGCGTGATCGCCCCGCCGGATTTTTCGTCGATGCGCAGGGCCGCCGCGCTGAGCACGCGATCCTCGAACGCACCGACGACGAGGCAGGGTGCGGCGCAGGTTTCGGGGGCGTCCTGGGTCACTTCGAAGAGCAGGGTCATGTCGGTTCCTGAAAAAAAGATGCGCAGCGGCGCGATGGCTGCCGCTACACTTAAGCGGGTTCGAACGCGGCGCATGGTGCAATCGCGCGGCGAACACCGAAGTTTACCGGATTGAATGATGCTGCGTATTGTCGACCGCTACCTGGCGCGCGAACTGGCATGGAGCTTCGCCGCCGCCACGGCGATCCTGTTGCTGGTGACGGTGGGTGCGACGGTGGCCGACCTGCTGGCCAAGATCGCGCGCGGCCGTGTCGCCGCCGACCTGCTGCTGGCCTTGATCGGCTTGCGCACCGTCGATGCCCTGACCTTGCTGGTGCCGCTGGCCGCGTTCCTTGGCGTGCAGATGGCCTACGGGCGGCTCTACCGCGAAAGCGAGATGGCCGTTTTCGCGGCGTCCGGATTGCCCGCCACGGGTTTGTTGCGGCCGCTCGCGCTGTTCGGCGTGCCGCTGGCGGTCGCCATTGCGCTGGTTTCATTCTGGCTCGCGCCGGCGGCGGTGCGCCAGGCGCAGGCGCTGCAGGAAGAGGCGAGTCGTTCGTTGATCATCGCCGGCCTGGAACCCGGGCGCTTCGTCGAACTGCCCAAGAACGATGGCGTCATGTATGTCGAGGAAATGAATGCCGACGGCACGAAGTTCCAGAAATTGTTTCTGGAAAGCGAACGCGCCAATGCCAAGGATGGCAGCACGGGGATCAACATCGTCACCGCGGCCAGCGGCGAACTCTTCCACGACGCCGACGGCGCGCAGCGCTTCCTCGGCTTGAACGACGGGTTTCGTGTCGAAGGCACGCTCGGGCAGGACAACTGGCGCCTGATGCGCTACGCGCGCAACGACATCCAGTTGCCGGACAACGACACCGACACCACGCCCGATTCGGTCAAGCGCAGCGCACCGACCCTGCAGCTGCTCGGCAGCGCCGACCCGGTGCAGCGCATCGAATTGTTGTGGCGGCTGGCTGCGCCGGTTTCGGTGCTGGTGCTGGTGTTGCTCGGCCTGCCGCTGGCCAAGTCGAGTCCGCGCGAACCGCGCTATGCGCGCTTGTTGATCGCGTTGCTGGCCTGGTTCGTGTATTACAACTTCCTCGCCCTGGACCGCTCCTGGCTCAGCCAGGGCAAGCTCGATCCACGCATCGGCTTCTGGTGGGTGCAGATTCCCGCGGCCTTGATCGCCGTCTACCTGATCTGGCGCGGCGACAAATTGCCCAAACCCAGGGCCGTGCGCGTGCGCATGCAGCCGGGAGCGGCCTGATGCGCATGGTCGCGTTCAAACAGGTCGACAAGCTCGTCGCGCTGTCGGTGCTCGGCACGGTGCTGGTGACCTGGGGATTCCTCGTCGGCTTCGACGCCTTTCGCGCCTTCGTCGGCGAAATCAACGACATTGGCACCGGCCAGTACACATTGAGCAAGGCGGTCGCCTACACCTTGCTCACCGTACCGCGGCGCGGCTACCAGTTCTTCGGCTACGCCGCGCTGATCGGCGGCCTGCTCGGCATGGGCGGCCTGGCCACCAGCGGCGAGCTGACCGCCCTGCGCGCGGCGGGCATGTCCAAGTTGCGCATCTGCGTGTCGGTCATCGTCGCCCTGACCGCCCTGACCGCGCTGGTGATGCTGATGGGCGAAACCATCGGCCCGCGCGGCGAGCAAAAAGCCGAATCGCTGGCGCTTACCGCCAAATCCAGGGACGTCGCCATCGGCCGCGGCGGCAGCCTGTGGGCGCGCGATGGCACGAATGTCGTCAATGCCAAGCATGGCCGCACGCGCATCGGCAAGCACGGCCCGCAGGTGGAATTGCAGGACGTGCGCGTGTTCGAGTTCGACGCCGCCGGCAAGCTCACCACGCTGTCGCTGGCCAAGACCGCCACGCATGCCGACGGCGAATGGACCTTCCACGACGTGCGCCGCACGCAGTTCGGCAACGCTTCTGCGACGAGCACGACGCTGCCGCAGGCGCAGTGGAAATCCACGCTCGACCCGAACGTGCTGGCGGTGTCGATGATCCATCCCGAATACCTTTCCATCACCGACCTGTCGCGCAACATCGACTACATGCAACGCAATCGCCAGGACGCCGGCAGCTACCAGCGCGCGTTCTGGGGCCGCATCTTCTATCCGCTCAACGTGCTGGTGCTGGCGTTCTGCGCGGTGCCATTCGCGTTCGGCACGCTGCGCACCGGCGGCCTGGGCAAACGCCTGTTCATCGGCATTGTGCTGGCGATCACCTTCTATTTCTTCCAGAGCGCGGTGGTCAGCATGGGCGTTGTATACAATTTCAACCTGGCGCTGGCCAATGCGCTGCCGTCGCTGTTGCTGGCCGGCGCGGCGACGGTGTATTTCCGAAGGTTCGGTTAGGCTGCCTTTCGCAACACGCGCGTCCCCGCCGCGATATCATGCCACGTGCGTTTTTGCGGATCGATGAGCGTCCACCAGAATCCCGCGCCGACCGCGGCGAGCGAAATCAGCGCGACGACGAAGCGCAGCAGCGCGCGCGCCCACGACACACGGTTTCCATCCGCATCGACTACGCGCAATTTCCACGCGCGCATGCCGATGGTCTGGCCGCCGCGCGTCCATGACACGACGAAATACGCGGCGCTGAGCGCGAGCGCGAATCCCTGCACGAGGAGCTTGCCGCGCAACGTGTGCGTGTCGAGCGCGCCGCCGGTGACGGCGAGGGCAAGTATCGCGGCGAGGAACCACAGTCCGAGCAAGGGCAGCAGGTCGTAGGCGGCGGCGGCAAGGCGCAGGCGCAGCGGGGCGGGATGGATGGCAATGGATTCGTGCATCGGAACCTCCTAGGCTGTCATTCCGGCAGGGAATGCCGGAATCCAGTTGCCACGGATGGCATCCATGCAGTCTGGATACCGGCAATCCATGCCGGTATGACGAATGAGCGATCATGCCGGCCGAATCTACACCACCCGTCAAAGCCATCGACGCCGCAGCCATCGACGCGTTCGTCGAAAAGCTGTGGTCCGAGGGCGGTCTTGCCGACAACACGCTGGCGAGTTACCGGCAAGACCTTGAAGGCCTTTCGCGCTGGTTGGACGGGCAGGGCAAGTCGCTGGATTCCGCCACGCGCGAATCGCTCAACGCCTATCTTGCCGCGCGTTTTTCCGCCGGCGGACGACGCGGCACGGGCTTCAGCGCACGCAGCAATGCGCGCCTGCTGTCCACCTTGCGCAGTTTCTACCGGCAGCGCGCGGCGCTGGGCGCGATCGCGGAAGATCCAACATTGCTGCTGGATGCGCCGAAACTGCCGCGGCCGTTGCCCAAGGCCCTGTCCGAAGGCGAAGTCGACGCGCTGATCCGCGCGCCGGACGTGGAAACGCCGCTGGGCCTGCGCGATCGCGCCATGTTCGAGCTGATCTACGCAACCGGCCTGCGCGTGAGCGAGCTCGTCGGCCTGCGCACCGAGCAGATCAACCTGCGCCAGGGCGTGCTGCGCGTGACCGGCAAGGGCGGCAAGGAACGCCTCGTGCCGCTGGGCGAACAGGCGCAGGACTGGCTCGAAAGTTATTACGCGCAGGCGCGCCCCGTGTTGCTGCGAGGCGCGGCGGTCGATGCCGTATTCGTCACCGCGCGCCGCGCCGGCATGACCCGGCAGATGTTCTGGACGATGGTGAAGAACCACGCACTGCGAGCCGGCATCGAGGGCAAGCGCATCTCGCCGCACGTGCTCAGGCACTGTTTTGCCACGCACCTGCTCAACCACGGTGCCGACCTGCGCGCCTTGCAGATGCTGCTCGGCCACAGCTCGCTGTCGACCACGCAGATTTATACGCTGGTGGCGCGCGAAGGTTTGAAGCGGCTGCATGAGAAACACCATCCCCGGGGATGAGCTGTGCGATAATTGCAATATCCGTCCCCCTGCGCCGGTCTGCCCTTTTGGCGCAGCCGCCCGTTTTCGAGAAGTCCATGTTCCGATTCGCCATTTCCATCCTCCTGGGGCTCGCCGCCCTGCCGGCTGCCGCTGCCGGCGATCCGACCGCCGTGGCCACCACCGCGCTGCACAAGCTCGCGCCGAACGCGAAGATCGAGTCGGTCACGCCATCGCCGCTGGCCGGTTTCTATGCCGTCGTCGCCGACGGTCATCCGCTTTACGTCAGTACCGACGGCAAGTACCTGATCGATGGGCGCGTCTTCGACGTCGACTCGCGCCGCAACGTGATGGACGACGCCCTGTCCGGAGTGCGCAAGCAGGCGCTGGCATCGATCCCCGAGAGCAAGCGCATCACCTTTGCGCCGCCGAATCCCAAGTACCGCGTGACCGTGTTCACCGATCCGGATTGCCCGTATTGCCGCGAGTTCCACAAGCAGATCGCCGATTACAACAAGCTCGGCATTGCCGTGGACTACGTGCTGTTCCCGTTGTCGATCCATCCGGGCGCGGACAAGCTCTCGCAGACGGTGTGGTGCTCCAAGGACCGCAACACGGCCTTCAACGAGGCGCTGGAAGGCAAGACCCTGGCACCGAAGACCTGCGCCAATCCGATCGCCGAGATCACCAGCGTCGCGAACGCCATCGGCGTGAACGGCACGCCCGGCATCTTTGCCGACGACGGCACCCAGCTCGGCGGCTACGTGCCGCCGGCGCAACTGGCGCAGCGCCTGCAGGAAATGGCCAAGGCCAAGCCCGCACCCTGAACCAAACCCGCAGCGGCGCTGTCCAAAGCCTACCGCTGCACGCCAACGAGAGACTGCCATGATCAAGCATTTGTTCCTCCTCGCCGCCCTCGTGATCGCCATGCCGGCCGCCCATGCCGCCACCGATCCGGGCGAAAAGACCGTGCGCGACGCCGTGCACTCGCTGCTGCCGATGGCCGTCATCGAACGCGTGAACAAGTCCGAACTGCCCGGATTTTACGAAGCCATCATCGACGGCCAGATCGCCTACGTGAGCGCGGACGGCAAGTACATCCTGCAAGGCAGCCTGTACAACGTGGCGCACAAGCAGGACCTGACCGCCGCGAGCCTCGCCGCCGTGCGCGCGCAGGCCATCGCGACGTTGTCGGCCGCCAATGAAATTCGCTTCGACGTGGCCAAGCCCAAGCACACGGTCACCGTGTTCACCGATGTCGATTGCCCGTACTGCCGTGCCTTCCACAAGAACATCGGCCAGTACAACGCGCTCGGAATCTCGGTGCACTACGTCATGTTCCCGCTCGACATCCATCCCGGTGCCGACAAGAAGGCGGTGGATGTGTGGTGCGCCAAGGATCGCAACGCGGCTTACACGTCCGCCATGAACGGCAAGGAGCCGGTGACCGCGACGTGCACCAATCCGGTCGCCGCAACCAAGTCGCTGGGCATCCGCATCGGCATCAATGCCACGCCGACCGTGCTCACCGAGGACGGCACCTCGGTGGACTTGGGCAGGGCGACCTCGCCGCAAGGCCTGCTCGCCGAGCTCGACCGCCTCGCCGCGGAACGCGACAAGGCGAAAGTCGCCACGCGCTGATACATTGCCGCTTGCCGCGCGTCGCGTCGGCTACGCTCGGCGCGAGCGCTCGTATAAAATGCGCGTTCTCCCGAACGCGCCTGGCTCGCCATGATCGTCCTCGACGGGCTACCGGCCCTTTCCCCGTTTCGCCTCGAACGCCTGAACCGCGACCTTGCCGCGGCCGTGGCGCGTTGCCGCGTGCGCGAGGCGTGGTGGGTCTATTTCATCCAGGCCGGCGCGGCTGCGGCCGATCCGGCCAGGCTCGGCGAGGTGCTGCGCGCACAAACCGCGACGCCCCGGGCGGCGACGCTGTGGGCGGTGCCGCGCCTGGGTACGATCTCGCCGTGGTCGAGCAAGGCCACCGACATCCTGCGCGGCTGCGGTTTTGCGGTCGCGCGCGTGGAGCGCGGCGTTGCCTTCGCCGTCGACCACGCGCCGGCGGCGGACAGCGCCGATTCCGACCGCATGGTGCAGGCCCTGCACGATCCGATGACGCAATCGGTGCTGACGTCGCTGGAGCGCGCCGACACATTGTTTGCGGTCGGCGCGCCGGCCCCGCTGCAGCGCATCGAACTCGGCGCGCAAGCCGAAGCGGCGCTGGGCGAGGCCAACCGCCGCCTGGGACTGGCGCTGGCCGCGGATGAAATCCAGTACCTGGCCGCGCGCTACGCGGAACTGGGCCGCGATCCGACCGATGCCGAGTTGATGATGTTCGCGCAGGCCAATTCCGAACATTGCCGGCACAAGGTGTTCAATGCGCGCTGGAGCATCGACGGGCAAGCGCAGCCGCTGTCGCTGTTCGGCATGATCAAGGCAACGCACGCGGCGACCCCGCAACACACCCTGAGCGCCTACAGCGACAACGCCGCGGTGATCGAAGGCAGTGTCGCGCGGCGTTTCTTTGCCGACGCGCAAAGTGGAAAATACGGCATTGTGGAAGAATCCACGCCGTATGCGATCAAGGTCGAGACACACAACCATCCGACCGCCATCGCGCCGTTCCCGGGCGCGGCGACCGGTGCCGGCGGCGAGATCCGCGACGAAGGCGCGGTCGGCCGCGGCGGCAAGCCCAAGGCCGGGCTGACCGGTTTCACCACGTCCTACCTGCGCATCCCCGGCCTGCAGCACCCCTGGGTCAAGGATCGACCGCTGCCGCCGCGCATGGCCAGCGCGTTCCAGATCATGCGCGACGGCCCGCTCGGCGCGGCCGCATTCAACAACGAGTTTGGTCGTCCGTGCCTGGGCGGCTATTTCCGCACGTTCGAAGCCGAATGCGGCGCTGACGGCACGCTGCGCCGCGGCTACGACAAGCCGATCATGATTGCCGGCGGCGTGGCCAACGTGCGCCCGGCCGACGTGCACAAGCGCAAGCTGCAGGCCGGTGATGCGGTCATCGTGCTCGGCGGCCCGGCGATGCTGATCGGCCTGGGCGGCGGCGCGGCCTCGTCGGTGGCTGGCGGCGACAGTTCGGCGGAGCTGGATTTCGCCTCGGTGCAGCGCGACAACGCCGAGATGCAGCGGCGCTGCCAGCAGGTCATCGACGCGTGCTGGGCATTGGGCGAATCCAATCCGGTGGTTTCGATACACGACGTCGGCGCCGGCGGATTGTCCAACGCGATCCCGGAGATCCTGCACGACTCCGGCGTCGGCGGGCGCATCCAATTGCGCAAGATTCCCAGCGCCGATCCGCACCTGTCGCCGATGCAGGTCTGGTGCAACGAGGCGCAGGAGCGCTATGTGCTGGCGCTGCGTGCGGACGATGTGGCCCGTGTGGCGGCGATCTGCGAACGCGAGCGTTGCCCGTTCGCGCACGTCGGTACGGCGACCGCCGACGAACGCCTGGTCGTCACGGACGCATCCGCCACCGGCGCGGCGGCGCAGGTCATCGACCTGCCCATGGACGTGTTGTTCGGCAAGCCGCCAAGGATGGAACGCGAGGCGCAGCGCAAGCCGGCGCGCGTGGACATCGTGCCGGACCTGGATGGCATCACGCTGGAAGAGGCGATCAAGCGCGTGCTGCGCCTGCCCGCGGTCGGCAGCAAGTCCTTCCTCGTCACCATCGGCGATCGCAGCGTCGGCGGCTTGTGCGCGCGCGATCCGATGGTCGGGCCGTGGCAAGTGCCGGTCGCCGATTGCGCAGTGACGCTCGCCGATTTCGACGGCTACGCGGGCGAGGCGATGGCGATGGGCGAGCGCGCGCCGCTGGCGCTGTTGTCGGCGCCGGCCGCTGCGCGCATGGCGCTGGGCGAGGCGCTGACCAACCTCGTCGCCGCACCGGTGGCGAGCCTGGACGAGATCAAGCTGTCGGCGAACTGGATGGCGGCGGTCAACCATCCGGGCGAAGACGTCGCGCTGTTCGATGCGGTCAAGGCGGTATCCGAACTTTGTCCACAATTGCACATTTCCATTCCGGTCGGCAAGGATTCGCTGTCGATGCAGACCGTGTGGCAGCAGGACGGGCAGCCGCAGCGCACGGTGGCGCCGGTGTCGCCGGTGATCACCGCGTTCGCGCGCATCGCCGACGCGCGCCGTACGCTGACGCCACAGCTCGTGCTCGATGCCGGCGACACCGAATTGTGGTTGCTCGACCTCGGCGCCGGCCGCAACCGCCTCGGCGGCTCGGTGCTGGCGCAGGTGTTCAATCGCGTCGGTGGCCTGCCGCCGGACTTCGAAAATGCCGACCTGTTCGCGCGTTTCTTCGCCGCGCTCGGCGCGGCGCGCACGCAGGATCTTCTGCTCGCCTACCACGACCGCGGTGATGGCGGCGCCATCACGACCCTGATCGAGATGGCGCTTGCCGCGCATTGCGGCCTGGACATCGAATTGACTGGCTGGGCCGACAACACGCTGTCGGCGCTGTTCTCCGAGGAACTGGGCGCCGTGGTGCAGATCAAGGCCGCCGACCGCGAGGCGTTCCTCGCGGTGCTCGATGCGCACGGCCTGAAGGACATCGCGCACTTCGCCGGCAGTCCGCATGCGCGCAAGCGCGTGAAACTGTGGCTCAACGACGAGGCAATCGCGCGCTGGCCGTGGGCCGTGCTGATGGATGCCTGGTCGGAAACCAGCAGTCGCATGGTCGAGCACCGCGACAACCCGCTCACGGCCGAGGCCGAGCACATCTGGCGTTGCGACGACGTCGACAACGGCATCACGCCGAAGCTGACCTTCGATGCCGCGCAGGACATCGCCGCGCCGTACATCGCCAGCGGCGTCCGGCCGAAGGTGGCGATCCTGCGCGACCAGGGCGTGAACGGCCAGATCGAGATGGCCGCGGCATTCACGCGCGCCGGCTTCGATGCATTCGACGTGCACATGACAGACTTGCGCGATGGCCGCCATCGCCTGGACGCGTTTTCCGGTTTCGCCGCCTGCGGCGGGTTTTCCTACGGCGACGTGCTCGGCGCCGGGCGCGGCTGGGCCACCTCGATCCTGTTCAATGCGCAGCTGCGCGACCAGTTCGCCGCGTTCTTCGCCGATCCGAAAAAATTCGCACTGGGCGCCTGCAATGGCTGCCAGATGCTGTCGGCGTTGAAGTCGATCATTCCCGGCGCGGAGCACTGGCCGGCATTCGAGCGCAATGCCTCCGAACAATACGAAGCGCGCATGGCCACGCTCGAGGTGCTCGATTCACCGTCGATCCTGCTCGCCGGCATGGCTGGATCGCGCCTTCCCGTGGTCGTCGCGCACGGCGAGGGTCGCGCCGTGTTCGCCGGGCGTGGCGATTCCAAGCGCGTGCAAGCGTGCCTGCGTTTCGTCGACAACCGCGGCAAGGCCACCGACGCGTTTCCGCTCAATCCGAACGGTTCGCCCAAGGGGGTGACCGGATTCACCGCCGCCGAAGGCCGCGTGACGATCCTGATGCCGCATCCCGAACGCGTGTTCCGCACCGTGCAGATGTCGTGGGCGCCGCGCGAATGGGGCGAGGATTCGCCATGGATGCGCCTGTTCCGCAATGCGCGGGTTTGGGTCGGATGACTGTGGCCGTCGATTTTGCGATTGCGCGGTTGTTCACCTCCCCCCTTGTGGGGGAGGTCGCCGCGCGCAGCGCGGCGGGAGAGGGGGAGTGTGCGTGTACCCGTACCCCCTCTCCCCAACCCCTCTCCCGCGAGGGGAGAGGGGCTCAAGCATGATGACCCTCTCGCCGCTCAAACGCTTCCTGCTGTCGGCGCTTCTGTGGCTGCCGCTGGCATTTTTTTTCTGGTTCCTGTTCGCCGGTCCCCTGGTGTGGCCGGTGATCGCGATGGCCAAGGCGGTGATGCTCAAGGCATGGCCAAGCCTGTTCATGGCCGTGTCGCAGGGCGCGGACCTGCTCGACGCGCACGGCCGCATCCTCGGCCATCCGGGCTACCTGATGCAGATTTCCAGCGGCGTGCTGGTCGATGCCGCCGCGCCGGGACAACCGGCGAAGTTCGGCTTCCTCGAACCGGTGGTCAATCCGATGATCTACGGCTACGCGCTGCCGCTGTTCGCCGGACTGGTGCTGGCCACGCCCTTGACGCGTTGGCAGCGCACGCGCCAGATCGTGCTGGGCTGCGTGGTCGTGTGGATCGCGCAGGCCTTCGGCGTGATCGCCGAGAGCCTGAAGGCGGTCGGCCTGGATGCAGGCCAACCGGGCATCGATGCCCTGCAGCGCGCCGGGATTCCACTCAATGCGGTGGCGCTGGCCTATCAATTCGGCTATCTGATCCTGCCGGTGCTGGTTCCGGCGGTATTATGGATCGTGTGCAACCGGCCGTTCATCAACGACCTGATCCGGCACGACGTTGCGGAACCCGCGCCTTCCGGCGGGGTCGAACGTCCGCCTTCCGGGGGAATTTGAAGCCATGTCCGCGGTAATCGAATCACAACAAGCGGCGTCCGCCGCGGAATCGCTCGACGAGCGCATCTGCGAGCATCTGGTCGCGCGCGGCAAGTTGAAGGATGCCGATCTGGCGCGCGCGCGGCGCCTGCTCGAGGAAAGCAGCGATTCCAACCTGGTGCCTCTGCTCACGCGCCTGGGGCTCGTATCCGAGCGCGAAATGGGCGAGAGCCTGGCCGACGTGCTCGGCCTGCCGCTGGTCGCCGCCAAGGACTGCCCGGAAGCGCCGCCGCCGAACGTGCAGATGTCGGTGCGCTTCTTGAAGCAATACCACGTCGTGCCGATCGCCGAAACCGAGACCGGCGTGACCTTGCTCATGGCCGACCCGGCCGAAACCTATCCGCTGCAGGCGCTGGCCCTTGCCACCGGCAAGGGCATCGAACCGAGAGTCGGACTGCCCAGCGAAATCGATGACCTGATCGAGCGCTACTACGGCCAGGGCCGCTCGGCGATGGGCGCCATCGTCGAGAACCTTTCCGACGAAGCCTCGCGCAGCGAAGACGACATCGAGCACCTGCGCGACTTGGCGTCCGAGGCGCCGGTGATCCGCCTGGTCAACCTCATCATCCAGCGCGCGGTCGAGCAGCGCGCATCGGATATCCACGTCGAGCCGTTCGAGAACCGCCTGAAAGTGCGCTACCGCATCGACGGCGTGTTGATCGAAGTCGAATCGCCGCCGGCCGCGTCCACCGCCGCGGTGATCTCGCGCATCAAGATCATGGCCAAGCTCAACATTGCCGAGCGCCGCCTGCCGCAGGACGGCCGCATCATGATCCGCGTGCAAGGCAAGGAACTGGATTTGCGCGTATCCACCGTGCCGACCTCGTGGGGCGAATCGGTGGTGATGCGTATCCTGGATCGCGAATCGATCGTGTTCGATTTCCATACGCTCGGCTTCACCGACGATTTCCTGCCCAAGTTCATGAAGGTGCTGGAACTGCCGCACGGGATTCTTCTGGTCACCGGCCCGACCGGTTCCGGTAAAACCACGACGCTGTACACGGCGCTGTCCAAGCTCAACACGCCGGACGTGAAGATCATCACGGTCGAGGATCCGGTCGAATACCAGATCGAAGGCATCAACCAGATCCAGGCCAAGCCGCAGATCGGGCTGGATTTCAGTCATGCGCTGCGCTCGATCGTGCGCCAGGATCCGGACATCATCATGATCGGCGAAATGCGCGACCTGGAAACCGCCAAGATCGCGATCCAGTCCGCGCTGACCGGCCACTTGGTGTTGTCGACGCTGCATACCAACAATGCCGCCGGCGCGGTCACGCGCATGCTCGACATGGGCGTGGAGGATTACCTGCTCACCTCCACCGTCAACGGCGTGCTCGCGCAGCGCCTGGTGCGCAAGCTCGAAGCCACGCAAGCGGAAAAGTACGATGCGTTGCCGGAAGTCATCGAGGAATTCGGCCTGCGTCGCTTCCAGCCGGATGGAAAAATCCAGTTGTATAAACCGGTCGCTTCGCCGCTGACGTCCAGCGGTTACCTGGGCCGCACCACGATCATGGAATTCCTCGTGATGAGCGATCCGATCCGGCGCCTCGTCATGCAGCACGCCGACATGGGCAAGCTCGAGGAACAGGCGCGCAGCGAGGGCATGCGCACCATGTATGAAGATGGCCTGGTCAAGTCGCTGCGCGGCGACACGACGATCGAAGAAGTTCTGCGCGTGACCTCGGAAAGCTGATGGCGCTGTTCCACTACAAGGCCGTCACGCCGACCGGCGACGTGCTCGAAGGCCAGCTCGAAGTCGCGTCCAACGACGAGGCCGTGGCGCGCATCCAGGATGCCGGCAATATTCCGCTGGAAATCCGCGCGGCAAGCGATGCCGGCGGTGCGCGTTCGTTCGCCGGGATGTTCGCACGCGCGGCGATGAGCCCGGCGCAGGTGCTGCAATTCACGCAGCAGTTGTCCACCTTGCTCGGCGCCGGCCAGCCGCTGGATCGCGCGCTGCAAATCTTGCTGGAACTGCCGGAAAGCGAAAAGGCGCGGCGCATCATCGAGCGCATCCGCGATCACGTGCGCGGCGGCGCGCCGTTGTCGGACGGGCTGGAAGCCGAGCCGCAGATTTTCTCGAAGTTGTACGTGAACATGGTGCGCGCCGGTGAAGTCGGCGGCGCGCTGGACACCACGCTGGCGCGCCTTGCCCTGTACCTGGAACGCGCAAAGGCACTCAAGGAAAGCGTGATCAACGCGATGATCTATCCGGCGATCCTCATCGTCATGGTGTTCGCCGCGCTGTTCGTGCTGCTGGTCTTCGTCGTGCCGCAGTTCGCGCCGATGTTCAAGGACATGAACGTCGAATTGCCGATGATCACCTTGATCGTGCTGTACGTTGGCGACACTTTGCGCAATTTCTGGTGGGGTATTGCCGGACTCGTTTTCGTCGGCGTGATGGTTGCGCGCCGGCAACTGGCCGATCCGCCGACGCGACTGCGCTTCGACGCCTGGGTGCTCAAGCGCCGCCTGTTCGGGCCGTTGATCGCACGCCTGGAAACCGCGCGCCTGGCGCGCACGCTGGGAACTTTGCTCAAGAATGGCGTTCCGTTGTTGACCGCGCTCGGCATCGGCCGCAACGTGCTCGGCAATTCGGCGCTGGCCGAAGCGGTGGATGCGGCGACCGAAGAGGTCAAGACCGGCGGCGGCTTGGCGTTTGCGCTGTCGCAGAGCAAGCGCTTTCCGAAACTGGCGCTGCAGATGATCGCGGTGGGTGAGGAATCCGGCGCGCTCGACGACATGCTGCTGAAAGTCGCCGACACCTTCGACACCGAAGCCAAGAATACCGTGGACCGCCTGCTCGCCGCGCTGGTACCGGCGGTCACCGTGGTCATGACCGGCGTGGTCGCGGTCATCATGATGGCGATCCTGTTGCCGATTTTGAATATCACCAGCTCCCTACAGTGAGACGAACATGAAAAAGTACACATTGCAGCAACGCGGCGGGCGCATCGCCGCATCGGGTTTTACCCTGATCGAGATGATCGCCGTGCTGGTGCTGATCGGTATCGTCATGACCATCGTCGGCGGCAAGGTGATGCAGAACTTCCAGAACGGCGAGTACAAGGCCGGCGTCGCCGGCGTGCATTCGCTGGAGATGAAGGTGCAAGCCTACATGCTCGACAACGGCTCGCCGCCGCAGAGCCTGAACGATCTGGTCACGCGCCCCGGCAACGCGACCAACTGGAATGGACCGTACGCGAAGGAAGCGGACCTGAAGGATCCGTTCCAGCATCCGTATTTCTACAAGGCGCCGGGCGACCATGGCGACTTCGACATCATCTTCTATGGCAAGGATGGCCAGCCGGGCGGCGACGGCTTGAACAAGGATTTTGGCAACTGGCAGTAATTCGATGCACGCATGCTCCCCTCACCCCTTGCCCTCTCCCGCAGGCGGGAGAGGGGGAGTGATCGTCGCGCGCTGCGCGACATCGTCACTTCACAAGAGCGGGGGCTTCACCCTCATCGAGCTGGTCGCGGTCGTCGTCCTGATCGGCATCGCGCTCAGCGTGGTGTCGCTGTCGTTCAGCAAAAGCATGTCTTCGGCGAAAATCCAGGCCGCCACGCGCGATCTTGTTGCCGCGTTGCGCTACACGCGCGGGCAGGCGATCGTGACCGGCAAGCAGGCGGCGCTGGATCTGGACATCCAGTCCAACACCTACCAGGCGCCGGGCAAGCCGATCGTGAAGTTGCCGCAGGGCATGCAGATGGTGCTGCTCACCGCCGACAGCGAACAGACCAGCGCGACATCGGGGCGCATCCGCTTCTTCCCGGATGGCGCCTCGACCGGCGGCCACATTTCCGTACGCCTGGGCGAACGCGAATGGCGCATCAACGTGAGCTGGCTCACCGGTGAAGTGACGCGCGAGGAACAAACCCGGTGAACACGATGCCTGCGCGCCAGCACGGCTTCACATTGATCGAACTGGTTGCCGCGTTCGTGATCTTCGCGCTCGGTTTTGGCGTCTTGCTGCAGATTCTTTCCACCTGCTTGCATACCACCGCGCAGTCGGCCGACTACACGCGCGCCGCGTTGTGGGCGCAGTCGCTGCTGGATGTGCAGGGCGTCGGCGAGCCGTTGCGCGAGGGCGACTATTCCGGCACGTTCGACGACAAATACCGCTGGCGCCTGCAGGTGGCGAAGATTCCGCCGCAGGACATCGCGCCGGTGGCGTCGAGCGTTCCCGTGGCCGGCAACACCAACGCGCCGCCCGTGCAGGCCGTGCCGATCGCGCCGAGCATCGATCTGTTCAAGCTTCAGCTCGACGTGACCTGGGGCACGATCTACCTGCAGCACGATGCGCGTTTTGTCACCCTGAGCGCGCAAAACACCGATATCGGCCAGGCGGCGCAGGGGCCGGTCATGCGCCAGGGCAGGGCGCAGCCATGAAGCACGCGCTTGCGCGCAACGCCGGCTTCACCCTGCTCGAGGTGCTGCTCGCGATCATCCTGCTCGGCCTGCTCATCGCCGGCGCGTATGGCGGCATCCGCGCGTCGGCGCACGCGATGCGCGCGGGCGAGGCGGCGATCGACCGCACCGATCGCCTGCGTACCGCGCAGGAATTCCTGCGCCGCCAGCTCAGCCAGATCCTGCCGCTGGAATTCGCGCGCGACAACAACACCGGCGCCATCCACGTCTTCGATGGCGATGCGCGGCGCATGCGCTTCGTCGCGGCCATGCCGGGATATCTCTCGCGCGGCGGTCCTTACGTGCAGACGCTGGAACTCGCCCCGGGCAGGAGCGGTCTGCAATTGCGGTTCAGCGACGTGATGCTCAATGGCTATGCGACCAATCAGGATTCCGGCAAACGCGCGGACGACGAGGCGGTGGTGCTGTTCGACCACATCGCCGACGGTCGCTTCGAGTATCGCGCGCTGGACGCCGATGGCAATCTGGGCAACTGGAGCAGCGACTGGCCCGATCCCGGAATCACGCCGCTGATGATCCGCATCCGGCTGACCATGCAACCCGGCGTGCAGATGCCGTGGCCGACACTGGATGTCGCGCTGATGCTCAATGCCGGCGCGATGCGGCCGCGCATGCCGATGCTGATTCCAGCCGCGACGGGGCAACAGTGATGGGTTCGCCTCGCAGCCAGCAAGGCGTGGCCCTGATCCTGGTGATCTGGGTGATTGCGCTGATGGGCGTGCTGCTGGGCAGTTTCGCCCTGATCGCACGCACCGAAAACTTCGAATCGCGGCATCTGTTCGATGGCACCACCGCGCGCTATGCCGCGCAGGCCGGCATCGCGCGCGCCGTGTACGAGCTGCGCAATCCGGACATGACGCAGCGCTGGGTCGGCGATGGCCGGCCCTACGATTTCGACTTCGACGGCGCGAAGATCGACGTGCGGTTGACGGACGAGTCGGGCCTGATCGACATCAACACCGCCGGCGATGCCTTGCTGCAGGGCCTGTTCGAATCCGTCGGCGTGCCGATGGACCAGGCGGTGGCGTTGTCCGATGCGATCCAGGATTGGCGCGATCCGGACGACATCCCGCGTGCGCACGGCGCCGAGATCAACGAATACAAGGCGGCGGGCCTTGCCTATGGTCCGCGCAACGCGCCGTTCCAGACCGTGGGCGAGGTGCAGCAGGTGCTGGGCATGAACTACGACCTGTACGAGAAGATCGAACCGGCCATCACCATCTACGGCGGCGGCACGCAACCCAACGCGGCCTACGCGCCGATGGATGTTTTGCTGGCCTTGCCGGGAATGACGCCGGACCTCGCCCAGCAATTAATCGCCGCGCGGCAGCAGGCGCTGCCCGGCCAGCCGGCATCCGGCCTGACCCTGCCCGACGGCACGCCCGTCATGGCCAATGGGGGCGGGAACACGTACACTATCCAATCCCGTGCCACGCTCGCCAACGGCGCCAGCACCGAGCTTGACGCCAGCATCCGGCTGGGCGGAATGGGCGCTGCGGGACAGCCGTATACCGTCCTGCGCTGGGCCGAGAAAGAAAGCTCCCGATGACCTTCACCGACGCGCTCGACATCCAGCTCGCCCGATTGCGGACGCGTTATGCAAGAACGCCGCTGCCGCGCTTCTTTGCCTGGTGGGGGCATGAACTCGCATTGTTGCTGCCCGCGCGCTGGCGCGGCCTGCTCGCCGAGCGCGCCGACGCCCTGTTGCTCGATGCGAGCGGCCGCGAACTGATCGTGTGGCGACAATCCGCGCAGGGCTGTGGCGAGCTCGGCCGGGTGAACCTGGACGATCCGCCGGAGGCGCAAAAAGCCGCCTTCGCGCGCCTGCGCGGTGCGCTCGAGGCGCCCGACCTGCGACGCGTGTATTGCATCGATGGCGCGCGCACCTTGCGCCGTGCGCTGAGCCTGCCGGCGGCGGCCGAGGACAACCTGCGCCAGGTGCTGGCGTTCGAGATGGACCGGCAGACGCCATTCAAGGCCGACCAGGTCTATTTCGACTACCGCGTTGCGCCGCACGGCGCGGCCGAGCGCAATCTGCACGTGGATCTGACCGTGGTGCCGCGCGCGCAACTGGACGCGGAACTGGCCGCCATCGCCGGTGCGGCGCCGATGCTCGACGGCGTGGACTGCTGGGCCGATGTGCGCGGCGGCGCGCGCCTGGGGCTCAACCTGCTGCCTGCCGACAAGCGCTACGCGCGCAAGAACCTGCGCCTGCGCCTGAACCTTGCGCTCGGAGCTGCGGCGGTGGTGCTGCTCGTGACCTGCATGCAGTTGTGGCTGGGCAATCGCCAGGCCGCACTGGAGGCGATGCAGGCCGACGTCGCCAAGGCGCAGAACGACGCCAAGCAGGTTTCGCAATTGCGCAAGACCCTGCAGGACACCATCGACTCGGCGAATTTCCTGAGCCGCAAGAAGCACGACACGCCGCTGATGGTCGACCTGCTCGAAGACCTGACGAAGCGTTTGCCCGACGACACCTATCTGGAACGCCTGAATGTCGATGACAAGGACAAGATCGAAATACAGGGTTTGAGCGACGATGCGTCCAAGTTGATCGGCCTGCTCAATCAATCCACGCTGTTGGCCAACCCGAGCGTGCAGGGCACGATCCAGCCCGATCCGCGCACCAAGAAGGACCGCTTCAACATCACCCTGGACTTCCGCGCGATCGCGGACGCGCAAGCGGCGGCCGCCAAGGCGGCGGCGATCAAGCCGGCTGGAGGAAAAAATGCGCCTGGCCGCTGACCCGCGCAACGGCCGTTTCCTGGCCATCGTGTTGCTGCTGATTGCTGTCCTGCTTGGCTACCTGCTGCTGGTGCATTGGTGGTTCGTCGCGCCGGATCTGGCCATCGCGAGCCAGGTGCAGGACCTGCGTGACCAGCAGCAGCGTTTCGCGGGCATCGTTGCGCAGCGCCCGCTGATCGAAAAACGCATGGCACAGGTGCGTGCGTTCGAGCAGGGCAACCAGGCGTTTTTGTCCGATGCCGACGCGAACAGCGCGTTTTCCGACCTCACCCAGCGACTGAAGCAGGCGATTTCCGCGCGCGTGAAGGACGAAAACAAGTGCGCGATCGTGAGCAACTCCAATTTCAAGGGCGGCGAAGAAGAACTCTACGAGCGCGTCACCATCCAGGTGCGCATGCGTTGCTCGCTCGAGCCGCTCGCGCAAATCCTCTATGAACTGGAAAACAGCAATCCCTATCTGTTCGTGGACCAGTTGCTGATCTACCGCCAGCAGATCGGTTATGTGCCGCCCGGCGCCAAGGTGCGCCCGCAAACCGCGCTGGACATCCGCTTCAACCTGTCCGGCTACCTGCGCAAGGCGGGCAAGAAGGGCGCATGAGCACGCAAGCCGCCAAGTTGACCAGTGCGATCCTCGCGGGGCTGTGCGCGGTGTTGCTGTTGCTCGCCATCGCCATGCAGGCCGGGTTCGGCCGCGGCTATTCCTGGTTGCATCCGGACGTGGATTCCGCCGGCGTGGCCAACGTCAACATCGACCGCACGCCATTCAAGCTGCCACCGGAAGCCCGGTTCGCCGATACCACCGCGCGACCGCTGTTCAACGACGATCGCAAGCCGACGCCGGACGCACCCGACGAGCCGGACGTGCCGCCGCCGCCCAAGGTACCGCTGAACATCGCCCTAACCGGTATCATCCTCACGCCGCAGGTGCGCCTGGCAATGGTGCACGACAAGCTCAAGAACAAGGATGTCGCGCTCAAGGAAGGCATGCCGATGGAAGGCGACCAGGGCGGCTGGACGCTGACCAAGATCAACCCGCGCAGCGCGATTTTCCGCGAAGCCGCGGGCGACGAGGTCGAAGTGGAACTGTCCACGGCGGTTGCCGGTCAAAGTCCGGCCGCGCATCCGCCCCCGGGACCCATGCCGCCACCGCGGCCGCCGGTTTCCGGGAAGTTCGTTCCCGGGCAGCCGGATGCACCGCCGGCGCAGAACGAGCAGGCGCAGGCGTTGCAGCGTCGCATCGAGGAGCGTCGAGCGCAGATGCGCGAGGAAGCCGAGCGCCTGCGCAGGGAAAAGACCGAGAACAAGCAGCAGTAGAGATCCGCCACGGAGCGTTATACGTGTACATCAAACCTTCGATCATCCTTGTTTCGCTGCTGACCGCCGCATTGGCCGGTTGCGCCACGATGGGCGCGGATCGCGAGTTCAGTCGCGACATGGCACCCGCCACCGCGTCGCCGTCGCACATTCCGGCGGATACGGTGAACGACGAGGCGCCAATCAAGATCGACACCGACGACAAGTCGCACCAGGCGGCCGAGGCCAAGATCGAACCGGGCACCGGCCAGTTCATCAACGAGCAGGTCGCGCGCGAGCCGGTCAACGGCAAGACCGCGCCGGAAGGCCAGATCACCTTCAACTTCGAGAACCAGCCGATCCAGGCGGTGGTGCAGGCCATCCTCGGCGCGCTGCTGCACGAGAACTACACGATCGCGCCGAACGTCACCGGCAACGTCACGTTTTCCACGTCCAAGCCGATCACGCCCGAGCAGGCCATGCCGATCCTGCAGATGCTGCTGGGCTGGACCAACAACGCGCTGGTGTTCAAGGAAGGCCGCTACGCCGTGGTGCCCGTCAAGGACGCGATCCCGGGCAACCTGACGCCGCGCATCGCACCGGCAGTGATCGCCAAGGGCTACGAGGTGCGCGCCTATCCGCTGCGCTATATCGCGGCGACGCAAATGCAGAAGCTGCTCAAGCCGTATGCCAAGGCCGACGCCGTGGTTTCGGCCGACGACGCGCGCAACCTGCTGGTGATGGCCGGTACCGCCGCGGAACTGGCCAACTACCAGCGCACGATCGACATCTTCGACGTCGACTGGTTGAAGGGCATGTCGGTGGGTGTCTACGGCCTGCGCAACATGGATGTATCCAAGATCATGCCGGAACTCGACAAGATCTTCGGTGCGACCGGCGAATCGCCGCTGGCCGGCATGTTCCGCTTCATCCCGATGGAAACCACCAATTCCGTGGTCGTCATCACACCACAGAAGGACTATCTGGAGAAGGCAGAAAGCTGGCTGTACAAGCTTGATCAGGGCGTCGGCGAGAACGGAACGCAGCTCTACGTCTACGACGTGAAGAACGTCAAGGCGGCGGATCTTTCCGATCACCTGAACGCGATCTTCACCGGCCAGGTCAGCCAGCGCTCGAGCAACACCGGCAATGTCGCGCCGGGCATGCGGCCGGTCAGTATCGGCCAGTTCAACCAGGGCGCCGGCGGCGTCAATCGCGGCGGCATGAACAACACCGCGATGAACATGACCGAGCAGCGCGGACGCAACACTGCGTCGAACCTGACCACGACCGGCACCGGCACGCCCGCGTCCTCAGGCAACAAGCAGACCGATATTCGCATCACGCCGATCGAGGAAAACAACCAGTTGCTGGTGATGGCCACGCCGGGCGAATGGGATTCGATCCGCGCCGCGATCCATCGCCTGGACATCGCGCCACTGCAAGTGCAGATCGAGGCCAAGATCCTCGAAGTCACACTGACCGGCAACCTGCAGTATGGCGTGCAGTGGTGGCTGTCGGGATTGATCAACAATTCCAATGCCGGTTCCGGCACGGGCTTCCAGTATGGCGACGGCTACCAGGGCAATCCGGCCGATCGCCACCGCGCATCGTTGGGCGGTGGGGCGCCGACGTCGTTGAACGGCGGATCGCCTGGCGTTTTCTATTCGTTCCTGAACAAGAATTTCCAGGTCGCGCTGAGTGCGCTGGAAAAGAGCGGCAATTCCAAGATTCTGTCCTCGCCTTCGCTGGTGGTAATGAACAACCAGCAAGCGCAACTGACCGTGGGCACGCAGGTGTCGGTGATTTCGGCGTCCCTGATCGGGCTTGGCGGTTACAACTCCACCAACACGGGCACCGGCATCACTTCGACCGGCGTGGGCCAGGCCAACTACATCAGCACTGGCGTCACCTTGATGATCACGCCGCGCGTGAATCCGGGCGGCCTTGTCTACATGGACGTGAGCCAGCAGGACACCTCGCCGGACTACAGCACGGTCACGGCCAACAATCCGAATCCGGCGATCAACCAGCGCAACCTGGATACGCAGGTCGCCGTGCAGAGCGGCCAGACCGTGTTGCTGGGCGGCATGATCCAGGACCAAGACGGCGATTCGCGCAATGGCGTGCCGGGGCTGAGCGACATCCCCGTGATTGGCCACTTGTTTGGCAGCACGACGCGAACCCGGCAACGCACGGAACTGATCGTGCTGATCACCCCGCGTGTCATCACCAGTACCGACGAAGCGCAACAGATGACGTCCGAATACGAAAGCAAATTCGAGTCGCTCGCGCCGCTGCGTGCGGCGCAGGCGGCGGGGCAGGCCGCACCAGCGCCAGCGCCGCCACCCGTTCCCGTGCAAACGCAGCCGCTGCTGCCGGCGCAACCCCAAGCGGTTCCGCCGTCACCCGCACCCTCGCCATCCAAGGAGAACCCGCAAGGTGAAAAGTAAAAAAGTATATTTGTTGGCACGCTTCGCGCTGCTGGCGGCCGTGCTGATGCTGGCCGGCTGCGCCGGCATGGCCAAGAAGGACGAAGATGCATCCGTGATCAAGCAAAAGGCCGTGCAGCGCTGGGATTACCTGATCGCGCACCAAGCCGAAAAAGCCTGGGATTACCTCGCGCCGGGCTATCGCAAGACCATCACGCGCGAACAATACGGCCACAACATGAATGGCCGTGGCACCCACTGGAGCAAGGTCCGGTACGTTTCCCAGGAATGCAGCGCCGACACCTGCACGGTGCGCCTGACCGTGGACTATTCGATCAATCTGGGCGGCCTGTCCGGGAATACCAAGTCCATGGCGCCGCTGGTCGAAACCTGGATAAAATCCGATGGCGCCTGGTACTACCTGCCCCAGATGAGCGATTCCAAGCTGGGCGGGAAGGCCGAACCGTGAAAAATATCGCACTTTTCAGTCGGGATTGCATTGCCTTTGCCTTTGTCTTAGGATAGATTCGCTGTTGCCCACCCTGCTTTGGGGCGTAGGGGCCTTATGGCATGCCCTCCAGGTTGGCGAAAAAGCAAAAAGCCCTGTGGTCA